>DASYLJ010000106.1:0-22367 GCA_036009625.1 Binatia bacterium
CGTCGAATGCGGAGACCTCGACCGTGCCGCGGCCCACGGTTTCGAGCACGTCGCCACGCACGACGGCGATGCGCTCGTCGCTGGATCGGAACTCCACGCGGTCGCTCCAATTCGCCGACGTGCCGTTGGGGCGATCGACGAAGGCCCGCAGACGCACCTTGTCGCCGGTGATCAACGGCCGCGACACGGCGCCGACCCGCAGCACGCCGGGGGGCGGCTCTGGCGGACCCGGCGCCGGCGGGCTCGGCAGCTGCGTGCGCGTCGACTCCACGCACAGCTCGCTCGGTGACCCCGCTCGTCCCTCGACACGTCCGAGCACCGTATCGACGGGGCCCCGCGGCGGCGTGGCACGATCGGCGGCGGCGAGTGGCGTCACGGCATGACACAGCAGCTCCGGGCGATCGTCGTCGATCGGCGGCATGCAGAGGCGCCGCGGACGCCCGAGCAGCAGCGTGCGAAGCCCACCGGCGTCGCCGATCACGAGCCGCGGGCGACGGCCCGTCCGGCGCGGCGCCTCGACGTCGCGACACGTCATCCACCCGGCGTCAGTCGCGAGCAGGCTGCGCACACCGCCCACGCGGAGCGTCGTGGTGGCGAGGTGATTGGTGACGGTGACCGACGAGGCGGTGGTGGCCGCATCGGGGCGACGGCGGATCGTCCATGCGGCCGCGTGCGTCGGAGGCCCGGATGGCACCACACCGGGTGCGGCCGCCGAGCACAGGCTCGTGGGGCGGGCCAACGCCACGTCGCCCGCCGTGAACCGATCGACGACCTCGACCCGTGCGGGCGACGCCGCGCTCCGGACGTGCTCGCCCTGCCAGCACAGCCAATCGGTCGCCGACGCCGGCGCAGCGACCAGCGTCAGAGCCATCAGACCTGCCAGCAGGAACCCCACCGAGGTCTGGAGAAAGCAAGACTCGGGCCCCGATACGCCAGCACCGTGCTGGCATCGACGGGCGGTTTCCCGCGCGCCGCCGCGGCGCCCGTGCGGGAGCGCGGGCGGGGTCGGGACCATTGGACGGCCGGCTACGACCAAGGTCGTAGCCACGCCTGCACGGTCAGCGTGCGACGAAACGGCCGGGTTCGGCCTCGGCGACGCGCCCCGCAGCCACCAGCCGGGCGACGTGCTGCCCCATGCTGCGGCGCTCCACCGGCTCGGCGAAGCTCACCGGATCGGCCGGCCGGTAGACGAAGCGATGCGCGGCGATCTCGTCGAGCGAGTGCGGCTCGGCGAGGAAGTCGAGCAGCGCTGCCTCGCGCCGCGCGATCACGGCCGTGAAGCGGTCGAGCCGCTCGAGGAACGCCGCCCGCCCCTCCAGCACGCCGATGTGATGGAACGTCGCGTACCAGCGCGCCGGCATCGCGCGCACCATCGCCAGCGTGCGCTCGAAGTCCTCGAGCGACGACCACGCGTCGCCGTAGTAGGGCCCGAAGCTCGAGAGGTCGATGTCGCCGAGATACAGCACGTCGTCCGGCTCGACGTGCAGCAGCGAGTGGCCGCGTGTGTGCCCCGGCGCGTGGATGGCGCGGATGCGCACGCTGCCACCGAGATCGAAGACGTCGCCGTCCCGGTACGCCAGGGCATCGGCCCGCGGCGTGAAGTGGAACTCGTCGACCACGACGCGGCGGAAGGTCGCGTCGATGGCGGCGTCGAAGCCGTAGATCGCCATGATGCCGTCCACCGACGCGATCCCCGGCAGGTCGGCCTCGGGCAGGTACCACGTCGCCTCCGGGTAGCGATGGTTCCCGGCGACGTGATCCTCGTGGCAGTGGCTGTTGACGACGCGGTCGGCCCGCGGGACGTCGGCTCGGTGCGCCAGGGTGAGCGACGGGTCGATGACGACCGTCTCCTCGGTGCCCGTCACCAGCAGGCTGTTGCCGTGCGGATACTTGCCGCCCTGCGTGCCGGTGAGGACGGTCGTCGCCGGTCCGAGCGGCCGGTCGGCGTCTCCCGTCACCGCGCGTTCAGCTCGATGACGTGCCCGTCCGGATCCTGCACCCACAGCTGACCCTGCTCGTCGTTCGTCTCGAGCACCTCGAGACCGTGGGCATGCAGCGTGGCCAGGGCACCCGCGTAGTCGTCGATGGTGAGCGCGACGTGCTGGGCCATGGGGTTCACCGACGGTGGCGGCGACCCCAGCGTGGCCCCCGGGAAGCGCTGGATGAGGTGCACCTGCGCGTTCCCGGCCTGCAGCCAGGCACCGGGCAGCCCCAGGTCGGGCCGCGGAATGGCCACGAACCCGAGGGTGTCGCGATAGAAGGCGAGCGAGCGCTCGAGGTCGTGGACGGGGAACGAGACGTGACTCATGCCGCGGGCGATCATGACGATCACGTCTAGTACGGCGGCCCGGCCGGTACCACCGGATTCTCGACCGCGCCCGGGCGTGGTGCTAGGACCGGAGCCGTGCGCCGTCGAGTGTTCTCGTTCCTCTACTGGGCATTCATCTTCGTGAGCTCGCTGCTGCTGTTCCCCGTGGCGGTGCTCGTGTGGGCTGTCACCGCCCCGTTCGACCGACGCCTGGTCGCGCAGCATCGCTTCACCTGCTTCTGGGCGTCGCTCTACACCTGGATCAACCCGGCGTGGCGCGTCACCATCGAGGGCCGCGAGCGCATCCGACCGGGGGCCACCTACGTCATGGTGGCGAACCACCAGTCGCTGCTCGACATCATGGTGCTCTTCCGGCTCTTCGCGCACTTCAAGTGGGTATCGAAGGCCGAGCTGTTCCGCATTCCGTGCGTCGGCTGGAACATGACGCTGAACCGCTACATCCGCCTGCGACGCGGCGATCCGGACAGCATCGCCACCATGCTGCGCGACGCTGAGCAGACCCTCGCCGAAGGCAGCTCGCTCATGATCTTTCCCGAGGGCACGCGCTCGGAGGACGGCCGCCTGAAGCCGTTCAAGCACGGCGCCTTCACGCTCGCGCATCGCGCCCGGGTCCCGATCCTGCCGATCGTCATCGAGGGGACGGCACACGTCCTCCCGAAGAAGGGCCTCGTCCTGCAGGGCCAGCACGCGATCCGGATCCGCGTCCTCGACGAGATCCCGTACGCCTCCTTCGCCGACGGCACCGTCGAGGAGCTGACGGCGCAGGTGCACGCGCTGTTCCTGGGCGAGGTCGGCGAGCTGCCGGTATCCGAGCCGGCCGCGTCCGCCGCGTCGCGCTAGTCGCGCGTCGGCTGCGGTACCACGGTGCCGACGTAGACGTAGTCGAGCGCCTGCGACGTCAGCGGACGATCGTTGCCGCGCTCGACGATGCGCTCGATGGTGGCGATGAAGAGCGTGTGGTCACCGACGCCGTGCGACTGCTGGACGCGGCACTCGAGGCTCACCATCGCGCCGTTCAAGAGCGGCAGGCCGCCGGTGCCGTCGTCGTAGGCCACCGTGGCGAGGTTGTCGGCGCGCTCGGCGGCGGCAGAATGGAAGTAGTCCTCGAGATGGCGCCCGCGCTCGCCGACGACGTTGAGCGCGAACGTGCCGGTACGCTCGATGACGCCGTGGGTGCGATGCGCGCGATCGACCGCGGCGAGCAGCAGCGGCGGATCGCC
Organism: Binatia bacterium; assembly: GCA_036009625.1. Taxonomy (GTDB): domain Bacteria; phylum Desulfobacterota; class Binatia; order DP-6; family DP-6; genus DASYLJ01. Next base: position 3,550 of record DASYLJ010000106.1, read on the forward strand.
AGATACCTGCGTCACCCAGGAGCCCGACATGCCGTGACGCTCGTCCCCTTCGCGCACGGTGACGACGTAGATGCCGGTGGTGAGCGCCGTCAGGGCACGCAGGAGATCGGGACGTACGCTGGAGCTCATGGCGGGCACCCTGACCCTGCGGCGCGCACGCTGTCAAATCGCGACGACCTCGGACTGGACTTGATGCGGAGCCTCGTCATAGCGTCGGGCATGACCGACGACTTCTCCCGTCTCGACGCCACTGGTCAGGCCGAGCTGGTGCGACGCCACGAGGTGACGCCGCTCGAGCTGGTCGATGCCGCCATCGCTCGCATCGAGCACCTGAACCCCACGCTCAACGCCGTCATCCACCCGCGTTTCGAGGCCGCACGTGCCGAGGCGCGCGCCGCCGTCGGCCCGGGCAGCGGACCGTTCCACGGCGTGCCGTTCCTGGTGAAGGATCTGCTCTGCTCGACCGCCGGGGATCCCATGCACATGGGGACGCGCTTCCTGCGCGACGTCGGCTTCCGCGCACCGCACGACTCGTTCCTGGCGCAGAAGCTGCGCGCCGCCGGCTTCATCATCCTCGGGCGGACGAACACCCCCGAGCTCGGCACGCTGCCGGCGACGGAGCCCGACGCCTACGGACCGACGCGCAATCCGTGGAACCCCGAGCACTCCACCGGCGGCTCGAGCGGCGGCTCGGCAGCGGCAGTGGCGGCCGGTCTCGTGCCCGCGGCGCACGCCAACGACGGCGGCGGCAGCATCCGCATTCCCGCGAGCGAGTGCGGGCTGGTCGGCCTCAAGCCGTCGCGCGGACGGACGTCGTTCGGTCCCGACGTCGGCGACGGCATGGGCGGCATGGTGTGCGAAGGTACGGTGACGCGCTCGGTGCGCGACACGGCGGGCATCCTCGACGCCATCGCCGGCCACATGCCGGGAGACCCCTATACCGCACCGCCGCCGGGACGACCGTATGGCCAGGAGGTCGGGACGGCACCGGGCAAGCTCCGCGTCGGCATGCTGCTGCGTCCGCCCGCCAACATGGGCACCGTCCATGCCGAGGTCGCCGCCGCCGTCGACGCGACCGGCGGTCTGCTCGCCGAGCTCGGACACGAGGTGCACGTCGCGCATCCCGATGCGCTCGACGAGCCAGAGGTCGGCCAGCACTTCTCGACGATGTACGCCACGCACGTGGCGCACCTGCTCGAGACGTTGAGCGTCTTCGTCGGCCGGCCGCTCGGGCGGGACGACGTCGATCCGCTCAACTGGTCGCTCGCCGAGCTCGGCAACGCCTGCTCGGCGAATCGCTACCTCGCCTCCGTCGACTGGATCCACGGCTACACGCGACGGCTCGCCGGCTGGTGGGAGCACGGCTTCGATCTGCTGCTCACGCCGACGGTCCCCGAGCCGCCGCCGCTGCTGGGCGCGTTTCGGCCCGATCCCGAAATGCCCGTCGTCGCCGGGCTGCGCGCGACGATGTTCGCGGCCTTCACCGCACCCTTCAACATGTCGGGCCAGCCCGCGATCTCGCTGCCGCTGCACTGGAGCAGCGGCGGGCTGCCGATGGGCATGCAGCTGGTGGCCGCGTTCGGCCACGAGGACCTGCTGTTGCGCGTGGCGGCGCAGCTCGAATCGGCGCAGCCCTGGGCCGACCGCCGCCCTGCCCTGCACGCATGAGCACCGAAACCCCGTCGTCACCGGGCCGCGAGCGTCCGCTCGATCGACTGCGCGTGATCGCCAAGCAGGACGTGCTGATCACGCCCGGGCTGCGGCACATCGAAGGCTTCACGTTCGAGGGCCTGTTGACCTTCCTCTGGCACGGCGACCCGACCAACGAGCGCGTCGTCCTGATGTGTGGCGGCGCGCTCGGCGGCCTCCTCGGCCCGGCGGAGGCGCTCTATCACGAGCTCGGTGAGACCTTCGCCGCCGCCGGCATCGGAACGATCCGCATCGGCTACCGCAAGCCGAACGACCTCGACGCCTGCGTGCTCGACGTCGCCGGCGCCGCCGACCTGGCGCACCGCAATGGCGCCCGGCGTTTCGTCGTCATGGGACACTCGTTCGGCGGTGCCGTCGCCGTCAACGCCGGCATCGCGCTGCGTCCGATGGTGGCGGGCGTGGTCACCCTGTCGACGCAGTCGGCCGGCTGCGAGGGTGCAGCGGGCCTGCGCGGCCGTCCGCTCCTCCTCCTGCACGGCGACCGCGACGAGCTCCTGCCGGTGATGGCGAGCCAGGCGGTCCAGGCGCTCGCCGGCAGCGGCGAAGTGGTCGTCCTGCCAGGCGCGGGCCACCTGCTGGTCGAGGCCGCCGCCGACCTGCGCACGCGGCTCGGCCAGTGGATTCCCGACGTGCTGTCGCGCCCGGTCACGGGAGACGCCGATGTCTGAGTCGGGGCGCGTAACGTTCGAGGTCGGCCAGCTCACGCTCGTCGGCGACGCCTGGGGCGATCCCGCGGCACCAGCGGTGATCCTCCTCCACGGCGGCGGCCAGACGCGGCACGCATGGGGTGGCACCGCCGCCGCGCTCGCCGCCGCCGGACGGTACGCCGTCACCGTCGACCTGCGCGGGCACGGCGACAGCACGTGGGATACGGACGGCGACTACAGCGTCGACGCCTTCGCGCGTGACCTGCGCGCGATGGCGGCCACCTTCCCAGGCAAGCCTGCCGTCGTCGGCGCCTCGCTGGGCGGACTGGCGACCCTGATCGCGCAGGGCGAAGGCGACGATCCACCGGCGTCGGCCGTCGTGCTGGTCGACATCGCGCCCCGCGTCGATCAGGCCGGCGTCGGCCGCATCATCGGCTTCATGACCGGCAACCCCGACGGCTTCGCGACGCTCGACGACGCGGCGGACGCGGTCGCGGGCTACATGGTGCACCGCCCACGGCCGAAGGATCTCGACGGCCTGCGGAAGAACCTGCGCCTCGGCGAGGACGGACGGTTCCGGTGGCACTGGGACCCGCGGCTCATCCGCGGTGACAAGCGACCCAGCGCGACGCAGCAGCCCGATCGGCTCGAAGCCGCTGCCCGCGCCATCCGCGTCCCCATGCTGCTGGTGCGTGGTCGCATGAGCGACGTCGTCAGCGAGGAGGGTGCGCGCGCGTTCCTCGCGGTGGCGCCTGGGGCGCGCTACGTCGACGTCTCGGGTGCGGGCCACATGGTGGCCGGCGATCGCAACGACGCCTTCAGCGACGCCGTGGTCCGCTTTCTCGCCGACGGGGCGCTGTGACCGACGACGACGAGCCGGTCGTCGTCCCGATCGAGGATGCCCTCGATCTGCATCCATTCGCGCCGGCCGAGATTCCGTCCGTCGTCGAGGCGTACATCGAGGCCGCGCACGAGGCCGGCTTCCACGAGGTGCGTCTCATCCACGGGCGCGGCATCGGGGTGCAGCGGGCCCGCGTGCAGGCCACGCTCGGTCGGCTGCCGCAGGTGGCGGCGTTCCGCGACGCGCCACCCGAACGGGGGGGCCTCGGCGCGACGCTCGCCATCCTGCGGCCGCGCTGACGTCAGCGGTGGTACGGGTGGCCGCGCCAGCCGCGTCCGCCACCGTAGTAGCCACGTCCGCCACCGTAGTACCCGCGACGATAGCCACCGCCGTACCCGTAGCCCCGGTAGCCATAGCCGCCACCGTAGCCGTAGCCGCCGTAGTACGCCGGCACGCCGTACCCATAGCCACCATAGCCGTAGCCATAGACCGGCGCCGGCGCGTAGACGACCGGCGGCGGGGCCACGTACACCGGCCCCGGGTACACCGGCGGGAAGAACGGGATCCCGAAGCCGAACGAGAAGTTCACCCCTGCTTCGGCAGGCGATGCCGCCATCCCGGTCACCAGCACGAGCGCCGCCAGCGCCAACAGAGTCTTCTTCATGCGACACCTCCGCTGGGAACGAACACGTGTCGCGCGAAGTGGTTACCGCAGCTTGTCGACGATCGCCGATAGATCGCGCTCGACTTCCGGCGTCTGTCCGCCGAGCTCGAGGAAGCGCGCCATGCGATGGCGCGCCGCGGGCGTGGCCACCGCCTGATTGAAGCAGTGGGCCTCCTCGAGGAGGCCGTCGAGCGTCGGCAGCTCGGCCGCATTCACTGCCGTCTTGGCGAGCGCGATGGCTTCGGCCGGGAACGATGCGATCCGCCGCGCCAGCCGCTCGACGAACGGGCCGAGCTCGTCCGGTGGCAGCGCCCGATTGAGGTATCCCCAGCGCTCGGCGAGATCGGCGGGCACGTCGTCGCAGCCGAGAATGATCTCGAGCGCCCGTGCCCGTCCCACCAGCCGCGGCAGACGCTGCGTGCCGCTGCCACCGGGGATGATGCCCAATGCCACCTCGGGCTGTGCCAGCACGGTGCGGCCGTAGGTGCCGAACCGCATGTCGAGCGAGAGCAGCAGCTCGCTCCCGCCCCCGCGCGCCCGGCCGTCGATCTTGCCGATGGTGGCCTTCGGCATGGTGCGGAAGCGCTCCACCATGACGTGGAAGAAGCCCAGCGCCGTCGGCTTCGACGGCACCTCGGTGGGCAGGGTCTGGATCAGGGAAACGTCGGCGTGGGCGATGAAGAACTCTGGGTTGGCGCTCTGCAGCACGACGACGCGCACGGCGTCGTCCGACTCCAGCGTCGCGCCGACCGTCATGAGGTCGCCGATGAGCGCCATGTCGAGAAGGTTGATCGGCGGGTGGTCGATGGTGACCCACGCCACCCCGTCCTCGATCGCGACGCGCAGGCACTCGTACGACGTCACACCTTGATCCAGACGCTCTTCACCTGGGTGTAGAGATCGAGGGCGTAGCGGCCGAGCTCGCGGCCATAGCCGCTCTGCTTGTAGCCCCCGAACGGCGTGATCGGGTTGAAGACGTTGTAGCAGTTGACCCAGACCGTGCCCGCCCGCAGCGCACGCGCCACCCGGTGCGCCTTGCCGACGTCGCGCGTCCAGACGCCGGCGGCGAGCCCGTAGAGCGAGTCGTTGCCCTGGAAGACGGCGTCATGCTCATCCTTGAACGGGATCACGGACACCACCGGCCCGAAGATCTCCTCGCGCGCGATGCGCATGTCGTTGCGCACGCCGGTGAACACCGTCGGCTTCACGAAGTAGCCACCCTCGAGCCCGGGCGCCATGTTGCGCTCGCCGCCGGTCAGCGCGCGCGCCCCCTCCTTCTTGCCGATGTCGAGGTAGCCGGTGACGCGGTCGAGCTGCTCCTGGCTGACGAGCGGCCCCACCTGCACGCCCGGATCGAGCCCGTTGCCCTGCTTCATGCCCGACGCCGCCTTCGCCACCGCGTCGGCGAACTCGTCGTGCAGCTTCTCTTCGACGAAGAGCCGCGTGCCGGCGCAGCACACCTCGCCCTGGTTGAAGAACACGCCGGTGAGCGCGCCGGCCACGGCGTCCTCGACGTTGGCGTCGGCGAAGACGATGTTCGGTGACTTGCCGCCCAGCTCGAGCGACACGCGCTTCAGCGTCGCGGCGCTCTCGCGGTGGATCTCCTTGCCGACGTCCGTCGAGCCGGTGAACGCCACCTTGTCGATGAGCGGGTGACGGACGATGGCGCCGCCGGCCGTCGGGCCGAAGCCGGGGACGATGTTGACGACGCCCGGCGGCACGCCCGCCTCGAGCAGGAGCTCGCCGAGGCGCAGCGCCGTCAGCGGCGTCTGCTCGGCGGGCTTCAGTACCACGGTGTTGCCGCATGCCAGCGCAGGGCCGAGCTTCCACGCCGCCATCAGGAGCGGGAAGTTCCACGGAATGACCTGACCGCAGACACCCACCGGCTCGCGCAACGTGAAGTTGAAGAACGCATGGTCCGACGGGTTGGTCTCGCCGTAGAGCTTGTTCACCCAGCCGGCGTAGTAGCGGAACGTGTCGGCGGCGGCCGGAATGTCGACGTTCTGCGTCTCGAACATCGACTTGCCGTTGTCGAGCGTCTCGAGCTGCGCCAGCTCGAGACCGTTCGCCTCGATGAGGTCGGCGACGCGCAGCATGATCTTCTGGCGCTCCGACGGGCCCATCGTCGGCCAGGGGCCGTCGTCGAACGCCTTCCGCGCCGCGCGTGCGGCGCGATCGACGTCCTCGGCATCGCCCTCGGCGACGCGCGCCAGCACGGCGCCGGTGGCGGGATTCACCGTCTCGAAGTGTTTCCCCGACGCGGCCTCCACCCACTGGCCATCGATCAGCATCTTGCGGACCGTGGCTCCGACGAAGCGCTCGACCGTCGGCTCGACTCGCGCGGCAACACCCATGGCGGTTCCCTCCCTGTCCGGCACGTAGCACCGGCCGGAGAAGATGGTCAACGCCAGTTCGACGCGCGATCAGTACGCGAGCTTCAGTCCCGGACGCGCCCACTCCGTCGCGAACAGCTTGCCCGTCCCCGAGCAGGTGATGAAGGCCGTGCGCAGATCGTTGCCACCGAAGCAGATGTTCGTGGTCAGCGGATCGGGCGCGGCGACGTGCTCGACGATCGTTCCATCGGGCGCGATGACGGTGATGCCGCCGTTCACCAGCGTCGCGGCGCAGACGTTGCCGGCACCGTCGACCGCAAGCGAGTCGAGGAGCTGGAAGCCCGGCAGCCCCGCCAGCAGCGAGCCCCCACCCGGCGCCAGCGGCATCGAGCCGTCGAGCTGCCCCGGCGCCGTCACGTTCCACGTCCACACGCGGCCCGTGAACGTCTCGGCGACGTAGAGATGTCGGCCGTCGGGCGAGAGGCCAACGCCGTTCGGTGACTCGAGCGGAAACACCACCTCGCGGATCGAGGAGCCGTCGGCGGCGGCGTAGTAGAGGCCGGTGCGATCGCGCTCACGCTCGCGCATCTTGCCGTGGTCGGTGAACCAGAAGCCGCCGTGGCCGTCGAAGACGAGATCGTTCGGGCCGCGCAGTGGATGGCCGTCGCACTGCGTGTAGAGGACCTCGACGGCGCCCGTCGCCAGATCGACGCGCTCGATGCGTCCGCCGCTGTAGTCGTGCGGCTGTCCGCCAGGGACGGTGAGGCCGCCCATGTCGTGCCACTCGAAGCCGCCGTTGTTGCAGACGTAGACTTTGCCGTCGGGGCCGATGGCGGCACCGTTGGGCCCGCCGCCGAGCTCGGCGACGACGGTGATCGCGCCGGTGGGAGAGACGCGCGACAACGTGCCGCGCTGGATCTCCACCAGGATGACACTGCCATCGGGCATGGCGATGGGACCTTCGGGAAATTTGAGGCCGCTGGCGATCTCGCGCATGCGACGACGGCTAGCACGAGCTACGGACGCGCGCCTAGCCTTGACCGGGACGACGACGGCGACCGACACTCGTCCCCATGTCCCACACCACCCTCACCGTCGAGCACGACGGCCCCATCACGCGCGTCTGGCTCGATCGTCCAGCGAAGCTCAACGCGCTCAACCCGACCGCGCTCGAGGAGATCGTCACGGTCTTCGACGGCCTGCAACAGCGCTTCGACACGCAAGTCGTCGTGCTCGGCGGACGCGGGCGCGCCTTCTGCGCCGGCGCCGACCGCACCGATCCCCCGGCCCGACTCGCGCGCGGCTCGGGCGCCGGTGCACGCGAACGACGATGGGTGTCGCAGCTCGGACGACGCGCGCTCGAAGCCATCGAGCGTTGCGAGGCGATCACCATCGCGCGGCTCCATGGGCACGTCATCGGTGGTGGTGTCGTGCTGGCGATGGCCTGTGACTTCCGCCTCGCGGCGGCGAGCGCCCTCCTCCACGTGCCCGAGGTCGACCTCGGCATCCCGCTCACCTGGGGCGCCGTACCGCGCCTGATCCGCGAGCTCGGCATGGCGCGCGCCAAAGAGGTCGTGCTCCTCTGCGACCGCATCGACGCCGCGCGTGCCGAGCGTCTCGGCCTGCTCAATGCCGTCGTCGCCGACGAGGCGCTCGATGCCACGGTCGACGACTGGGCCCGTCGCCTCGCGGCGAAGCCCCCGTGGGCCGTGCACATGACGAAGACGCAGTTCCAGGCCTATGGGCAGGCCACGACCAACGGCGATGTCACCGCCTCCGACGGCGACCTGTTGGCGGCGGCGACGGCGGAGGATCCGAGCCGCTTCATGATGCCGTCGAAGACCTGACCGCCCGCGCCCGATGGTCCAGGGATGATCGTGCGCGCCGGCATGCTCGCGTGAATGCGCGCGAGCCGTCCGATCGGGGAGCGTGATCGCATCTCGCAACCATTTAGACTCATTCATCCTTCTTGCGTCCGCTCAACGGATCACGGCATGGGGCTTGCTTCATGCGCTGCATGCGGACCGTCACCTCGCGCGCACTCCTCGCTCTCGTGATCGTCGCCGGGACGACCGTGTCGCCGGCGCGTGGGGCCGTCGACCCGACAGCCACGCTGGTGTGTCGTCACGCCAAGGCGGTGCGAGCCGGCAGCGCACCCGCCCGCCCGCTCAAACCCGCGATCGCCATCGCCGAGAACGGCGAGCAGGCCACTCTGCGGCTCGGCGGCACGCGTACGGTCTGCGTGCCCGCCGTCGACGCCGGCGAGCCTCCCCCGATCACCGCGGCGCTCGCCGCCTGGGAGGTCCGCCAGCGACACGGCTCGACGACGCCCGGCGACCGCTCCGGCGAGACGATCGACGTCGAGACCCGCTTCGGTGCGGTCGATGCGCGTCTGTCGACGCTCGCGCGTGCCCTCGTGACGGCCTCGGCGGCAGCCGGCACGGGCGGCGCACCGCCGCTCACCGGTTCGAGCGTCGAGCTGCTGTGTCACGGCTTGCGCACGACGGGCGCGGGTCCGGGGCCGCTGGCGCTGACGACGGCCTTCGGGTCACACGCGCTGCGGGTCGAACGTCCACGTCGTTTCTGCACCGGCGACGCCCTGCCCGCCTACGTCTGCCATCGCGCGCGCACGCAGCGCGGCAGCACGGCACCCCGCGGTGACCTCGTCTCCATCACGACGACGTTCGGCGCTGCGGTCCTGCGCCTCGGCCCGGTCGCCGAGGTGTGCGTGCCGACGATGCGTGACACCGAGCCGCCGTCGTTCACGCTGCGCGTCGAGCCCGCGGACCAGCACGTCGAGTGGCACGAGACGACCGACGTGCGCGCCTTCGCCGACTATCCCGACGGTCACAGCGACGAGATCACCGCCCGGGTCGTGTGGAGCGCCGGCGATCCGACGATCACCAGTCTCCTCGACGATTCACCCGTGCCGGGCCGCTTCGTCGGTCGCGAGCCCGGGTCGACGACGGTCGTCGCTACCGATCCCGCCACCGGCGCGCGTGGCGAGGCGACGCTCACCGTCGACTGGACGCTGCAGCGCATCGACGTCAACCCGTCGCAGCTCAATCGCATCGTCGGGCAGTCGCAGTCGTTCACCGCAAGCGGCACGTTCGCCAGCGGCGCCACGCGAAACGTCACCGGACGAGTCACCTGGTCGACGGGCGACCCCGCGGTCGCCACGGCGGCGGCGCCCGGCGCTCCATCACCCAGCCGCATCACGGCGGTGGGCTTCGGCACCACCACGGTGACCGCCTGCGACCCGATCACCGGCATCTGCTCCAGCGACGACGGCGGCGACGCGACCCTGATCGTCCAGGGTGGCCTGCAGTCGATCGAGATCACGCCGTCGAGCGAGCGCACCGTGTTCCCCGGCGGCACTATCCACTTCACCGCCATCGGCCATTTCGCCGACGGACGCTCCAAGAACCTCACGCAGCAGGTCGAGTGGCAGTCGAGCGCGCCCGCCATCGCGCGCGCCGACAATACCGCCGGCGACCGCAGCCGCATCGACGGCCTGGTGCCCGGCATCGCCACCATCGGCGCGCGTGATCCACAGACCGGCGTCCAGGCATTCGGTGTCACGCTCCTGGTCCTCGGCGACCTCTACCGTCTCGCCATCTACCCCTACGACTCGCGCGGCGACGCCGTGCGCGCACCGGGATCGCAACGGTTCACCGCGATCGGCGAGTACGTCGGCGGCGGCATCCGCAACCTCACGCAGGACGTGGTGTGGCACTCGCGCGACCCGCAGATCGGCACCGCGCCGAACGAGATCGGCGACCGTAGTCGCATCGATTCCGCCGGTAGCGCCGGCCAGGCACGCATCTGGGCCGAGGACACGGCGACCGGCATCGCGTCCGACGACGCCATCTTCCGCGTCCTCGGCACGCTGACGGCGCTCGACGTCCGCACCGATACGCGGCGCCCCGCGCCCTTCAACCGGGTGCCGATCGGCGGCACGATTCCCCTGTTCGTGTCGGGCACGTTCTCGACCGGCGAGCGCCTCAACTTCGAGCGCTTCTTCCGCGGCGGCTACACGATCGTGTCGAGCGATCCGTCCCTCGCCGAGGTCGTCGACGGCACGGCCGTCCGCGGTGTCGCCTCGGGCGTCGTGCAGCTGCGAGCGATCGACACCGCGACGGGCTTCGAGGGGGCACCGTTCGAGGTGCTCGTCCAAGGGGCGGTTCAGCGGATCGAGGTCCATCCGTTGATGACCGTGCTGCCGGTTGGTGGCACCACCTACGTGCAGATCTTCGGGCATTTCGCCCCGGGCGGCATCCGACTGCCGTTCTCCGGTCCCCTGACGCCATCCTCCGCCGAGGCCATCGCCACAGTCACCTTGAGGTCGCACAGCAACTACTACGTCACCGGGACCGGGCCGGGCATCGCCAGGATCGCGTTCACCGACCCGGACACGGGAGTCAGCTCCACCGACACCGGCGACGACGCGCTGATCACGATCATTCCGAACGAGCCGCCGGTGTCCGTCGCCGTGACGCCGCCGGTGTCGACGCTCCCGGTCGACGGCTTCGACGACTTGACCGCGGTGGCCACGTTCGCCAGCGGACAGACGCTGAACGTCACGCAGCTCGCGACGTGGGTGTCGAGCGCACCGGACGTCGCCGAGGTCATCAACGTCTGGCCGCGCCACGTGAGCCACACGATCGGACGCAGCGCCGGCGTGGCCACCATCACCGCAGCTTACCGCGGCGTCAGCTCGACGAGCAGCGGACACGACGGCCTCGCCGTCGTGAGCGACGTGCTCAGCCTGCGGGTCCTCGGCGCCGCCGATCCACTCGCCGTCGGCGGCATCCGGGAGCTGCGCGCCACCGCACAGCTCGCCAACGGTCGCGTCCTGAACGTCACCAGGATGCTCGAGTGGCGCTCGCTCGACGCCGGCATCGCCGAGTTCTTCGACGTCGAGACGCCGAGCCTCGTCACCGGGCTGGCCGAGGGCGTGGTCGATCTCGACGTCGGGCTGCCGGGCAGCGCCGTCCGCACCACGGTGCAGCTGACGGTGACGGACGATCCGATCACGACGACGACCACGTCCGTCAGCACCACCACGACGACGGTCGCCGGCGGGTCGCCGAGCGGAGCGTTCGTCGACTGACCGTCACTCCATCGGCGTGCCGGGCGTGCAGTAGAGCTTGCTGCGATCGCCGCGTACGTCGTGGGCGCCGAACTCGTCCGACATCCGGCGCGCGGTGATCTCGCGCGGGCAGCGCACGGCGTAGCAGAGCCACTCGTCCGACGATGGCTCGGGTGGCGACGGGTCACCGGGCGAGTACGCCACCGCCGCGCGACAGATCATCTTCGCCGGCAGCTTGACGAGGCAGTCGAGCACGTCGCCATCCATCGCGATGGTGCGGAAGACGGACCCATGTGGCGCGTCGTCCCCCACGCCGACGCACTGCATACCCGGAACCTGCGCCCAGCCCGTGGAGGCAAGGACAAGCACCAACCCACCGACGAGGCATCGCATGCCCCGACCGTTTCACGCCGTCACCAATCCAACGACCCGACAACAGGTGGCACTGCATACCGTATCAGGTGAGAATCGAAGAATGCATGCCCCTACCTTACAACAATAGCGCAACGTCCCGAGCAGGTGGGTGGCCATCGAGTGCGCCCGACCGAGCGAGTCGAGAGCATGCGGGTGGGGAAAGGGGCGGCGTGGTGCCATGCGATCGTCGAGCGAATCGGACGCACTCGACGGCCACCCACCCGCTCGCGACGTCACCGCGACCGCCGAAGCAGCACGACAACCACGACGACGATGCTCGCCGCCCCGAGGAGCCACAGCTCGACGCGATGCACCTGGCCCAGGATCTTCTCCGCGCTCTGGCTGCCGGCCCATCCGAGCGACACGAGGAGCACCGCCCACACCGTCGACGCGAGCGCGTCGAGCAACAGGAAGCGGGAGACACGCATCTGCTGGCTCCCCCAGAAGAGCATCGACATGACGCGCGTTCCCCAGATGGGTCGCGCCAGAAGGAGCTGGCGATCGCCGAATCGCGCGGCGAGTCGTTCCACCGTCGGTCCGACGCGTCGGTAGGCATCGGTGGCGCGGATCGCCGCGGCGCTGCGTCGCCCGATGGCGAACCAGACGGCATCACCCGCGAGCCCGCCGAGCGACGACGCGATCACCGCCGTCACCGGATCGATCAGCCCCAGGTGCGCCACCACGCCACCGAGCACCAACGCGAGATCGCCTTCGACGGCGGCGCCGAAGAAGACCGCGATCGGTCCGAAGCGGATCAGCAGCTCCTCCACGGGTTTGCCGCCTATACCGACTGCCGTGGCGACGGGCCAGCAGATGCCGTGCGACCTGCGTGTCGCCCCATTTGCATGAAGATGCCGAAGGTCCAGCGTCGAGACGTGTGGACGGGCTCGACATCGGGCCCGGCTGACACGCCGGTGACGACGGCGGCATCTACCCGACGCCCTTACCCAGGAGGAGGACTCCCATGAAGCGCTTCGTGATCGCCACCGCCCTGCTGCTCCTGCCCGCCGCGTCGTCGTTCGCTGCACCCTGCGTGCAGGTCGGCTCCCAGATCGTCTGCGACTGGCGCTCGACGACGCTGAGCTTCGGCACGCAGACCGACGCCGACGAGCCGATGTGGCCGATCCAGTCGTTCAGCGGCCGCGACGCCATGCTGGTCCCGCCGCCGCCGGCACGGCCCGGCCTCGCCGTCGGCCTGCAGAGCTTCTCGAACGATCCGGCGGACTGTCACTCGATCGGGAACGAGACCTATTGTTACTAGCGCCGACCGAGACCTTGTCTCGGTCGGGGACGGCGCGGGGCATTCGAGCACGCACCACCTTGGTGTCGCGGCCGGCGAAGCCGGCGCTCCAATGGGGGTACGCCCGCGTCTAGGACCGAGCTGGTTCCCAGATTGGGAGCGTCACGCGGTCGGTGAGGCGTTTGAAGACCACCTGTACCGGTAGGCCGAAGCGCATCTGTTCGGGTTTGGTGTCGACCATGTGGCCGACGATGCGGGGGCCTTCGGTGAGCTCGACTACCACCATGATGTGGGGGAGCAGGTGGGTCAGGGCGGGGAGGAAGGGGGCGTGGGCCACCACGTAGGTGTGGATGATGCCCGTGCCCTTGGCTTGGATCCACTCGAGACGGTTGCCGTCTTTCCAGTAGAGCGGCTTGGGGGGCCAGTGCATCGCGCCCGTCTGGCGGTCGCGTTGCTGCATCAGCTTGCCGTCGCGCGCGCCGTTCCAGAACGGTGCCATGATCGGGTCGTCGACGTCGGGCAGCGGATACTCGGGGTGGAGGTGCTCCTCGGTGATGAATCGCATCACTCCCCCCGAAAGACGACGGCGCTCGTCGCCACGCCCGATGCACCGGTGACCAGCGTCGCCTTGCAGTCCGGTACCTGGTTCGTCGACGTGCCGCGGATCTGGCGCACGCCCTCCAGCAGCAGGTTGAAGCCGTGCACGTACGCCTCCGACAACCCGCCGCCCGAGGTCAGCACCGGCAGCGCCCCGCCGAGCTCGATCCGGCCGCCCTCGGTGAAGGGGCCGCCCTCGCCGCGCTTGCAGAAGCCGTAGTCCTCGAGGCCCATCACCACGAGCGGCGTGAAGGCGTCGTAGATCTGCGCGCAGTCCATGTCGCTCGGGCCGAGCTGCGAGCGCTCCCACAGGAGCTTCGCGCACCACACCGCCGTCGTGTCCATCTCCGGCGAGTTGTTGTAGTTCGCCAGATGGACGGGGTTCGGCCCCGACGCCTGCGCAACCGAGTGCACCAGCACCGGCTTCTGCCGCAGATCGCGCGCGCGCTCGACGCTGGTGACGACGCACGCGAGCGCGCCGTCGGTCTCGAGGCAGCAGTCGAAGAGGTGGAGCGGGTAGCCGATGACGCGTGCCGCGAGGTAGGTCGCCATGTCGAGCGGCCGGTCGCGCATCATCGCGTCCGGGTTGCGGTTCGCATGCTTGCGGGCGGCGATGGCGACGTTGCCGAGGTGCTCGCGCGTCGTGCCGTACTGGTGCATGTGGCGGTGCGCCCACATGCCGATGACGTCGACCGGTCGGATGAGCCCCCAGGGCGTGTGGAGCGCCTTGTCGTCACGTACGACGCCGCGCTCCTGCGACCATGGGCGCGACGTCTTGGCGCCGCGGTTGCGCGCGCGATGACACACGACGGTCGTGGCCATACCGGACGCGATCGCCGCCGCCGCGTGCATGATCGTGGCACTCGAGGCGCCGCCGCCGTACGAGATCTTGTCCCACCAGGTCAGCTGGCGAACGCCGAGACGGCGCGCGATGGAGACCTCGTGTGTCGCCTCCATCTCCAGCATCGACATGCCGTCGACGTCCTCGGCTTCGAGGCCGGCGTCGTCCAGCGCGAGCTGGATGGCCTCGACCGCGGTGTCACCGATGGGGCGGCCGATGTCCTTGGCGTACGGCAGGTGCCCGATGCCGACGACGGCGACGCGGTCCTGGATGCGGCGGAACAGATCGGAATCGAGGGAATCGGCCACGACCGGCCGGGGTTAGCATGCGGCTCCGCGACCGCACAAACCGGACGGTCGCGCGTCGGCGAAACCCATGCTCTAACGAGACTCGTGCCCCGTCCGCCGGCGAGACCACTCACCCACAGCCTCGTAGGCCTGCTCCTCTCGGGCGCCCTGGTCTCGGGTTGCGGCGGGGATGCCGCCGATGCCACTGCGCGCGACGAGGCGGCCCCGACCCGCAAGGTCCGGATGGTGCAGAGCGTGGCCGGCACGCTGCCCCGCACCATTCCGGCCACAGGCACGCTCGCGGCCGAGGACGAGGTGGTGCTCAACACCAAGGTCGCCGGCCGGCTCGACCAGCTGCCGGTCGACATCGGCACCGCCGTACGCACCGGCGACACCGTCGCCGTCCTCGACCTCACCGACTTCCATCTCCGTGAAGAGCAGGCGCAGACGGCACTGGCGCAGGCGCGTTCGCGGCTCGGCGTGCCACTCGACGGCTCGGACGACGACGTGGCCCCGGAGCAGACCGCGCTGGCGCGGCAGACGCGCGCGGTGCTCGAGCAGGCCCGTCTGCAGCGCACGCGTCTCGCCGATCTGTGGAAGGACGGCATCCTGTCGCGCGCCGAGCTCGACGCCGCCGAGGCCGACTACCGTGTCGCCGAGGCGCGCGCGCAGGAGTCGATCGAGGAGGTCGGCAACCGCCGCGCGGTGGTCGCGGAGCGCAGGACCCAGCTCAGCATCGCGCAGCAGCAGCTCGCCGACGCCACGCTGCGCGCGCCGTTCGACGGCGTCGTGCGCGAGCGGCACCTGTCGGTGGGCCGTTTCCTCGCCGTCGGCGAGCCCGTCGTCACCATCGTACGCATGCACCCGCTCCGGCTCCGGCTGCCCGTGCCCGAGCGCGAGGCCGCCAGCGTGCAGATGGGCCAGCGCGTCGAGCTGCGCGCCGAGGGCTCGGAGGCGGTGTACGCCGGCACCGTGGTCCGCCTCAGCCCGTCGGTCAACGAGGCCACGCGGACCCTGCTGGTCGAGGCCGAGGTGCCGAATCCCGAGCACGCGCTGCGACCCGGTGCATTCGCCAGTGCCGAGATCGTCGTGCACCCCGCCGAGGACGCGGTGCTGATCCCCGCCGGTGCGGTGGTGGCGTTCGCGGGCGTCACCAAGGTGCTGACGGTGAGCGACGGCAAGATCGTCGAAGCCCGCGTCCGCACCGGACGGCGCCGCGGCGACCAGATCGAGATCCTCGAGGGCATCGCCGCGGGGACGCCCATCGTCGCCGAGCCTGGCAGCCTCACCGCCGGGCAGGCGGTCGCACCGGAAGGCTGAGTGCAGAAGCTCGCCGAGGTCTGCATCCGGCGGCCGGTATTCGCCGCCATGCTCATCCTGGCCCTCGTGGTCGTGGGATGGACGGCATACCTCCAGCTCGGCGTCGACCGCTTCCCCACCGTCGATCTGCCCCAGGTCCGGGTGCGCGTCACGCTCCCCGGCGCGTCGCCCGAGGAGCTCGAGACCGAAGTCTCGCAGCGACTCGAAGAGGCGGTCAACACCGTCGAGGGCCTGTCCGAGCTGCGTTCCGTGTCGGGCCAGGGCTCGGCGTTCGTCGCCGCCACGTTCGACCTCGAGCGCGACATCGACGTCGCCGCCCAGGACGTTCGCGATCGCGTCTCGGGGGTGCTGCGCGAGCTGCCGCCGGAGCTCGATCCGCCCACGGTCCTCAAGTTCGACAACGACTCGTCACCGGTGATGACGGTGGCGGTCTCCTCCGACCGGCCGCTGCGCGAGCTCACCGATTTCGCCGAGCGCGTCGTCAAGGTGCAGCTCGAGCGCGCGCGCGGCGTCGGCGAGGTCACCGTCGTCGGCGGGCTCGAGCGCGCCATCAACATCTGGGTCGACGCCAACCGTCTCACCGCGCACGGGCTCCCCGTCACCGCGGTGCGCGACGCCGTGCTGCGCCAGAACAGCAACACGCCGGGCGGCAACGTCACCACGCCCACCGTCGAGAAGAGCCTGCGCACGATGGGACGCTTCGCCGATCCATCGGGCTTCGATTCGATGGTCATCGCCACGCGCGACGGCACGCCGGTGCGGGTGCGCGACGTCGGCCGTGCCGAGGACGGCACCAAGGAGCAGCGTTCCATCGCGCGCCTCGACGACGTCGCCACCGTCGTGCTCGAGGTACGGCGCCAGTCGGGCGCCAACACCATCGAGGTCATCGAGGCGGCGAAGGAGAACCTCGAGTCGCTGCGCGCGCGTCTGCCGTCCGACGTGCGGCTCGAGGTCATCCGCGACCAGTCGCGCTACATCTACGCCGCGCTGCACGAGATCACCGTCCACCTCGTGCTGGGCAGCGTCCTCGCCTGCCTCGTCGTGCTGGCGTTCATGCGCAGTTGGCGCTCGACCATCATCGCCGGCATCGCCATCCCGGCGTCGGTCATGGCCACCTTCGCCTTCATGTGGCCGCTCGGCTTCACCCTGAACAGCGTCACCATGCTGGCGCTGGTGCTCATGGTGGGCGTCGTCATCGACGACGCCATCGTCGTGCTCGAGAACATCTTCCGCTTCGTCGAGGAGAAGCAGATGGACCCGATGGAGGCGTCGCGCGCCGCGACCGCCGAGATCGGGCTCGCCGTCATGGCGACGACGTTCAGCCTCGTCGTCGTCTTCGTGCCGGTGTCGTTCATGTCGAGCATCTCGGGCCGCTTCCTCTACCAGTTCGGCATCACCGCGGCGGTCGCCATCCTGGTGAGCCTGCTGGTGTCCTTCACGCTGACGCCGATGATGAGCGCGCGCCTGCTGCAACGCGCCGCCGACGGCAAGAGCCACCACGATTCGCGCGGCGGCCTCTACGCCCGCATGGAGGGCGGCTACATCCGTCTGTTGACGTGGGCGCTGCACCGCCGCCGCCTGGTCGCCGTCTTTGCGCTGATCGTGATGGCATCGTCGGTGCCGCTCTACGGCGTCATCCGCCAGGAGTACATCCCCGGCGACGTCGACGAGGCCGAGTTCGACGTGCAGGTGACCGCCCCCGAAGGCACCAGCATGGCGGCGATGGACGATGCGATGCGCGCGGTCGCCAACGAGATCCGCGCCGTCAACGGCGTCGAGACCATTCTCGCCACCGTCGGCGGCGGCTTCCTCGGCAACGTCAACACGGCGAACGCCTACGTCCGCATCGCGCCGCACGACGTGCGCACGTTCTCGCTCACGCGATTGCTCCACGGCATCGTCACCCTCGACCCGTTCGATGCCTTCCGTGGCAACTACAAGCAGCGCGACGTCATGCAGGCGGTGCGCGCGCGACTGAAGCACTTCAAGGACCTCCGCATCTCCGTCCGCAACCCGCAGTCGTTCAGCCTGGGGGGCGCGCCCGTCGACATCGACTTCAACATTCGCGGCCCGGACCTGAAGGCGCTGGCCCAGTACGGCGAAGCCCTACGCACGAAGGTGCTCGCCATCGAGGGCATCGCCGACGCCGACACCACGCTCAAGCTCGACAAGCCCGAGCTGCGGGTCGAGATCGATCGCGAGCGCGCCGGCGATCTCGGCGTCGCCACCCAGGACATCGCGTCGGCGATGCGCCTCATGGTGGGCGGCGACGACCGCGTGTCGCGCTTCATCGATCCCACCATCAACGAGGACTACGACGTCCAGATCCGGCTGCAGGACGGCGACCGCAACGATCCGGCCACCATCGGCCGGCTCTGGGTGCCGCGCGCCAACGGCGGGCTCGTGCGCCTCGACAGCGTGGCCAAACTGGCCCCGGCCGACAGCGCGTCGCGCATCGATCGGCTCGACCGCCAGCGCGTCACGAGCCTGCGCGCCACCGTCAGCCCCGGCTATGCCATGGCCGACCGGCTCGAGGCGGTTCGCGCCGCGGCGGCCGACCTCGGCATGCCGGAGACCTACACCACCAGCATCTCGGGCCGCGGCCGCGAGCTCGAGCGCACCTTCGGCGAGTTCATCTGGGCCTTCCTGCTCTCGATCGTGTTCATGTACATGATCCTCGCCGCGCAGTACGAAAGCCTGCTCGACCCCGTCGTCATCCTGCTGTCGCTGCCGCTGGCGGTGCCGTTCGCCCTGCTCTCGCTGTGGCTCGCCGGCAACACGCTGAACCTGTTCTCGGCGCTCGGCATCCTGGTGCTCTTCGGCGTCGTCAAG
>DASYLJ010000107.1:0-5695 GCA_036009625.1 Binatia bacterium
CCGCGCCCGCGCTCGACGACACGCGCGCCCGGCTCGATGCCGTGCGCGAGGACGTGAAGCGCCTCGGCCAGGAGATCGCGCACCACGAGCGCGAGATCGGCGCGCTCGACGAGGACACGGCGCTGGCGCTCGCCGCGGGAAAGGACGATCTCGCCCGCTTCGCCATCCGTCGGCTGCTGCCACACCGGCGGGCGCTGGCGGTGGCGCAGGCGCGCCTGGCCGAACGCACGACCGAGGGGAGCGACCTGGCCGCGCGCGTCGCCGAGCGCGAGGGCAAGCTCGAGGCGTTGCGCTCGCGGGTTCGTGCCGAGCTGGCGCGCGAGCGCAGCCGCGACGTCGACGAGCCGTGGACGGCGGAGCCCGTCGTCGCGGACGAAGAGGTCGAGCTCGAGCTGATGCGGCGGCGGTCGGCCGCCGCGGGAGGTGTGTGATGCGTTGGGACGGATTCGCACGCAGCATCCTGTTCGCCGCCGTCGCCGCGATGGCGACGGCGGCATGCCTCCTGATGGCGGCACCGCTGCTGGGAGGCCGGCGCGTGTTGGCACTCTGGCTCGTGGCGCTGACGGCGGCGTATCTCAGTGGGCTCGTGCCCGACCGGCGGCGCGGCGTGGCGGCGGCGTTCGGCGCACTGGTCGCGGGTGCGACGCTGCTCGTGATCGCGCCCGGACTGCACGAGGTCGTGCTCGGGCTGGCCGTCGTGCTCGGTGTCGGGCGCAGCGTGTTCCTGTACCGACGCCGCCCGGCGCGGGCGGTGGTGGTGGAGGCGGTGCTGCTCGTCGGCGGGCTGGTGCTCGTCGCGTGGCTCGGCGGACCGTCGCTGCACGGCGTGGTGCTGGCGGTGTGGGGGTTCCTCCTCGTGCAGAGCGGGTTCTTCCTCGTGCCGGGTGCGAGCGGTCGCAGGGCATTCGAGGGTGCGGCGGATCCGTTCGAGGCGGCACATGCGCGCGCGCTGGCGTTGCTCGCGGGCGATCCGCGGTGACTTCCCCTCCCGCTACGAACCGGTGTACGCCCCCCGCATGCGCGTCACGCTCGAGTGGCTCGGGGTCTCCACCTTCCGTCTCACCATCGGCGACCTGGTCGTCTTCCTCGATGCCTACATCGACCGGGTGCCGGCGGCGCCGCCCGTCGGCATCACCACCGCCGACGTCGAGCGTGCCGACTTCGTGCTCGTCGGCCACTCGCACTTCGACCATCTCTGGGGTGCCGAGCGCATCGCCGCGCGCACCGGCGCCACCGTGATCGGCTCGCACGAGACGGTGCGCCTGCTGCACGACGCCGACGCCATCCCCGAGGCGCAGCTCATGGCCGTCGCCGGCGGCGAGCCCATCCACCTGTCGCCCGACGTGCGCGTGCGTGTCTTCCCGGCGCTGCACTCCTGCATCTGGGCGACGATGGGTGGCGCCGACGACCCGTGCCTCGGCGACGTCGGCATCGCGCACCAGGAGCGCACGACGCGCATCGACCGCGCCATGACGATGCTGCACAGCGGCGCGCTCGGAGACGATGTCGCGTCGCACCTGAAGGTCAGCGACCGTCTGCCGCGCGGCGACGGTGGCGCGCTCGCCTATCTGATCGAGACGCCCGCCGGCTCGATCTTCTGGAAGGACACCTCGGGACATTGGAGCGGCATCCTGCGTGACCTCCGTCCCGACCTGGCGATCCTCGCCGCGATGGGACGCGGCAACGTCGACGGCGAGCCGGTTCAGGGTACGCTGGCGGGGTTCATCGCGTCGGAGGTCGAGCTGCTCGGGGCGCGCGCCGTCATGCTCTGCCATCACGACGACTGGATGCCGCCGCTGACCAAGGCCGTCGATCCGGCGCCCATCCGCGCCGAGGTGGCGCGACGGACGCCCGACGTCGGGTTCGTCGAGGTCGGCTACCTGACGCCGTTCAGCGTTGCAGCTTCGCCCCGCCGTGATTCGCGGTGAAGCGCACCACCGTCGTGCCGCTGCCGAGCGGCAGCCCGTAGTTCACCAGGAAGAGGTCGCGACGATTGAAGCCGTGGCCGGTGCCGAAGGCCAGGTTCGACGGCCAGTCGAGCGACGCGTCCGTCGACAGCGTCGAGGTGATGCCCGTCTTGCGGTCGACGACGAACATCGTGTCGAAGCCGACGACGATCAGGTTGCCGTGCCGGTCGAAGCCGATGCCGTCGGCGAGCGTGAGGCCGGTGGCATAGACCTGGGCGGCGCCGAGCGTGCCGTCCTTGTCGATCGGCAGGCGCGAGATCTGGTTCGCCCCGAGCTCGGCCACATAGAGCTGACGGTCGGGTCCGATCGCGAGCCCGTTCGGGAAGTTCAGCCCGGTGGCGACGTCGATCGGCGCGCCGCCCGAGATCTCGACGATCTTGCCCGTCGTCGACGAGCTGACGTAGATGCGGCCGCTCTTGGTGGCGACCGCGAAGTTGGCGCCGGGGATGCCGCTGGCGAGCACCGTCGCCCCGCCGGTGGGCGAGATCGCCCACACGCGCTCGGCGCCGTAGGCGCACACCAGCACGCGACCGTCGCGCAGCCCGATCATGCCGGCCGGGGCGTCGCCGATGTTGGCGAGGACGGTGTACGAGCCGTCGGCCTCGAAGCGGCGGATCTCGCCGGCGGCGGTGCCGATGACGAGCCGTCCCGTGCGGTCGAAGGTGATGCCCTCGGCACCGGCGGCGTCCGAGGTGAACGTGCCGGCAGGTGTCACCGTCAGTGGACCGGCGGCGGCAGCGACGGGGAGGAGGAGGGCCAAGGCCACGGCGTACAGGGAGCGCATCCAGGTGACGTACCGCGGCCGACGGCGATTTGTCACCTGTTTTCGAGTTCCCCCTCGATCACGCAGAACGGGGCCATCGTGGGCACGATTCGGGTGAGCCGGAGCCCGGAGGCCGCGAACAGGGCCTCGAACTCCGCCTTGGAGCGCTGCCGTCCACCCGTGCAGACGAGCATGTTGACGTCGTTGGCGGCGGCGCCCCGGCTCTCCATCGATCGGTCGACGTGGGCGGGATAGACGCCTTCGACGATCAGGAGACGGCCGTGCGCCGGCATCGCGGCACGGCATCGGGTGAGGATCTTCGTCGCATCCTCGTCGTTCCAGTCGTGGATCACGTGCTTCAGGAGGTAGGCGTCGGCTCCGGGCGTCACGTCGCCGAAGAAGCTGCCGCCGACGACCTGGATGCGGTCGGTCATGCCCGCGTCGGCGATCTGCGGGTGGGCACGCTCCACCACGTGCGGCTGGTCGAAGAGGATGCCCCGCAGCGTCGGATTGAAGCGCAGGATGCCGAGCAGCAGCGCGCCATTGCCGCCGCCGACGTCGGCGATGGTGCCGAACGACGAGAAGTCGTAGGCGGCGGCGACGGCGGCGGACGTCATCGGCGCGAAGGTGGCCATCGCCTTGTCGAAGATGGCGGCGGCCTCGGGATCCTTCGCCATCGCGGTGAACGGATCGGCGTCGGGATCGGTGCGACGGAACGCCGGCTCGCCGGTGCGCACGCAGTACTCGAGGTCTCTCCAGCTGTCCTGGATGCGGGGGCCGGCGAAGAGCATGACCGACGCGCGCATCGAGCCGGGCACGCCCTCGCGCAGCAGCTCGCCGAGCGGCTCGAGCCCGAAGCGGCCCTGGGCGTCCTCGGTGAAGATGCCGACGCTGGTGAGCAGTCGCAGCACGCGCTGGAGCGAGGGGCCGTGCGCGCCGATCGCGGCGGCGAGATCGACGGCGTCGCGCGGACCGTCGGCCAGGAGATCGGCGACGCCGAGCTTCGCCGCCAGCTCGAGCGCGCGCGACGCGTAGTGGCCGATCGACATCTGGTAGAGCGCCAGCCCCGGAGGAATCACGGACGGCGCCTTCGCGGGTGCCTCGCCTCGATGCGTCGCGATCCACCAGGTGTTGCCGAACGGATCCTTGACGCCGGCGCCGCGCTCGCCGTACGGCTTGTCCTCGGGCGCGCCGATCGACGTCGCGCCCGCCGCCATCGCGCGCGCGTACGCGGCGTCGACGTCGCGGACGTAGACGTACACCGACGAGCGGGTCCGCTCGGTCCCAGGCGGGAAGCTGCCGCCCACCTCCAGCACCACCACCGCGTCGTCGATGCGCATCTCGACGTGGGTGCCGCCGTTGCCGGTCTCGACGGCCTCGATCTCGGTGGCCTCGAAGACGGTGCGCACGAAGTCGCGCAGCGCGGGACTGCCGAAGAGGTATGGGCGGACCGTGCCGCCGCCGTGGCGGACGTGGGGCAGGGTGGTGTTCGTCATGGCCCCGTCTCCTACACCCGGATGGGGGTCACGTCTTGGAAAAAAGGCAGGCCTCTTCTAGAGCGCGATCACGTTCTTGATCCCCGTCGATTCCCCGCGCAGGAGCTGCTCGTGCGCCTCCATCGGGAAGCGCCCCGTGATCAACTGCTGCGTCACGCCCGGCCAGCGCTGCTCGAAGACGCCGAGGTCGCGGATCGCGTTGGCGAACGCCTCGTGGCTGGCGTTGACCGTGCCGAAGACGAGCTGGTTCCGCAGCACCATGTTCCGCATCAGCGCGTCGGCCTCGACCTCGATGGGACCGCGACGTCCGGGGACGCCGGTGAACACGAAGACGCTGTTGGTGCCCATGACGGCGAGCGTCTCGAAGGCGACCGATGCCGCGCCGGTGGCCTCGTAGACGACGTCGATGTTGCCGAGGCGCTCGGCCAGCGCGGCGATGGTCTCGTCGGTGGACGACACGTAGCGGATGCCCGCCGTCGCCAGCAGCGTCGACACCGGGTTCGGTGCCGGCTTGCGCGAGTAGACCCAGGTGTCGAAGTCGGCGGTGGCCAGTGCCAGCGCTCCGAGCAACCCGACGGGACCGGCGCCGAGCACGACCGCGGTGTGGCAGTGCCCGCTCGCCTTCCCAGGCTCCACCGGACACGCCCACGGCAGCCGCTGCTGGACCTGCCAGAGCTGCAGCAGCGCCTTCTCGGCGATGGTGAGCGGCTCGACGAGGATGCCTGTATGGCGCAGCTCGCGCGGCACGCGGTTCATGTAGCGCACGTCGTCGACGACCTCCTCGGTGAGGAAGCCGTGGCGGCCCTTGATGCCGCGCTCGGTGAAGTCGCCCGTGTAGCAGAAGTCCTGACGGCCGACCCGGCAGGCCGGGCACGTGGGATGCGGGCAGGGGCGACGCACCATGGGGACGACGAGGTCACCGACGGCGAGATCGGTCACGCCTGTGCCCACCTCCACTACTTCGCCGAGCGACTCGTGGCCGATGACGAGGTGATCGCAGCCGTCCGGCGGCGTGCCGTAGTCGAAGCGCGCGATCTCGCGGTCGGTGCCGCAGACGCCCACCTCGATCACGCGGAGGCGCACCTCGGTGGGACTCGTGATGCGGGGCCGCTCGTGGTCGACGATGCGGATGGACTTCGAGGCGGGGAATGCGGCCAGGGCCTTCATGCGGAGCTCCTGCTTGGGATATGGGGCTTCGATGCGTCGAACCGATCCTACACCCTCGCTCGCCCTGGTCGCCCTCCTGCTTGCCGTCGCCACCGGTCCGGCCGTCGCCGCCGACACCGCGTTCGTCGCCAACCCCGACGACCTCGGCAACAGCATGACGGCCGTCTTCGATTCGGCCGTCGGCGAGCGCATCACCGCCGTCAGCTCGCAGATCTCGTGCACGCTCGAGGTCGACGAGGCGCAGCGCACCGGCAAGGCGCACTGCTCGGTGCCGCTGACCTCGATCAAGGTCGACAACGACG
>DASYLJ010000108.1:0-87653 GCA_036009625.1 Binatia bacterium
CACGGTACGGTCGGTCGTCGTGTACGCGTCGAGCGGCGACAGCAGCCTGACGCCGAGAAGCGTCTCGTCGAGGGCGGGGAGGTGCACGTCGCCCCCATCCCACGACGGCGGGAAGGTCCGCGCCAGGCGCAGCACCTTCCACGTGGCTTCGAAGCCGATCGCGTTCACCGAACGGGTGACGGGGAGGTAGGCGCCGTCGAAGCTCGGGTCCGGCCAGGTCGAGCTGAGCCGGAGATCGGTGTCGCTGCCGGCGGGAAGGATCGCGATGCCGTCGGAGCCCGCGATCGCGAGCGTCATCGCGAACGGCACGCGCGAGCCTGCGGCCGTCGCCGGGTCGACGCCGACGATCCCGTGCACGGCCGCGTCGAGGAGGTCGACGGCGCCGGCGCCGGGCTCGAGCGGACTCTGTTGCTCCGCCCACTCGAGCGTCGGGTTCTCGCGGATCGCGCGCGGATCGCTCAGGCCGAGCGCCAGCGTCATGCGATCCCACCCGATGGCGACGGTGTCGGTCGGAAAGTCCGCCGTGTCGGGGATGCGAATCGCCCCGTGGAGCGCCAGGCGCGCGACGTAGAGTGGGACGTCGAAGATGCCGCGGCGACGCACCTCGGTCGCGAGCGAGCCCTCGACGTCGAGCGACTCGGGCAACACGTAGCGTCGGCCCGCGGCTTCGCGGATGACCGTCTTCTCCACCTTGTCCTCGGTCACCTTCTCCGACCATCGACGGAGGTAGGGCACGACCAGGAAGGGGCCGCGCACGATCTGGCGCTTGCCCCAGGTGCTCGTCACGTCGTCGATCGCCTCCGCCCGCCGCATCCGCCGCTCCGCGATCGTGCCGTCGATCATGCCGATCGGGATCTGCAGCGAGAGCGCGAGGCTCGCGAGCGCCATCACGCGGAACGGCACCGACGTCCGCAGTCGGTGGCTCAGCGTCTCGAACCAGCTCATCTCGTCGTCACGATCCATGGGAACCTCCATTGGTTGATGGTCCCAGGATGACGGACGGCGGTGGCAGGGGCGGGGCCCCGGCGAGGAGAAGCCGAGGAGAATTCGTGGCGATTTCGTGGCGGCCGAGTCGGGCGGGCACCGATCACTGGTCCAAATCGGGCGAAGCGCCGTAGCGACGTTGGCCGGCTACCCGGGAACGAATCTTGCCGTCCGGTCGCGCCAGCGGGTAACCCCTGGCATTGGGGGATCTCGACATGCGTCGATCGATGACGGTGGCCTTCCTGCTGGCGTGGTTGCCGCCGACGGCGCTCGGGGCCGACAGCGGCGTCGCCGGGCAGAAACTCACCATCAAGTCCCGCGGCGCGACGCAGAAGCTCGTCTTCGTGTCGATGGACCCGCTCATGCCCTTTCCACCGATCGCCTCGCCTGACGGCTCCCGTCGGGAAGCAGCAGGCATTGCCGGCGCAGACGCTGGGCGACGTACGGTCCGATGCCTGCTGGCACGTGCTGCGGAAGCACGCCCCCGCGTTCGTGCCGTAGACCCGGCAACTCGTGGAATGTGCGGTGGGAGGCCAACCCCGGAGCGGCGTCGTTGTCGAGTAGAAGTCGGTGTTCGGAGAGGCGGAGGGTCAGGACGACGCGGCGATGATCGGGCGGGCGACGGCCGTCCAGACGTCGGTCCAGCGCAAGGCTGCCTCACCCGCGACGCCGGTGCGTAGCCGATCCAGGAGCGGCGTGTGCCCTGGAAAGCCTGCCAGCGTGCGATGCAACGCGTCCGCGAGCTCGGTGGCGGTGGTGAACACGAGGCCGTTCTCGCCGTCGCGCACGAGCTCCGCGAGACACGGCCCGTAGCCGAGCGCCAACACCGGTACGCCGGCGCCGAAGCAGTCGAGCACCTTCATCGGCAGGTCGACGCCGGAGGCCGAGCGGTGGAGCGAGAGGCCGAGATCCGCGGCACCGAGAAAGCGCGGATACTCGTCGGCGGGAAGCCATAGCGTGCGCAGCTGGACGCGCTCGAGGCCGAGATCGGCGAAGCGACGCTCGTATGCCGCGCGTCCTGGGCCGTCGCCGGTGACGACGACGGCGACCACGGGCCCACCCTCGTCGCGCAGGCGTGCGTCCAACGCCACGGCTCCCTCGACCAGCAGGTCGAAGTCCTCGTCGCGGCTCCAGCTCGTCGGGCTCACGACCAGGGCAGGGCGAGCCTCGGGATCCGCCAGCGCGGGCAGCCGAAGTGGGCCGGCGAGACGCTCGAAGAGCTCGCGGCGCGCGGCGGGCGGTGTCGGCATGAAGCGCCCCGCGGGGCGATCCGGCAGCACGCGCGCACGAATGCCCGACGTCTCGAGTCGCGCCGCGAGCGCGCGCGACACGCAGAGGTGTGCGTCGGCACGACGTCCCATCCGGAGCTCATGCCGGCGCGCGAGGCGGACGAGCGGATGTCGTTCGCCGAGCGAGAGCGCCAGCATCGTCCATCCGAGATTGTGCCAGTCGACGATCAGGCGTGCGCCGCGCAGGCGTGCTGCCAGCCACGAGACCGCGAGCGTCGGGATCGCTGGTGGGTTCTGCACCAGGATCACATCGGGCGGGGCGACACGCCGGAGCAGCGTCAGCAGGAGCGCCACGGCCTGGCGCGACACGTTCCAACCCGCCGCGGCGACGAAGAGCAGCCGCGGGAGCGTGTGCCGGCCGGCGACCGCCGCCGTCGGCAGGCGATGCACGCGCACGTGCGGATGGGTGCCGATCTCGGTGGGCAACGCGTGCTCGACGCTGCCGACGAGGTCGACCGTGGCGTCGCTGTCGGCGAGCGCACCCGCGTGGTACAGCATCCGCGGGCTGCGCCCCAGGTCGCCGAGGACGACGATGGTCACCCGAATGCGAGGCATGGGAAAGGCCCGGTGGCCATAGCCGATACGCCCTCGCGGCACCATGCGTTCCAACGCCTGGTGATCGCCGGCGGCGGCACCGGGGGACATTTCTACCCCGGCATGGCGCTCGTCGAGGCCGCCCGCGCATCGTGGCCGGCGCTCGAGGTCACGTTCGTCGGCACGGCGGACGGGCCCGAAGCGCGACTCGTCCCGGCGCACGGCCTGCGATTCGCTGCGGTGGCGGGCGCACCGTACTACGGCGTCGGGACGCTCGGCCGGGTGCGGACGCTCGATCGCCTCGTCGTCGGCGTCGCGCAGGCTCGCCGCGTGCTCCGCACCGTGCGCGCCCAGCTCGTCATCGGCCTCGGCGGATTCGCGAGCGCCGGTGCCGTCCTCGCCGCACGCAGTCTCGGGCTGCCGTCGATCCTCTACGAGGCGAATGCCACCGCCGGCCTCGCGAACCGGCTGCTCGGCCGTGTCGCCGACCGGATCCTGCTCGGATTCGGGAGCGCCACCAGCGACTTTCCCGCGGAGCGCTGCCACACGACCGGCATTCCCGTTCGCCAGGCGGTGTACCGCGCCGCCGCGATGCGTCCGTCCCCCTGGACGGCTACGAGCGGGCAGCCGTTCCGCGTCCTCGTCCTAGGCGGCTCACAAGGGTCGAGCTTCCTGAATGCCCGCGTTCCCGGGCTGCTGCGCGCGCTCGGCCGCCGCGGCGTCCCGTGCGCCGTTCAGCATCAGACGGGCGACGCGGACGCCGGCGCCGTCCGCGCCGCGTACGCCGGTGCGGACGTGCTCGCCGAGGTCGCGCCCTTCTTCGATGACGTGGGAGCGGCGTACGAGCGCGCCGATTTCGCGATCACGTGCGCCGGTGCTGGCACGCTGGCCGAGCTGGCGGCCGCCGGCATCCCCGCGCTCGCGGTACCGCTCGGATGCGCAGCGCGGGACCATCAACGGGCGAACGCGCAGGCATTCGCCGCCGTCACGCGGCTCTGGTGGATTCCGGAGGAATCCTGGGACGAGCCGGCCATGGCGGAGCGACTCGCCGGTCTCGCCACCGATCCCGCCGCGTTGGCCGCGGCCGGCGCGCGCATGCGGTCGGCGGCGACGCCCATGGCGGCGCGCGACGTTCTCGACGCCTGCGAGCAGCTCGTGCGCGGCTGATCCGTGCTAGAAAACGTTCCCGCGCCGCCGCCACGCCAGGAGCGCGGCGAGGCAGGCGGCGCCCAGCACCAGCCCGGCGTAGAGCAGGTTGTGCGTCACGGTCGCGACGACCGCGACCCCGCCGCAGGCGACCGCGACGCCGTAGAGCACGAGCACCGCGCTCCGGTGGCTCGTGGTGCCGTCCGCGAGCAGACGATGATGCAGGTGCGCGCGGTCGCCGCGCACGATGGCGCGCAGCCCGCTGCTCGCGGTGCGGCGAACGACCGCGAGGGCCATGTCCATGATCGGCAACCCGAGCGCGAGCACCGACGACAGGACCACGACGACCGTGGCGCTCTTCTCGAGCGCCGCGAGCGCGAGCACCGCGATCAGGTAGCCCACCAGCAAGCTGCCGCTGTCGCCCAGGAAGATCGACGCGGGGGCCGAGTTGTGGACGAGGAAGCCGGCGAGCGCGCCCGCCAGCACCGCCCACAACGGCACCACGTCGGCGTGCCCTTCGATCCAGGCGATCGTGAGCAGCGGGACGGCCGCGATCAGCGCGACGCCCGCCGCCAGGCCGTCGAGCCCGTCGATCAGGTTGAACGCGTTCGTGACGGCGACGATCCACGCGATCGTGAGCAGCGCCCCGACGCCGCCGAGCACGAGGTACGTCCCCGTGAACGGGTTCGTCACACCGGCCATGCCATATCCGCCGGCGAGCGCTGCGCAGGCGGCGACGATCTGTGCGGCGAGCTTCGCCATCGGCGGCACGCCGCGCAGGTCGTCGAGCACACCGATCGCGAGCACCACCAGGGCTCCGATTCCGAGGCCCCACATGCGCGGGCCGTCGGCAAGGGCCTGCGTCGTCAGCGGCGCCCCCAGCCCACCGCCCGCCGCGACGGCGCCCGCGATCCCCGCGGCGACGGCGAGTCCGCCGAGACGCGGCGTCGGCACGAGGTGCACCCGCCGGTCCCCCGGCTGGTCCATGGCGTTCAGGCGTCGCGCGAGCCTCCGCACGAGCGGCGTCGCCGACAGCGAGATGGCTGCGGCCAGCGCCGCGAGCAGGAGCGACTCCACCGGCGTCCCTCTAGCATGCGGGCACACTGCCGGTCTGTCGCCTGGCCTCCGACGCCGCGACGCTGTACCTCCGTCGCTCGTGCGCGACGGCATCCGTTCGAGTCTCGTGAGCGGGGTTCTTCTGCTCCTCTGCGCGACCCTGGTCGCCTGGGTGCGCCTCGCGCCGCTCGATCCGGCCGGTGTCGACCCCGAGCACACGTACATCGGCGAGGACGGCGAGGAGCACGTCTACCTGGGCGACCTCGACAGCTACCTCTGGCTCCGTCACGCGCGGACGCTGCTCAGGACGGGCAACCCGTGCGATGCGGTCGTCGACGGCGAGTGCCGCGACACACACACCGATGCGCCGGTGGGAGCGCGCACGACCTACGCACGCACGCTGCACGTCGCCGCCATCGCGGGGCTGCATCGGCTCATGACGATCTGGTCGCCGCGGCAGCCACTGCCCGTCACGGCGTCGCTCCTGCCCGTCGTCGTCGGCGTCGCGGGCGTGGTGCCGGCGTTCGCCATCGGTAGCACCCTGGGCGGCCCCGTCGCGGGCGCGTTCGCCGTCGCGCTGACGATGCTACAGCCGCTCGTGCTCGGCCGCTCGATCGGCGGCGACAACGACGTGTGGAACGTCGTCCTGCCGCTCTACACGTTCTGGTTCGTGCTGCTGGCGCTGCGGGCGTCGGGCTCGTCTGGTCGCGTGGCATGGGCCTTCGCGGCGGGCGTCTGCACCGGGCTCCACGCGTGGGCCTGGAGCGGCTGGATGCTCGTGCACGTCGTGATCGCAGCGGGCCTGGTGGTGACGACGCTGCTCGACGGTCGACGGACGGCGCTCGTGCTGCTCGGCTTCGTCGTCGCGTCGGCCGTCGGAACGAGCCTGACGCCGCAGGGCGGCTACCTCCAGCTCCCCGGCGCCGTCATCGCCGCGTTCCTGCCGCAGCACGGATCGGCGCCCACAGCCGACCTCACCTGGCCGAGCGCCCTCGGCGTCGTCGACGAGCTCCGGCCACTCGATCTGTCCGCGATGGCCCGCGTCGCCGGCGGCGCGCTCGTGCTGGCGGGCGGCGCAGCGGGTGTCCTGCTGCTGTTGCTCGCGGGTGGCGTCGCACGTGCGGCCGGCGTCATCCTGGCGCTCTGGGCCCTGGCTGGAGCCTATACCGCGTCCAACGGCGTCCGCTTCCAGCTTCTGCTCGTGCCGCCGCTCGGGATCGCGTGCGCCGTGGCCGTGGGCCGCGCGTCCGCGGCGATCCGGCGCGAGATCCGCTCGGCCGGCCGCTGGTATCGCGCCGTCGCGACGACCGTGCTCGGCATCGTGCTCGCACTCGCGTTCGTCCGCGCCGTCGAGCCGGGCTGGACGATCGCCGCCATCTACCGGCCCCGGATGTCCGACGCGTGGTGGGACGCGCTCACGCACCTCGGTCAGACCGCGGCCCCCGACGCGATCGTGCACGGGTGGTGGGACTTCGGGCATTGGGTGACCTACGTCGCCGACCGGCGCGTGGCGAACGACGGCAGCTCGCTTCTGACGCACATCCCCTACTGGACCGGTCGCGCGCTCCTCGCTCCAACCGAGACCGAGAGCGCCGGTATCCTGCGCATGCTGAGCTGCGGGTCCGACGCGTTGCCGCGTCCCGAGGGCGAGCACGGCGCGTACGCGACGGTGCGGCGTACCGGACGCGACCCCGTCGCGGCGTTCGACGTCGTCAACGCCGTCGTGGCACGCGACGCCGCCGCTGCCGCCGACTACCTCGAAGCGCAGGGGTTCACCGCGAGCGAGCGCGCGGCCGTGCTGCGGGCCACGCACTGCGCGCCGCCGGAATCGTATCTCGTCCTGACGACGCGGCTGCTGGACACGCGCACCGCCCTCGTCGACGTCGGCGCGCGGGATCCACGTCGTCCGTCTGGCACCAACCGCGTGTTCGATCCCACCGACCGGGGCACGCCGTTCCTGGCGCGATGGGTGGCGTGCGACCCACCCCGGCCCGACGGTGAGCACACGTGTCCGATCGAGACGTCCATTGCCGCCGGAGCCGTGCGTCTCGGCTCGTTCAGCTATCGCGCCGACGCCGTCGGCCGCTCGATCCTGGTCGCCGGCGACGCCGACGGCCGGATGACTGCGGGCGCGCCGGGCCTGGTCCTTCTCGCGGGGCCGAACGGTCTCGAGCGGGTGACGCCGGCATCACCCGCGCTCCCTGATCTCGGCGTGATGATCGACGTCCGGAATGCGCGCATCCTGGTCGGCGAGCCGGCGTTCATCGCATCGACGCTGGTGCAGCTGCTCTATCTCGACGGGCGCTACGCGACCCGCTACGCGAAAGTCGACGAGCGGGTTGCCGGCGACGAGCGGGTGACGACGTGGCGGATCGACTGGCCGCCCGGGACGTCGGTCCCGGGCAGCGTCGACTGATCCTCGCTTACTGCGGACAGGCGCGCAGCGCGGGGTTCTGGCAGGCGGTCGCCGGCGGCGCATTGGCGAGAACGAGATCGATGACCTCGTTCACACTCTGTCGGACCTCACCCTTGCACTGCTGGGTGATCGCCGGGTCGGCAAAGCGGCCGTCGCAGGCGTTCTCCATCACGTCGCCGAGGAGCTTCGCCGACCCGTTGTTGGCGAGCCATGCCTCGAGGTTCGAGACCATGTGGATGCACCCGTCGCACCGGTTGCCCTTGAGCTCCGCGCACGACGTCTGGCACGGCTGTTCGGGGCAAGGGAGGCAGGTCTCGCCACCGGTGCACTGATCGTCGGTGAAGCAGAAGCCGCCACCGCTGCACTGACGTCGACAGGGAGGGTCGCAGCACTCCTGCTTCAGGCCGCGCTTCACGAACGGACCCATCTTGCGGAGGGCGCGCTCGAGCTGAGCCGGGGGAATCTCGATCTCGGGATCCAGACCGCCCAGTCTCTCCACCAGTCCCGCAGCGACCTTGCAGATGCCACTGCGGTCGGCGTCATCGACTGCTCGGCATGCCTTGGACAGCCGCTTCGTGTTGATGAGGAGAAATGACTCCCCGCCCGATGCGGGGAAGCTCCCGAGCAGGGTGACACCAGCGATTGCCAGTGCACCGAGGATTGCAGCGCCCTTCAGTTTGGTCATCTCGATCTGTCTCCCCTGCTTCGAAGTTGGCCGTAGCTTTCTCGAAGGTAAGTGAGATGTCGACCGAACGTCAAGCAAAACGAGCCGGCGTCCGGGCGAGTGCGAGTCCGTCATGCGCTCGGTCGACGGCACCCGCGACCGTCCGGATGGCACCACCTTCGCCGCGATTTTGCAGAGGATTCGCCTATCTTTCGGGACAATTCCGAAGGGCGCAGTCGTCGCGCGGGGTGAGCCTCAGCGACGCAGGTACAGTTCCTCACCGGAGGAGGCGAGGAGGCGGGCGACGGTGGTCGGCCGACAGCCGCCACGATCGTCGATCGTGTGGAGGCGGAAGCCGTGCTGCACCAGCGACGCGAGGAAGGTGCCGGGGTCGTGACCGGCCCGCGCGAGCAACGCCGGCAGGAATTCGAGCACCAGCTGCACCCGCGGCGAGCGCGTGAGCAGGCGGGTCATGCCGGCGAGGATCGCAGGCTCCGCCCCTTCAGCATCGATCTTCACGAGATCCACCGGTGGGCCATCGTCGCCGAGGAACGCGTCGAGCGACGTCGCCTCGACGGCCTGTGGCGTCGCGGTGTCGTACCAGCCGGCGAGCTCGGCGTCGGTGAACGGGTAGAGGCTCGAGCTGCCCTGCTGGCGCGCCAGCCGGTGCAGGGTCAGCTGGCCCGGCGCGTCCGTGACCGCGAGCGGCACGACCTGCACCCCGCCGTAGCCGTTGGCAGCGAGCGTGCGCCGCAACAGCTCGACGGTTCGCGGGTTGGCCTCGAACGCGGTCACGGAGCCGGCAGACCCGACGCCGGCGGCGAACAGCAGCGAGTACCATCCGACGTTCGCTCCGACCTCGACGACCCGCTGGCCCGGACGGATCAACCGGAGCAGCGCGCGCGTGACGCCCGGCTCCCAGTACCCGCGCACCACCAGGCTCGGGAGCAGGCTGATGTCGCGAGCATCGAGATGGACGAGGTGCCCGAACACGGTCTGCACCATGATCGTATCGTCGCCTGCGTACGTGCATGCGCGCTGGCGGCCGAGCCGCCGGCCCAGGGCGGCCGGGCGGGAGGTGTCCACCGCGAACAGCAGCCGTTGCAGGTGATGTCGGAAGCGGGTCATCGTGCGCTCACTCCGGTGCGGCTGCGGCGGCCATGCGACGGAACGCCGCGTTGTCCCGCAGCAGCTCCTCGTAGCCACCGATCGCAGCGACGCAGCCGCCGTCGAGCAACAGGATCCGATCGCACGGGCGCACGCTGCTCAGGCGATGTGCGACCACGACCAGCGTCAGCCGACCGCGGAGCGCCTCGATGGCCTTCAGGAGCGCGGCTTCGGTCGGGTGGTCGAGCGCGGCCGTCGCCTCGTCGAGCACGAGGACGCTCGGGGCGTGATACAGCGCGCGCGCGATGCCGACGCGCTGGCGCTCGCCCCCCGACAGAAACGCGCCGCCCTCGCCGACGCGCGCGTCGAGACCGCCGGGCAGCGCGGCAACGAAGTCGGTGAGCTGCGCCATCTCGATCACTACCGCCATCCGCTCGGCGTCGATCCGCTCCGCCGGAATGCCGAGCGCGACGTTCTGGCGCAGCGAATCGTCGGTCAGGACCACGGTCTGGGGCACGTAGCCGATCGCGCGCTGCCACGCACGCGGCGCGGCCGGCAGCGCGTGGCCGTCGACCAGGACACGTCCCGACGTGGGCCTCAGGAGCCCGATCAGCACGTCGACCAGCGTGCTCTTGCCGGCGCCGGTCGCACCCACCACGCCGATCGAGCTGCCTCGCGGGATCGTCAGGCAGACGTCGTGCAGTGCCTCGCGGTCGCTGCCGTCGTAGGCGAACGCCACCTGATCGAGCGCGATCGACCGTTCCCAGGCGAGCGGCGCGACGGCGCCGTCGGCGGATGCCTCCGCGACCTCGAGACGTGCCAGATCGGCGGCCAGGGCGCGTACCGTCGCCGAGCCGAACCGGATGTCGTTGATGCACACCATGGCGCGGTTCGCCGAGGGGATCATGCGAAAGCCCGCGTAGGCGTAGAGCCCGAGCAGCGGCACCAGCTCGGGGCCGGTACGGCCTCCGAGCGTGGCGAGCAGAACGATGCCGAGCGCCGCGAGCACGAACACCGTCTCCACTAGGAGCCGCGGCACCGTCGCGAGCATGTCGCTCTGGCGCTGGACTGCGACGAGCGCCGTCTGTCGGTGCACGAACCGATCGAAGAACCACGCCTCGCGACCCAGCACCCGCAGCTCCTTCGCGGCGGCGAACGTCTGCTGCACGCCGCGCAGTACCTCGCGCTCCAGGTGGCGTCGCTCTCCGCCCCAGCGCAGCGCGCGTGCCCGCGTGACGGCGAGCAGCGTCGCGCCCGTGCCGCCGACCGCGATCGTCGCCACGAGGGTGAGTCCAGGCGCTGCCGCGAACAGGACCGCGGCGATTCCCACCATCACCAGCGCCTCGGTGGAGAGCGCCATCGTGGGCCCCAGTACGTGGCGGAAGACGGCGTCCACCGACGTGGTCACATTGTGGATGTCCTCGGCGGCGCTCCGTCCGAGACGCAGTGCCCAGGGCGCCGCCAGATGCGCCGCATGGACACGACGAGCCAACGCGGCACGCGCCGTCGCTGCCCAGCCGTGCTGCTTCCATGCCAGCGCCAGCAGCAGGCCGGTCTTCGTCAGCTGGAAGGCGATCAGCGCCAGCGTCGCCGCCACCACGAGGGTTCGATCGCTGGCTCCCTCGAGCGGCGCGAGCAGGCTGCCGACCACCGGCCAGGCGAAGGCCGCGGCCGGCGTGGCGACGATCCCGATGTACGCATAGAGCGCCCCCGTGCCGAGCGCCTCCGCCGCGGCCGCAATGACCGAGATCAGGACGAGCCCGACCCAGCTCCGTCGCGACCCGGCATCGAGCAGACCGAGCGCCATGCGAATGGTTCCCACGCAGTCCGGCGTGTACAAGACGCCCGGTCGAACTCCAATGGCGCGCATCCTGTTCGTTCAGCAATCACTGCAGCCTCCCGGCGGCGGCAACGGCGTGGCGGCCTGGATGCTCCAGGCGCTGAGCGATCGGCACGACGTTTCGCTGCTCACCTGGACGCCGTGTGACCCGGCGGCCGTCGACGCGTTTTTCGGGACCACGCTGGCCGGCCGCGGCATCGACCACCACGTGGTCACGGGATGGTGGCGCCGGCTGCTGGACGCGGCACCGATTCCGCTGCAGCTGCTGCGGAACGCGCTGCTGCTGCGGTCGGCGCGGCACCGCGCGGCGGACGTCGACCTGACCGTGTCGGCGAACAACGAGTCGCCGCTCGGCGGCATCGACTACGTGCACTACCCGACGCGTGCCCGGCCGCGTCCTGCGGCCGACATGCGCTGGTATCACCGGGCCGGTCCGCTCGCGCTCTACTACGCCGTCAGCGATCGCCTGGCGGGGTTCGACGTCGCCGACGTCCGCCGCCAGGTGCTCCTGGCCAACTCCCGCTGGACGGCAGACTGCCTGCATCACCTGTACGGCGTCGAGGCCCGCACGGTGTATCCACCGGTCGCGGGGCCGTTCGTCGTGCGCCCCTGGGGGGAGCGCGAGGACGTCTTTCTGTCGATCGGGCGCTTCTCGCCCGAGAAGAACTTCGAAACCGTCATCGCCATCGTGGAAGCGCTGCGGCGTCGGGGGCACGGGCTCGGGCTCACCATCGTCGGCAGCCCTGGGCTGGCTTCGTACGAGCGTCGCATCCGCGCCGTGGCCGCAGCGCGGCCGTGGGTCGTCGTTCGGGCCGGCCTCGACCGCACGGCACTGCTCGAGCTCATGAGTCGCTGCCGCTATGGGCTGCACGGAATGGTCGACGAGCACTTCGGCATGGCGCCGGCCGAGCTGGTGGAGGCAGGCTGCCTCACCTTCGTCCACCGCAGCGGCGGACAGACGGAGATCGTCGAGAGCGACGACCTGACCTGGGTCGACGTGGACGACGCCGTCGCGCGCATCGAGCGCGCCCTGGTCGACGACGCGCATCGGCAGCGCCTGCGCGACCACCTGGCCGCGCGGCGTGGGCGGTTCGAGCCGGCACGCTTCTGTGCCGAGGTGCTGGCGATCGTGGACGAGGCCCTCGCGCGCGCGACCGGCGTGTAGATCGCCTCCCGGCACGCGTTTCCAGACCGGAGCCGCGCGGGCAGAGGAACGGTCACCGGCACCGCAGGCACGCGGAGGTCGAGCTCAGGGGATCCGGATCTTCGGCCCGGCCGGACAGCCCGAGAGGAACTCGGGGATCGACTGCTCGGCGAACGGCAGGCTCTCGAACGTCGCATCGCCAGGCTCCGACTGCACCATGTAGGCCCAGTGGCTGAGCGTGCCTCCCGCGGCAGGTCCGGTCATCTCGTTGACCATGGTCCACTTGCCGTTCTTCTTGACCATGGTGCCGATGGGCGTGTTGGTCACCTCGCCCGTGTCGGCGTTGTACATCGTCATGTAGACCCGCTTCTGTGGCGTGACCTGGCCCAACATGTACTGGCAGTTCGGGACGAGCGCGCTGCTGAGCTTCACCACCACGGCGCCGGTGAAATAGCCATTGAAGTAGTCCGTGATGTGGAAGACGGTCTGCCCCCGCGTGACGACGAACTCGTCGGTGCCGAGCGGGTGATAGATCGAGTAGATGCCTTCCTCGGGCACTATCCAGTAGGTGTCCTCGAACCACTCCCACTTGTCGTACGTCTCTTGCGGCTCACTGCGATCGACGGGCAGCGTGGTCCGCCCGTGGGGCGTCTCGGCGGCGGAGCCCGGGGAGAGCGCGATCAGGATCAACGTCGCGGCAATGGCGCATATGGTCGGAACGTGGCGGAGCATCGGTCCGTGTATCGGCCGAACGGGTGCAGCGACTTTAGCCGCCTACCCGCGAACCAAGCCTGACGTCCAGTCGCGCCGGCGGATACCCCTCGCATCGAGGGGTATCTCGCCATGCGTCGATCCATGACAGTGGCCGTCGTGCTCGCGTTGTTCCCGCTGACGGCGCTCGGAGCGGACAGCGGGATCCTCGGGCAGAAACTCGTCCTCAAGTCCCGCGGCACGACGCAGAAGCTCGTCTTCGTGTCGAAGGACCCGCTCATTCCCTTTCCACTCTGCCAGACCTTTGCTGCGTGCGACGGAGGGGACGTCTGCGTGCAGGGCATGTGTCACACGCCGAACTGCACCGCCCACAGCCAGTGCGGGCTCCCCGGCATCGCATTCTGCATCTCCGGGGTCTGCTGTGCAGTGAACGGCGGCGGGACCTTCTGCCTCTGACGGAAACGTTCGGACATCCACCGGGTCGGCAGTGCGGCCTGGCGCTACGTTGCCGAACGCGACGCGCTCAGGAGAGCTCGAATGGCAGGCAGATCGACGCCGCCGTCGTCGATGACCGCGTGAGGTCGCGCAACTCCCGCAAGTCCTCCCCGTCGCGCTCGACGGCGGACGGCTGGGTGCCGCTGCGGATCCATGATCACGGGCCTGCCGTGAGGCGACGATCGGGGAATTCCGTCTGCAAGAGAAGTGGAGATGTTCCACCACGTTCGCGGTCTGGTGACGACCGCGTCGCTCAGGCTAGCGACGGGTAGCGACCGCTACCCGCGAGGTAGCGCCTCCGTGGCACCCCCGCATGTCGCGGGGCACCACAAGGAGGTTCCTTCCATGGTCTCTCGAAGCTTGCTCACTGCCGTCGGTGTCGTCGCGGCGATCGCGCTCGGGGCGCCGGCGCTCGTGGCCGCCCAGACCACGACGCGCGTCAGCGTCGGGTCCGGCGGCGGCGAGAACAACGGGCACAACTACTGGGGCACCATCAGCAGCAACGGGCGCTACCTCGCCTTCTCGTCGGACGGCACGAACGTCGTGCCCGGCGATACCAACGGCAAGACCGACGTCTTCTGGCGAGACACCGTCACCGGTGAGGTTCGCCGGGTCAGCGTGAACGACGACGGCGTGCAGGGGAACGGCCGCAGCTTCGCGAGCGGCGTCTCGAAGGATGGACGGCTCGTCCTGTTCTGGTCGCACGCGACCAACCTCGTCTCCGGCGACACGAACGGGCAGGCGGACGTGTTCATGCACGACCTCGTGTCGCGCACCACGACGCGTCTGAGCCTGGGCGTCGACGGCGAGCAGGCCAATGCATGGTGCACGTCCGCGTCGATGAGCGAGGACGGACGCTACGTCGCGTTCCAGTCGTTCGCGAACAACCTCGTCCTCCGCGACACCAATGACTTCCAGGACCTCTTCCTGCTCGACCGGCGCACCGGGGTGCTGACGCGCGTCGCGCAGCCCGTCGCCGCCGAGACGAACGAGGACAGCCGCGAACCGCAGCTCAGCCCGAACGGGCGCTATCTCGCGTTCGAGTCGTCTGCCTGGAACCTCGTCCCGGGCGACGTGAACGGTGCAACGGCCACAGCAACCGCGGCACCATGGATTCGTCCGGCCGCTACGTCGTGTTCACGTCGTTCGCCACCAACCTCGCGGCGAACGACGGCAACGGGGTCTTCGACGCGTTCGTCCACGACCTCTCGCGTGGCACCACCGTCCGCGCCTCCGTGGCGCACGACGGCGGCGAGATCGACGGCAACATCTTCGGCGTCTCGTTCGCCAACAGCCGGACGCTGTTCGTCGCCTCGATCGCCGGCAACCTGGTGGCGGGTGACGGCAACGCCGCGGAAGACCTGTTCTTCATCCGCTGGCGCTGAGCCACCGTGCGGCTCGGTCGGGATCGCCCGACCGGGCCCGGTGCGGTGCCAGAGATCTCGCAGCTCAGCGCATCGCCGCCATCGATCGCTCGAGTGAGGCGACGCGCGCGTCGAGGCCGGGGACGAGCGTCGACAGCATCAGCTCCGAGGCGTCGTAGTCTCGCGCGAGGGCGCGCAGCCGCTCGCCGACCGTGGCGGGGCCGCCGATCACGGCGCCGGCGAAGAACTCGTCGAGGATCGTCTGCTCGGCCGCCGAGAACGTGCGGCTCAGCGCCTCCTCGATCGTGGGGATCGGCGCGCGCCTGCCGGTGCGGCTGTTGACGACCGCGACCCGCATCGGGGCGGCGAGCCGGTCGGCCTCGACGTCGTCGATCCCGCACACGGTGGTGACCGCAAGCATCGGGTACGGCTCGGCGAGCTGCGGTGACGGTACGAAGTGCCCGCGGTAGTGCGCGATCGCGTCCTTCGCGTGGGTCATCGTGAAGTGTCCCGCGAAGGCGAACGGCACGCCGAGCTTCGCCGCAATCGACGCGCCCGTCAGCGTCGAGCCCAGCATCCAGATCGACGGCAGCCGCACGTCCGACGGCATCGGCGTGATCTGGGCGAATGGATGGCGCTCGGGAAACTGGCCGCGCTCGAACGCCAACAACTCGCCGAGCAGCTGATTGACGTCGGCGGTCTCGCGACGAAGCGCCTGTGAGGTCAACGCATCCGTGCCCGGCGCGCGCCCGAGCCCGAGATCGATCCGTCCCGGGTGCAGCGCCTCGAGCGTGCGGAACACCTCGACGACGTGCAGGGGCGCGTGGTTCGGCACCATGATCCCGCCCGCGCCGACGCGGATGCGCGTGGTCACCGCCGCCGCGTGCGCGATCAGCACCTCGGGCGCCGAGGTCGCGATGTTCGCCATGTTGTGATGCTCGGCGAACCAGTATCGCGTGTAGCCGAGCCGATCGGCGGCGCGGGCGAGCTGGATCGATTCCCGGATCGCCTCGCTCGGCGACACGCCGGCACCCACGGGCGACAGGTCGAGTACGGAGAGCGGAACGTCCATGTTCCCAGCTTGGGCCGAAACCAGACATCAGTCGACGGCTCGCCATTGCTCTCTCGGGGTCACGAC
Source organism: Binatia bacterium (assembly GCA_036009625.1). GTDB lineage: Bacteria > Desulfobacterota > Binatia > DP-6 > DP-6 > DASYLJ01. The sequence continues at coordinate 15,889 of DASYLJ010000108.1, forward strand.
TCAGCCTCCGGGGCCGGGCGCCTGTTCCGGAGGCAGCTCGTGGGAACAGGTCGGCGCTCCCGCGGCCCGCTGCGCGCGGAGGCGCGGATAGTCGCCTGCGATCTGCGCGCTGGGAAGCTGCGCCAGCCCGAGCACGGCGTCGCCGGCCGCCAGCAGCTGGCTGCGCATGCGCGTGAAATCGATCGCGCTCTCGCCGAACGACGGCGCCCACAGTGACCACGGCCCCGAGATCATCGCCATCGTCGGGATCAGGTAGCTCTGGAACGCGCCGCCGATGCCGCCGAACGAGCAGATTTCGGGAACGCGACCCGCGACGGGAAGCTCCGCGCCTTTGAGCACGGCGGTGTAGTCGAGATGGCGCTGCTGCGTGGCCGTGATCGCGGCCTGGCGCAGCGCCTCGCTGTCGCCCGCGGCCCAGAGGAGCGGGTCGCCGGCCCCTGTGAACTCCAGATGCTGCCCCGAGCCGTCCGCGTCGGGGACGGGAAGGATCTCGCGCGTGCCGAGGTGCTCGAGGACGAACGCGAACGCGACGGTGCCGTCGTCGTAGTCCTGGTCCAGCTGGGACGCGTATCGATCGGTGCCCTCGCGGGAGATGTGGAGGTGCGCGGCGCCGAACATGAACTCGAACGTGCGCGGGCGGCACTCGATCGGCAGGTCGGCGAGATAGCGCGCCAGCGCCAGGATGCCGGCGTTGCCGTCGTCCTGCACCCACGTGTTGCCGTCGGTGTTCACCGAGAACACGATGCGCTCGGGGCTCTGACCGGGAAGCGTCGCAATCAGGTTTCTCGTCTTGGCGCGACCGACCTCGGCGCGGACCACGATGGACGCGGACACGTTGCCACCTGCCGCCGCCTTCAGCTGCTCGGCTTCGTCACCGCCGACGAAGACCGCCGGCACGGTGTAGTGGGTTCCGTTGTGCGGGTCGAAGTAGCCGCGCACCTGCTCCGTGGGAACGTGGAAGGCGAACACGATGCCGGCGGCTCCGGCGATACCGGCGGCGAGCATCTCGTCGTGCAGCGCGGCGAGATACGGGCGTTCGTAGTTTCCCGTCCGTGCGGCCAGATCGGGCGTGAGGTAGATGCCGAGGATCTGGAACCCGATGTACGGGATGGCGCGATCCGGGAACTCGCGCAGCACGACCTTGCCCGCGGCATTCTGCGCCGTGATCGGCTGGTCGGGTGCGAGGTAGACGAGCGGTCCGCGCGAGCCGTTCTTCGACGTCGGCAATGCGTAGGGGACCGCGCCGGCGACCGGAATCGGCTGCGTCGAGCCGTCGGACTGGACGAGTCGGAGCTCTCCGGCCTTCGCGAGGTCGCGACCCGGCACGTCGTCGGACTCCGGCAGCGGCTGCCATCGGCGCAGCTTGATGCGCTCGGTTCGGATCTTCATGCCGTCGATCCGGCGCATCTGCTGTTTGAGCCAGTCGATGAACTGCTCGTTCGACCGGCTCGCCGTACTGCGCAGCCCGAAGCCGGCCATCTTCGATGCCAGCTCCCGTAGCTCGGTCTCGCTGGCGAAGGTGGACTCGTCGACGGTGCTGGGGCATCCGCTCGCGCTCGCCGCCGTGACGGACGCGAGGTAGAGCGCGAGCGCTGCAGCGATCGTTCGTCCTGCCGGTGCTGTCGAAGCCATGTCGTGTCCCTCTCTCCGCGTCATGGGGCGATCGGCGCCGCGTCCTGGACCTTCAGCTGCGTGATCGGGACGCCGTCGCTCCACTTACCGATGGAGCGGTGCTTGCGGCTCTTGCCCAGCGCGTAGTGGCAGTCCCTGCGGCGATACGCACAGCTCTGGAGCGCGTCCCACACCTTCCAGCAGAAGTTCCAGTCGTAGGCGTCGGCCAGGCCGGGACGCGACGCGCACACGCCGTGCGCCGACGAGAGCGCGGGTTCGCCATGCGCGTCGTCGTGGGTGAGGACGAGGTCCTTGTTCTTCTTCGGAATGTGCCCGAGCTTCGAGAACACCGCATTGCAGGTCGTCACCGCTCCGTCGGGCCCGGAGACGCTGGCCGCGCCGGAGTGGCATTGCAGCTTCACCGTGGACGGGATGCCGGAGAGCGAGTCGTCCAGCGCCGGCTCGTCGGGGGCGGTGAGGCCGCCGTCGTGCGGATCTTCGAGAAAGATCGCCCTGGGCCTCGGCAAGGCGAGCGACTCGTACCGGTTCGTCAGGTTCGCGGTGATGATGCCGCCGAACGAGAACCCGAAGTAGCTCGTCCGGTCGAGCTCCGGCTGGACGCGGTCGGGGCTGGATTCGAGATACGCCAGTCCGCCGCGGATGCCGTTCAGCGCCGACATCATGCACGGCTCGATGTCGAGCGGGCCCGGACACGGGGTGATGCTGTCGGTCTGCCATCGCGGATAGATGACGACGTTGCCCTTGCGAACCGTATGGCGGATCAGCTCGTACATCGAGTCGAACCCCGAGAACTCGAAGTACCCGTGCATGATGACGGCGAGCGGGGCCGACGCCGGCTGCGGTTCGATGGGCTCGAAGACGAACCAGGCGTCGCTGCCGCTCCCCCCGGAGCTCACACGCCAGTCCCCATGGCGATAGTCGCTGCCCCCAGGTCCGGCCTTCGGCTGCGGCGGCTGGGTGATGCCTTGTGCCTGCACTGGGGTCGTCCCGCTGAGTATCCCGACCACGATCAGGGCGGCGGCCATGAGCCTCGTTCGCGCGCGCGTCATCCTCCCGGCGTGCTACGAGGCGCGCGGCGGCGGGTCAACGATTATTCTCACCACCCCGAAAAATACCGCCGACGGGGGGGCGCTCCAGCCTAGCGGCTGCCGTTTCGGGTTGTCGTTCGGGAGCGTCGCGGCGGTGAAGGATCGCTCACAGATCGAGGACGACGTCGCCCTGCGGCTGCGCGCAGCAGATGAGTATGCTGCCCTCGGCGGGCGGTTCGACGGGGTCCGGGCTGTAGGTGACCTTGCCGGACACGAGCATCGTCTCGCAGTTGTGGCAGACGCCGGTGCGACAGGACCAACGAACGGGGACGTCGCAGGCTTCGGCCAGCTCGAGCAGGTTGGCGTACTCGTTGCTCCAGCGGACGGCGAGGGAGCCGCGAGCGAACTCGACGGTCGGGCCGCTTCCTGGCGGGCCGGCTGGTGGATGCGGCGCCGTCGCCGGCGCCGACGCGATGCCGGGTGTCAGACCCGGCTTGGGGCCGAAGGGCTCCGTGTGGATGCGAAAGGCTTCGATGCCCAGCGCGACCAGGGCGGTGCTGATCTCCTCCATGAAGGGCGTTGGTCCGCAGAGGTAGGCCTCGGCGTCGCGGGGTGGCTCGAGCTCGGCAAGCAACGCGGCGGAGAGACGGCCGATGCTGTCGAAGTCGCGGCCTGCGAGGTCGTCGGAGGTGGGACGGCTGTAGCAGACGTGGGTGCGGACGTGTGGGAGCGACGCGAGAAGGGCGCGAGCTTCGGCGGCGAAGGCGTGCTCGTGGCTGCTGCGCGCGCCGTGCAGCCACCAGACCTCGCGCGCGGCATGCTGGTCCGCGAGCGCGTGCAGCATCGCGAGCAGGGGGGTCGCACCGATGCCGGCGCTGATCAGCAACACCGGCGCGCGGGTCGCGTCGAGCATGAACGTGCCGCGAGGCGCGGTGATGTCGACCTGGTCGCCCACGTGCAGGCGGGTGTGCAGATAGCCGCTGGCCGTGCCGCCGGGTTCGCGCTTGACGCTGATCCGATAGAAGCCGGCGCCAGGTGACCCGGAGAGCGAGTAGGTGCGCAGGATCGGCCGGTGCTGGTCGTCGGGTTCGATGCGCAAGGTGAGGTACTGGCCCGGGTGGGCGGCGGGTAACGGTGCTCCGTCGGCGCCTTCGAGGCGGATGGAGACGACGGCCTCGCTCTCTCGATCGATGCCGGCCACGATCAGCGGACGGAAACCGCTCCAGGCCGGGGGCGGACTCGGTGCGGTCAAGCCGGCATTGCCGCTGCCGACGTGCCCATCGACGAGGGCTCGAAAGGAGGCCTGCCAGCCGGGGCTGAGCGCGGGGATTCGCAGCGCTCGACGGAGCTGCGGAGGTGGATGTCCGGGGAGATAGAGAAGCGCATCCACCTCGGCGACCGTCATCTGCTCTGGCCCGGACGCCAGCTTGGCGATCTCGTCTCCCGCCTGCACCTCGCCCTCTTCGAGGACGCGAAAGTAGAATCCCGGACGGTGGTGCGACACCAGCAACGCGGGTATCCGCGGATCGTTCATCCGGATCCCAACGCGATAGCAGGTGACCCGAGGCTGCGTGACCTCGAAGACCGCGCTCCCGATCCGGTACTGGTCGCCGATGCACACCTGGTCGTCGCTCAGTCCGTCGACGGTGAAGTTCTCGCCGAACTGTCCGTGAACGAAGTCGCTGCGCTCGAGTGTCCGTTCCCAGTATCGATAGGAGTCGATCTGGTAGACGAACACGGCGCGCTGCTCGCCGCCGTGACCAGCCAGATCGCCTTGACCGTCGCCGTCGATGTTCAGTCGGCGTACACGGCGAGGGCCGCTGATGGCCTCCTTGAAGACGCCCGTGAACACCGTCTTCCCGCGCCACGCGACGTTCCTCGGCGTTCCGACGTTCACGGACACCAGGGTGCCCACGACCGACGACGTCGCGCTCATGCCGATACGTGCACCGAGGACTCGCTGTCCGGGAACCGGATGCCCCCGACCTCGTCCACGCTGAGATTGCGGTCCGGACCGTGCGCGATGACCGTCTGGCCCGGGACGGGAGCCAGCGTTCGGCCGTCGATCGTGATCTCCACCAGGTCGGGTTCGAAGGAGACCAGATCGGCGATGCGAGCCATGTCGTCGAAGGGAGATCGATACGACCAGGCGGCTCTGCGTGCGTCGCCGACGTCGTAGTAGGACGCCAGCCCCTTGTACGGGCAGAAGGTCTGTCCCTCGACCGGTTGCAGCGCTGCGGCGACCACGTCGGTACGGGGAACGTACCAGCGCGGAGCGAAGCCCGACTCGTAGAGCACCAGCGGCGCATGCGTGTCCGCAACCAGTCCGTCGCCGTTCCGCGCGACGAGGTGGCGCAAGGTCCGTCGGATGTCGATCCGGTGATAGGGGTCGGCGGCGTGGCCGAGAATGCGCTCGTTCTCTTCGTAGAAGGCGTCCATCGCGCGCCATCCGAAGGCGACGAAGTCGCGGAGTGGTGCGCCGTGCGCGGGCGGTGCGACGTGCTGCCAGGCACCGCGGCGTGCGACGTGATCGTCGCCGCCGACGACGTCGAACCATGTCGTCTCGCCGAGGTCCGCGTGCGTGGTGCGGTGGTCCGTGGCGCGGAGGATCCCGTCGGCGACGTCGACGAGAGGGAAGTATGCGACGGGGTAGCGACCCGGTTCGAAGAGGATCACGGCGTCGTCGCTTCGGACGACGATGGTCCCACCGAGCTCGGCGCTCATTCTGCGCCGCAGCGGCTCTGCGAAGAGCAGCCGCTCGGGCATTGGCGTGGCGGTGAGAAACCTCCCGTTCGGACTACGGCCCAAGGGCCCTTGCTGCCATGAGAGTCCCATCGTTGCTCCAGACGGTTCGACCGTCGGTTGTGGCGCAGGCAGCGCTGCCACCGCCTGCGCCGAGTTCGGAAGATCGATGGCGTTGGGCGAACGGTACAACGCGGGCTCGACGAAAGAAGCCCCCCGTCGATCATGAGAAGCCGGGACAGACTTCGAGATGCAGCCATCCCGCGCCCCTGGAATCGGACGCGCGTGGTGAGCGCGCCCACGGACCTCCGTCGCCGCTGTCGGTCATTCCCAACGACCACCTGTCCATGCGTGGGCCTACCTGCACTTCCGGTCGTCCGGTGGACTGTATGACGGTCACCTCTGGTATGGGTCGTGTGTTCGCACCGAGCGCGACCGTTTCCGTCCTCGAGCCCTGGCTCACCATAGGTGCGCTACGCAGGGAGGCCACGTGAAAACACACAGAGAGACGAAGCTCGACGGCCCCAGGAACGCGAAGGCGTCGCGGGAGCACGACGAGCACGCAAAGGACGCTAACTCTGCCAAAGCGGCAAAATTGAAGCGCAAGGACTACGAGCGGGAGCTGAAGAAGCTGCACGTCAAGCTCGTACGGCTCCAGCAGTGGGTGAAGCACGCGGGGCTCAAGGTCTGCATCGTCTTCGAGGGACGGGATGGCGCCGGCAAGGGTGGCACCATCAAGGCGATCACGGAACGGGTCAGCCCGCGGGTCTTCCGGGTCGTTGCGCTGTCCGCTCCAACCGAGCGCGAGAAATCCCAGATGTACGTGCAGCGCTATCTGCCGCACTTGCCGGCCGCGGGCGAAATCGTGATCTTCGACCGCAGCTGGTACAACCGTGCCGGCGTGGAGCGTGTGATGGGCTTCTGTGCCGACGAAGAGGTCGAGAAGTTCTTGCAGACCACGCCGTTCGTCGAGAAGGCCATCGTCGAATCTGGCGTCATCCTGCTCAAGTACTGGTTGGAGGTGTCGCAGGCCGAGCAGACGAGACGGCTCGAGGACCGGATCGATGACGGGCGCAAGATTTGGAAACTCTCACCGATGGACATCAAGTCCTACACGCGGTGGGACGACTATTCCCGCGCTCGCGACGCGATGTTCGTCGCCACCGATACCGAGTGGGCGCCGTGGTATGTGGCGCGGTCGGACGACAAGCGGCGGGCACGGCTGAACATCATCGCGCACCTGCTCAGCCAGATCCCGCACCAATCGCCGCCACGTCAGACCATCAAGCTGCCAAAGCGGAAGGCGGGCAAGACGCGCGGGCGGGACTACCCGTACAAGCTCGTGCCGGACATTTCCTGAACATCGTCTGCGTGACCTTCCGGTGGGCACCAGGGACCCGGCGTCGATGATGGAACGGCCACACCGGGCCATGCGCGGGGAGCGCTCGAGGTTCGTGCCGCCAGGTCTGCGAACCCTGCTCACCTATCGGCGCGGTGATCTGCGTCACGACGTGACGGCCGGCCTGTCGGTCGCCGCCGTCGCCATTCCGGTGGGCGTGGCCTATGCGCAGCTCGCGGGCTTCGAGCCGGTCGTCGGCCTGTACGCGAGCATTCTGCCGCTGGTTGCCTACGCCATGTTCGGAACGTCGCGCCAGCTGATCGTCGGGCCCGATGCGGCGACGTGCGCGATGACCGCGGCGGCGGTCGCACCGCTCGCAGGCGGAGACCAACAGCTGTACGTGTCCCTCACCATCGCGCTCACGTTCACCGCAGGGCTGTTCTGCATCGGCGCGAGTTTTCTCCGGCTGGGCGGGTTGGCTGATTTCCTGTCCAGGCCGATTCTCGTCGGCTACCTGGCGGGCGTCGCGTTGACGATCATCCTGGGTCAGATCGGCAAGGTCACCGGCCTCACACTGGTTGCCGGAGGCATCACGCCGCGCCTGCTGGAGGTGGTGCAGAAATCTGCGCTCGTCCACTGGCCAACCGTCGCCGTGGGAGCCGGCGCATTCGTCGTGCTCGTCGTCGCACCCAGGCTCTCTCGCCGGGTACCCGCGGCGCTGTTGGCGCTGATCGCCTCCGGCACGGCCGTCGCGCTGCTCGGCCTCGACCAGACAGGTGTCGCCGTCGTCGGCGCGGTACCTGCGGGCCTTCCCACGTTCCGCATGCCGGTCTTCCCCGTGGACGTGCTCGGTCGGCTCATGGCGGAAGCCGCGGCCGTCGCGCTCGTCAGCTTCACGTCCGGCATCGTGACCACGCGCGCGTTCGCGTCGAAGAATCAGTACGACATCGACGTCGATCGCGAGTTCGCCGCATTGGGCGCGGCACAGCTTGCGGCATCGGTCTCCCAGGGGTTCCCGGTCGCCGGAGCCGATTCGCGGACGGCGGCCAACGATTCGGCGGGCGGCCGTACGCAGGTCAGCGGTCTGGTCGCGGCGGGGGCGATTGCACTCGTCCTCGTGTTCTTCACCGGACCGCTTCGCTACGCGCCGATCGCCGCGCTCGGCGCGGTGCTGATCAAGTCGGCGATGTCGTTGATCGACGTGAAGGCGTTTCGGGAGATTCTGCGTCTCGAACGGGTCGAGTTCCTCCTTGCGGTACTGACCACCCTCGGCGTCGTGTGGTTCGGGGCCATCGATGCCGTGCTCGTCGCGGTCCTGCTGGCGACGCTCCGGTTCGTTCACATCGCGGCACGTCCCAACGTGGAGTTGCTGGGCGCTCAGCCCGATGTGCGAGGCTTTCACGACCTGCAGCACTTTCCCGGCGCACAGGCCCCACCCGGCCTCGTGCTGTTCCGCTTCGACGGTCCGCTGACCTTCTTCAATGCCCCGTACTTCAAGGAACGCCTCCTCGCGGCGGCCAATGCAGCCGGTCCCGGTCTGCGCGCCGTCGTCATCGACGCGACGAGCTTCTCGACACGAGAAGACACGACGGCCGTGTTCATGCTGATCGAGCTGCGCGATCTCCTACGCGCACGTGGCGTGGAGGTCGTGCTGGCGGGAAAGCGACACCTCATCGAGCAGTGGCGGCAGAAGCGGGGCTTCCCGAGCGACCACATCGACGGCACGGGCGCAGTCCGGCTCTTCTCGACGCTCGACGACGCCGTCGAGGCGTTCACCGTCGCGCCGGACCCCGCCGTCGCGCGCGAGCCGGGTCAGGGCTGACGATGTCGAAGCGCGTCGTCGCCGGGCTCATGGTCGCGCAAGGTCGCCCCCGTACTGACGGCGAAGCGGGCAAGCCCAGTCCCTTGCCAGGGCCGTACGGGAACCGATATGCGGCTCGCGTGCGTTTCACCCGTTCCGCTCTGGTCGTCGCGAGCCTCGTCGTGGCGCTCTCCGTGGTCGCCTGCGCGAAGCGGGTCACGCCGGTCCTGAACGCGGCCGAGATGTCGGGCTTCCTGGACGACTACTCGCGTCTGGTGCCGGGAGGCCCGGATCAGCCGACGTTCGTGTACCACGATCGACGGGCCACCCTCGCGGCCTACGATCGCATCCTCTTCGAGCCGGTCACGATCTGGCGCAGCGGCAAGCAGTCGCTCGCCGACATCCCGCCGGAGGATCTCGAACGCCTGGCGTTCGAGCTGCAGCGTGCGGTGCGTACCCGGTTGGAGCGTTCGTTTCGGCTCGTCGACCAGCCCGGCCCCGGCGTGCTCCGCATCCGCCTCGGCCTCACGCAGGCGCGGCAGGACGATCCGGTGCTCGACGTCTTCACGTACGCGGTCCCGCCGACGGCGGCCTTCTCCGGTGACGAGCCGCTCGCGCCGGCGACGCGGACGTTCGTCGACGCGGCCGCCCTCGAGGGCGAGCTGAGTGACGCGGCGAGCGGCGCGGTCGTGGCGATGGGCGTCGATCGACGCCGGGCGCACCAGTTGCAGACCTGGGCCGACGTGCGTGCGGCGGCCGATCGCTGGGCCGCGTGGTTCGAGGGTCGCCTCGAACGCGCGCGTACCAGCTCCTAGGGGAGACGGACTACCGGCACCAGACCGCGGCGTCGCCGTAACAACGGTAGAGCATGTTGCCCTCGCCGTCTTGCATCCACTGTGCCTGGCAGGTGCCGCGCTGCTGGCCGGTCGTCGGACGGGGCTGACCACCGGAGTCGAAGCATGCCTGGGCGCTGTAGTCCTGCGCGATGGCGATCGCACCGGCGCAGCAATCGCGCTTGCTGGCGTACGTCCAGCCCGTATCGCCCCAGCCTGGGTACTGCGCGGCCATAGCGGGAACGGCCGCGAGCAGGAACGTGACGACGACGGCGAGCCGCATGAGTGCTGCGCTGGTTACCAAGCCGGCGCGGCGATTGCCACCCCGGGACGCGGGCTCGGGCGAGAGGCGCGAGCGGGCCGTGGCGGAGCTTCGGGTCGGAGGCGCTGTCTGGCTCGGTAGGATGGTGACGCCGGCGCTGCCATGCGCCTCATCCGAACGAAAGAGGAGCCGGGGGAATGTCCCAGTCGACTGGACGCGCGCACAGTCGCGGAACGCCACAGCGTTGTACGCGCTCTGCGCGTCTCCGCGCGATGTGAGCGGCGGCTAGATCGGAGTCGTCGGCGGGGACTACGCCGACACCGACCGGCGACGCGAAGACGCCACGATCAATCGGCGCACGGCCGTTGGGCGCGCATCAGCGCGGCGGCCAGGTGTCCGCGCGATGTGGAGGCCAATGACTGGCAGAGGGCTTCCGCATCGTCATAGCGTCGCTGCGCAATGTCGTGGCGGTTGAGAGCACCGGCGATCTGATCGCCGAGACGCCCCTCGATGGTCGCAATGTCCCGTGCCGTCGTGGCGAGCGCACGGTAGGTCGCATGCCGTGCCGTACGAGCCTGGGCTTGCGTCCACGCCGCGGTTGCCGCGTGTACACGCTCCCCAACGTCGGGACTCCCGTTCAGAATCGAGACGAGGCGCTCTTCGTGAAGGCGTAGCTCTCGGTCCGCCGCTGCGAGATCGACGCGCGCTCGGCGTAGGGCGCGCACGCTGTCCAACGCCAGCGCCACCGCGAGACACAGCACGAATGCAGCCCCCACCGACGCGAGCACGCGCCCGCGGCTCACGAAAGGCTCACGCGTGGCAATCGATCGGCCTCCGGTGGCGCGTCGAAGAACGTCTTCAGCTGAAACTGGTGCAGCGCGGCCACGATGTTCGACGGCGCCGATTCGCATCGCGTGTTGTACGCGTTGACCGTGGCGTTGTACGCCTGACGTCGATCGGCGATGCGGTTCTCCGTGCCGGAGAGCTCTTGCTGGAGTGCCCGGAACTGCGCGTCGGCCTTGAGCTCCGGATACGCTTCCGCCACTGCGAGAAGGCGCGCGACGAGCTGCGTCGTGGCCGGCTCGGCTGCGTTGGCCTCGGTGGCGTTCGCTACGCGTCCCAGGCGTAGCGCAGTCGTTTCGGCGAGGGCGTGCCTTTCGTGCGCCGCGTATCCTTTGGTGGTCTCGACCAAGTTCGCGATCAGATCGACCCGCCGCTTCAGTTCGACCTCCACATTCGCCCAGCTCTGGTCCACGGCATAGCGGCTGCCGATCAGCCCATTGAACGTGGACAGGTACCAGACAACGCACAAAGCACCGATCGCCAGAACTCCGAGGGTGAAGGCCATGTCACCAACTCCGCGAGGCGCCGCCGCCTCCGCTGGAGCCGCCACCGAACGAACCTCCTCCCGAGCCTCCTCCCGACCCACCCCACGACCCGCCGCTCGATCCGCCGCCGAAACTGTCGCTGGAAACTCCTCCGGCACCTCCATACGAGGATTCCAGCATCGAGGTGGTCTGCGATTGCCTCACGTCGTAGCGACACGACAGACACCAGGAGTGGCATTCGTCGAGACCCGTCGACGTACTCGTGGGGAACGAGATGGTCCGCCGCTCCTCCTTGCACGTGCGGTGCTTGCAACGTGGACACTCGAACAACTCCGAGAACCAGTTGTCGTGGTGCGGAACGTGCGTCGACAGGCATGCGTGGCAAAGCCACACGTCGTAGTCGACAGAACCGAGCTTCTCTTCGAGCCGCTGGGCGGCTTTCAAGTACTTCGCTTCGGATCGCTCGTCGAGCAGCTCCACGTCGTTGCCGCACTTCGGACACGTGCGCCGTCCATAGCGGCGATAGACTATGGCGCTGGCAACGAACGCGAGCAGCGGACAGATGACCAGGCCAATCACACGACCGGGCTCGTTGGAGTTGGCGTAGATTGCGGGACCGGCCGCGGCGACCAGGCCGACGGCGAGGACCGCAAAACCTGACCGCGGAAAATGGCGGCGTCGCTTGCAGTAGATGCTCACGAGCGCGGTGACCAAGGAGGCGACTAGAGCAAGGATGGCCGAGGTATTCGCGTCCCGCAGCCTCCGGCGGATCCACTGCGGTGCCGAGTTTGGGACGCCGCGCGCCGCCTCGGGTTGCTCTCGCAGCACGGCGATGATCGCCTGCGCGGTGTCGCTGATCCCGCCCGAGTAGTCTCCCGCCCTGAAGCGCGGAATCGCATGTGAATCGAGCAAGCTCCCGCAGAGCTCGTCGGGTAGTATCGGCTCGAGACCGTAGCCGACCTCGATGCGAGCTTTGCGGTCGTTCGGCGCAACCAGGAGCAGGACACCGTTGTTTCGATCCCGCGCCCCGATGCCCCACTCGTCCATGAGCGCGTTCGCGTAGCTCTCGACAGTTTGCCCGTCGAGCGACGGTACCGTCACGATCGCGACCTGTGCGCTGGTCGTGCGTTCGACGTCGGTGAGATCGTTCGCGAGCGCCTGGCGATCCGCGTCTGACATGACGCGTGCCAGGTCGTAGACACGCCGGCCGGGTTCCGGCGTGGGCATGGCGGCGACACACGTCGTTCCGATCGCGGCGATCAGCGTCGCTGCCAGGACGGGTGTCCAGCGACTTCGGGTCATCATCGCACTCGAGCATGGTGGAGTCGTCATCGTCGAGTATTCGTCGAATGAGAAATATGGCCTCCAGCACCATGGAGGTGCCAGCCTCAGATGCCGTGGCGCCTCGAGCCAGGCGCGCTAGGCCGTTGCACCATCACTCCTTGCTCGAGTGTAAGCGAACTTGCAACCCAGTTTCTGTTGCTACCTCCCGCCCGCCCCAGGGACCATGCGGTCGCGGCGCGGGGTGAAGCACGGGTCGAGCCCGTGGCGCGTGCGTCTGCACGCGACGAAGACCACGCCGGCGGATAGACGATCGGACGAGGGGTCGATGGAAAAATCGCCAATCGGAAACGCCGGGGGGTAGCCGCGTTTCCGGGTTGCGCGTCACGTCACATCGGTGGACCGGCGAAGTTGGTCGGCACGCAGAGATCCCGACACTGGCCGAGCCGCTGCGTTTGCTGTCCGAACTGGTCGCGAGGAGGAGCGACGGCGGTGGATTCAGGCTACCTTGCTCGTCGTCGTGTAGCAGAGCAGGGCTCCGGGGTGCTCGCCACCGGATGTTCGTTCCTACTGGCAGGGACGGGGAGTCGCTTCGGCCTGCGCGGCGCCACCTGGACGGCCTCGAACGCGGTCTGCTGTCAGCGTGGGGCTGCGTCGGTGACGGTGGCTCAGTGCTGAAGTGGCTCTCCTAGAGGACGTCGCAACCACGACGGGTCGAGGACCGACTGGGGCGCCGGCGGGTTCCTGATCGAGACGGGCCGCCCGAGCCTTGGATGGACCTCGGCCGGCGGTATTTGCTAGGCACTGTCGCGATGCGAGTTGAAGGCTTCGTCATGGATCACGACTGGGGCGCCGCTGCCGAGAGCGCGCGCCGCATCGAGGCCGCTGGTTTCGACTCCCTCGCCGTGCCCGAGATCAACGCCGATCCTTTCCTGCTGCTCGCCGCGGCAGCCTCCGCGACCACGCGCGTCGGTCTCCGCACCGCGATCGCGGTGGCGTTTCCCCGCAGTCCCATGGTGGTGGCGCAGATCGCGTGGGACCTGCAGCGCAACTCGCGCGGGCGCTTCGGGCTCGGCCTCGGCACGCAGGTGAAGGGGCACAACGAGCGCCGCTTCAGCGTGCCGTGGACGCCGGATGCGGCGGTGCGGCTGGGCGAATACGTCGAGTCCCTGCGGGCGATCTGGCACACCTGGCGGACTGGCGCGCCCCTGGCGTTCGAGGGAACGCACTATCGCTTCACGCTCATGACGCCGGAGTTCGTACCACCGCCGCTCGAGATTCCGGACCCGCCCGTCTACGTCGCGGCCGTCCGGCCGGCGATGCTGCGGCTCGCGGGCCGCGTCTGCGACGGCGTGCGGCTGCACGGCTTCTGCACGCGCCGCTATCTGGAGGAGGTGGCACTGCCGAGCCTGGAGACGGGCTTGCGACAGGCGGGCCGCCACCGCGAGGAGTTCGAGGTCTGCGGCGGCGGCTTCGTGGTCACGGGACCAGACGATGCCACGGTCGCTCGCATGAGCGAGGCGATCCGCTACCGCATCGCGTTCTACGGCTCGACCCGCAGCTACCACCCGGTCCTGGCCGTCCACGGCTGGGAGGATCTGGGGATGGAGCTGCATCAGCTCTCGAAGCGGGGCCGCTGGAGCGAGATGGCGGCGCTCGTCACCGACGACGTCTTGCGCGAGTTCTGCGCGGTCGCCACCTACGACCGGCTGCCCGCGGCGATCGCCGAACGCTTCGGCGGGCTGTCCGACGGCATCGAGCTCGGCCTGCCGGAGATGTCGGTATCGGAAAGCCGTGAGCTGCTCAGCGACATCCAGCGCCTTCCGGCAAGGTTCGCCGGACGCCACCGCGCGTGGTCCTGAGGGCCGCTCTCGTCCCCGCGAACGGCCGCACCGAATCAACTCCAGGGGGGGGGCAGTGTGCCGGAACGGGGGCGCGCCGGCGACGGCCCGGAGGCCACCGGTCGCCGTGGCGGCCCGAGCACCCGAGACCCGATGACAGGTCGCACGAGCTTCGACTATACCGGCCTCATGATCGAAACCATTTCCCGCATGGCGAAGACTCTGGGTGGCTCCGGCGTCGAAGGCGTGGCGAACGACGCGCGTTTCCTGGTGGAGGGACACGACGGCAGCCGACTACGCGTAGCCCTCGAGACCGTTCAGCAGCGGTTCATCAGCGAGCTGGTGGACGCCTCCGGCACCACGCGTGTCACTCTCGATGTCGGGCCGGTGTCCAACGTCACCGAGGATGCCAAGCGCCATCCCGGACGGCTGACGCTGCACTTCGGCAGCACCGTCATCCTGATCGATAGCCAGCCGACCCTTACCGTCCAGGTGATCGCGAAACCCGACTGACACGGCGGCGACCTTCGCGCGGCCAACGGGCCGCGAACGCGGTGTCGGCCGCGTTCACCTGCTGCCGCCCGGCTTGCAGTAGAGGAACGATCCGGCTCGGGTACAGAACTGCGACCGACGCCGGACGCCGTCGATGCTAGAGCGCTACCACACCGTCACGCTCGACGACCTGCGGACTGCAGCGGCGCGAGGAAGTGACCACCGAGTCGTCGTTCCGATGAGAACGCGCAGAGTAGCTAGTGTCAGGGGCGTGGGTGGATGAGTTGGACGAGTGCTGACGAATTGGAATTGCGCAAACGAAAAGTGGAGCCGGGGGGAATTGAACCCCCGGCCTCTAGAGTGCGATTCTAGCGCTCTCCCAACTGAGCTACGGCCCCACATGGAACGCGCCAGGACGGCGCAACGGACGACGACGGCGGGTGGTATTGCGAGGAACCCCGCGTATACCCACCGGTCCCGAGAGGGTCAACCCCGAACACGCTCCGGGGCGGCCCGACCGACCGAATGTCGGGCCGCCCCACCGCCACGAACGCCTATCGCCGCGTCCCCGGCCCGACACGTCCCTGGACCTTCCTCCCACCCCGCGGCGCTCCCGGCGCATCCCAGCCCGTGCCGCCCTGCCGCCATCCGCCGCCATTGACCGGCGACGGAAGCTGACGGCGCTCTTCCACTTCCTCGGCGAAGCGTTGCGCACGCAACAGATCCGTTGCGCGCGGTGCTTCATCCTTCGGCACTCGCCGAGCGGCGAACACGGCCGGAACCCCGAGAAACCCAACCACCAGCACCACCACGAGCGTTCGCATGCGGGGAATAGAGTGCATGCGGCGTGCCGTCGCCTTTGACTCCGCGTCGGTCCAGCCTTAACCGCTAGGCGGCATGACCAAGGACCCCGTCTGCGGGATGACCGTCGATCCGACGGCGACCGCGCACCATCGGAAGGCGTCCGGCAGCGAGTATCACTTCTGCAGCGAGGGCTGCCTGCAGCGATTCGCCGCCGATCCGGGTGCGTTCGTCCCGAACCTCGTCCGCGATCCCGTCTGCGGCATGACCGTCGATGCGACGAAGACCGCGCACCACCACGGCGACCACCACTTCTGCGGCGCGCGCTGCACGGAGCGCTTCGCGGCGAATCCCGACGAGTTCCTGCACCCCACGACGAAGCCAGCCGCCGATCCGACGCAGGAGTACACCTGTCCGATGCATCCGGAGATCGTGCAGCGCGGCCCCGGCAGCTGTCCGATCTGCGGCATGGCGCTCGAGCCGCGCACGGTCTCGCTCGACGCCGACGAGGCCAATCCCGAGCTCGACGACATGACGCGGCGGCTGCGCGTCTGCGCCGTCATCACCACGCCGCTCTTCCTGCTCGCGATGTCCGACCTGATTCCGGGGCAGCCGGTGCAGCATGCCGTCTCGCCCCAGGTCCTGGCGTGGCTGCAGCTCGTCCTCGCGACCCCGGTCGTGGTCTGGGGTGCGGCGCCGTTCTTCGCGCGCGGCTGGATGTCGATCCGCACCGGCCACCTCAACATGTTCACGCTCATCGCCATCGGCAGCGGCGTGGCGTACGGCTACAGCGTCGTCGCGACGCTGTTCCCGCACCTGATCCCGGCGACGGGGCCGCACGGCGTGCCGCTGTACTTCGAGGCGGCGGCGGTGATCACGACGCTCGTCCTCGTCGGTCAGGTGCTCGAGCTGCGCGCGCGCAGCCAGACCGGCAGTGCGTTGCGTGCGCTGCTGGGGCTCGCGCCGAAGACCGCACGGCGCCTCGATGCGGACGGCACCGAGGTCGACGTGCCGATCGCGTCGATCCAGGTCGGCGATCGCCTGCGCGTCCGTCCCGGGGAGAAGGTGCCCGTCGACGGAGTGGTGGAAGAGGGCAGCAGCGCCGTCGACGAGTCGATGGTGAGCGGCGAGCCGATCCCGGTCGAGAAGCAGGCCGGGACGCGGGTCGTCGGCGGGACCGTGAACGGGACGGGCTCGCTCGTCATCCGCGCCGACAAGGTCGGGCGTGACACGCTGCTCGCCCGCATCGTCCAGATGGTGAGCGACGCGCAGCGGAGCAGGGCGCCCATCCAGCGGCTCGCCGACGTCGTGTCGGCCTGGTTCGTGCCGGCCGTGATCGCGGTTGCGGTCGTCGCCTTCGCGGCCTGGATGCTGGTCGGTCCCGAGCCACGGCTGGCGCATGCGCTCGTCGCCGCGGTGTCGGTGCTGATCATCGCGTGCCCGTGCGCGCTCGGACTGGCCACGCCGATGTCGATCATGGTGGGCACCGGTCGCGGTGCACAGGCGGGGGTGCTCATCCGCAACGCCGAGGCGCTCGAGCTGCTCGAGAAGGTGGACACCCTGGTGGTCGACAAGACGGGTACCCTCACCGAGGGCAAGCCGCGTCTCGTGACGGTCGAGGGGCGCGACGACCTGTTGGGGCTGTCGGCGAGCCTCGAGCGCGGCAGCGAGCATCCGCTGGCCGGGGCCATCGTGCAGGGCGCCGCGGACCGCGGCGCGACGTTCGCACCGGTCGACGACTTCCGCTCGATCACGGGCAAAGGCGTCACCGGACGCGTCGACGGCATGCGCGTCGCGCTCGGCAACCGCGCGCTGCTCGACGAGCTCGGCATCGCCGTCGGCGCGCTCGGCGATCGTGCCGAGACGCTGCGACGCGACGGGCAGACGGTGATGTTCGTCGCCATCGACGGCGTCGCGGCGGGTCTCCTCGGCGTCGCCGATCCGATCAAGGCGTCCACCCCCGAGGCGCTGCGCCTGCTCCGCGCCGACGGGCTCCGTATCGTGATGCTCACCGGCGATAGCCGCACGACCGCCGAGGCCGTCGCGCGTCAGCTCGGCATCGACGAGGTGCAGGCCGAGGTGCTGCCCGAGCACAAGAGCGCCACCGTCGAGCGGCTCGTCGCGGAGGGGCGCACCGTCGCCATGGCCGGCGACGGTGTCAACGACGCGCCGGCGCTGGCGCGCGCCCACGTCGGCATCGCCATGGGGACGGGGACCGACGTCGCGATGGAGAGCGCCGGCGTCACGCTGGTGCAGGGCGACCTGCGCGGCATCGCGCGCGCCCGCGGCCTCTCGCGCGGCGTCATGCGCAACATCCGCGAGAACCTCTTCCTGGCGTTCGTCTACAACGCCATCGGCGTCCCCGTCGCTGCGGGCGTGCTGTATCCGCTGACGGGGTTGCTGCTGAGCCCGATGATCGCGGCGGCGGCCATGAGCCTGAGCTCGGTGTCGGTCATCGCCAATGCGCTCCGTCTGCGACGGCTGCCGCTCTGAGCTTGACGCTGCCGGCGTCCCTCTGCGAGACGCGGCGCATGGACTACCACGGTCGCACGGCGATCATCACCGGCGTGTCGTCGGGCATCGGCCGCCAGCTCGCGCTCGACTTCGCGGCGCGCGGCGCATCGCTGGTGGTGTGCGCGCGTCGCGCCGAGCCGCTCGCCGAGGTGGCGCGCGCGTGCGGACCGAACGTCGAGGCGCTGGTCGGTGACGTCGCCGATCGCGCCTTCACCGACGGCCTGGTGACGCGCGCGCTCGCGCGCTTCGGGCGCCTCGACGTCGTCGTCAACAACGCCGGCATCTCGAAGCACAAGCAGCTCTACGACGTGACGCCCGACGAGATCGAGTACGTCATGCGGGTGAACTTCCTGGCGCCGGCGTGGCTCACGCTCGCCGCGATGCGGCCGATGCTGGCGCGCGGCGAGGGATGGATCGTCAACGTGTCGTCGGTGGCGGGCAAGCTGCCGCCGCCGCGCGAGGCGGTGTACGCGGCGTCGAAGTTCGCGCTCACCGGCTTCACCGAGGGCTGTGGCCTCGACCTCGCCGGCTCGGGCATTCACACGGCCGTCATCCACGTCGGCCCGATCGACACCGAGATCTGGCAGAAGACCGACGAGCCGACGGCGTTCCAGGGCCGCAAGCTGCCGCCGAGTGCGGTGTCGGCGGCGGTGTTCGACTGCATCGCACGCCGACGACACGAGGCGTGGGTGCCGTGGACGATGCGCTTCGCGTGGCTGCTCCGGGTGCTGGCCCCCGGGATGTTCCGCGCCGGCGCGGCGCGTTTCGATCCGGTGCCGCCGGCGGTGATCGAGCGCGCCCGCGTCAGTGCGCGATCAGCGCACCCATGATCGCGATCAGGATCACGCCGCCGAGGAACGGCATGTAGATCCACGCGCTCAGCCCGGTGCGATGGTGGTGCAGCTGCGGGATCAGGTCGGAGCCGGCGATGTAGATGAACATGCCGGCGGTGGCCGTCATGAACCAGGCGATCTGCCCCTCGATGGCGGGCGAGACGAGGAAGAACGCGAGCGCGCCCAGCACCGACGTCAGTCCCGACACGAAGTTCAGGAGCAGCGCCCGGCTGCGCGAGAAACCGCCGCCGATCAGGATGCCGAAGTCGGCCAGCTCCTGCGGCACCTCGTGCACCGTGACGGCGAACGTGGTGGCGAAGCCCAGCTCCGGGCTGACGGCGAAGCTCGCGGCGATGATGATGCCGTCGATGAAGTTGTGCAGGCCGTCGCCGACGAGGATCAGATAGCGCGACGTCACCGCGTGGCTGTCCTCCTCGTGCACGTGGAAGCCGTGCAGCATGCGCTCGAGGAGGAAGAACACGATCATCGCGACCAGCGTGGCGATGAACACGTTCTCGTCGTGCTCGGCCTTGTGGACCGCTTCCGGGAGCAGCTCGAGGAACGACGTCGCGAGCAGCACACCCGCCGCGAAGCTCAGCAGGAAGGCGTTGCCGCGTTCCGTCGGCCGTCGCTTGTAGAAGACGACGATGCCGACGAGGGAAATGGCACTCACCCAGAGGGTGGCGATGAGGGCGAGAACCAGGGGGGACATCGGCGGCGGCACAGAAGTACATGCCGCGGGGGCTTTCGCAACCTCGTTGCGGTTAGGGCGCGCCGAGCTCGCCGAACACCGCGCGCGCGACGGCCGTAGCCTCGCCGGTCCCCTCGACCTCGAGCCAGCACGCGGGGGGCGACGCCAGCAGGCGGAACGAGAGGAAGGGCCAGTGGTCGGCGAGGTCGCGGATGACTTCGGCGAGTTGGGCCAGCGTGCGGACGTCGAGACGGAGGACGAGGCGCAGGCCCTCGGGGAGCTCCTCCGTGCGCGCCCCGCGGAGCAGCGGACGCAGCTCGCGGGTCTCGTCGAGGAGCGAGGCCGACAGCAGCTTCGCCGCCAGACGGCCCGGACGCACGGCCGGCAGGTTCACGATGGTCTCCACCTTGCCTCCTTCTGCGACCGGCGGTAACCGACCGACATGGCGCTCACCGAGAACCGCTCCGTCCCGCTCGGCACCCCATGCCCCGACTTCCAGTTGCCGCGCGTGGACGGGGGCATCTTCGCCCGGGACGACGCCGGCGACAAACCCGTGCTGGCGGTCCTCTTCATCTGCAACCACTGCCCCTACGTCCAGGCCATCGAGGAGCGGCTGATCGCGCTCGGGCGCGAGTACGGACCGCGCGGCGTCCAGCTGGTGGGCATCTGCTCGAACGATCCCACCGACTATCCCGACGACAGCCCCGAGAACCTGCTGCGACGCTGGCGCGAGCTGCACTACGACTTCCCGTATCTGATCGATGCCGATCAGGACGTGGCGCGCGCGTTCGACGCCGTCTGCACGCCGGACATCTTCGTCTACGACCGCGCCCGGCGTCTCGCCTACCACGGTCGTCTCGACGACAGCTGGAAGGAGCCCGCGAAGGTGCAGCGGCGCGAGCTGGCGGCGGCGTTCGACGCGCTGCTGGCCGGGGCGGCCCCGGCGCGCGAGCAGATCGTGTCGATGGGATGCTCGATCAAGTGGCGGCGGGCGTAGCGCCTACGAGTACTTGCGCTTGCGCTCGTCCGCTTCCTGCAGCGACTTGCATTCGATGCAGAGCGTGGTGACGGGGCGCGCCTTCAGGCGGGCGAAGCCGATCTCCTCGCCGCACTCCTCGCACTTTCCGTACTCGCCGTCGTCGATGCGGACGAGCGCCTCCTCGATCTTCGTGATGAGCTTCCGCTCGCGGTCACGGATGCGGAGGGTGAGGTTGCGGTTGCCTTCGAGGGTGGCCCGGTCGGCCGGGTCGGGGAACTGCTCGCGGTGCTCGCCCATGCCGTCGACGGTGCGACCGGCTTCGCCGAGGAGCTCCTGTTTCCGCTCGTGTAGCAGCTTCTGGAGAATGCTGAGTTCGCGCTGTCTCATGCGAATCGCGCGACGGTACCATCGCGACTTTTGAGGCGCAACGATGAAGTGCTGGTTTCACGAGGGCGGGGTCATCCCGACGACCTCGTAGAGGACGGCCCCCAGGGGCGCGCGGGTCGGATCGGCGAACCAGTCGTGCAGGCTGGGGCCGTCGCGTCGCGCGACCTCGCGGATGTCGGCGACAAACGGCAGTGGATCGAGCGTACCGAGCAGGAGGAAGACCTGATCGCCGGTGCCGAGAACCGTCTGCGCCGCTATTGCGGGACTCGAGCCCATGGCTGACGTCTCGCCGAGGTAGCTCGCGTCCGCGTGCGTGTAGTGGGTGATGTTCTCGCCCGGTCGTCCGAGCGACGGCGTCGTCAGGACGAGCGACCCCGACGGGACCAGCGCCTCGATCGCGGCGCGGGCGCGGTCGACCTGCGGCTCCTGGAACGGATCGCGCTCTCCCGAGCCCTGCGCGACACGTGTGAGCCCGACGGTCGCCATGGCCGCTGCGGGTGCGACGGCGGCGAGCGCCGGCGGGAGCACCAGGCTCACGAGCGCGGCGCCACCGAGCGCCAGCTCGACGGTGCGCACGCGGGACGCGTGTTCGCGCGGCACGACGCCGAGGATCGTCGCGATGACGGCCACCGCGACGAGGCGCCATGGCCACGGTCCCGTCGACAGCCAGCGGCAGCCCTGGGCCGTGCCGATGGCGGCGAGGGCCAACAGGCAGAGCGCGACCCCGACGAGATAGCGCGCGTCGCCGTGTCCCCAGCAGCTGTAGAAGAGGAACGCGACGATGGCGTAGGGCCCGAAGGCGCCGGCGATGGGCGCCCGTCGCCGGACGGCGATGCAGAGCGCGCCGAGCGCGGGAATCAGCAGGAGCCCGAACGCATCCCACAGGTAGCGCAGGTGGACGGGGAGGGTGGCGGGCAGGTGCGCGAAACGGAAGCCGCCGCCCGAGACCAAGCTCGCCAGGAGTGCGGGTGGCGTGGCGGCGAGGACGTGACGGAACTCGCTCCCCTGGGTGAAGGCGAACGGGTGCCCCTGCGTGATGGTGTTGTAGGCGAGCAACGGCACGAGGCCGACGCCGAACGCGAGCCCGCCCCGCACGAGCGTGCGCAGCGGAAGCCGCGGCGCGACGGCGCCGACCGCGAGCCCCCAGAGCACCGCATCGGGACGGATGCTGCACGCGTAGCCCAGCACGAACCCGGCGAGCGTGGTGCGGCCACGCCAGGCGGCCCACACGGCAACGAGCGCCAGCAGATGCGCCGGCAGGTCGCGCGCGACGGTGATGCCCCAGTAGTGCACCTCGGCCGGCACGACGAGCAGTGCCCACATGACGGCGACGCCGGCCGCGGCGCCCGCGAGCTGTCCGACGCCGAGCCCGAGCGCCGCCAGCAACGCGAGATAGAGGAGCGGATTCAGCAGGTGCTGGGCGCGCTCGCCGCCGATCGCTCCGGCGGCAGCGAGCAGGAGGGGGAAGCCTGGCGGGTAGCGCGAGTAGAGGTGTCCGTCGCGATAGATGTACGTCTGGAAGAGCGCATCGACCGGGACGTCCGGCGCGTGGCCATACGGCGAGAGGCGGCGCACGATCGTCGCATCGTGGAAGACGGTGCCGTGGCGCAGGTCGTCGGCGAAGGTCAGGAAGGCGAACTGATCGCTCGCCAGGTACCACGTCGTGCGGCGCTCGAGGCCGCGCGCGGCGACGACGAGCGCCAGCACCGCCAGCACGATCACGAGCCCCGTACGCACGAAGCCCCCGGAAGCATGCTTCCGGGGGCTCCTGCAAACGTCGGGACTCTGGAGCGTGCGTCGCCCGTCAGGGCGGGCAGCCTTCGAGCTCGGGCTTGGTGACCTTGAAGGCCTTCGGGCCAGTGTTGCTCACCTTGCCGTCGGCGCCGAACTTGACGCAGTAGCGGTCGCCTCCGGTGATCGACAGCGTGAGGTAGGCGTCGGTACCGAGGTTCGGCGGCAGGACGGTGACGAGACCGTTCTTCCCGGAGACGGTCGCCTTGACCGAGAAGATCGATCCTGGCGTCCGCTTGATGGTGACGAGCTTCACCGGACCCTGCTCGCCCTTGGCATCCTTGTAGCGGAACCCGGTGGCGCCGACGGCGACCCAGAACGGCTTGCCGTTGATCGAGTTGCCCTGCGGCAGGTTGAAGATCTGCGACGTGGGGTTGGTGCCGTTGGCGATGAGCTGGAGGATGGCCCCACCCGCGCTGCCGGGCAGGGTCGGGTTACCGACGATCGTCTCTGGGCTCTGGATCTCGTGCGCCGAGGCGCTGATCAGGCGCGCCGTCGGATCGACGCCCGGTTGGGGGTCTTTCACGGTGATCGACTTGCCCTGGATGGTCTGATCGGCCGCAGAGGCGGAGCCCGCGGCGGTGACCAGCACGCAGGCGGCGAGCAGGCTCGAAAGGATCGCTTTCATGCCGTTGTCGCTACCGTCGCATGTGCGGGGGTGTCAAGGAGAAAACATGGCGCGTGCCATGTGTGGTTCCATGCACGGCGCCGTACGCACGACGCCCCCGGAGGCGTCTGCCTCCGGGGGCGTCCCGATGGGTCGATCCCTGAGCTGACGGGCTACCTGCTCAGTCGAGCAGATCGCCCGGCAGGGCCAGGAAGGCACGGCTGGGCGAGCCGTACATCAATGTCGTCGTGGTCGTGCTGCTGCTGGTGGTCGTCGTGGTCACCAACGTGGTGGTCGTCGTCGTGGGCGGACCTCCACCCGGGCAGCCCTGGGCGAGCGGCTTCTTGGCGCGGAACAGCTTCGTGCCCTTGTTCGTGATCTGACTCTCGGGCCCGTACTGCACGCAGTAGCGTTCGCCGTTGTTGCCGGTGCCGATCTTGAGCGTCATGAACCCGGAGTTGCCGGGGTTCGGCGGTACCACGTTGACCGTGCCGTTCTTCCCGCTGACCTGCGCCTTCATGAGGAAGTTGGCGCTCGGCGTGCGCTTGATGAGCACGAGCTTCACCGGACCCTGCTCGCCGCGGCTGTCGCGATACTTGAAGCCGGTGGAGCCGATGGCCGTCCAGAACGGCTTGCCGCTCACCGACGTGCCCTGGGGCAGGACGAAGGCCTGGTCGCTCGACGAGGCGCCGAGTGCGGTGAGACGAAGGATGGCGCCGCCTGCGCTACCCGCGACCGTCGGGTTGCCGACGATCGTGTTCGGGCTACCCTTCTCCTTGGCGATGCCGACGATCTTGCGCTTCGTCGCGTCGCTCGGGTTCTTCACCGTGAGCGCGCGGCCGAGAATGGTCTGATCGGCTGCCAGAGCCAGGCTGCCGGCGAGGGCCAACAGGAGCGCCGGAGCGAGGACGAACCTGGAAAGCTTACGCATGCTGCCTCCTCTGTATGGGCCGTGTCACTACTTGCCCGGACGTCGCGTACCGCTGTCGGGTGCGTGGTGTCAAGGCATTTCAGTACAAAGCTGTGCGATTTCCCGCATCCGCGGAGCCGCGGATCGGGGATCGCTGCAGTGCGGCAGGACGGCGAGGACCGGGAGCGCGGTCATCGCGGCCACGAGCGCGGGGTTGGATGTCCCCGACGGGTCGGACTCGGCTGCGGGCTGCGAGAGGACGATGCCCCGGACATGGAGACCCTCGGCGCGCGCGACACGCGCGGTCAACGCACAATGGTTCAATGTTCCCAAGCGGTTGGCAGCGACGAGGAGCGTCGGCAGGGCGAGGCGCAGGGCCAGGTCGAGATAGCTGCAGGCGGCAGTGATGGGGACCAACAGACCGCCGGCACCTTCGACGATGAGGACGTCTGCCGTTGCCGCTCGCCGCTCGATCAGCGCCACGATGCGCTCCACGTCGATGATGACGCCCTCTGCGGGGGCGGCGGCGGCGGGCGCCAACGGCGCACGCAGACGGTAGGGGCAGAGGTCGTCGAGTGGCGACGGGTCGCCCGCGGCATCGCGCAGGCGCATCGCATCCTCGGGCTCACCGGTCACGCCGGTTTCGATCGGCTTCACCACACCCACCCGGCGCCCCGTGGCGCGGAGCGCGTGCGCGAGGGCGCATGCCACGAACGTCTTGCCGACGCCGGTGTCGGTGCCGGTCACGAAGAGGATGCTCACGCGGCAGTCGCCTCGACGATGGCGTCGCGGGTCACGTCGACGAGCCGCTCGAGCTCGTCGGTCGTGATGGCGAGCGGCGGCATCAGGACGATGACGCCGCCGAGCGGACGCAGGATGACGCCACGGGCGCGCGCCGCGCGCACGACACGCTGTCCGATGCGCGCCGACGTCGGGTGGGGCGTGCGGGTCGCACGCTCCGTCACCAGCTCGATGCCCACCATGAACCCTTCCTGACGGACGTCGCCGACATGGGGAAGGCCGGCGATGTCGGTCGTGAGGCGCGTGCGCAGCCGATCGATCTTGCCGGCGAGATGCTCGAGCGTGCGCTCCTCGCGGAACACGCGCAGGCTGGCCAGCGCGACGGCGCAGGCGAGGGCGTTGCCGGTGTAGGTGTGACCGTGGAAGAACGCGCGGAATTCCTCGTACGGCCCGAGGAAGGCCGCGAACACCGCCTCGGTGGCGAGCGTCGCGGCCAGCGGCAGATAGCCGCCGCTGATGCCCTTCGCGATGCAGAGGATGTCGGGTGTGATGCCGGCGTGCTCGCAGGCGAACATGCGTCCCGTGCGACCGAAGCCGGTCGCGACCTCGTCGGCGATCAGCAGCGCGCCGTGACGGTGGGCGAGAGTGTGGAGCGCGCGCAGGTACGCGGGTGGGTGCCGCCACATGCCGGCGGCACCCTGCATCAGCGGCTCGACGATGACGGCGGCGAGCGTCGAGCCGTGCTCCGCGAGCGTGCGCTCCGCGTCGGCGATCGCGGCGGCGAGGGCGCGCTCGGCGTCCATCCCCTGCTGCCAGCGGAACACGTGCGGCGGCGTCAGCCGGACGGCCGGGGTCACCACGCCGGCGAGGAATCGATGGAACGTCTCGGACCAGCCGACGCCGACGGCCCCGAGCGTATCGCCGTGATAGCCCTCGACGAGCGACGCGAACCGCACGCGCGCCGTGGCGCCGCAGAGTTGCTGGTACTGGAGGGCCAGACGCAGCGCCGCCTCGACGGCGGTCGCGCCGGCGTCGGAGTAGAAGACGCGCGTCAGCCCCGGCGGCACGATGGCGACGAGCTCGTGCGCCAGCTCGATCGAGGGCACGCTGCCGAGGCCGAGCAGCGTCGTGTGTGCGACGCGATCGAGCTGGTCGCGGATGGCCGCGTCGAGCGTGGGATGGCGGTGTCCGTGGACGTTGCACCAGAGCGACGAGACGCCGTCGAGATACCGCCGCCCCTCGGTGTCGATGAGCGTGCGTCCCTCGGCCGATGCGATGACGAGGGGCTCCTCGGTGAGCCAGTCGGCCATCTGGGTGAAGGGATGCCAGAGGTGGCGGTGATCCCAGTCGGCGAGGGTGCGCGGATCGGTCATGGCAGGACTCCGGTGCTGCGGCCGGCACGCGCGAAGGCGTCGAGCGCGCGGTCGATGTGGGCCTCGGTGTGGGTGGCCATCGGCGTCACGCGCAGGCGCGCGGTTCCGCGCGGGACCGTCGGTGGCCGGATGGCCTGAGCCAGCACCCCGGCGTCGAGGAGCGTCGCAGCGAGGGCCACGGCGCGCGCGTTGTCGCCGATCATCACGGGCAGGATGTGGGTGTCACCACCGACGTCGAACCCCATGGCGCGCAGCCCATGTCGCAGGCGATCGGCATTGTGGGCGAGGACGGCGCGACGCTCGGGCTCGTCGACGACGACCTCGATCGCGGCGCCCGCGGTGGCGACGGACGCCGGCGCGAGCCCCGTCGTGTAGACGAAGCTGCGCGCGCGATTGATGACGACGTCGATCAGCGCGCGCGCGCCGGCCAGATAGGCGCCCGCGCCGCCGAGCGCCTTGCCGAGCGTGCCCATGTGCACAGCCACGCCATTCGTGCAGGATTCCGCCTCCGCCAGCCCCGAGCCGCGACGGCCGAGCACGCCGGAGGCGTGGGCCTCGTCGACCATGAGCCAGCTATGATATTGGGCCGCCAGCGCGACGAGGTCCCGGAGCGGGGCGCGATCGCCGTCCATGGAAAACACCGAATCGGTCACGATGAGCCGTCGCCCTCCGGGAGGGGTGGCGGTGAGCGACGCTTCCAACGCGCGGACGTCCCGGTGCGGGTAGACGTGGACGGCTGCCCGAGACAGTCGACATCCGTCGATGATGCTGGCGTGGTTGAGCGCGTCGCTGAAGATGTGGTCGCCGGGTCCGACGAGGGCGGTGATTCCCCCCACGTTGGCCTGATAGCCGGAGGGGAACAGCAGCGACGCCTCGACACCCTTCCACGCCGCGAGTCGCGCCTCGACCTCGGCGTGCAGTGCGAGATGGCCGGCGATCAGCCGCGACGCCCCGGTGCCGCAGCCCCAGCGCGCGATCGCGTCGCACGCGGCGGCGCGCAATTTGGGATGGCTCGCCAGCCCGAGGTAGTTGTTCGACGACAGCAGCAGGACGGGGCGGCCGTCGATCATCACCTCGGCGTCGGAGCCGGTGTCGAGCGGGCGCAACCGACGCCGCAGACCGGCGGCGTCGAGCGCCGCCAACTCGGCCGCCAGCTCTTCCTCCCGCGCGTGCACCGAGGCGTGATGCCGTCGGAATCGTGTCTTGTCAACCGAGGATGCGGCCGTGGTTGACAAGGCGCGACGCACGGTCTTCGCCTGCCAGCAATGCGGCCACACGGCGTCGCGCTGGCTCGGGCAGTGTCCCGGCTGCGAGGCGTGGGGGTCGCTGGTCGAGGAGGCGGCACCGGACGCACGAGCACGGGGAGCCCGGGCGGCGGCAGCGAGCGGCCCGGGGCCGCGACCGCTGGCGAGCGTCACCGCCGGCGAGTCGATGCGACGGAGCACCGGCATCGCGGAGCTCGATCGCGTCCTCGGGGGTGGCCTCGTCCAGGGCTCCCTCATCCTGCTCGGCGGTGATCCCGGCATCGGCAAGTCCACGCTGACGCTGCAGGCGTGCGCGGCGCTGGCGCGTACGGGGCTCGGCGTCCTCTACGTCGCCGGCGAGGAGTCGCCCGAGCAGGTCCGGATGCGGGCCGATCGCCTGGGGCTCGCCGACCCCGGGGTCCTGATCCTGCCGGAGACGAACACCGAGGCCGTCATCGAGCACGTCCGCGCCGCGCGCCCCGGCGCGGTGGTGATCGACTCGATCCAGACGCTCCACACCAACACGCTGACCTCGGCGCCGGGCAGTGTCGGGCAGGTGCGGGAGTCGGCGTCGCTGCTCGCCGGACACTGCAAGGCGACCGGCACGGCCTGCATCCTGATCGGCCACGTCACCAAGGAGGGCGCGTTGGCGGGGCCGCGGGTCCTCGAGCACCTCGTCGACACCGTGCTCTACTTCGAGGGCGACGGTGCGCACGCGCTGCGCGTGCTGCGCGCCGTGAAGAACCGCTTCGGCTCGACCAACGAGGTCGGCGTGTTCGAGATGGGCGAGGGCGGGCTGGCGGAGGTCGCCAACCCGTCGGCGGCGTTCCTGGCCGAGCGGCCCGTCGGCGCACCCGGCTCGGCGGTGCTCGCGACGCTCGAGGGCAGTCGGCCCGTCCTGGTCGAGATCCAGGCGCTGGTGTCGCGCTCGTCGCTCGCCATGCCGCGCCGCACGGCGATCGGTCTCGATCCGGGACGCGTCGCGCTGCTGCTCGCGGTGCTCGAGAAGCGTGCCCGCATGCACCTCCACGACCAGGACGTGTTCCTCAACGTCGCCGGCGGATTGCGCGTCGACGAGCCCGCCGCGGATCTCGCCGTCGTCGCCGCCGTCGCCTCGAGCGCGCGTGGCGTCGCACTCGCCGCCGACGTGGTGGTGTGGGGCGAGGTCGGTCTCACCGGCGAGGTCCGCTCGGCGGCCCGTGCCGAGGCGCGCGTGCGCGAGGCGGCGCGACAGGGCTTCCGGCGGTGTGTGCTGCCCGCCGGCAACATGCGCGGACTCCCGCCGATCGACGGTTCCCACCCACACGGCGTCGCCACGCTCGGCGAGCTGTTCGAGGCCCTGACGTTCGCATGACTCCATTCGTCCTGACCCTGCTGAATGCCGCCCTCGTCGGCGTCTTCGTCTACCTGCTGCGCCGGCCGGGCCTGCTCGGCTTCGCCAAGCACGGTCGCTGGTACCTGAGCTGGTTCGCCGTCGGCCTCATCACGCTGATGGACGAGCTGACGTCGATCTTCTACGCCCCGGCGGAGGCACATCGCTTCATCGGGACGCAGGCCATCTTCTTCATCGCTGCGACGTCGCTCCTCATGCGCGTGCTGAGCAGTCGCATGGTGGAGATCGCCGAGATCCTCGAGCGCAACGAGATCCGCGGTGGCGGCGTGTACTCGTTCTCGTACCTCGTGCTCGGCCCGGTGGCGTCGTTCGTCGCCGTCGCGTCGATCATGGTGACGTACATCCTGACGGCGTGCATCTCGAGCGTCAGCGCCGTCGCCAACGGCACCGCGCTCATCGACATGGGACCGAGCACGATGCGGCTCGCGATCCTCGCCGTCATCTGGGCGGTCGCCGGCCTCAACATCCTCGGCATCCGTGAGAACGCCCGCGTGATCTTCGGCATCTTCATCGTCGCCGCGATCGTCCTGATGAACCTGATCGCGCTCGGTCTCCTCAACATCCCGCCGAACAGCATGAGCGTGATCGCGTCCAGCGCCACCGACTTCGGCACCTCGGTCTGGAACGGCGGCCCCATCGGCGCATTCCAGGTGGTCATCATCGGCATCGCGAGCTGCGTGCTCGCCTATTCCGGCATCGAGTCCGTCATCCAGACCGCGGGTCTGGTCGAGAACTGGCGCGACATCGCCAAGGCCTACTGGTTCCTGGCACTGACGGTCGGCATCGTGACGCCGCTGATCTCGGCGCTGGCCCTGTCGGCGCCCATCGACTTCGCGGCGCACGAGAGCGACCTGATCACGCACTGGGCCACCATCGTGGGCAACGTGCCGTTCGGCGCCACCGTCGGCATCATGGGCAGCGTCATCCTCGTGATGGCGGTGAACACGGCCTACGTGGCGTCGAGCGAGCTCATGGAGCGCGTCGCGCATCGCTACCGCTTCGACTGGCTCCTCGCCACCAATCGCCGCGCGGCGCTGCATCGCATCCACATCATCAACGCCATCCTCTACACCGGCATCATCTTCATCACCGAGGGGTCGCAGAAGGTGCTGGCCGAGATGTACGCCGTCGGCCTGATCGCCAGCTTCTGCATCAACATCGGGTGCCTGCTGATCTACCGCTACAACCAGGGCACGAAGGAGATCCTGCCGTACTACACGTCGCGCACGGTGACCCTGCTGCTCGAGGTCGTGCTGATCGCGTGCTTCGTCTACCTCGCGGCGCATCGGCCGTACGGTACCGGGATGTGGGCCGGGGTGGTGGCGGCGCTCCTGATGATGGGCATCCCGTTCTCCAATCGCTTCGGGCCCGAAGTGAAGGAGAAACGACGCAGCGACTATCCCATGGAGCTGCTGCTGGCGCTCGGTGACGCCGACGGGCCGCTGCACGTGTGGTTCAAGCGGCCGGGCGAGGCCGATCTCACCGGCGACATGGCCACCGTCTACGTGACGTTCTTCTCGGTGCGCCAGCCCATTCCGCCCAAGCTCGGACCGGCGCACTTCCGGTTCCCGATCCAGGGGGGCAGCGTCTATCGCAGCATCAACGCGCTGCTCGAGCTCATCGTGGAAGAGCTCGACGGCCGTGACGTGACGATCCACTTCGGCTGGCCGACGTCCTCCTGGCTCGACCGCGTTGCGACCGGTGTCTTCGTCGCCAACCTCATGCGATTGCCGCTCATCTTCCGGACGTTGCGTTTCGCCATCGAGTCGACGCCCCAGGCGTCCGCAGGCGACCGCGCCTCCCGCACCGGATGGCGCGGTGTGATCGGTACATGATCGTCGCTGTTCTCGTCGTACTGAACCTCGCGCTCGTTGTCGCGTTCGCCGTCGTCATGCGGCAACGCGATCTCCTCGGCTACGCCCACGGCGGCAAATGGTACCTGACGTGGTTGTCGATCGGCGTCATCACGCTGATGGACGAGCTGACGTCGGTGTTCTACGCGCCGGCGGAGGCGCATCGTTTCATCGGCGCGCAGGCGATCTTCTTCATCGCCTTCACGTCCATCCTGATGCGCTTCCTGTCGAGCCGGATGGTCGAGATCGCGCAGATCCTCGAGCGCAACGACATCCGGGGCGGTGGCGTCTACTCCTTCTCGTACATGGTGCTCGGCCCTGTCGCGTCCTTCGTGGCGGTGGCGTCCATCATGGTGGACTACATCCTCACCGCCTGCCTCTCGACGGTGAGCGCCGTCATCAACGGCACGGCGTTCCTGCCGATGTCGCCGGGCATGGAGTACGCCACCATCCTCGCGATCATCTGGGGCGTGGCGGGCCTCAACATCCTCGGCATCCGGGAGAATGCGCGAGTGACGTTCGGGATCTTCATCGCGGCGGCGTTCGTCTTCGTGAACCTGATCGCCCTCGGCATCCTGCACATCGACCCCGCGAGCCCGGCGGTGATGGTCGAGAGCTTCACCAGCGTCGGGCGGAGCCTCGTCGACGGTGGGGTGGGGCACTTCATCTCCGTGATCACGATCGGGGTCGCGAGCTGCGTGCTCGCGTACTCGGGCATCGAGTCGGTGATCCAGACCGCGGGACTCGTGCGCAGCTGGCGCGACATCGCCAAGGCCTACTGGTTCCTGGCACTCACCGTCGGCCTCGTGACGCCGATCGTCTCGGCGCTGGCGCTCTCGGCGCCGATCGACCTGCACGCCCACGAGGGCGACCTCATCACGCACTGGGCCACGATCGTGGGCAACGTCCCGTTCGGGGTGCTGGTCGGCGTCTTCGGCAGCATCATCCTGATCATGGCGGTGAACACGGCCTACGTGGCGTCGGGCGAGCTGCTCGAACGCGTCGCGCACCGCTACCGCATGGACTGGCTCATCGCCACGAATGCGCGCGCGTCGCTCTACCGCGTCCACATCGTCAATGCCGTGCTCTACACGGCGATCATCCTGATCACGCGCGGCTCGCAGTCGATCCTGGCCGAGATGTACGCCATCGGGCTCCTCGCCAGCTTCTGTCTCAACATCGGCTGCCTGCTCATCTATCGCTTCTTCCGCGGCACCAAGGACATCCGCGACTACTACACGTCGCGCACCGGGACGGCCGTTCTCGAGTTCGTCCTGGTCTGCTGCTTCGCCTACCTCGCGGCGCACAAGCCCTACGGCCTGGCGCTGTGGGCCGGCGTCGTGGGCGTGCTGCTCGCCGCCGGCATTCCGTTCTCGCGGCGCTACGGGCCAGAGGTGCAGAAGCGACGGCGCAGCGACCTGCCGATGGAAATGCTGCTGGCGCTCGGTGAGGCCGACGGCCCGCTGCACGTGCACTTCCGTCGTCCCGGCGAGCTGGATCTCGAGGACTGCGGTCCGTGCCAGGTGTGGGTGACGTTCTTCTCACCGCGCGAGGAGCTGCCGGAGCGTCACGGCGCCGCGCACTACCGCTTCCCCATCCAGCAGTCGAGCGTCTTCCGCAGCATGGAGGCGATCCTGGCCCTGCTCAACGAGGAGCTCGACGGGCGCACCGTCACCGTGCACTTCGGTTGGCCGACGTCGTCGTGGCTCGATCGCATGGCGACGGGGGTGTTCGTTGCCAACATCCTGCGGCTTCCGCAGCACTTTCCGAGGCTGCGCTACGCGATCGAGTTTCCGAATGGGGAGCAGGCCATCCTGCCGGTCTCCGGTGGGGCCGCGCTGGCCTGAGGATCAGGGCCCCGGCCACCCGTACGGGACGCCGCCGTACCAGAAGCCGTCGTTCTCCATCGTCCATGGACCGTCGTCCGCGAACGCGGCGTCGGCAGCGACCGCCTCGAGATACGACTTCTGCATGTAGTCGATGGTGTCGTCGGCGACGCCCTGCTGGCGCAGGTCGGCGAGCTGGCTGGCGCTCAGGCGATACACGGTGCCCGACTTCTGCATCTCCGCGATGATCTCCTCCGACGGTACGCCGGCGCGGCTCATGTCGACGACCTCGGCGACCGACACCCGCTGCGGCCCCGCGACCATGTTCTCCATGCGGATGCAGCCCGTGAGCCCCACCGCGAGCGCCGCCACCATCATCGTTCGCATCGAACGCTGCTAGCGGGGAGGCGTGCTCATGTCGAGCGACGTCAGGCCAGGCGCTGCTCGACGCGGCTCAGGAAGTCGATCGTGAGCCGTGCGACCTCGTCGCGGTCGATGTCCTCGGTGAGGACGTGGAAGCTGCGCTCGAGGACGTGCGCCTCGATCCACGTCGACCCGAGCGCACGCCGGAGCGCCTCCTGGCTGCGGACGGGAACGACGTGGTCGAGTCGACCGTGGAGCAGCAGAGCCGGCTGCGTGACGCGGGTGAGATCGTGGCGCACGGTACGCTGCAGGTCGAGCAGCGAGAGCACGGCGGGCAACGGCATGGCGTCGTAGGCGCGACTGGCGGCGCGCGCGACCGGATCGGCGATGTCGCGTCCGCCGCGCTTCGGCATGACGGCGAACCGTCCCGACAGGCCGGGGATCCAGCGGAGGTAGGGGAGAACGACCTGCCGGCGGTCGGCGAGCCGCAGCGCCGGCGCGCACAGTACCAGCGCCTGGACGTCGCGTGGCCGCGTCGCGGCGAGCCGCAGCGCCAGGAGCCCGCCCATCGACATGCCGGCGACGGCCACGTGGGCGACGTCCCGGCGCAGCACGTCGAGCCCAGCTTCGGCCGAGGTCAGCCAGTCGCGCCAGCCGGTGCGGGCGAGGTCGGCGACCGTCGTTCCGTGCCCGGCGAGCTGTACCGAGTGCACGGGGTAGCCGGCGCCGGCGAGCGCGTCGGCGAGCGGACGCACTTCGTCCGGAGTGGCAGTGAAGCCATGCAGCAGAAGGCAGCCGAGCCTGCCGGCGCCGGGAGGCTCAGCTCCGGCTGTTGGCGGCGGCGTCGGCCTTGACCTCGAGCGCGCCGTCTTTCAGCGCGCGCTCCTTCAGCTGATTCATGAAGGTGGTCAGTGCGTCCTGCTGCTTCTGGGTGAGCAGCTGCTCCTTCAGGCCGGCCTTCTCGGCGTCGAGACCCGCCATGTCTGCCGGCGTGCGCCCCTTCAGGGCCACCACCAGGGCATCGCCGCCGGCGGTGTACGTGCGCGGGCCGAGCGGCTTCTCGGGCGTGAGGCTGAAGGCGTCGGCGCGCAGCTCGGGGGCCATGCCGACCTTCGGCACCGACCCGGCCCGACGCTCGAAGGTTCCGGTGTCCTCGAGCGTGATCCCGAGCTCCTCGGCAGCCTTGGCGAGCCCGATCTCCTGGGCGCGTACGCGCAGCTTCTCGGCGCGCTCCTTGGCGAGGGTTTCCGCTCGGGCGCGCTTGGCATCGGTCTCGACCTTGGCACGGACCTCGGCCAGCGGTGGAACGCTCGGCTCGATGCGCTCGATCGGCGTCAGCATGAAGAGGACGTCGTCACCCTCGATGATGTCGCTCGGCTGGTTCAGGTCGAGCGCGAAGGCGGCGTCGGAGAACGACTTGACCCGGCCCACTCCCGGCACCTCGTCGGTGGCGGAGAAGGCGGCGGTCTCCTGGACGGTGCGCGCGCCGACGGCTTCGGCGAGGGGCTTGCCGCTGACCACCTGACGGCGATCGGCGTCGGCCTGCTTGTGCGCCAGGTCGAGACCGCGCTCCTCGGTGAGCGTGGCGACGATCTGGTCGCGGACCTCGGGCAGCGGGCGCGGGCCGCCGGCCTTCTTCTCGTCGACGCGGATGATGTGGAAGCCGAAGGGCGTCTCCACGATCTCGCTGACCTTTCCCGGCTCGAGCGAGAAGGCTGCCGTCTCGAACGGGCCGACCATGCGGCCACGCGGGAAGAAGCCGAGGTCGCCGCCCTTGCTGGCCGACCCGGGATCGCCCGAGTTCTCCTTCGCCAGGGCGGCGAAATCACCGCCTGCGTTCACCTTGGCGAGAATGTCGTCGGCCTTCTTGCGAGCGGCCGCCTTGGCGGCGTCGTCGGCGTCGGGTGTGAGAGGGATCAGGATGTGGCTGGCACGGACCTGCTCCTGCTCGGTGAATCGGTCATCGCGATGCTCGTCGTAGTAGGCCTGGATGGCGGCATCATCGGGCGCCGCCATGGCGGCGAAATCCTTCGGCGAGTAGGCGACGTACCGGACGCGGACGCGCGGCTGGGTCCGGTAGCGCTCGGCGTTGTCGGTGAGCCACTTCTGCAGGTCGTCGTCGGTGAGCGTGACCGTCTCGAGCTGTCCCGTCGCCGTGACCTTGGCGATGGTGAGGTCGACCTGCTCGCGATCGAGCTTGTAGCGATCGGCGACCTCGGCGTCGCTCACCTGCACGCCGTCGACCACCAGCGAACGCATGCGCTGGTTGATGAGGTCCTGCCGCACCTGGTCCTCGAACTCGCCGCGGTCGCGCTGCAGCTGCAGGACGCGCTCGAGCAGATCGCGGTTGAAGCGGCCGTTCTCCTGTAGCTCGGGCATGGCCGTGATGGCCGTGACCAGCTCGCCCTCGCCGACCTCGAGACCGAGACGGTCGGCTTCGTGGCGTAGCAGCGCGTTGTCGATGAGCTGATCGAGCGCGCGGCCGCGCAGATCGAGAGAGCGGGGCAGCGTGGCGCCCTTCAGCATCTCCTCGAAGCGCCGCTGCAGCATGCCGGTTTCGGTATCGAGCTGCTGGCGGGTGATGCGATCGCCATGCACCTCGGCGACGACGTCGACGCGGCTCATTCCAACGGCCCCGACGCCCCAGATGAGAAACGAGAGCGCGAGCAGACCGTAGAGAATCTTGACCGGGACGGACGTCGAGTACTTTCGCAGCGAGTTCAGCACGAGTGGTGGTCCGTCGGCGACGCTAGCGTGCGCCTGGCGGGTTTGCAAATCATTCGTGACCCGTCGTCGTTCGTTGCTGCCCCCATGCGTTTCTGCTACCAGGCTTGCCGCAACCCCACATGATTTTCGACCGCATTCTGGGGCTGTTCTCGAACGATCTGGCGATCGATCTGGGGACGGCCAACACCCTGGTGTACGTCAAGGGCGAAGGCATCGTCTGCAACGAGCCCTCGGTGGTGGCGGTGCAGAAGGAAGCGCGCGGCGGTCGTCGCGTGCTCGCCGTCGGTGCCGAAGCCAAGCGCATGCTCGGTCGCACGCCGGGCAACATCACCGCCATCCGGCCTCTCAAGGACGGCGTCATCGCCGACTTCGAGATCACCGAGGCGATGCTGCGCTACTTCATCCAGAAGATCCACAACCGCAAAACACTCGTGCGGCCGCGTATCATCATCTGCGTGCCGTTCGGTGTCACCGAGGTCGAGAAGCGCGCCGTGCGCGAGTCGGCCGAATCGGCGGGCGCGCGCGAGGTCTACCTGGTCGAGGAGCCCATGGCCGCGGCCATCGGTGCGGGCCTGCCCATCACCGAGCCCACCGGCAACATGATCGTGGACATCGGCGGCGGTACCACCGAGGTGGCGGTCATCTCGCTCGCCGGCATCGTGTTCTCGAAGTCGGTGCGCGTCGGGGGCGACAAGATGGACGAGGCGATCGTCCAGTACATCAAGCGCAAGTACAACCTGCTGGTGGGCGAGCGCACGGCCGAGCTCATCAAGATCACCATCGGCTCGGCGTATCCGGGCAACGAAGTGCAGACGATGGAGATCAAGGGTCGCGACCTCGTGGCCGGAGTCCCGAAGACCGTCGAGATCACCGACGAGGAGATCCGCGACTCGCTGCTCGAGCCCATCAATCAGATCGTCGAAGCGGTGCGGATCGGGCTCGAGCGGACGCCGCCCGAGCTGGCGTCCGACATCGTCGACAAGGGCATCGTGCTGGCGGGCGGTGGCGCACTGCTGCGCAATCTGGACACGCTCCTGCGCGAGGAGACGGGCCTGCCGGTCATGCTGGCCGACGACCCGCTGACGGCCGTGGTCATGGGCGCGGGGAAGGTCCTGGACGAGCTCTCGTTGTTGAAGGACATCGCAATACAGTAGCGCTCCGCGCCCCCGTGGGGGGTGATGCTCGAGTTTCTCCGTCGCAACCGTGTCCTCGCCACGACCGCGCTCTTTCTGGCGCTGGCCGCGGGTCTGGTCGTCGGCACCAGTGGTGATCGTCTGCGCGACGACCGCCTCGGGCGTGTCTTCCTCGAGGTCATGGCGCCGCTGCAGCGCATGGGCAGCTTCGTCAGCCGCTCGTTGTCCGACGTCTGGGTCGGCATCGTCGGGCTGTTCCAGGCGGCGGACGAGGTGGACGCGCTGCGCGCGCGCGTGCGCGAGCTCGACCGTGCCACCGCGCGCCTCGCCGAGACCGAGCTCGAGAACGCGCGGCTCCGCGAGCTGCTCGACTTCCGTGAAGCGCTGCGTGGCGAGCTCCTCACCGCGCGGGTCATCGGTCACGATGCGTCCGCCGGCCTGTCGCGCACCCTCACCATCAACCGAGGGACGGCCGACGGCATCCAGAAGGGCGATGCCGTGCTGGCGCCCGAAGGGATCGTCGGCCACGTCTTCCTGGCGAGCGCCCACGCCGCGCGTGTCCTCCTGATCACCGACCACAACAGCGGGGTCGACGGCGTGGTGCAGCGTACCCGGGCGCGCGGCATCGTCGAGGGCACGGTCGACGGACGCTGCGGGCTCAAGTTCGTCAAGCGAACCGAGGACCTGCAGGTCGGCGACCTCGTCGTCACCTCCGGGCTCGACGGTATCTTCCCGCGCAGCGTGCCGATCGGGAAGGTCGTGGCGGTGGACAAAAAGGGACAGGGGCTGTTCCAGTACGCCGAGGTACAGCCGGCGGTCGACGCCAACCGGCTGGAAGAGGTGCTCGTCACCCGCGGGCTCGTCGAGCCGCTCGAGCCGGAAACGCCGATCGACGATCCGGTCGGTCCACCACCACCACCCGACGCCGGAGAGTGAGGTGCGCCGTGCCCTCGCCATCGTCGTCGCCGCCGTGCTGGCCATGGTGCTCCAGACCACGGTCTTTCCGGCCCTGCTGCCGACGGCGGTCGTGCCGAACCTGATCCTCGTCCTCGTCGTCTACCTCGGCCTGCAGCAGCATGGTGTCGCCGGGGCCGCCGGCGCGTTTCTTTTGGGCTACTTCCTGGACACGTTCTCCGGTACGCTGCTGGGGGTGAATGCGTTCGCGCTCACCGCTGTCTACATGGCCGTGTATCTGGTGGCGCGCACGCTCTGGACCGAAGGTGGTTTCCCCGCCATGGCCGTCGTCTTCGCTGCCGCGTGCGTCCACGGCGTCGCCGCCATCACCATCACCTGGCTGATCGAGGCGGGCGCGCCGCTCTGGCACCATGCGCTCCGCTACGGTCTCCTCGAGGCGGCCGTGGCTGCGATCGTCGCACCGGCGGTGTTCGCCTTCGTCGGATGGGAGCAGCGACTCCTCGGGATCACCTGACGTGGCGGCCGGGCGCATCCGTGTCGGTGTCGTGCCGCGCGAGGTCCCTTCCGAGCTGCTGACGCGCATCGCGGTCACGCTCGGCGTCGTGCTGCTGGCGTTCGGCCTGATCTACTCCCGTCTCTACTTCCTGCAGGTGGTGAAGGGGCCGGAGATGCGGTCGGTGTCGGAGCACAATCGCGTCCGGCTCGTGCGCGTGCCCGCGGCTCGCGGCGTCGTGTACGACCGCAATGGCGAGATCCTCATCGACAACCGTCCGTCGTTCGACGTGGTGTTCGTCCCGGAGGATGCGCGCGATCGCAAAGCGGTGCTGCGCACGCTGGCCGGCCACCTGAGCGAGCCCGAGACGGCGGTGGTCGAGCGCCTGAAGGCGCCGTCGAAGCGGCCGCCCTACGAGGGCATCGTCGTGCGGCGTGATCTCGACTGGCAGGGCGTGGTGGCGCTCGAGACGCATCAGCTCGAGCTGCCCGGCATCTCGCTGCAGGTGGGTCCGCGCCGCTATTATCCGTTCGGTCCGCTGGCCGCGCACCTGATCGGCTACGTCGGCGAGGTGAGCGAGAGCGATCTCGCGAACCCCGAGCTCGGGCTGCGCCCGGGCGACCTCGTCGGCAAGGCCAACCTCGAGAAGGCCTGGGACAAGGAGCTGCGCGGCGAGCCGGGCGGGCAGCAGGTCGAGGTCGACGCGCTCGGCCGTCGCGTGCGCGTCCTCGACGAGGAGCCCGACGTCCCGGGCAACACGCTGACGCTCACCATCGATCGCGATCTGCAGGAAGAGTCCGAGCGCGCGCTCGGCGATCATACCGGCGCCGTCGTCGCCATCGATCCGCGCAACGGCGAGATCCTCGTGCTGGCGTCGCGCCCGTCGTACGACCCGAACGTGTTCTCCCGCGGTATCCAGCGTGCGGAGTGGCGCCAGCTCATGCAGGACCCGCTGAAGCCGCTGAACGATCGCGCGGTGCAGGGGCAGTATCCGCCCGGCTCCACGTTCAAGGTCGCGGTGGCCGCGGGCGTGCTCGAGGAGGGCCTGGTGACGCCCACGGCAGGCGTCCACTGCGCCGGTGGGACGCCGTTCGGCAACCACTTCTTCCGGTGCTGGCGCAAGGGCGGCCACGGCGGGGTCAACCTGCACGAGGCCATCGTCCAGTCGTGCGACGTCTTCTTCTATCAGATGGGCCAGCGGCTCGGCGTCGACGGCATCGCCGACTACGCGCGGCGCTTCGGCCTCGGCCTGCTGAGCGGCATTCCGCTCGACCACGAGAAGGCCGGCACCATCCCCGACACGCAGTGGAAGCGGAAGCGCTTCAAGCAGCCGTGGTTCGCAGGCGAGACGCTGTCGGTCGCCATCGGCCAGGGCTACGTCACCGCCACGCCGCTGCAGATGGCCAATCTCGCCGCCACGATCGCGAACGGCGGCACGCGCTACCGCCCGCAGTACGTGAAGCGCATCGAGTCGCCGGATGGCTCGCTGCGCACCGAGATCCAGCCCGAGGTCCTCGGTACCACCGGCATCTCGCCCGCCACGATGAAGGCGGTGCAGAGCGCGATGCGCGACGTCGTGATGTCCGACCATGGCACCGGCAAGAAGGCGCGCGTCGTCGGCGTCGAGGTCGCGGGCAAGACGGGCACGGCGCAGGTGGTGACGCTCGCCGGCTCGAACAAGAAGGCGCGCGGCACGCGCGACCACGCGTGGTTCATCGCATTCGCGCCGGTGGAGAATCCCGAGATCGCGATGGCCGTGCTGGTCGAGCACGCGGGTGGAGGTGGTGGTGCGTTTGCGGCGCCGGTGGCGAAGCAGATCCTGACGCGCTACTTCTCCCGCAACCAGGGACCGGTGCCCGAGCAACCGGCCCAGCAGGCCAATGCGGTTCGACCGTCGACTCCTGACGCACTTTGAGTGGCTCCTGCCGCTGCTGATCCTCAGCATCTGCGGGCTCGGCATCCTCACGGTCTACAGCGCCAGCTACACGCCGGGCATGGAGACGCCGCCGCCGCTGGCGATGCGCCAGATGACGTGGTTCGCGGCCGGGATCGCGGGCATGCTCGTGATGCTGAGCTTCGACTATCGTCGGCTCGATCGTCGCGCCTACCTCATCTACTTCCTCGTCCTCGGCGCGGTGCTCGCGGTGCCGCTGGTCGGCGAGGTCGGGGGTGGGTCGCGCCGATGGATCCGCCTCGGCCCGGTGTCGATCCAACCGTCGGAGTTCGTGAAGCTGGCGATCGTGATCGTGTTGGCGCACTACTTCTCGCGCACGCCGCCGGCCCGACTGGGGTTGCGCGAGGCCACGGTGCCGCTGTTGCTGACGGCCGTTCCGGCCTTCGCCATCCTGATCCAGCCCGACCTCGGGTCGGCCGCGCTGCTCTGCTTCGTGTCGGTGACGATGCTGGTGCTCGGCGGTGTCCGCCTGCGTTGGCTGGCGTTGCTGGCGTCGCCGGTCCTGATGCTTGCGCCGATGCTCTGGGGACATCTGAAGGAGTACCAGCAGAAGCGCATCCTGATGTTCATCGATCCGGCGCAGGATCCGCTCGGAGCCGGCTACCACATCATCCAGTCGAAGATCGCCGTCGGCTCGGGGATGATTTGGGGCAAGGGCTTCCTGCAGGGGACGCAGAACCATCTGAACTTCCTCCCCGAGCAGCACACCGACTTCATCTTCTCGGTCTTCTCGGAGGAATGGGGCCTGATCGGCGCGGGCATCCTGATGGCGCTCTACCTGGGCGCGCTCCTGCGGGGCATGCTGATCGCGTCACGCGCCCGCGATCGGTTCGGCGTCCTCCTGGCCCTCGGCGTGATGTCGATCGTCTTCTGGCAGGTGGTCGTCAACGTCGGCATGACCACGGGCCTGCTCCCGGTCGTCGGGATTCCGTTGCCGTTCTTCAGCTATGGCGGGAGCTCGTTGCTGTGCCTGCTCGTCGGGGTCGGGCTCGTCATGAACGTGTCGACGCGACGGTTCCTGTTCTGACGTGTCGGGGGTGCGTGGGCGTGGCGGCGCGTTGGGGACCTCCGGTCCGCGCGGCGCTCGCTCGGCACCACTCCGCCCCCTTTCCCCTCCCGCTCACTCACGACGCGCTCCTTCGGAGGCCCCCAACGCGCCGCCACACCCACGCACCCCCATGCGACGACGGGAAAAACCGACGCGTCGACGAGTTCCTACTCTCTCTGATGAAAGCCGGAACTGGAGCGCAGTGCGTTCGCCGCTAGGACGTCGCGCGGGTGCGAAGTCGTAGGGGAGGGCGCGGTGCCGGGTGGAGCGACCCGCAGCGCGAAACTGCGTGGGACGTGAGACGAGGTGAGGAGCGCGCGAGGACCGGAGCGGAACCCGGTGCCGCGCCCTCCCCACCGAGGTCTCGATGTCTACGCGACGACGGTCGTGATCGCGCGGACGAGCTGGGCCTTCGGGACGGCGCCGACGATCTGTTCCTTCACCTGGCCGCCGCAGAAGACGATCAGGTTCGGGATGCCGCGGACGCCGTACTTCGACGGCGTCTGCGGATTGTCGTCGACGTTCATCTTCACGACCTTGAGCTTGCCGTCGTATTCCTTGGCGAGCTCCTCGACCACCGGACCGATGGCCCGGCAGGGTGCGCACCAGGGAGCCCAGAAGTCGATCAACACGGGCGTGGGGCTCTGGAGTACCTCGCGCTCGAAGGAGTCATCGGAGACCGCAAGAACGTCTGCCATGCGGCGACCGTAGCAGAGGGGTATGAGCGAGGAAAGGCATCGCCGCGTCGCCGTCGCGCGTGCTAGGGCGGGGCGCATGCTCACCCATGCCGAGGCCACCGCACTCTTCGATCGCCGCCGCGAGGCCTGGCTCGCCGAAGACACGGACGCCTACCTCGCGTGCTGGGCCGACGACATGACCTTCGCGTCCCCGATGCATGACCCGCCCCTCCGCGGCCGCGACGCCTACGCGACTCTCGTCCGCGGCTCCGCCGCGATGGTTCGTCCCGAGAGCTTCGACGTGCACCACCTCGCCGTCCACGCCGACACCGTCCTCGCCGAATGGACGATCACCGTAATCCACCGCCCCACCAACGCGACGATGCAATGGCGTGGCATGAGCACCTGCACCTACAGAGACGATCGCATCGCGACGTGGCGCGAATACTGGAACCCCTCAGACATTGCCCCCAAGCCCGGCAACGTCTGAAAACCGAACAGCCGGGGTGTGGGGTGGCTGACGCGCGCCGTCGGGGGCGCCGAAGGAGCGCGTCGTGAGTGGAGCGGGCGGGGAAAAGGGGTGGCGTGGTGCCGAGCGAGCGCCGCGCGGACCGGCGCCCCCGACGGCGCGCGTCAGCCGCCCCACACCCCGCACCTCACACCATCGTCTGCCCGCCGCTGACATTGACGGCTTCGCCTGTGATGTAGCCCCCATCGTCGCTGCACAGGAACGCGATCGTCGCCGCGACATCCTCGGCGGTCTGCAGGCGACGGAGCGGGATCTCGCGCGCGATCCACTTCTCGAGGCTGCCCTCGAGCATGCCGGCCATCTGTTCGAAGGCGTGGTCCTTGTTCAGCAGGTCCGTGTCGACGGTGCCCGGACAGACGGCGTTCACGGTGATGCCGGAAGCACCCAGCTCCTGCGCCAGCACCTGTGTCAGGAGCACGACGCCGGCCTTGGCGGCGCAGTACGCGCCCAACATGGGAAAGCCACGCTTCCCCGCCTGCGACGAGACGTTGACGATGCGACCGCCGCGACCGCCGGCCAGCATGCGCTCGGCGCAGGCGCGCGACACGATCCAGGTGCCCTTCAGGTTCACGTCGACGACCTGATCCCACTCGCGCTCGCTGATCTGCAGCAGCGGGCCGGCACCCATCCCCATCGCCGCGCCACCGGCGACGTTGCAGCAGATGTCGATGCCGCCGAGCGCCTCCTGTGCCGACGCCACCGCGGCGTGCACCTCGTCCCAACGCGAGACGTCGGCCCGTAACGCGACCGCGCGGCGACCGAGGGCCTGGACCTCGCGCACCACCTCGTCGAGCTCGTCGCCGCTGGCGACGCCATAGCCGGGGAAGTCGGCGTAGGGTCGCGCGATGTCGAGGCAGGCGACATCGGCGCCCTCGGCTGCCAGACGGAGCGCCGTGGCCCGCCCGATGCCGCGCCGGCGCGCGGCCCCCGTCACCAGTGCGACTTTTCCGGAGATTCCTGCGAGTGCCATCGACGTGGCGCGTACCACCCCAGGCAAGGACGCCGCAATCGAAGTCGTTGCGGTGCCTGGGGCAGAGTGTGCTACCACGTCCGGATGCGCCGACTTCTCCTGCTCGTGCTCGCCGTCCTCCCCGTGCTCGCCGCGGCTCCGGCCGATGCTGGCCGCATGACGGTGCGCGTGCCCGCCTTCGACGTCCCGCCCCGCAGCAACCGCGAGGTGTGCGTCTTCGTGCCGCTGCCGGCGAAGGCCGACGAGCTCGACATCGGCGAAGTCGTGATGCGGAACCGCGGCGGCAACGAGCAGTTCGGCACCCATCACCTGATCGTCTACGCGTGGACCGGCGACCTCGGGCCGCTGGCCGCTGTGAAGGGGGCCGTCATCGACGACACCGCCTGCCTCAACTTCGGCGACGGCAACCCGACGAACCTGCAGATCGTCGCCACCACCCAGGGCGTCAACGGGGTCGAGAAGATGCCCGACGGGACGGCGCTGCGCCTGGAGACCGGCGCGCTCGGCACGGGAAAGAAGCGCGCCGTCGGTCTGGTGCTCAACTCGCACTGGATCAACGGCTCCGACACCACGCAGACGGCGCGCGCCAAGGTGACGTTCATCACCGCGCGCAAGGCGAAGGTGAAGCGCCAGCTGAAGCCCATCTTCGAGGTCCTCGCGAACGGACCGCTTCGCGTGCCGCCCGGACAGATCGAGAAGACGGGCGCGGCCTGGGGCCCTGGACTCCCCGACCTCGGGTTCATCCTCGGCGGGTCGGAAATGCCGACGGAGGCGGCGTGCGTCACGATGATCATCGGGCACATGCATCGCCGCGGGACGCTGTTCACGGCGAAATTCCACGCCTCGGACGGCACCGAGACGCCGCTCTACTCGAACACGAGGTACTCCGATCCGCCCACCAAGCGCTTCGATCCGCCGATGCTGGTGCGCAAGGGCGAGTCCATCGGCTACGAGTGCACCCACGACAACGCCACCGACACGCGCCTCGGCTGCGAGGAGGAGGCTGGTGTCACCCCTGGGCGTACCGTCATCGACGCGCTGTTCGCGACCGGCACGATCAGCGTCGACGGCTCGGCGAAGCTCTGCCACACGCCGG
Organism: Binatia bacterium; assembly: GCA_036009625.1. Classification (GTDB taxonomy): domain Bacteria; phylum Desulfobacterota; class Binatia; order DP-6; family DP-6; genus DASYLJ01. Next base: position 60,316 of record DASYLJ010000108.1, read on the forward strand.
GACCGAACCCGGAGGAATGCCCCACCGGCGACGGCCGCTTCACCGGCAACTGCGTCCCCGCGAACCTCGTCTTCGGGTTCCTGTCCGACGACGACATGTGCATCCTGCCCGGCTACTACTTCGACGCCGACCTGACGGCGCCGCCGGGCGAGGAGTGCCGTCTCTGACGCTCAGGGCGTCCCGACCAGCGACTTGAGGTAGCGCACGATCGCCGTGGCATCCGGGCGATCGAAGCGGAACGGCGGCATCGGGTTGCGCGGCGTCTCGCCCGTCGGACGATGCCCCGTCATGAGGAGGACGATCGCGTCCTCCTCCGCCCACCCCGGAAGCCCGGCGATGGCGGGCGCGCGCACCGCCCAGTTGGCGTCGAAGGGCGGACCCTGCACCGGCACGGGCGCACCCTGGAAGAGCTGATCGCGCAGCAGCACGCCGTCTTCGGTGCGCGGCGAGTGGCACTGGACGCACATCGCGACCGAGTTCGCGAGGTATCGGCCGCGGTCGACGTCGGGATCGGCGTGGACGATCGAGGCAAGAGCGAGGAGTGCGGCGGGCATGGCGAGGCGCGTCATCGAGGCATGCGTAGTGCGTGCGTCGCACGTCGTCAAACAGCGAGCGGATCGCTCGCGTCTGCAGCCTGCTGTGCCCACCACGCGCCGAGGGCTGCTGCCGCGGCGAGGTACAGGCGTCGCTGCGACGGGTCGTACGCCGTCGCGTCCAGACAGGCGAGCGTGTACTTCACGAGATGCGCGTCGCGGTGCAGCGAGGCGCGGGTCGCGAGCTCGGTCGTCACGTGCGGCAGTGCGGCGTCCGGCGCGTGCCACACTGCCGCTGCGGCCACCTCGGGGTCGACGGCCAGCGCCTCGCGCCACGGCATCGGCGGTTGATGGCGCGGCGGGGACGACAGCAGCGGTCGGCGTCCCATGGTGGCGCGAAAGCCGACGACGAACGTGGCCGCGACGGCGATGGCGCGCGCCGGATCGGTGTAGGCATGGGCGACGCCGAGCACGCCCTGGGGCATCGTGAGGCAGTGGCTCCAGCCGTACGCCGCATGCACCGTCGGCTCGGACAGCATTGCCCAGGCGGCGGTGCGCAGGATGATGGGGGCTGCCTCGTCGATCGTCAGTTCCGGCAACGCGCGGGCGAGCACCTGCATCGCCACGCCGGTGCCGTCGACACTGGCCATGACCGGCTCGATGAAGAAGCTCGCGGGCTCGTCCACCGCCGGCACGGCGCGGAGCGCATCGGCGAGGGCCGCCGCCGATCCACCATGACGCTCGCGGGGCGCGTCGATCCATCGCAGGCGCGCGCTCGGCTCCCGACCGAGCTCGCGCACGAGCCCTCGCAGCAGGTCGCCACGAAGCTCGCCGCGTGGGCCTACGCGCGGCAGGAGATAGAGGAAGATCGGCGCGTGCGCGGCGGCTCCGAGCCGCGGGATCAGGTCGTCGGCGAGCAGCGATCGCAGCTCGTCGGGTCGTGCATGGCGCCCGAGCCAGCTCGCGGCGCCATCGGCATCGTCGAGCTCGCCGCGATCTATGGCCTCGACGAGGCGCGCCGCCGCCGTCGCAAGCGTGTCGAATTCGGCCGGCACCGGCGCGGGTGGCGGTGGACCGAACGCCTCGTACTCGGCGGCGATCGCGACCAGGCGCAGACGGGCACGATCGCGTCGCGCCGGATCGATCCAGGGAAGCAGGGCGGCCCGCGCCGCGAGCTCGAGCGGCGCATGCAGGACGAACGAGTCGGCGGGGTCGCGCCGCGGGGTGGCGACGACGTCCGCCACCGCGCCGATCAGTCGGACGTCGGAGAGCGCGTCGAGCCCACGCGCCGCGTACTGCCCGGCCACGTCGCTGGGGAGGATGGGGGGATGGGTGATGTCCATGGCGAGGCACGCTAACAGTTCAAGTGAACTTGAGGTCAAGCCCATCCTCGGCTACGGTTCGACCATGGACGACGTCAGCATCGGCGAGCTCGGCGCACGGACGGGCGTGGCACCCTCGGCCCTGCGCTTCTACGAGGCGCAGGGCCTGATCCGTGCGGTGCGGACCGGGGGAGGGCAGCGGCGGTTTCCGCGCGAGGTGCTGCGACGGGTCGCCTTCATCCGGATCGCACAGCGGGTCGGCCTCACGCTCGACGAGATCCGCGCGGCGTTGGCGTCGCTCCCGAAGTCGCGCACGCCGACGAAGGCCGACTGGGGGCGTCTCTCGAAGGCGTGGCGCCCCCGGCTCGACGATCAGATCGCCGTCCTGACGCGGCTCCGTGACCAGCTGACGAGCTGCATCGGGTGCGGGTGTCTCTCGCTGCCCGCGTGCGCGCTCTTCAACGGTGACGACCGCGCGGCGACCCTCGGCGTCGGTCCGCGCTATCTCCTCGGCGACTCGCCCCGCGACCTGCCCCCGGCGCGAAAGTAGACCCTTCCGCCGGATCGACCGTCTGGTACTAGATCCGGAGTGCCTGCCACCGTCCTGCTGATCGACGACAATGACGACGCCCGCGAGGCGGTGGCGTTCCTCATCGAGAAGGACGGCATTCGCGTCGTGCAGGCCCGGAACGGGCGCGAGGCGCTGCGCCAGCTCGACGCCGGCTTGAGCCCGACGCTCATCCTGCTCGATCTGTTGATGCCCCAGCTCGACGGCTGGGCGTTTCGTGGTGAGCAGCGCAAGCTCCCCGGCGCCGCGGACATCCCTCTCGTGATCTATTCGGGGTCGCCGACGGTGGCCGACGACGCCACCGAGCTCGGCGCCGCCGGCTGGCTGCAGAAGCCGCTCGACTTCGATCGCCTGCTCGAGCTCGTCCGGCGGCTGTGCCAGCCACGCTGAATTGCGATCATTCTTCTTGACCGCTTCGGCGCACGGGTGGGACACCCCAGGTGGGGGGAATTCACCATGACCGGCATGCTGCGTGTCGCGTGTCTGCTCGGGCTCCTGGTCGTACCGGCCGTCGCGGCGACGGATCCCGCCGTGCAGTGCTGCGAGGCGAAGCTGCGGGCGAGCGCCCCGCGCGAGCTGCAGGTCCTCAAGTGTCATGCGAAGGCGGCGACGCGCGGGAGGGTGGTCGATCCGGGTTGCCTCGCCGACGCACGCGCAACGCTGGCGAGGACCTTCACCCGCATCGAGCGGCGTGGCGGTTGCGCCGGCATCGAGGACGCCGATCGCGTGCACGCGGACATCGAGCGCATCACTGCCGGCATTGCCGCCGCGCTGCGTCCGGTGCCCGCAGCGTCGGCCTGCGCCGCACGCAAGCTGAGGGAGCTCGGCCGGCTGGCCTCCTCGGCCCTGCGCATCTTCGCCGAGGCAGCGACGATGCCGGGCACCGATCCGTTCGGTCAGGCCGCTGCGCTGGCCGCGAACGTCGGCGTGGAGTTCGCCCGCTTGGAGGCGCGCGGTGGCTGTCTCACGACGGACGACGCGTACCACGTCACGGCCCTGCTGCTGACGGGCACTCACGGTCCGGTCCCGCCGGAGGGCGTGATCCTCACGGTGCAGCGCCTCTGTGCCTCGTGCGGCGACGGCATCCGCGGCGGCGCCGAGGAGTGCGATCTCTTCGAGTCGCAGGCCTGCGGTGGCGGCACCTGTCTGCTCGACTGCCACTGTCCCTCGTGTGGCGACGGCGCAGTCAATCGTCCCGGCGAGACGTGCGACGGCGCGGACGCCGCCGCCTGCGAGGGTCTGTGCCAAAACGACTGCACCTGCCCGACGCCGACGTGTGGTAACGACGTCAAGGAACCGGGAGAGGAATGCGACGGCACGGCGCTCGGCGCCTGCGGCTCGTCGTGCGAGCCCGATTGCACGTGTGGCCCGGCGGTGTGCGGCAACGGCATCGTCGAGGAGGGCGAGGGGTGCGACGGGACCACGTGCACAGACCCGAGTGGCATCCTTGACTGCAGCAGCCCCGATCGACCCGGTGGATGTCGGTGCTGTGATGGCGGCTTCTGTCCGCTGTACGGATGTTGCGACTCGCGGGACGTCTGCCTGCCGGGATTCAACGAGACCGGCATCTGTTTCACGTCGCAGTGCACGGCGGATCACCCGTGTCGGTCGGGCTACCTTTGCGCGACGAGCCCGTCGAACCCGACCGCTCCCGGCCTCTGCGTGGCGACCGTAGGCGAGGTCTGCGGATTTCTCGGCCGGCTCATCGCGCCCTGTCTTCCGCCGTCCGTCTGTCCGAATCTCAGCCTCGGGCGCTGTACGCTCCCCTGAGCTACAGGCTTCCCTCCGACGCCGTCTGATACGCCGGACGCCCCGCGAGGCGGCCGACGTATCCCTGCAGGCGGGGGAAGCGGTCGTCGAGGACGCCGAGCAGCACGGCGGCGCGAAGCGTGAAGCCCATCATCACGTCGGCGGCGGTGAAGTCGTCGCCGAGGAGCCAGGTGCGCTCGCCGATCGAGCGCTCGATGAACTCGAGCGCGTCGCGCCCGCGCTCGCGAGCGCTCTCCATCACCTGCGGGATGGAGTCGGCGTCACCGGCGTACAGCATGTGCCAGATGAGGACGCCGAGGGGCGCGAACGCCGTGGCCTCCGCGAAGTGGAGCCACTGCAGGTATTCGCCGCGACGGGTCGAGCCGACGGCGGGTGCCAGCCGGCCCTCGCCGTAGCGCTCGAGGATGTATTCGACGATCGCACCCGACTCGCAGATCGTCGTGCCGTCGTCCTCGATGACGGGCAGCTTCCCGAGCGGCGTGTCCTGCGCGAACGTCCGCGCCGGCCGGTTGAACTCGACGCGACGGAGCGCGTAGGGCACGCCGAGCTCTTCGAGGAGCCAGCGGACACGGATCGAGCGCGTGCGGGGGGCGAACCAGAGCGTCAGCATGCAAGCGCATGGCGCAAGGAGCGTGCCGCGCGCAAGGTTCGGGGAATCCGCGGCGCGCCATCGGACGAGCGTGGCGTGCCTGCAACGTGCCGTGGCGTCCCTGCACGCTGGCACACGTGTGCCGTGGCAGACGTGTGCCACCAGCGGAGCGCCGTGCGTTGCGCCGTCGCATGCACGCGGGCGTCGCGCATCGCGTCGCTGAAGTGCGAACGAACCCGACGGGTTGGGTGACCGTCACGACGATGACGAAACGACGCCCCGATGACGGCACGTCTTTTGGGTAGTGAACCTCCCGTGATGCACTCCCTTCGAATCACCCGCTGGACCCGAACCCTGCTGCTCGCGACCGTGCTGTGTATCGGCGGCGCGACGGCAGCCAACGCCACCTACGGTCCGAAGATTCCGGACCTCGACGCCGTGACCTGGAAGTCGCTGGCGTGTGGTGCTCCCGACATGATCCACGAGGCGACGCCGTCCGACGTGAACTTCGTCGGTACGACGACGCATTCGCCGGCGTTCTGGGGCTCCGACAGCAAGTACCTCTACTTCCGTCTGCGCATGGACTCGAACCCCGACAGCTGGTGCGGGTTCGAGGGCTACTCGTGGACGATGCTGCTGACGGTGCCGTCGGGTGCGCGGGACGAGTACCAGTATCAGCTCGCCTTCAACGGCAAGACCGACACGATCGAGCTGTGGAAGAACAGCACGCGGGCGAAGATCGCGTACTCGCCGCTGTTCACGGACGACGCCGAGGAGAAGCTCTGGTCGATGTCGTACCGGACGACCGGCGGCAGCGTCGGCAACAACAAGCCGCTGGTGCGCGCGCTGTATGCCGGCACGAAGTTCAACAACACCTCCGACTACTTCGTGGACGTCGCGTTCCCGATTTCGATCCTGGTCCAGAAGGGCGTGATCGCGAACGCGGCGGCGCTCGGCCAGACGTCGTTCTTCCCGGTCACCGCGACGAAGCCGAACACGCACGACAAGAGCTACCTGTACTGCGGGTTCCAGCCCGAGATCGAGTGCGTCCAGGCGTCGGACTGCGGTGACGGCAACGCTTGCACGACGGACACCTGCACCAACGGCACCTGCGGCAATGCCGCCATCCCGAGCTGCACGCCGTGCAGCCAGCCCTCGCAGTGCAACGACGGCAACGCCTGCACGACGGAGACCTGCAACGGCGGCGTCTGCGGCCACACGAACATCCCGAGCTGCACGTCGTGCACGCAGCCGTCGCAGTGCAACGATGGCAACGCCTGCACCACCGAGACCTGCAACGGCGGCGTGTGCGGCCACGCGAACGTTCCGAGCTGCACGTCCTGCAACACGGCGGTCGACTGTAACGACGGCAACGTCTGCTCCACCGACGTCTGCAACGCCGGCGCGTGCGCGAACGCGCCGGTCGCCGACTGCACCACCTGCGAGGTGAACGCCGACTGCAACGATCAGGACCTCTGCACCGCCGACGTCTGCGGACAGGACGGCAGCTGCCAGGTGACCACGATCGAGGGCTGCCAGGCCTGCGACGTCGACACCGACTGCAACGACGGTGACAGCTGCAGCACCGACACCTGCGGCGCCGGCGGCACCTGCGAGACGGCGACCATCGCCGACTGCACGGCGTGCACCACCGACGCCGATTGCAACGACGCCAATGCCTGCACCACCGACACCTGCGGCCCGGGTGGCACCTGCCAGCCAGAGACCATCGCCGGCTGCACGGTCTGCACCGACGACGCCGACTGCAACGACGACGATGCCTGCACCACCGACACCTGCGGTGGCGGCGTCTGCCAGACCGCGGCCATCGCCGACTGCGGTGTGGAAGCCTGCGACGACGGCATCGACAACGACGGCAACGACGCGGTGGATTGCGCCGACAACGGCTGCGCCGCGAGCCCGTCCTGCCCCGGTGGCGGCGAGGTGTGCGGCGACTGCACCGACAACGACGGCGACGGTCTCGTCGACGCCGAGGACCCGGATTGCTGCGCGGTCACCGAGGACCTGATCCTGCGCCGGATGCGTATGCGCATGCCGGTGGCGGGCAAGAGCAGCAAGTTCCGCGTCCGCACCCGCCTCGGGGCACGCGATCGCAGCAAGTTCGACCCGAGCGCGGAGGGCGCGACGATCCTGGTGACCGACCACCAGGGCAAGGTGTTCTGCCAGGCCATCCCGATGGACCAGGCCGTCCGCATCGGCAGCTCCTACCTCTTCAAGTACCGCGACAAGACGGGCAAGAAGGCCGGCGGGCTGCAGAAGGCGAACTTCAAGGTTCGCAAGAGCGGCAAGGTCGTCTTCCGCGCCAACGGCAAGAGCCTCGTCGACCTGCGCGAGCCCGAGAGCCGAGACCTGGTCGTCACGCTTCGCGTCGGCGACCAGTGCATGCGGGCGGCGGCGCCGCTCCGCACCAAGCCCGCGGGTCACACCATGATGTTCCCCTGATCCCGGACGACAGTCGTCCGTGAAAAGACGGGTCGCCGGCCGCGCATCATGCGGTCGGCGACCCGTTTCGCATTGACGCGGCACGCGCGCTTTGCGATCGAGTGGTCCATGACTCGACCAGACAAGGCGCGGGTGCTGGCCGCGCTGCGGGCGCGGGTCGCGGCGCAGCTCGAGGCGCTCACCGCCTCGCAGCGGACGGCGCAGGCCGGCGCCACGCATGCGGAAGCGAAGCAGGAGCATCCGAAGGACACGCGCGCCATCGAGGGGCAGTACCTGGCCCGCGGCCTCGCGGCGCGTGTCGAGAGCCTGCGTGATGCGGTGGCGATGTTGCACGCGCTCGCGCCGACGCCGCTCGACGAGGACGACGCGATCGTCGTCCCGGCGCTGGTCGGCGTTGCGACCGACGACGGTGACGAGGCCGTCTATTTGCTCGTGCCCGCCGGCGGTGGCGAGACCGTCGTCGTCGACGACGTGCCGGTGCTCGCCGTCACGCCGGCGTCACCCGTCGGACGCGCGCTCGTCGACCGTCGCGTCGACGACGAGGTGCCGGTGGAGCTGCCCGGCGGACGCGGGACGCTGCTGGTCGCCTGGGTCTGCTGAACGACGCCGCGTCAGTAGCAGTTCAGCTTGCCGCCGAGATTGCGATAGCTGCACTCGGATTCCCGGAAGTGCCGGCCGCCGCACACCGATGCGCCGCCGTCGTCGACGAGATAGACGTGGACGAACACGTCGTGCACCGGCTTGTCGAAGGACATGTCCTGCCCGAAGAGGAGGATCTTGGTGTCCGTCGGCCGTGCGGGGCTGCGTCGGACGAGTACCCGCAGGATGCCGCCATGCGTGCCTCGGCGATCGCGGTAGGTCGCCGATCCCGACGCGCCGCTGGTGACCCATCCCGGGTCGGTCGGCGTCGGTGGGCCGCCGGGGAGCGTCACGTCGGCCATGACGTGTCCGGCGCTGTCGGTCATCCGGAACCGGAGGCCGGTGTCGGCAGGATCGACGGTGGTGGCGACGGGAATCTGCACGGTGCCGCGGAAGAGCAGGCGCTGGCCGCCGAGGTCGTAGTCGAGCTTGCGTAGACGCAGCCTGGTCGCAGCGAAGGTGCCGCAGCTCGGATCGAGCTGCGCAGATGCGAGGGGGGGCAACGTCAGGCTGGCCACGACCAGCGCGGCGACGAGGGAGAGACGGCAAGACATGCGCGGTTCTAGCGGATGCCATGCCATGCGCCGCGGGTGCTGATGCGGGGCCGGCGCGGGCCGCCGGCGGCGCCCTATCGCCGCCCGGGCGTTGCGATTTCGTCGCTTCAGCACGGGGTTCGCGGCGCCGGCTCGCATGGCGGCTGCCGTCCTTGCGGGCATGCGAATTGCTCTCGTTCCTTGCAAGCATGCCCGCCATCGAGGACCCCGGCGCCGGCCCGGACGACGCCTGTGCCTTCGAGGTCGAGGAGCGCGAGCGCTGTCGTCAGGCGGCCCTCACCGGGGTGCGCTTGGCCGTGCCCATCGTGCTCGCGTTCGGTGCGATCGACGCGGTGGCATTCCCGAACAACGTGGCGTGGTTCCTCCTGCTGCGGGTCGGCGTCGTCGCCATCCTGCTCGTCATCCTGCGCCTCCTCGGGCGCCCCGACGGACGGCGCCACGCGTACGCGCTCGCCTTTACCGGGGTCGCCGCCATCGGCGGCATGTTGGTCCTGATGACCATGGTCACCGGTGGCAGCGGCAGCCCGTACTACGGCGGCCTCAACCTGACGATCGTGGCGATGGCGCTCGTCATCGCGTGGCCGCCGGCGTGGTCGGTGGCGGCATCGCTCGTCATCATCGGGACGTACGTGGTGGCGCTGCTGTCGGGTCCACCTACGGCGGCGGCGCACCCGGGGCGCCTGATGATCAATCTCGGCTTCCTGGTGACCACCGCGATCCTCGCGTTCGTCAGCTCGACGTTCCAGCGTCGCCTGCGCCGCGAGGCGTTCGACCGTCGCATCAACCTCGAGCGCGCCATGCGCGATCGGCAGGCATTCCTCGCCAATGTCTCGCACGAGCTGCGCTCACCGCTGCACGTGACGATGGGCTACGCCGACATCCTGCTCGACGGCGTCCTCGCCCACGATCCCGCTGAAGCGCGCCGGCTCGTCGAGCGCATCCGCGATCGCAGCCTGTCGCTGCACCATCTCATCAACGAGCTCCTCGACTACGCCAAGGTCGACGCGGGAAAGATGCACGTCCACGCCACGCCGCTGCGGGCCGAGGCGGTCGCACTGCGCGTCGCCGAGTCGTTCCTCCCGGTGGCGACACGCGAGGGCCTCGTCCTCGAGACGCGGGTCGCGTCCGAGGTGCCGCTGGTGATGGCCGATCCGCAACGCCTCGAGCAGATCCTCGTCAACTTCGTCGCCAACGCGCTCAAGTTCACGCGCGTCGGCACCATCGTGATCGACGTCGGTCCCGCCCCCGACGGCGCGACGCTCGCGCACGCCGGCTATCGCTCGCTCAGCGGAACGTCGGAAGGACCGACGACGCTCGAGCCGTGCGGTGCGTGGGTGCTCGTCGCCGTCCACGACACCGGCATCGGCATCCGTGCCGGCGACCTGGCGTCGCTCGCAGAAGACTTTCGTCAGCTCGACGAGGCGGCCAGCGACTTCGGTGGCACCGGGCTCGGGCTCAGCGTGTCGCGTCGTCTCGCCGATCTGCTCGGGGCGCGCCTCGTCGTGCGCAGCCGTCACGGCGTCGGCTCGACGTTCGGCGTGCTGTTGCAGGTCGCGGGCGTCTCGTCCCGCGCCGCGGCGTGAGACCTATTCCTGCTCGACGCAGCGATAGCGCGCGCTGACCCGCCGGTACGCCTTGTCGTAGGCGACGAGCCGGGCGGGATTTTGCGCATCCAGGGTGGCCATGGCGCCGAGCTCGCGGCTGGCCGCCTCGCCAGCCGTCCCCTCCCGCGCTTGATCGCAGATGTCCGACGTCGGGAACTGGCCCGTCACCTGCCAGTCGTCGAGCGGGACGGACGGGTCCCGCGACGTGACCAGGAACCAGAGCAGGACGATCCACGGTGCGCGACGGCGGGTCATGCCCGGAACGTCGGCACGTGCGCCGAAACGCTTGAATCGCCGAGCGCTACGCGTGCTCGTCGGGCAGGACGGCGTGGAACTGCGCCAGCAGCAGGAGATCGTACGCGATCTTGATGATCCCGGCGACGACGAGCGGCCAGCCGAACGACGACCAGCCGAGCAGCCATCCGGTGGCGAGCGGGGGGAGGGCGGCGGCGAGGCTCCGCGGCACGTTCGTCACGCTCGACGCGGCGGTCCGTTCCTCCGGCGGGACGAGCGCCATGACGTAGGCCTGGCGGGCGGGAACGTCCATCTGCGACAGCGCCGAGCGCAGCAGCAGGAACGTCACCGCCAGCGGTGCGCTCGGGACGATGCCGGCGAGCACCAGGAAGACGTTCGCCGGCAGGTGGGTGTAGACCATCGTGCGCACGTAGCCGATGCGTGCCGCGATGCGCGACGACATCAGCTGGGAGAACGCCGCCAGGAGCCCGGCCGCGAAGAAGATGCTGCCTGCCGTCGCGACGGAGAGGTCGAAGCGCTGGTGGAGCCACAGCACGACCAGCGACTGCGGGACGAAGCCGCCGCCGAACGAGTCGAGGCTGAAGAGCGCGGCCAGGCGGAAGACGACGGACCGTGACGAGGCGAGGGGGCGATGTGCGGTGGTCGCATGCTCGACGGCCGCGGTGAGCCGCCGGTAGATGCCGGCGAGCGCGATGGCGACCGCGGCATACAGCAGAAACCCGAATCGCGCCGCAGCGGTCGATGGAAGGCCGAGCGTCGAGGCGAGTCGTTCCGGTACGATACTGGCGAGCGCGCCGAGGCCACCCGCCAACGAGCCGGCGACGTTGTACCTGGCGAAGGCGTGGGCGCGCTGCACGCCCGTGGCCGTCTGGGCGAGGGCGGCCTGCTCGACCGGGAGAAAGACGCTGACGTCGCCAGCCGTCGGATTGAGGGTGCCGAGCACGGCGACGACGAGGAGCGGCCAGAACGTCGTGAAGCCGGCGAACCCGAGGCCGGTGGCGAGCATCAGGCCGGATGCGGCGAGAAGCAGCGTGCGACGCTGGACGTGTACGCCGCCGAGCCCGACCGCCATCGTCACGATGGCCGAGCCGAGCAGCGTGCCGGTGACGATGACCCCGATCTCGACGGGTGTGAAGCCGAGACGGTCGAGATGGGCTGCGAGGAGGATGCTCACCAACCCGTCGGCCAGGCCGCGGAGCGCGCGCGTCGTGAGCAGCCGACGGGCATCGCGCGCGCTGGAATCGGCGGCCACGTCCCTGCCCAGCCATCCCCGCCTCACTTCGTCGCGGCGGCCGGGAAGTCCACGATGTCGACGTCGAGCGGCATCTCGTCCCGACGCGGTCCGCGACCGCGTCCGGGGACGAGGGGACAGGCCTCGGCGGCACTGGTGTCGGGGTCGTACCAGCACGTGGCGTCGAGCGCGCCGGCGAGCGTGAAACGATCGAAGACGTAGGGAACGCCGTCGCCCGCGAGCGCCGAGGGCTCCGTCATGACGTGCAGATGCAGGTGGGGTGCGGACGTGTTGCCGGTATTGCCGAGGCGCGCCAGCTGCTGTCCACGGCGGACGCGGTCGTGCAGCTTCACCCCCACCGTGCCCTTCTTCAAATGGGCGTAGAAGACGAAGTTGCCCTTGCCGGTGTCGAGGATGACGTGGTTGCCGTCGACGTTGGCGATGGTGATGGTCGACGGATCGGGGAGCGAGCCCGGCACCTGGTCGTCGAGGCCGTCGAGCACGTCGACGACCGTGCCGTCGGCGACGGCGATGACCGGCTGGTCGTAGGCGAGAAAGCTCTCGACCTTGGTCGGGTCGCCGCGCAGCACGTGGCCCTCGGCATCGACGCGCAGCCAGTCGATGGCGTAGCGCTGCGAATCCCACAGACGGCCGCTGATCGGCATGATGGCGCCGCGGTGGACGGACTGCGCCGAGCAGCAGCCGTTGACCGCCACCCAGCCGTCGCCGACCAGCGGTGGCCCGAGCACGGGCGGCGTGCGCTCGGCGATGTCCCATGGTGTCACCACGTAGCTGAAGGGCTCCGGCTCCTTCGCCGCGGGATTGACGCCCCCCGTGCCCACCAGGCGGTGGACGATGGCGTTGGGAACTCTGGCGCGATCGTCGAAGGCGAGCTCGACGAACACGAGCTTCGACTCGTTCGTGCCGAGGGCGACGTCGGTCGCCGGTTTGCGGGTGAGCTCGCGCGCTGCGCTCGTGAGCGTTGCGCCGTCGAGCGTGGCCAGCACACGGTCCTGGTGATCGTAGTCGAGCACCTCGATGCGCGTGACCGTGGCGGGCACGGGGCGGGCGTTCGTGAGCCACAGCTCGTAGACGACGTGCCACTTGCCGTCGGTGGCCTTCACCGGCGAAGTCTGGTCGCCGACGAATTCGGCCAGGACGGGTGTGAAGGTGTCGGGAACGGTGAGCGTTCGACCGTCGGACGACGACACGACGCCGGCGACGGCGAACGCGGCCACGGCCGCGACATTGGTGCGCATGCCGCCTTGTAGCAGAGCGGCGTATCAGTCGATGAACGCTCCGCTCGGTGACGACGACGGCTCGCCGATGTCCGACGCGATGGCGGCGAGACGGATGGCCTTCGCGTCGGCGGGCAGGATGAAGCCCGCGCGCACCGCCGCCCGCGTCGCGCGTACCACCCGGCGGACGTAGTCCTCGTGCGACGGGTAGAGCGACGCCAGCGTCGCGTCGTCGAACGGGATGGTGGTGCCGAACAGACCACAGAAGCTGCCGCCGCTCTGGCCGAGTCCGGACAGCGTGGCCACCGGCACGTCGACCTGCGCGGTGCGGATGCCGCCGAGCGCGTTGCCGAGGTCGTCGCGCTGGATGACGGGCGGCGAGCCGGCCGCCACCTCGAGACGCGGCGCGAAGCCGCCGCGCAGCGTGCGCTTGTTGGCGCGGGCCCAACGGTGCAGCTGCCGTACCGCCGCGCTGGCGATGTAGTGCTGTGGTCCCGAGTTGATCGGGGCGGCGCATTGGATGACGCCGAAGATGGAGGTGACGGGAGGGAGATAGGTGGTGTCGGCTGCGGCGGGGCCGACGTCGCTCGGCCCGACGGCGAGGCCGTAGGTGTCGTCGTGCGCGGTGCCGGCGATCTCCCAGACGCGGATCTTGGCGCTGTCCGGTTGCCGCGAACCGAAGAAGCCGAGGGACACCAGATCGGTTTCGGTCTGCAGCATGATGACCGGAACGTCGATGTCCTCGCGCACGTGAACGATCGCGGGCGCGTTGATCACCGGCTGCGGCGACTCGGAGAGCGCCGCGCCGCTGCCGCCGCGGCTGTGGATCAGGAACGCGTCGTAGGCGTGGACGACGGGGTGGATCGCGTTGACGTAGGTGGTGAGGCGGAACGCCGACTGCGATTCACCGGCGGCGATCAGCCGGCGCGGATGCAGTGGCCCGAGCGGTGCCGGGCCGTCGGGATTGCGGAGCGCCGCAGCGACCTGGGTGAACATGTCGTACGAAAAGCTGTCGCCGGGATGGCTGAGCGGCCCGTAGCGCACCGGGTCGACCGATTTGAGCGACAGGTTGAGCCCGATGGGACCGCCGGTGCCGGCGACGCCGACGAACTGTGCCGACACACCGACCCAGGCGTAGCCGTCGCGACGCACCAGCGTCTGGATGAAGGTCCAGTCGGGTGCGGCGTCGAGGCCGCCCGACACGTTCAGCCATTCGACGATGACGGTGCCGTTGAACTTCCGTGGCACGGCCGGTCGTCGCACGAGAATGCGCGTGACGTAGGGCGCGGTGGCACCAGGGGTGGCGCTCCAGTGACCGTCAGTACCGAGTGGGAGGGGTGCGGTGTACGCGCTCGCCGTGCCGGAGAGGAAGTACTCCTCCTCGATGAAGCCGGAGGCCGCGAGATCGATGCCGTTCGGCGGTGTGATGAACGCGCTGCCGGGCGAGGTGATCGGGCCGATCACCGTCGGGTCGGCGGCGGCGGCGACGGTCGCGAGCAGAGCCATGCCCAGCGTGGCCAGAACACCTGATCGAATCGACATGCAGAATCCCCCCGGTAGCGAACGGCGAATCGAACGGGGCGAACTGTAGGAGTCGGCTCAGGATGCTGTCAATGAAAAACGCCTCATTCGACGTAGCCGAGGGTGTGCAGGGCTTCGTGGCGCTCGCGCCGCTCCACGTCCGACAGGCCGGCGTCGAGCGGCAGGGGGGCGGCGACCGGGACCAGGGGCGTGCGTGCCGTCGCGCGTGCGAGCAGGTAGCGCGCCTCGCGAGGATGCTGGGCGCTGACGTCGACGTTCTCGTGCGGGTCGGTCGGGAGGTGGAAGAGCCGGTAGGTGAGGGCATCGTCGTGCCCGTCGGCGATGAGCTTCCACGGCCCTTCGCGGACGTACCAGCCCAACGGCTCGTGGTCGATCGGACGCACCAGCTCCCCCATCGCAGCGGGCGGCTCGAGCGTCGTGCCCGGCGCGAGCCAGCTGCGGCCGAGGAACTGTGCCGGCACCGGGATACCCGCGAGATCGGCGAGGGTGGGGGCGACATCGAGGAGGCTCACGATCTGCTGGACGCGCTCGGCGTGATCGAGGCCGGGAATCCACAGCACCAACGGCACGCGCACCAGCTCCTCGTACAGGGATCGCCCATGGAGTACCTCGCCGTGGTCGGAGAGCGGCTCGCCGTGATCTGCCGTGATCAGGACGACGGTGTCGTCTGCGAGACCCATGCGCTCGAGCGTGTCGAAGAGGATGCCGAGCTCGTGGTCGGCGTACGCGACCCCCGCGTCATAGCGCTCCCGGCTCACCGCCTCGAGGATCTTCATCGGGACCGAGGTGTCCCCGGCCATCACCTCGATGTCGTTCTGCGTGTCGGAGGTCTGCGCCGGCATGAACATGTCGCGGAACGGCGCCGGTGGTGCGTACGGGGCGTGGACGTCCATGGACTGCACGTAGAGGAAGAAGGGACGTTCACCGTCGCGCGAGTGCACCCAGTCGAGCGCCGCTGCGTGCAGCTCGGCGGCTGTCGGAAGCTCGGTTCCCGTGGTCCCACCCGCACGCTTCATCTGCCGATAGTCGTCGAAGCCGCGCGAATAGCCGAGCCGCGGCATGCACAGCGGGTTCGCCTGGAAGGCGGCGGTGTCGTATCCGGCCGCCTGGAACACCTCGGCCAGGGTCTGCTGCGCCGGGCCGTCCGGCGCCAGGCGACCTCGCACCTCCGACGGAAAGCGCGACGAGAACAACGCCGTGATCGATGGCGACGTGTAGGCGCCAGCCGAGTAGGCGTTGTCGAACACGATGGCCCGCTCGGCGAGACGCGACAGGCGCGGCGACGTCGGCCGTTGGTGGCCGTACAGCGCGAGTCGATCGGTGCGCAGCGTGTCGACCACGTAGAGGATCACGTTCAGGGGACCGCGTTGGTGCGGGCGGAGCTCCGGGTCGAGGATCGGCGGCGTGGCCGTGGTGTGGCCAACGACGCGCGGCTCGAGCCACGCGGGACGCCTGGGGTCGACGACGAGCAGGCGCAGCGAGGCGATGTCGCCCATGCCCGGCGGCAGTGCGACGCGCATGGTGCCGTCCGCGCCCTGGGTGGCGGACAACGGGACGTAACTGCCGCCGACCTCTGCCGACGGTCGTACGATGCCGTGCTCGGCGGGGATCCGATACTGCAGCTCGGCGTCGTCGGGGAGGCGCAGGTACATGTCGAGGGTTCCGACGCGGCTGCGGATGACCGCGCGCTGTCCACTCGTCGCTTCGATGCGGAGCCACTCGGCGCGGTCGGCGCTGAAGCCGGTGCGGTGACGCGTCAGGTCGACGGTCGCGGCGTCTCGTGACGGCGAGCAGGCCGCGATCAGCGCAACCATGAGCAGGCACGGCAGCTGATCCATGCATCCGGCTCTAGCTGCGTCGGTGCGGTGGCATCAAGGAAAATATGTACGGTCGCGCTTTCCTTGACTCGGGGCCTCGGGCGCAGGGAGATGCGGTCATGCCCGATCGCACCCGAGCCCGTGCGCTCGCTCAGGACGCCGTCGCCGCCGGTCGGCCGACGGCATGGTTCGAGACCCTCTACCGCGAGGCCCAGGATGGCAGCGCCGTCGTCCCGTGGGCCGATCTCGTGCCGAATCCCCATCTGGTGGAATGGCTCGATGCGCATCGGCCCGCCCCGGGGCGAGCGCTCGACGTCGGGACGGGGCTCGGTGACAACGCCGAGGAGCTGGCGCACCGTGGCTTCGAGGTGACGGCCTTCGACGTGGCGGCGACGGCGGTGGCGCAGGCGCGGCGGCGCTTCCCGGCGTCGCGCGTCACGTACGTCGTCGCCGATCTGCTGGCGCCGCCGCCCGAGTGGCGCGGCGCGTTCGCCCTCGTCGCCGAGACCTACACGCTGCAGGTGTTGCCGCCGTCGGTCCGGGGCGCGGCGGCGCGTATGCTCCGCAACCTGGTGGCGCCGGGCGGCACGCTGCTCGTCATCGCCCGCGGGCGCGAGGCCTCGGAGCCGGAAGGCGCGATGCCCTGGCCGCTGACACGGACCGAGATCGAAGGGTTGGCGGGCGACGGCGTCACCCTGGTCGCGCTCGAGGACTTCCTCGACGACGAGGTCCCACCGGTGCGGCGCTTCCGCGCGGTTCTGCGGCGGGCCGACTAGACCCGAAGAAACCCCGCCGGCATCGGGCACTCCACCACCACCGGCTCGCCGTCGTCGTCGAACGCGAGCCGCGTCGAGTGCAGGCAGAGCCGGTGGATGGGGTCGCGACGGCTGCGGTAGGCGGCATCGCCGACGATGACGTGCCCCATCGCCGCCAGCTGCGCGCGGATCTGGCCGCGACGGCCGGTCTCGAGGCGGACCTCCAGGCGCGTGGTATCGGCACCGCGCGTCAGGACCCGATAGTGCGTGACGGCTTCGCGTCCGTCACCGCCGAGGGCGATGCGGACGCGGGTGCCGCCGTCGTCGCCGAGCCGCATGCGCAGCGTCCCGGCGTCGTCCTGGACCCGCCCCTCCACGACGGCGACGTAGACGCGCTCGACGGTGCGCGCCACGAATTGCGCCTGCAGGGCGCGCTTGGCGTCCTGCGTCTTCGCGAAGACGAGCAGTCCGGACGTCTCGCGGTCGAGGCGGTGGACGACGAAGATCGTATGGCGTGGCGCGCGGCCGGTGTAGCGCGTCGCGAGATGGTCGCCCAGGATGCGATAGGCCGTGCGGTGGCGCTCGCGGTCGGTGGCGATCGAGAGGAGTCCCGGCGGCTTGTCGACGACGACGAGCCGCGGCGTCTCGAGCACGATGCGCAGCGCTCCGGGCAGTGGCGGGGGCGGTGGTTGACCGAGCGTCACGCGGTCGTCGGGTGTCACCGGCACGTCGCCGCGTCGGACGATCTCGCCGTTCAGGCGTACCCGACCGCCGCTGAGCCACTGCTTCAGCGTGGTGCGCGAGGCGCCGGGGTGGAGGGCCGCGAGGCGGGTGGCGACGTCCATGCCCGTCACCGGCGCCCAGGAACGACGTTCGCCGTCTGTGACGCCGGGTCGAAGACGATCTTCGCTTCCCCGCGTGCGATCTGGCGCAGCACGTCGCGCACCTTGTCGTCGAGGCTGCGCTCGTGGGTGCCATAGTCGGTGCCGTCGCGGGTGACGAACTCTTCCAGCAGCGCGCGTAGCGTCGCGGCGGGCAGTGCCTCCGGGGGCACGTCGATCGGCGGGGGCGCGTCGTCGTCCTGATCCATGTGCTCCACTCATACGCGACGTTTGACCGCGCGTCTCGTGATCCCTATGGTCCGCCGACTCATGCGAGCCACCGGACGCGTTGCCGTGATGCTAGTGCTCCTCGGGGTCGTGGCCTGCGGCGTGATGCCGCCGACGTCACCCAAGGTGACGATCAAGGCCGACCGCAACCCGTCCGCGAACCTGTCCAGCTACCACAGCTGGGCATGGGCTGCGGCTCGGGCCCGTCCGCCGGCCTGGAACCCCGACGATCGGCGCGCGCGCCTCGATGGGCTGATACGCGCGGGCGTCTCGCGCGAGATGGCGGCCCGTGGCATCCAGCCGGCGGGCCCGTCCGGTCCCGACCTGCTCATCGACTACGACGTCAAGGTGAAGGAGAAGAGCACCGACACCTTCAGCGGCTACTTCAACTATCGCCAGCAGGGTGGCAGCGGCGACATGGGCGACGCGTTCATGGGCTACGACGAGGGCACGCTCATCATCGCCGCCTTCGATGCCAGGACGCGTGCGATGGTGTGGCGGGGTACGGCCAGCGCCGTCATCACCGACCAGCCCATGCGCGACGAGGTCATCAACGACGCCATCCACCGCATGTTCGAGCGCTTCTCCTGAGCGGCGACGTCAGCCGAGCGTGCGGCCGCGAGCCACGGTGCCACCGCCGTCGACCGGCAGCAGCGCGCCGGTGACGAACTCGCTCTCGCGGCTGGCGAGGTAGACCACCGCCCAGGCGACGTCGTCGGGCTGTCCGAGCCGGGTGAGGTGCATTCCCTCCAGCTCGGCGCGACGCTCGGGCGAGAGCACGCCGTCGCGTCGATCGTTGACGACGTAGCCCACCGACAGCGCGTTGCAGCGCACGCCGCGGCGGCCGTACTCGACGGCGATCGCGCGTGTCAGCGCCTCGAGGCCGCCCTTGCTGGCGCCGTAGGCCGTGAGCCCAGGGCTCGATCGCACCGCCTGGCGTGACGACACGTTGACGATCGAGCCGTGTCCGGCGCGCAGCATGTGCGGGATGGCCGCGCGACAGAGCCAGGCGACGGCGGTGAGGTTCGTGCGCAGCACCTGCTCCCACCGTGCCGTATCGAAGGTGTCGAACGGCCGCTGGCCACCGGAGACGGCTGCGTTGTTGACGAGCACGGTGAGCCCGCCGAGTCGCTCGGCTACGGTGTCGACGAGCGTCGTGCAGGCCGACTCGTCGGCGAGATCGGCCGGGAGGAAGACGGCCGTGCCGCCCGCGCGTGTGATGGTGTCGACGACGGCGGCGCCGCGGGCGGCGTCGCGGCCGTGGACGGCGACCGCGGCACCCGCGCGCGCGCACAGGATGGCGGTGCTGGCGCCGATGCCGGACGTCGAGCCGGTGACGAGGACGCGTTCGCCCGCGAGACGCATGGCGCGTCGCTACGCCGCCACGATGTGGGAGTCAACGGTCAGCGGCGCAGGCCGGCGAACGGATTGCCCTGCGAGAGCTGCGACGCCAGCGCCGCGCCGACGTCGCGCGCCTGGCGGATCGTCGCTTCGCGCAGCGCGCGTTTGCTGATCGCATAGGCCGCGGCGCCGAGTCGCTCGAGCGGACGCGCGCGCTCCACGGCGCGTGGCACCACGGCGTCGGCCGTGGTCATCGTCTCGTGCACGACGCCCACGGCATGTGCTTCGACGGCAGTCATGCGGCGGCCGTGCAGCAGGACCTCGATGCGCGCCGGTACCGACACCGCCGCGATCACGACGGCCGCCGTCGGTCCGATGATCGGGATGCCGGCCTCGATCTCGGTGAGACCGTAGCGCGAGCGTTCGTCGTCGAGGGCGACGCGCAGGTCCGCGGCGCAGTAGAGCATGAAGCCGCCCGCCAGCGCGTGCCCCGCCGACGCGGCGACGATGGGCTTCGGGAACAGGAACACGCGCTCGACGAGTGCGACGAAGGCCAGGCTGGTGGCGCGCATCTCGTCCGGCGGCAGCGTCGGCAGCAGCTTCAGGTCGAGCCCGCCGGAGAAGAAGCCCGGGCGCCCGGCGAGGACGACGCTACGCGCGGGGCCCTGCTCGATCTCGTCGAGCGCGGCGCCGAGCGCCGTCAGCAGCGTCGGGCCGATGGCGTTGGCCTTGCCGTCGTCGATGCGCACGACGGCGACGCTGCCGTCGTGCTCGATCTGGACCGGCGTCATCGGCGATACCGCCGCCAGAGCGCGTGCCGTCGACGCCGGAGCACGTCGGCGCGCTCGTCGGGCGGGACGTGGGGTGTGTCGGCGGGGAGGTGCTCGCGCAGGCGATCGTGCGGGACCAGCGTCATACGCACCGTCGGCGCCGCCTCGGCGAGCAGGAAACGCGCCGCCAACGTCCCCTTCTCGTAGCCGGCGGTGTCGATCCAGTTCGGCACGCCCGGATCCTCGTGCGCGACGACGCCGCGGAAGACGCCATCGCCGTCGAGCCGTGCCTGCGCGCCGTTGAGCGACGCCTGCCGATTCTGGAAGTCGACGCTCTCCCACCACCAGTTGCCGAGCCCGACGCTCCACTGCCGGCAGGGCGGCACGGCGAACTCGACGACGACGGCCTCGCCGCGCGCGCAGTGGAAGTTGCCCATGCCGTAGGCCTGACCCTTGAGCGCGCCGCCGGCGTCCTCGGCGCGCGGCGCCATCACGGTGAGCGAGTTGGGCGGCATGTTCTCGACCATCACGCGGCTCATGCGGTCCCACAGCCCGCCCGCCTTCTCGATCCAGTCGCGCAGCAGGTCGACGCGGGCGGCGAGCTGGTCGGTGCGCAACGCCGGCGGCGGGTAGACCGCGCCGACGCGCTCGATGACGAGGTCGGCCGGGGTCTCGCGCTCCCAGTCGTTGAAGTACTGCCGGATGAAGAGGAAGCGCGCGTCGGGCCGCAGCGGCAGCCAGTTCGCGGGGCAGGGCGACGGTGTGGGCTCGGGGCCGAGGACGATCTCGAGGCTGCCGTCCGCTGCCGTCGTGAGCTCGAGGCCGTTGCGCGACGAGATCGTGCCCCACTTCGCGATGTCGCCCTCGGCGAAGTGCCCGAAGTTGGCCTGCACCTCGATGTGATTGGCCGTGCCGCGCGAGCCGTGGATGCGATACGTCGCGTCGCCGCGGATGGGTGCCATCAGATAGAGGCAGTCGGGCGCGTCGAGGCCCCAGGGCGTGGTGATGTCGACGGTGCGTGCGAAGCGCGGATAGTCGGGATCGGCGTGCTCGACGCAGATGCCGTGGCCCGCGGCGAGATAGCGCAGCAGGTAGCGGAAGCCCTCGGCACGGTCGCGCGGCGTCGACGGCGCGTCGTCGGCGAGCACGATGCCGCGCGCGCGATCGAGCGTCGCCAGGAGATCGCTCCAGAGGTCACCGCTCAGCACGCGGGGATCGGCCGGGTCCTTCATCGGGTCGCCACAATGGGCTAAGGTCCGCGCCGCTCGCAAGCTGGACGGGGGGTACGCGCGTGGAACGGTTCATCGTCGGAACGGGTCGTTGCGGCTCGACGCTGTTGTCGCGGATGCTCGGGGAGAACCCCGAGACGCTCTCCGTCTTCGAGCTGATGAACGGTCTCGACCCGTCGCGCCGGTTCCAGGCCGAACCCATGACCGGACGCGAGTTCGCCGAGCTGCTGTCGGCCGAGCAGCCGGTGCTCACCGCGGTGCTGAAGCGGGGATATCCGGTGGAGGAGGTCACGTACCCCTTCGGCCGCGGTCGCTACGGTCGCGGCGACGCCGTGCCGTGGATGCTGATCTCCGCGTTGCCGCGCTGGACGGACGATCCCGATGCGCTCTTCGACGCCACGGTGGCGTTCCTCACCGCCGAGCCGCAGCGACCGCCCGTCGAGCACTTCCGCGCCGTGATGGGCTTCTGGATGCGACGGCTCGGTCGCACGCACTGGATGGAGCGCGCGGGCTCGTCGATCGACTACCTCGAGCAGCTCGCGCTGGGATTCCCCGGCGCGCGCTTCGTCCACATCCATCGCGACGGTCCCGAGGCGTCGCTCTCGATGCGGGAGCATCACGCCTTCCGACTGCCGATCTGCATGATGTACAACGCGCCGGTGGCGTCGGGCCGTACGGTGTGGGAGCTCGGCGCGCTCGACTTCCAGGGCGAGCCAACGCCCGGCGACGCAGTATCGCAGATACTCGACGCGCGGCCCCCCGCGCAGTTCTTCGGGCGCTATTGGTGCGATCAGGTGGTGCACGGCTTCCGCGCCCTGCGCGTGCTCGATCGCGACCAGTATCTCGAGGTGTCGTTCGAGGACCTCGTCACCCGGCCGCGCCAGGAGCTGGAGCGCGTGCGGGCGTTCTTCGCGCTCGGCCCCGATCCCGACGGCTGGATCGATCGCGCCGCGGCGCTGGTGCGCGGCGTACCGCCGGCGCGTGCACCCGAGTTGCCGGACGAGGAGCGGCGAGCGCTGCAGGCGGCGTGTGCCGCGGGGATGAAGCTCCTCGGGCGCATGTGACACATCTCGCTACCATGTAGCGAAACCTGATTGACCAGGCGCTCGTCGTCGCGTTATGCACCCCTGCGTGACGTGGACGCCGCTCGTGGCTGCCGGACTGGGGCACCAGCGAGCCCCCCGCCATCGGCGCGGAGATGACCTGCGCTGACGGGACGGCGTGCGATGATGGCGCCGTGCCGGACGAGTGCACGTTCCGTCTCTTCATCTGCCTGAATCGATTCGAGGATGGCGGCGCATGCGACCCCACCGACGTCGCCGGCGTCGCGTTGGACGATGCCAGCCTCGTCGGTGATGCGGCGCTCGGACCCGCGACGCGGACCGCGGTGCTGGATGCCCTCGGCGCCATACTCGCTCGCGACGGCGGCACCATCGGTGGTGACGCCGTGAGCGTGAGCGTGACGCCACCGCTCGCGACCCTCGGGCGGTGCGGTACGATTCGCGTGCCGGTGCCGGTCGGACAGCGGCGCGCGGTGGCACTCCGTGCGACCGACGTCATGAACGCGGTCGATGCCGATCTGCTCGGGCTCACCTGCACGCCGTAGCGGCCGGCCGCATCAGACGAAGAGCGCGTCGCACCCCGTGCCGTCGAGCACCGTCGCCACGGCCGCGCGATCCGGCGCCGTGAGCGCCGCATAGGCTCTACGGAGCCATCCGAGACACTTCGCCTGATACGGGAACGGACGCTGCTCCCACGGTCGGCCGTCGATGGTGCAGGTGACCAGCTCGGCGCCGCGATCGAGCGTCGCCGCGTTCGCGAGGAGGAAGGGGACGTAGACCCGACCAACTTCGACGAGCAGCGGTCGCAGCGTCGCGGCGATATCGTCGCGCGCGAGCCAGTCGTCGGCCGCGGGTTCGAGCCCCGAGAGATCCTCGACGATGTCGACCCAGGCGACGACGCGCGGCGCGGTCTCGAGGGCGATGGCGCGTGACGTGGGGTCGAAGCCGGCGAGCTGGGTGAGCTGGCCGTAGAGGGCGAAGTCGGCGGTGCCCGGACGTCTCCCCATGACGAACCGCGAGCCGGTGAGGCGCGCGTCGAGCAGGCGGAGCAGGCGGCGATAGCTGTCCTCGATGACGGGAGCCGTCGTCGCGTTCGAGCCCACGACGCCGAGCCGTCCGGTTTGCCGGGCGGCGAACTGCACGCCGGCCGCATCCGCCACCTCTTCGGGGCGATCGGGCAGGAACCACCGCGGCAGGATACGCGCGGCGTGCGCGACGTCGGGATCGAAGGCCCAGCGGTAGTGGAACATCGCCTTCGTCAGCCACTCGTCGGCATAGTCCTCGAGCAGCTCGTCGACGAAGGCGAGCACCGGATCGGGCGGGATCACGGTGCGTCCGTCGTACATCGTCTCGAGGCGCCGGATGAGGGGCGTCGAGTCGGTATGTGCCACGAGTGTGCCATCGGTGTCGGCGAGGACGAGCTGCGGTAGGAGCTCGACCTTGGGGCGCGGTAGCGCGCGGCTCTCGGGCGAGCCCGCCGTGGTCCAGGCGTACGGGATACGGCGGTAGCGGAGGACGGCGCGGAGCTTGCGGCTGTACGGCGAGGCCGGCATGCCGACGATCGGCAGCGGTGACGTGACGCTCATGGCTTCAGGGCGGCGAGGCAGCCGGTGCGCTCGAGGAGGGCGGCGAGATCGCGCTGGTCCGCGACGGCGGCGTATTTCTCCCGCAGCGCGCGCAACGACTTGGCGTGGTACTTCTGCGGCTTCTGCGTCCACGCCTGGCCGTCGAGCGCGACGGTGAACTCGCTCCCGTCACCCGTCAGCGCCGTCGCGTTGGCGACCGACCACGGCAGGAAGAGTCGACCGACGTGCCGGTCGAGGAGCGGCGTGAGCGTCGCGGCGAGCGCGTCCCAGCGCTCGAATTCGCCTTCGGCGCGCGGCCACAGCATGCGGTGCACCCAGTCGAGGACGTGATGCGCCACGCCCTCGATGAGCGCGCCGGCGGTGGGATCGGTCCAGGCTTCGTAGATCTGACCCCAGAGGCCGAAGTCGGCGAACGCGGGGCGACCGCCGAAGAGGTAGGGGCGGTCGGCCAGGTGCGTGTCGAGCAGGGCCAGCGCGTCGCGGAACGTCGATTCGATCTGCGGCGCGGTCTGCGGGCTCGAGCCGACGAACCACACACGGTCGACCATGCGAGCGCGGACCTGGGCCGCCATGCCGGCGTGGAGCTCGTCGTCGGCGGCGGGCATCATGGCCCCGGCGATGCGCCCGGCAGCGCTCAGCTGATCGACGTCGCGCGCCCAGCGCAGGTGGAACATCCACTTGTTGCCCCACTCGTCGCCGAACTCCTCGAGCAACGCCGACACGAAGGCGGCGGTGGGCTCGGACGGATGGATCGACGGCGTCGGGTGACGCTGCTCGACGTACTCGATGATCGGCGTCGAATCCTGCAGCACCGTGCCGTCGGGCGTCACCACGAGCGGGACGATCGGCAGCTTCGCGTGGCCGCGATATTCGGCTTCGGTGTCCGCATTGCGGACGATCCACCGGTAGGGAAGCCCCTTGTAGCGGAAGTAGGAGCGGACCTTCACGGAGTACGGCGACATCTCGGCGCCAAAGATGCGGTAGGGTTCGGTCATGCGCGGGTCCTCCCTCGGAGCGAAGCCGACGCGACCATCACGTGTCGGCATTTCATGTGTCGATGACTGGCGGCCGCGCGCGCGTCAGCTCAGCGCGGCGGCGATGCGCTCGAAGCACCAGAATGCCGCCATGATGCCCATGGCGTAGACGACCGGGCGTGCGGAGCGTTGCGGAATCCATCCCGAGAGCACCGTCCGCACGACCAGGACCGTGCCGACGAAGGCGAGCTGCCCGAGCTCGATGCCGCCGTTGAACGACGCCAGCGCCAGCGGAACGTCTTCGGCCGGCAGACCGGCTTCGGCCAGTGCGCCCGCGAAGCCGAAGCCGTGCAGCAGCCCGAACGCGATCGCGATCACCCACGGAAACCGGCGGAGCAGCGAGCGCCCGCCACCGTCGCGCGCGAGCTCGGTGGCGAGCAGCAGCACGCTGGCTGCGATCAGCACTTCGACCGGACGGGACGGCACGTGCGCCAGGCCGAGCGCCGCGGCCGACAACGTGATGCTGTGGCCGAGCGTGAAGGCGGTGATCGTCTGCACCAGGAGCTTCGTGGTCGGCACCAGCAGCATCAGGCCGAGGACGAACAGCAGATGGTCGGGACCGCTCAGGATGTGCTCGATGCCGAGCACGACGTAGTCGTGGACGACGGTCCAGAGGCTCGGCCGTTCGGGGACCGTGAAGGACGGAGCGCGGGGACTCAGCACGGCCTGGATCGCCGTGCCGCCGGGCCGCTCGATGCGGACCAGGGCGTTGATCTTGGCGACGCCGAGGTCGCGGACCGTGATGGTGTCGCCGGCGAGACCCTGCGCGCCGCAATCGACGGTCCAGCGCAGGGTCACGCGATCGCCGTCGGTCTGCGCGTCGTCCTGCGACGTCCGCCGGCAGTGGGCGGGCAGTTCGGGGCGGACGTCGGCGCCCGGGAGACGCAGGGCGGAGACGTGCCAGGTGACGTCGAACACGCCCGGCCCGACCGCCCGGAGCGAGAGCAGCGCCGGATCGAGGCCGTGCGCCGCGGCGTCGCGAGCCACGAGACACGCCAGCAGGACGAGCACGACGCGGGTCATGACGCGCTCCGCTGCTGCCAGGCCGCCGATTCCACCTCGAGCG
Organism: Binatia bacterium; assembly: GCA_036009625.1. Lineage (GTDB taxonomy): Bacteria > Desulfobacterota > Binatia > DP-6 > DP-6 > DASYLJ01. The sequence goes on from DASYLJ010000108.1 coordinate 86,392, forward strand.
GATGGCGACGCTTCAGGTCGCGCAGCAGCTCGACGACGCGTTCCCGCCGCCGCTCGTCCTTCCAGCGCTCGACGACGCGACCACGGACGGCTTCGAACGGCGGCGCACCGCCGGCGTCCCGCGACGCGACCCAGACGAGATGCACGCCGTACGGCGAGGTGAGGGGTCCGACCCACGTGCGTGGGGCCACCCGTCCCAGCTCCGCCGTGAACGCGGCGCCGAAGAACTTCTCGAGCTGTCGCGGCGACTGCGCCGCGATCCACGGGGGGAGGGGAAAGGCATCACCCTGGCGCGCCGCGGTCTCGGGCGCGACGGGCTGGCGTTCGAATGAAGCGCGCAGCGCGGTGGCCTCGCGGCGCGCGTCGCCGCGAGTGCTGGCGAAGAAGACGTGCCAGAAGCTGACGCGTTCGGGCGCGCGATAGTCGTCGCGGTGGTGGTCGTAGTAAGCGCGGAGGGTGTCGTCGCTGGGAGACGCATCGTCGGTGCGGGCCGCGAGCAGTCGCATCTTCTGGACGAGGATGCGACGGACGACGACGTCGCTGCGGTCGAGCCCGAGCGCGCGTGCGTCGTCGAGGAGGGCGTCCGGCGTGCGCTCGGCGCCGTCGCTCAGCGTGGCCATCTGGGTGGTGAGCCAGGTGCGGATGCTGCGGTCGTTGCGATCGAGGCCGCGGGCGCGCGCCTCGCGCACGAGCAGCTCCTCGTCGATGGCCTGGTCGACCAGTCGCACCTCGTCGGCGGGGGTGGGGGCGAGGCCCGTCTCGCGTTCGTAGTCGGTGCGCAAACGGTCGACGTCGTGTGCGGTGAGCACCACCGCCCCGATCGTGTCGACGCTCGGCGCCACGGTCGGGGGCGTCCCACGCCCGTGGACGACGACGAACAACACTGCACCACCGGCGAGGAAGTGGAGCAGCGGTGTGTGCAGCCAGCGCATCGACGTCAGTTCTTGGCGATGAGGGCGCGGCCGTTCCACTGCCAGAGCTGCGTCGTCGAGATGGTCGTCGTCCCCGCCTCGAGCGAGAGCTCGATGAAGTGGTCGACGCGATCGGCGGCGGCCAGATCGCGCGGGATCGTGCGTAGACGGAAGAAGAACTGGCTCGGACCGCGTCGTTGCAGCGAGATGCTGCGCACGCCGCCGATCGTGCCCGCGGCGTCCGTCCAGCTGAAGCGACCGGGACGCAGCTCCTGGATCGTGCCGGCGGGAATCACGGCGCGCAGCACGTCGTCGTCGTCGCGCAACGTGATCGTGAGGTCCTGCGTCGCGA
>DASYLJ010000109.1:0-29641 GCA_036009625.1 Binatia bacterium
CGGCACCGCCATCCTCTATCCCGAGCTGTCGCGCGTCCGCACCGTGCAGACGATCCACAACCTGGCCTATCAGGGCCGCTTCTGGGCCGCCGACTGGCACCTGCTGAACCTCGACCCGCGCTACTTCGTCCCCGAGTTCCTCGAGTTCTACGGCTTCATCGACTTCCTGAAGGGCGGGCTGGTGTTCGCGGATGCGATCACCACCGTCAGCCCACGTTACGCCGAGGAGATACAGACACAGCAGTTCGGCGAAGGGCTCGACGGCGTGCTCCGCGCCCGCACGAGCCGCCTGCGCGGCATCCTGAACGGCATCGACTACCGCAGCTGGAACCCGGCCACCGACACCGCGCTGCCCTTGCGCTACGACGCCGACCATCTCGACGGCAAGGCCGTCTGCAAGGCCGCGCTCCAGGGCGAGATGGGTATCCAGCGCGACGCGACCGCACCACTCCTGGCGATGATCACGCGCCTCGCCGGCCAGAAGGGCGTCGACGTCGCGCTCACTGCCCTCCCCGCGCTGCTCGGCGAGTCGACGGCACAGCTCGTCGTGCTCGGCAGCGGCGAGCCCGCGCTCGAAGCGGGGCTGCGCGCGCTCTCGGCGCGCTTCCCGGGACGGGTCGGCGTACGACTCGGCTACGACGAGCCGCTCGCGCACCGCATCGAGGCGGGAGCCGACGTCTTCGTCATGCCGTCGCGCTACGAGCCGTGCGGGCTGAACCAGATGTACAGCCTGCGGTACGGCACCGTACCAGTCGTCCACGACACCGGCGGTCTCCACGATACGGTGCAGCCCGTCGACGAGACGCACGACACCGGCACCGGCTTCCGATTCTCGCCCTGCACCCCCGATGCGCTGCTCGCGGCGCTGCGTCAGGCGATCGCCCTGCATGCCGACCCCGTGCGCTGGCGCCGGCTGATGACCAACGGCATGCGCCAGGACTTCTCGTGGGAGCGATCCGCCGGCGAGTACGCGGCGCTCTACGCCGCGCTGCCCGGGATGCGCTGAACGATCGGCACCAACTCGGCCGGCGTCGCGATCATCCGTGCACAACCCGCCGCACGGAGACCGTCGGGCGCGAGCCCCCATGCGACGCCACAGAATCCGACGCCAGCGGCCTCCGCGGTGCGCAGGTCGATCACCGAGTCGCCGACCAGCAGCGCGTGCTCGGCCGGCGTCCCGGTGCGCGCGCAGAGAAGCATCATGCCGGCGGGGTCGGGCTTCCGCGTCGGCAGCGAGTCGCCACCGATGACGTCGGCGAAACGCGTCGCCAGCCCGAGACCGGTCAGGATGTCCCGGCTCATCGCCTCGGGCTTGTTGCTGAGGACGGTGAGCACGACCGGTCGCTCCGCCAGACGATCGAGCATGTCGACGATACCCGGATAGGGAAGCGTCGCGTCGAGGAGGTGTGCCCCGTACCAGGTCATGAAGCCCGCCAGCCCCGCATCGACGTCGGCCGGCGACGCGGGAGCGAGGGCACGCTCGACCAGACGCCGGGCGCCTTCGCCGACGAAGCCGGTGAGCGTCTCGGCCGGCAGCGCCGCGCGCCCCATGGACGTCAGCACGTGGTTCACGGCCGCGACCAGATCGGCGCGGGAGTCGACGAGCGTGCCGTCGAGGTCGAAGGCCACGTGCGCCCTGGCGGCGCCCCTGGCCGGCATGATCGGCGGCGCGCTCAGGCCGAGAACGAGGACCCGCAGCCGCAGGTGTTGGTGGCGTTCGGGTTCTGGAACTTGAAGCCGCCACCGTGGAGGCTGGTGACGTAGTCGATCCGGATGCCCTTCAGGTACTGTGCACTGGTGGGATCGACCCGGACCACGACGTCATCGTACTGGACGACGAGGTCGTCGTCCTGGCCCTTGTCGTCGAAGTCCAGCTGGTAGCTGAACCCGGAGCAGCCGCCCCCGACCACCGCCACGCGCAGCGCGTGCTGCGCGGTGAGCCCTTCCTTGACGCGGGTCTTACGGACGGCCTCGACGGCCTGTGGCGTGAGCTCGATGGGGGGGAGCGTCTCGACATCCATGTCGGCGATGATGGAGTCCGGGTCCGTCGAAGTCAACGCGACGCTTGCGGATCGCAAGCCCATCGGGTCAGATGAGCGTGCCGATCTTCCGTTTCGTGCATGATCGCCACGAAATGCGTGGCGAGGATGCATGTGGCACACTGCATCGGGTGGCACATGCGTTGCTGCCTGTACACACCGCAGTAGATCGAATCAGGTGATGCACATCCCCTCACTCCTCCGGCACCGGGGCGGACGGCGAGCCACGCCGCTCGAAGCCTTCTCCCGCACCGAGAAGATCATCGCGTTCTGTCGAGTGCTGCTGGCGCTCGGCACGCTCGCCGTCGTCGTCGTCGATCCGAAGCAGCCGTCCTTCGCCCCGCAGCTGGCCTACATGGTCCTCGGGTCCTACCTGCTCTTCAGCCTCGTCCTCTTCTTCCTGATCCGGGGCGAGTACGTTCGCCAGGATCGCATCGGCTACTTCTCGGCCGCGGCGGACGTCCTCTGGGTCACGGTCATCACCCTCTTCACCGAGCGCGGTCCGAGCCCCTTCTTCCTGCTCCACGTCTTCGTCATCTCGAGCGTCAGCGTTCGGTGGGGCCTCGCCGCCGCGGTGCCGGTGACGATCCTGCTCGCCACCCTCTATCCGGTATCGATCTTCTTCGCCGGCCGGTGGTTCGACGGCGACGAGTTCGTCTTCCATCGCGCGCACATGGTGCGCCCCCTGTACGTGCTCGCGGTCGGCTACCTGATCGGCTACCTCGGCGAACACGAGCGGCGCTCGAAACGGAAGCTCAGCTTCATGCTCGACCTGACCGCGCCCACGCCCCGTCACCGGCAAGGGGGCCTGGCGCTGACACGGCTCATCCGACGGACGGTCGGCGTCTTCGAGGCCCAGCACGGCGTCCTCGTGTTGCGCGATCCCGAGAGCGGCCGCTACTTCACCTGGGCCGTCCGTGGCGGCCGCGGCGCGGTCCGCGTCAAGCTGCGGATCACCGAGGACGACCCTTTCCCGCTCCCCTTCTGCAGCGAGACCGAGGGCTTCCTCGCCAACGACCTGCGGCCAGGACGGAGCACGGCGCTCTGCTACGACGTCCAGGACGGCACCATGGAGCGACGGGCGATGCCGGGCGACCTGGCGCTCCCCGCCGGCCGTCCCCAGGCGCTCCTGCTGGCTCCGGTCATGATCCAACGCGAGCTGCGCGGTCGCGCCTTCGTGGTGCGCGAGACGCGCCGCAAGTTCACGCGCGACGATCTCGAGTTCCTCCTGGTTCTGGTCGGGCAGGCGGCCGCCGCCTTCGAGGCGCTGCGCCTGCAGGCCAAGGCCGAGGAGGTCGCCGTGCTCGAGGAGCGCGCCCGCATCGCCCGCGACCTGCACGACGGCTTCATCCAGGCGCTGGCGGGCATCGACCTCCGCGTCGAGGCCACCAAGCACCTCCTGAAGCGCGATCCGAGCCGCGTCCCGAAGGCGCTCGAGGATCTGCACCAGGCGGTCGACGCCGGCTACCGAGAGGTGCGGCACTATCTGACGGTGCTCCGCAGTGCGAGCCGCCAGGCCGACGATCTGGGTTCCACGCTCGACCGGCTCGCCGCGGAGTTCTCCATCCGCGAGCGGTTGCGGGTGCACATGGCCCGCCCGCAGCACGACCCGGGGCTGCCGGCGTCGACGGCGTACGAGCTGACCCAGATCGTGCGCGAGGCGCTGCACAACGCCGTCCGCCATGGACGCGCCACACAGGCGGTCGTGAAGCTGGCGGCGCGCCCGTCGCACGTCTACCTCGTCATCCGCGACAACGGGCAGGGGTTCCCGAACGGCAACGGCATCATCGACGCCGACGGGTTCTTGAAGCCCGCCAGCGCACCGTGGTCTATCCGGGAGCGCACGGCCGCCCTCGGCGGCTCGCTGCGTGTCTGGAGCCAGCCGGGTCGAGGGTCGGAAGTCTCGTTGTTCATCCCGGTGGCCGCCGCCAGCGGCCGCCAGTCCATCGCGCAGGGGGTGTCCGCATGACCATCACACCACGCAAGCGGCGCATCGTCATCGTCGACGACCACACGCTCTTCCGCGAAGGGCTGCGCACCATCCTCGAAACCGAAGAGGACATCGAGGTCGTCGCCGACGCCGAGAGCGCCGAGGACGTGGTCGAGCTCGTCTGGCAGAAACGGCCCGACGTCCTGCTGCTCGACATCCGCATGCCCCAGGGCAGCGGTCTCGACGCCATTCCCGCCGTGCTGCGCATCAATCCCGGCACCCAGGTGCTCGTGCTCACCGCGAGCGACGAGAAGGAGGAGCACGTCCGTGCCTTCCGCCTCGGCGCCAAGGGCGTCATCCTGAAGGACTCCGCACGTCAGACCCTGATGCAGGCCATCCGCACCGTCTGCCGCGGCGACGTCTGGATGGACCCGCGCATGAGCGGCGCCCTCGCCGACGAGCTGTCGCACATGGGCAGCGACACCGACACGGTGTCGGCGCGGCAGGAGAACGGCCTCACCGACCGCGAGCTCGAAATCGTGAAGCTCGTCGCCTCCGGCTACAAGAACAAGGAGGTCGGCTCCACGCTGGCGATCAGCGAGCGCACCGTGAAGACCCACCTCACCAACATCTTCCAGAAGCTCGGCGTGCGCGATCGCGTCGGCCTGGTGATGTACGCCTTGAAGCACAACCTCACGGCGGCGGCGTAGGGGGACAGACACAGCCCGGCTGCATGCCCCAGGCACGCAGCGTGACGCCGTCGGTCTCCAGCGTGACGGCACCGCAGTGATCGGTCCGCAGCAGGCAGACGCCGCGCGCGCGGTAGCGCCCCTCGACCTCGGGCGACGGCAGGTGGTAGCGGTTGTCCGCTCCGACCGACATCACGGCGATGCGCGCCGCCACCGCGTCGAGGAACGGCGTCGTGCTCGACGTCCGGCTGCCATGGTGCGGCACCTTGATGCCGGCCGCATCGAGCGTCGTCCCACCAGCGAGCATACGCGCCTCCGCGGCCGACTCCGCATCCCCGGTGAGGAGGATGGCGACGTCGCCGAGGCCGAGCCGCAGGACGAGCGATGCATCGTTCAGCGACGGCGGTAGCCAGCCCGACGGGGGATGCAGCACCTCGCCCATCCCGTCCGTCGGCACGCCCGACGACATCACCCGCACCGGCACGCCGCTCGCGGCCATCGCACCCGCGAGTCGCAACCACTCGAGGCCCGCCCCCGGATGACCGGTCCACCAGAATGCGCGCGGGCGACGCCAGAGCAGCGACGCCAATCCCCCAGAATGGTCCGGATGCGCATGCGACATCACGAGCGCATCGACACCCGCGATCTTCCGCGCCGCCAGGAACGGCAGCACCACGGCTGCGCCGGTGTCGAACTCGCTGCCCGGGAAACCGCCCGCATCGACGACGAGGACACGCCCGTCCGGCAGCTCGGCGACGGCGGCGTCCCCCTGCCCGACGTCGAGCATCGTCACGCGCAGCACGCCGGGAGCGAAGCGGGCCCTCGCCCACCAGGCAACGTCGCCGCCGAGCGCCAGCACGGTGACGAGGAGCAACTCGCGCGCCCCGCGCCGTGGCCACCACCACAGGGCACCCAGTCCCACGTAGCAGATGACCAGCTCGACGGCGCTCGGCGTCGGCACGTCGAACGCAGCCCATGCCGGACGGCCGAGCGCACGCACCACCGCGATGCCCGGACGCAGCAACACGCCGGCACCGCGAAACGCCATCGTCGCTATCCCGGGTGCGAGCGGCTCGACGCACGCGCCAGCGAGGCCGAGGACCACGACGACGGAGCCGAACAGCGGCACCGCGACGGGGTTTGCGAGCAGCGACATGATCGACACCTGCTGGAAGTGCAGTGCCGTCAGCGGTGCGGTCCCGGCGAGGGCCGCCGGTGACACGACCGCCGCCGCGGCCATTCGCGCCCGCCATCCACTCGTGGGTCCGGGGACGACGCGGCGGGTGCCGAGGACGATCGCGAGCACGGAGACGAACGACAGCTGGAACGAGATCTCGCGTGGCGTCCCCGGCCACCAGACCGCCAGCACGAGCGCCGCCAGCGCCAGCGTGCGTAGCACGTCGACGCGACGCCCGAGCAGCGCCGCGAGCACGGAGCATGCGACCATCAACGCCGAACGCAACGTCGCGATCTCGAGTCCGGCGAGCGCGGCATAGACCCCGACGGGCACCAGGCTCATCACCGCGGCAACACGCGTCGCATCGACGGCGAGCAGCAGACGGCTGCTGCGCCCGAGCATCCAGCGCACGAGGCCGAACGCCGCCACCGCCACCAACCCGACGTGCAGGCCCGACACCGAGAGCACGTGCACGACGCCGGCACGGGTGAAGGCGGCGCGCAGCTCGTCGTCGATGGCACCGTCGTCGCCGACCACCAGTGCCTGCAGCACCGGGCCTGCGGCGTCAGGGACGGCACGGACGATGGACGCGCCGATGCGCGCGCGCCAGCGCTCGAGCCGCCCGCGCACACCCTGCGTCGGCCGCGACGAGCGCTCGAGGCGCTCGGGCTCCCACACCGACGCCGTCACCTGCACTCCACGTCGCGCGAGATGGGAGACCAGGTCGAAGCTCCCCGGGTTCACGAAATTGCGCGGGCGTCGCAGCGTCGTCGGCGCACGCACGGCGTCGCCATAGCGCACCTTCGGGATCGGTCCACGCACGCCGAGCCGCACGCGGCCGCGGACGGGGCGCCGACCGTTCGCCGTGACGAACGCGGACGCCTCGACGAGCAGGGTCGTGCGGCCCGGACGCCGCTCGGGCGCGGCGACGACTCGGCCTTCGAGCGTGCCCCGCAACGGCAACGACAGCCGCGCGACGTGGTCGTCGGGCAGCGGCGGAGCCACCACGCGTTCGAGACACACGGCCCCGAGCGCCGCGGACGCGAACAGGACCGACCCACCGATGCACCATCGCCAGCGCCAGGCGGCACCGGCCATGGCGAGCGCGCCCACCGCGAACACGACGGGCGTCACGGGGACGAGCTGTCCCGCCAACACTCCGATCGTCACCACCCACAACACCGCCGACACCTCCACCCTTCGTCTCCTTCGTGGGCGGGCGGTGCAGCGTGGGGGCCGTCAGGCGTCCGTCAGCTGCTCCTTGATGCGGGCGGCCATCGCCGGCGTGACGCCGGCGACGCGCGTCAGCTCCTCGGCGGTCGCCTCGCGCACCCGCCGCAAGCTGCCGAACTCGCGCAGCAGTGCGCGCCGCCGCTGTGGCCCCACGCCGGGCACGGCATCCAGCCGCGACACCAGACGCGCCTTGCCGCGAAGCTTCCGATGATACGTGTTCGCGAAGCGATGCGCCTCGTCGCGCACCCGCTGCAGCAGGAACAGCGCCGTCGAGTTCGAGCGCAGGATGACGGGGTTCTTCCGGCCGGGGAGGAAGACGCGGTCCGGCCGCCGCTGGATCTCGCGCGCGAGGGCATCCTGCGCGACACGATCCTTGGCCAGCCCGACGACGGCGAGGTCGCTCAGGCCGACCTCCTCGAGCACGGCGCGCGCCGCGCCCAGCTGGCCGAGACCGCCGTCGATGACGAGCAGGTCGGGCAGTGGGTCGCGCTTCGGTCCCTCGCGAAACCGACGCCGGAGGACCTCGGCGACCGACGCGAAGTCGTCGGTGCCCTCGACCGAACGGATGCGGAAGCGACGGTACCCGTCCTTGTAGGGCCGGCCGTCCTGCGCGGCGACGAGCGCGCCCACCGTCTCGCCGCCCTGGAACGTCGCGATGTCGACGCACTCGATGCGCCGAGGTGCCGTGCGCAGCCCGAGTCGCTGCTGCAGCTCGGTCACCTGCCGCGCACCCTCGGCTGCCGACGCCCGTCGTTCCGCGAACCCCTGGCGCGCGTTCGCCTGCGCCATCTCGACGAGCCGCAGCTTGTCGCCCCGCTGCGGCACGAGGACGCTCACGCGACGGCCGCGGCGCTCGGAGAGATACTCCTCGCGCACGGGCGCGTCGGTGACGGCGATCGGCAGCAGGATCTCGTCCGGCACGTCGCGCGTCGTCGCCTGGTAGAACTGCGTCAGTATCTCCTCGAGGACGTCGGCGTCGGGCAGCTCCCAGTCGTCGAAGGCGTAGGTCTGGTGCGACACCAGCTTGCCGTCGCGGACGAAGAGGACCTGCGCCTCGATGGCCCCGCCCTCGCGGTAGACGCCGAAGACGTCCTGGTCGGCACCGCGCTGGGACACGACCTGCTGGCGCTCCTGGGTCTTCTCGATGGCGCGCAGCTGGTCGCGCATGCGCGCCGCCTCTTCGAAGCGCTCCGCCGCAGCGGCGGCGTTCATGCGCTGGCGGAGCGCATCCGCCACCTCGCTGCTGCGCCCCTCGAGCAGCAGCATGGCCTGCCGCAGGTGCTCGCCGTAGGCGGCGCGGTCGACGTCGAGGACGCACGGCGCCAGGCACCGCTTGATGTCGTACTCGATGCACGGGCGGCTGCGATTGCGGAAGACGCCGTCACTGCAGGTGCGTAGCGGGAAGATCTTGCGGATGGTGTCGAGCGTCTCGCGCACGGCCGACGCGCTGTGGAAGGGTCCGAACCACCGGCTGCCGTCCTTCACGAGACGCCGGGTGACCAGCACGCGCGGCCACGGCTCGTGCACCGTCACCTTCACGCTGACGTAGCTCTTGTCGTCCTTCAGCCGGATGTTGTAGCGCGGCTTGTACTGCTTGATGAGGTTGTTCTCGAGGATCAGCGCTTCCTTCTCGGTGGCAGTGACGAGCGTGTCGAACGCCGCCAGCCGTCCCACCAGGAAGCGCACCTGGCTGCGCTCGTCGCCGCCGCGCAGATAGCTCCGCAGCCGCGTGCGCAGGTTCACCGCCTTGCCGACGTAGATCACCTTGCCGGCGGCGTCCTTCAGCAGGTAGACGCCGGGTGACGTCGGCACAGCCGCCAGCCGCTCCTCGAGCGACGGCACCGGACGCGGCGATGACGGGTCGTCGTCGACGACCATGACTCAGCCGGTGGCCTCCGACGACGGCACGCCGAGCAGGCGCTCCTCGAGGACGCGGATCTCGTCGCGCAGCGTGGCTGCGCGCTCGAACTCGAGCTGACGCGCCGCCTCGCGCATCTCGCCACGCAACGCCGCGATGCGCTTCGCCAGCGCCACCGGGTCGACCGGCGCATCGGCTGGCGCCCTGTCGACGAGCGGGACGGTGACGTAGTCGCCCTCGCACGCCACCATCAACGACTCGCTGATCGCCTTCTGGATCGTCTGCGGCGTGATGCCGTGCTCGGCGTTGTAGGTCTCCTGCACGGCGCGACGGCGATCGGTCTCGTCGATGGCCTGCTTCATCGAATCGGTGATGCGGTCGGCGTACATCAGCACGCGCCCGTTCACGTTCCGCGCCGCGCGCCCGATGGTCTGGACGAGCGAGCGCGCCGAGCGCAGGAAGCCTTCCTTGTCGGCGTCGAGAATGGCCACCAGCGACACCTCGGGCAGATCGAGGCCCTCGCGCAGCAGGTTGATGCCGACCAGCACGTCGAACAGGCCCTTGCGCAGGTCGCGGATGATCTCGGTGCGCTGGATGGTGTCGACGTCGGCGTGGATCCACCGCACCTTGATGCCGATGTCCTGGAAGTAGTCGGTGAGGTCCTCCGCCATCTTCTTCGTGAGCGTCGTCACCAGGACGCGCTCCTTGGCCGCGACCCGCAATCGGATCTCCTCGACGAGGTCGTCGACCTGATGGCGCGCCGGGCGCACGATGATCTCCGGATCCTTGAGCCCGGTGGGCCGGATGAGCTGCTCGGCGACGCGGTCCTGCGCCATCCGCATCTCCCAGTCGCCCGGCGTGGCCGAGACGTAGAGCGCCTGCGGGATGCGCGCCTGGAACTCCTCGAAGTCGAGCGGCCGGTTGTCGAGGGCCGACGGCAGGCGGAAGCCGAAGTCGACCAGCGTCGTCTTCCGCGCCCGGTCGCCGCGGTACATGCCGCCGATCTGCGGGATGGTGACGTGGCTCTCGTCGACGACGAGCAGGAAGTCCTTCGGGAAATAGTCGATCAGCGTGAAGGGCGCCTCGCCCGGTTGCCGGCCGTCGAGGTGACGCGAGTAGTTCTCGATGCCCGGACAGAAGCCCATCTCCGCGAGCAGCTCGAGGTCATACATGGTGCGTTGCTCGAGCCGCTGCGCCTCGAGCAGCTTGCGACCGTCGCGCAGCTCGGCGAGGCGGTCCTTCAGCTCGATGCGGATGCCGTCGACGGCCTTCTTCAGCGTGGGCACCGAGGCCACGTAGTGGCTCGCGGGAAAGATGGTGATGTGCTCGAGCCGTCGCAGCACCTTGCCACGCAGCGGGTCGATCTCGCATATCTGTTCGACGGTGTCGCCGAACAGCTCGATCCGGATCGCCTTGCCGTCCTCGTAGGCGGGATATATCTCGACCACATCCCCGCGCACGCGGAACGTCCCACGATGGAAGTCGTAGTCGTTGCGCTGGTACTGCATGTCGACCAGCTTGCGCAGCATGCGGTCGCGCTCGATGGTGTCGTTGCGATCGAGGCCGACCAGCATGTCGAAGTACGACGCCGGCGAGCCGAGGCCGTAGATGCACGACACGCTGGCGACGACGAGGACGTCATTGCGCTCGAGCAGCCCCTTGGTCGAGGCGTGGCGCATCTTGTCGATCTCGTCGTTGATGGACGCGTCCTTCGCGATGTACGTGTCCGTCGACGGGACGTAGGCCTCGGGCTGGTAGTAGTCGTAGTAGCTGACGAAGTAGCGGACGGCGTTGTCGGGGAAAAACGTCCGGAACTCGTGGTAGAGCTGGGCGGCCAGCGTCTTGTTGGGCGCGATGACCAGCGTGGGTCGGTTCAGCTGCTCGACCACCTGCGAGACGGTGAACGTCTTGCCGCTGCCAGTGACCCCGAGCAGCACCTGATGCTGCGCGCCGGTGCGAATGGAGTCGACCAGCGACGCGATGGCGCGTGGCTGGTCGCCCTGTGGTTCGAAATCGGCCACCAAACGGAACGTGCCCTCGCGACGCATGCGGCGGGATCATAGCAGCGGTGGCTGGTGGCTCAACGCATTGCACTGCGGTGAGGGGTGTGGTTCAGGAACGCGCACGACCAACATCAACGGAGGGGTTCCATGCGCCGATCGCTCGCCTGCCTGTCTGCCCTGCTCGTCACCGCCCTGCTGACGGCCCCGCTCGTGCGCGCCGAGCCCGCGGAGCTCAAGCTGACGATCGTCAACGTCGAGTACGAGGGCACCAAGATCTGGCTGCCGAGCACGATCGTGGCGAAGAAGGGCACCAAGGTGACCCTGAAGCTCATCAACAACGTCCCCTCCGACCCGAATCAGCACGGGTTCTCCATCCCGGCCTACAACGTCAACGCCGTCGTCACGCGCGGCGAGCCGCAAACGGTCGAGTTCGTGGCCGACAAGGAAGGCGTCTTTCCCACCATCTGCCAGCTGCACCCGGCGCACGTGGGTGGCGAGCTCGTCGTCCTGCCCTGAGCGCGACGACTTTTCGTTGACAGTGTCGCGACGCGGACGATAGCGTCGATCGCGTCCCTTCCGGAGGAACCCCGATGCCCGTCGTGCGCCCGCTGCTTGCCGTTCTCGCCCTGTTCGTCGCCGTCTCGTCGGCTGACGCCCTGACCGTCCTCACTGCCGGCAAGGCCGCCAGCTTCAAGAGCGGCAAGGGCATGGTGCGCATCGCCAAGGATCCCGCGCTCGTCACGCCGGCGCCGCCCGTCTGCCCGGTCGTGTCGCGGCTCACGCTCGGGAGCTATCCGCAGACGACGAATCGTGTCGTCGTCCACGTCGACGCCGAGCTGCCGTGCGCGAACTGGCAGCAGACCGGCGACGGCTTCGTTTACGACGACAAGGCGGCCACCGCGGGCGGCGTCCGCAAGATCGTGCTCGGCGACGGCACGCTGCTGGTCAAGTTCGACGGCGACGCCTTCGTCCCACCCGTCGGACCGGTCGGCTACGTGCAGCTCTGGCTCACCGTCGGCGACACCCGCTACCATGCGCGGTTCCACAACTTCCGAAAGAACGACGCCGGGCTCGTCGTCACGCGCAACGTGTCGAAGGCGGCCGCCGACGGCGAGGCCGGGTTCTGGGCCGTCCTCCACGGCGACGTCACCGGCGAGGCCAAGGTCGCGCGCGAGGCGCAGACGCTGGCGAGCCTCACGAAGGCTGCGAAGCGCGACAAGAAGGACGGGCGGTCACGCTTCCTCGTCGGCATGCTGCACCTCTACCGCTTCGGCCAGATGACCGTCGGCTACGACGACGCCTCCCCGGCCGCGGTGACGGAGATCACCGCCGCCGACGCGGCCTTCACGTCCACCGGATCGCTGCTGTGGGATCGTGCCACGAACCGTGGCGACTCGCGCGTGCCGGGCTTCGTCGCCGCGACCACGTTTGGGCTCGGCGTCGTGACGAACGATGCGGCGCTGCGCGCGCAGGGCCTCGCCGATCTCGAGTACGCCGTCGACGTGAACGCGTTCTTCAACATCTTCGACTACATCCCGGTGGTGCAGGCGACGTCGCCGGGCGATCCCCTCTTCGACACGGTGCTCGCCGACATCACGACCTACCTCGACGATCCGAACACGCTGAGCTGCATCGTCTCGCAGCCGGAGATCTGCGGCAACGACGGGCTCGCCCCGCACAACGCCGCCGCTGCCCTCGTCCTCTTCGGTGACGTGTTCGCAAAGGCGGGCAATCTCGAGCGGGCCCAGTTCTGGTACGGTCTGGCCTCCGCACTGAGCGGCGGCCCGGTGCCGTGGAAGTTCCAGAGCGTGCTCGACGCGCGCCTCGCCGATCCCGCGGGACGTGTCGCCCTCTATCAGGACGGCGATCCGAGCAACGATCCGCCCATCATCGGCGCCGGCAGCGAGGCATGCGCCACGTGCCACAACCGCTGATCAGCGCTTCTCGCCCTTCCATCGCTTGTACTTCTTGTTGAAGTCGCGGCGCTGCTCCGGGTTCTGCCGCCGGTAGGCGTCGTACTTCTCGCGCAGCCGCTGCTTCTCCTCGGGGGCCATGCCCTGGAAGCGCTGGTAGCGGCGGTCGATGAACTGCTGGCGGTCCTGCGGCAGCTGGCGATAGCGCTCGTAGTTCTCCCATGCCCGGCGCTGCTCGTCGGGCGAGAGTTGACTCCAGTCGCGCGCGTAGCGCTGGGCCGAGGCCTCGCCGGCCAGCAGCAGGAGCGCCAGGGCACCGAGGGTGACCGCGCGCTTCATCCGTTCGGCGGCTCGCCGTCCTGCTCGTGGAGGGTGGTCGTCTCGATGGCGTCGTAGTGCTGCAGCTTCTCCATGTTGCGCAGGAGATTCAGGTCCATGAAGAGGTCGGGTGCAGACGCGAGCTCGGGCGGGGGCTCGCTGGGCAGGTCCGGACGGCGGCTGGGATCGGACGGCGGAGGATCCACCCGTGGGGTTTCGACGGGCTCGGGCGGCGCGACGTCGGCCGCGGCGGCACGATCGGCGGTTCGCGGCGGCGGCGCCTTCGCGAGACGCGGTGCCGGCGCGGGAACCGACGCGACCGGCGGCACCACGCCGGGCGCCTCGGGAGCCGGGCCCGCGGTCGTCGTCGGGGACATGCGCGTCACCCCGACGGCCACCGCGAGCACGGCCGCCGCCGCGAGGACCGGTGCCGTGATCCATGTGGGGAGACGAAAGCGAGCGGGCCGCTCGGCCTCGTCGGCAGCCGCAATGCGCACACGTCGCAGCGTGTCCTGCTCGAGCTGCGTCGACACCGGCGTATCGAGGGGCAATCCGGCGAGCAACGCATCGAGGCGCTCGCTGCGATCCTGCTCCTGCCGGCACTCGGCGCAGTCGGCCAGGTGCCGCTCGAGTGCCTGGGCCCGCCATCCGCCGAGCTCAGCGTCGACCGCGGCCGTCATCCATCGCTGTGCGCGTCCACACCGCATGTCCGCTCGTGCCTCCTTACAGGAAATCGCGCAGCCTGTCCTTCAAGCTGTGCGTCGCGCGGAAGAGCAGCGCCTTGATCGCCCCTTCGGTGCTGCCGAGCGCCTCGGCCACGTCGCGATACGCCATGCCGTCGACCCGGGACAGCAACAGGGCGGCCCGTTGCTTCGGCGGGAGCTCGGCGATGGCCGTCTCGAGCGCTCGCGCCAGCTCGCGGCTGGCTGCCCCCTCCTCGGGCGAGATGGCGTTCGGGTCGGGGAGCGACGGCCCCTCACGGCGCTCGTCCTGGCCACGCGTGTCCCAGATGTCGACCTTCAGGACACGCTCCGGCCGGCGCAGCTCGTTCAGCGCCAGGTTGGTCGCGATCGTGAACACCCAGGTGGAGAGCTTGCTCTCCGGCCGGTACCGCTCCCGGAAGCGGAATATCTGGACGAAGACGTCCTGGGTGATCTCCTCGGCGCGGGCGTCGCTCTTCACCAGCCGACGGACGTACTGCAGGATGCGGGGCCCGAAACGCCGGAACAGCTCCGGAAACGCCGACTGATCACCCTGCTGCACCTGCAACATCAGGGCGACGTCGGGATCGGAAGCGGCGGCCGAGCCGGGGACGGCGCCGTCCGCGGGTCTCGGCGCCTCGGAGCCCGGGAGCCGCGTCATCGCACGCGGGATTCTAGGCCAAGGACCAACAAGGGGATAGATCGCGGCGGCCACCGCGGCACCAACACCGCCCCCACGCAGTGGTTGCGGCTGGCCTGGCCTGATCGAAGCTGCTACCCCCGAGGTCGTGAGCCTCGGGCTGAGCGATCCCTCCCTCGCGAGTCACCTCGACCGCATCACGGCATATGCGAGGGGCGCCGGGTTGCTCGACCCGGGCATCGATCGCCCCGAGCTGCGCGACGCCCTGGCCGCGTTCATTCAGCAGCGCGCCCCCGCGCTCCTCGAGGAATGGATACGGAAGGCCGGTCCGGCCCTGGAGATTCCCGAGCGCGACTGGCCCGGCATCTGCTCCGATCAGGAGGCCGCCCTGGCGCGCTGGGCCCGGCACATCGCGAACCCGGCCAACCTCGAGACCTATCTCTTCCTGCGTAGCCACACCCGCCGCGGCTTCATCGCCCAGTTCCCGGCGTCGCGCTTCCTGGCCGCGCAGATGCGCTTCGTCCAGCTGCTGACGGACGACCTGCGGCGCGAGTACGCCGGCGAGCCGGCGCTGGCCGAGCAGCTGAGCACGCTCCTGGTGCAGGAATTCCGCGTCCGCATGCTCCACATCACCGACTTCTTCGTCGAGGGTCGGGAAGAGCTGCTGCTCGAGCAGGAGGCCAGCTATCGACGCGCCATCGACCACGCCCCGGCGGCGATCCTGATGGCGCACGCGGCGGACGGCCTCGTCTTCGTCGCCAACCAGGTGGCGGAGCGCCTGCTCGGCTGGCAGCGCACCGCGCTCGAGGGTCGCCCGCTGGTCGACGTCCATCCGCCGGCAGAACGCGGTCGCGCCGAGCAACTGCTCCGCACCGCGCTCGCCCAGGGCCACGCCACCCGCGACGACCTCCACCTGATGCACCGCGACGGCCGTCGCATTCCGGTCATCACGACGGCGGGGTTCATCGAGTACGGCGATCGCCACTGGCTGCAACTCATGTGCGTCGACATCTCCGATCGCGAGCGGCTCGAAAGCCAGCTGATCCAGTCGGAGAAGATGGCGGCCATCGGCCAGCTCGCGGCGGGCATCGCGCACGAGCTGCGCAACCCGCTCGCCATCGTCATGAACGCCCTCTACGACCTGCGCCAGGTACTCGGCTCCGACAACGCGGAGATCACCGAGGACCTGCACATCGCCGAAGAGGAGATCACCCGGGCGCAGGCGATCATCAAGAACCTCCTCGAGTTCTCGCGCGAGTCCGGCGGCGAGATCGAGCGCGTCGACGTCAACGACCTGTTGAGCCGCACCGTGCAGCTCATGCAGAAGTACCTCCAGAACAACGGTGTCCGCGTCACCGTCGACCTCGGCACGGTGCCCACCTGCGTCTCGAACTCGAACGCGATGCGGCAGATCCTGCTGAACCTCGTCACCAACGCGGTGCAGGCCATGCCCCAGGGCGGCGAGCTGACGCTGCGCACGGAGCGCGTCGACGGCGATCGCGTGCGGCTCGAGGTGCGCGACACCGGCGTCGGCATTCCGTCCGCCAGCCTCACCGACATCTTCAATCCCTTCTACACCACGAAGGCGCCGGGCCAGGGCACCGGGCTCGGGCTGTCGGTCGTGCACTCGATCCTGCAGCGCTACCGCGGCGAGATCCGCGTCGCGAGCCAGGTGGGCGTCGGCACCACCTTCACCATCGAGCTGCCCTGCCCCTGCCACGACGAGTCCCCCGGCGTGGGCTGAGTCGCGATGTCGGCTCACATCCTCCTCGTCGAGGACGAGGTGAACATGGCCCGCACGCTGGCGCGCAACCTCGAGCGCGCCGGCTACTTCGTCGAGCATGCGCCGCACGGCGAGGCCGCCCTCGCCCGACTCACCGAGCGCGACTTCGACGTCGTCCTGACGGACCTCAAGATGCCCGTCATGGACGGCATGACGCTGCTGCGCACCATGCACGAGCGTGGGCTGCGCGCCGCCGTCGTCGTGCTCACTGGATTCGGCACGATCGAGTCCGCGGTCGAAGCGATGAAGCTCGGCGCCGCCGACTACCTCATCAAGGACGCGCGGCCGCAGGAGATCCTGATCACCCTCGAGCGCGTGCTGCAGATGGCGTCGCTGCAGCGCGAGAACACGCGGCTGCGACGCGAGAACGCGCGCCTGCAGGGGTTCGGCGAGATGGTCGGCCACAGCGACGCGATGCAGCCCGTCTACCGGCTCGTCGACGCCGTCAGCCAGAACAAGAGCACCGTGCTCCTCACCGGCGAGAGCGGCACCGGCAAGGAGCTCATCGCGCGCACCATCCATCAGCGCAGCGCGCTGCGGGATGCGCCGTTCGTCGCCGTGAACTGTGCCGGCCTCTCCGAGACGCTCCTCGACAGCCAGCTCTTCGGCCACCGTCGCGGCGCGTTCACCGGCGCCCTGCAGGACCACGACGGCGTCTTCCGCGCCGCCGCCGGCGGCACGCTGCTGCTCGACGAGGTCGCCGAGGTCCCGAATGCGCTGCAGGCGAAGTTCCTGCGCGCCATCCAGGAGCGCGAGGTGACGCCGCTCGGCTCGAGCCGTCCTATCCCGGTCGACGTGCGCATCATCGCCGCCACCAACCGCGACCTCGACCTCGAGGTGCGCGAGGGACGTTTCCGCCAAGATCTTTTCTACCGCCTGAACGTCGTCCACATCGCGTTGCCGCCGTTGCGCGAGCGGCGCGACGACGTGCCGGTGCTGATCGAGCACTTCCTCGCGCGCTATGCCGAGCAGTACGGCATGGCGCCGCGCACGCTGTCGCCCGAGGCGACGGCGGCGTTGCTCGCGCATTCGTGGCCCGGCAACATCCGCGAGCTGCAGAACGCGATCGAACGCGCCTTCGCGTTGTCGTCGTCGGGCGTGATCAGCCTCGACGACCTGCCGCCCGCCATCACCGGAACGCCCGAGCCGGCGCCGCCGGCCGCGGTGGCCGCGACCGACGACGCCGAGGTGCCGACGCTGGCCCATGCCGAGCGCGAGCTGATCGCGGCGGCACTGCACAAGACGGGCGGCAACAAGAACGAGGCCGCGCGCATCCTCGGCATCGACCGCCAGCGGCTCTATCGCAAGATCGAGAAGTACGACCTCTAACCGGCCGTGATCGCGAGCAGCGAGATCGTCACCGGGAAGCCTTCTTCGCGGACGACGTGCTCGGTGACCGACACGGCGAGCCCGCGCGCCGTGAGCTCCGGACGGAACGCGCGCGTGTCGATGCGGTGGCCGTCGGTCAGCAGCGCCGTGCCGCCCGGCGCGAGGCGGTCTGCGATCGCCTGCGCAATGTGCGGGAAGGCCGTGCGGTCGTAGAGCACCTCGGCGGCGAGCACGAGGTCGAAGCGACCCGCGATCGCGCCGCTGGTGACGTCGGCCGCGACCACGTGCACGCTGTCGAGCCCATTCGCCGTCGCACTGGCACGCACGAAGTCGAGCGGCACCGGATCGCGATCGACGCACACCACGCGCGCACCACGTCGCGCCGCCATCAGTCCCGGCAACGCGAGCCCACAGCCGAGCTCGATCGCCGTCCCTGCGACGCGCGGCACCGCCGACGCGAGCACACGCGCGCCGCTCCACAGATGCGCCCAGTACGGCGGCTCCGCGGGGTCGTCACCGGCGAGCAACGCATGCCGATCGACGTGTCGCTCGAGGTCGCCGACCTGCCACAGCGCGATCGTCTCGTCGGCGATCGTCACATGCGTCAGCTCGGCGTCGAACACACCGAATCGACGCGTGATTCGTCTATTGTCACCCACCATGTGTGGTGCTATGCACGCGCCCCAGTTCGCACCACGCTGAGGAGGAGTCGATGGAAGAGATGGTTCGTCAGACCGATCAGATCATCAATTTCACGCGCGAGATCAACCGGCGCATGACGGAATCGGGCGTGCCCGGCGTCGAGGGCCTCGTCGGGCTCTACGACCAGCTGCGTACCGCGCTCGCGAAGGTGACTACACAGGAGATCGAGTGGGCCCAGGGTGAAGTGACGCGGGTACTCGACAGCCTGAAGAAGCTCTCCGACGAGCTCGGGCATCTCGCGGCGCTGAAGGCGGCGCTCGAAACCGGACACTGATCCGCTCCGACTGAGACTCTGAGCACCGCCTTGGCACGGATGCATTCGGCGGCGACCGCCTTCATCATGCTCGCACTCTGTTGCGGGCTTTCGGCGTGCGCCGGCGGCGGCTCCAGCGACGGCGGTGGTGGTGGGGGCGGTGGCGGCGGCAACTCGTGCAAGAACCCGCCGACGCCCACCGTATCCCTCGCCACGAACATTCAGCCCATCCTCAACCAGTCGTGCGCCGTGGCAGCGGCGTGTCACCTCGGCTCGGGCTCTGGCTTCGGTGACTACTCGGCCGGCAATTCCTTCTCGAACCTGGTCGACGTGCGCTCGCTCGAGCGGCCGACGATGTTCCGCGTCAAGCCCGGCAAGCCGGACGACAGCTACATGATCCTCAAGATCGGCGCCGGGCCGCCCGGGTCGACGTTCTCCGGCGAGGTCATGCCGCCCGGATGTCCCGGAGCCGGCCGCAACGGCGCCGTCTGTCTCGAGTCGGACGACATCGACGCCATCCGCGCGTGGATCACCGAGTGCGCGCCCAACAACTGACGCTGGGCCTGATCGTCCTCGCCACGGCGCTCGTCGTGGCACGCGGCTCGGCCCGTGCCGAGCCGTACATGGCAGTGCGATCCGGCGCCAAGTGCAGCGACTGTCACACCAACCTCACCGGTGGCGGCAAGCGCACCGCGTTCGCGCACATCCACGCCCACGACATCCTGCACGACCTGCAGATCCTCCCCATCCCCAAGGGCGTGAAGGGGTTCACTGGCGAGATCAATTCCTACGTCTCGATCGGCGGCGATCTCCGCGTCCGCAACAGCACCGTCTACGAGGACATCCCCAACGCCGCCGGCCGCGTCCCGCTCAACAAGGCCTTCCGCGAACGTGTGCGGTCGAACGATCTCCTCGTCCAGGAGGCGCTCCTCTACCTGCAGGTCGACCTGATCCCGGACATGGTCACCTTCTACAGCGACTTCAACGTCGACGGCGGCGTCACCACGCGCGAGACGTTCGGGCTGGTGAAGAACCTGCTGCCGTACGACTTCTACGTGAAGGCCGGACGCTTCTATCCGACGTTCGGGCTCCGCGTCTGGGACGACGAGGCCTACATCCGCTCGCGCACCGGCTACACCTTCGCCAACCCCGACGAGGGCGGCGAGATCGGCTTTGCACCGGGACCATTCTTCCTTGCCAGCTCGATCACGAACGGCCAGGGCGGCGATACCGACGTCGCCACCACGGTCAACGGTTATGGCGTGTTCGAGGACATCCCCATCGTACGCACGATCATGGCCGGCGCGTCGTTCGCGCGACAATCGAACAAGCGCGACGTGGCGGCCTTCTACGGCGGATCGAACCTGTGGAAGTTCACCTACATGGCGGAGTTCGATCTCATCGACGACCGCACTGTCGCCTCCGCCATCGCCCGCGACCAATACGCCAGCTACGCCGAGCTCAGCCTGCTGCTGTTCGACTGGCTCAACCTGCGCGGCTCGTTCGAGTTCGTGAAGGTCGCGAACGACCGCAATCAAACGCGCTACACGGTCGGCGTCGAGCCCTTCATCGATCGGTATCTGCAGCCACGGATACAGTACCGCATCAACAACGGGCCATCCGACAAGCCGCAGCAGAACCAGCCCGAGCTGCTGTTCGAGCTGCACATGTTCTTCTGATCGGCTCGACTTACTGCTTCACCGACTCGACGACGATGCCGTTGACGCCTCCCTGCGTCACCTTGCGTCCCTCGACGGTGATGGTCTTTGCCGCCTGCTCGAGCGCCTCGGCGTACACCTTCGGATTCTCGTGATCCTCGAGCAGCAGGTAGACCTGCTTGTCCTCGGTAAGCAGGCCCATCGGCAGGCCCTTCTTCGCACAGGTCTCGGCACACTTGCGGTGCGAGCCACCGGTGCTCGTGTTCGGGTGCGCCAGGTAGCAGGACATGTCGATGACCTCACCGGTCACGTCGTCCGCCCACGCCGGTGCCGTCGTCATCGCCAGCCCCCCGATCAACATCATGGCCGCGATGCGCCGCTTCGCCACACTCTGCATGCATTCCTCCTCGGAAGTGGATCGCGTTCTGCCTATCGACGGGCCCCGTCGGAGTCAACGGGGACGTTGTCCGGTGCATCGAGCGGCGGCGTGAACGTCACCAGTGCGATCGCCGGCTCTGCCCCGTCACGCGCGAACCAGTGCACGCGATCGCGCGGCACCACCACGACGTCTCCGGCCTGCAGCCGCACCGTGCCCGCATCGCGCCTGAGGGTGCCTTCACCCCGTAGGACCAGGACCGTCAGGTCGTGCATCGCGTGAACGTGCGGCGTCTCGCGGTCGGCGACCTGGACGACGTGGTAGCTCGCTGTGGCGGTTCGCCCCACCTCGTCGGCGCGGATGTTCTGACCAGTCGCCAGCGGATGGGCGGCGAGGAATGCATCGAGCCCGTCACTGAGCACGCCGACGTCGAGCACCGGCGTGTGGTGGGTGCAGGCCGCGACCAGCACGGCGATCGCCGTCGACGTCCACATGCGCATGCCGGCCTTGTGGCGTGGCCCATTGCAGCACGCAAGGCAGACGCGGCACGACGCGAATATTGGTGCGTCGCGGGCCGACTTTCTGGTTGACCTTCACCACGATCCTGAGCGACACTGCGCTGCCCGCACGTTGGAGGAGGTGAGATTCGAATGAGCATCGACACGACGTTCCTGGAAAGGTTTCTCCTAGGGGGTCTGCTCGCGTTCGGAGCCATCGGGATCGCATTCGGTCCGGAGCTGCGACGCTTCTTCCAGCGCCTGCGCGGTCGAAGCCCGATGACGGGCGACGCACGCAGCGTCTCGGCCGAGACCCAGACGTCCTGACGGCACTGGCCTGACCTCGCGTTTGCCCCTGTAGCGACCGCTGCTACACTCGGGCACTGCGCGTTCATGCCGGTGCTCCGTAGCCCTCGCCGCTGCCCTCGGGTGGTGGCCGTCGTCCTGCTCCTCGGCGTCGTTGCGTTCGCCGGCTGCCGCACCCCGGCGCGCCATCCGGCACCGGTGGCCACCGCGGCCGCCCCGGCCCCCGACCTGTCGCGGGTCGAAGTCATCCTCCTGAACGGCGGCGGGACGGCAGCGCAGAACTACCAGTCGCACCTGCTGCACGTGCGCCAGTTCCACGACATGCTGGAGCGCGTCGGGCTGCCGGCCGACCGCCTGGCGGTGTTCTCCAGCGACGGCGACGATCCCGGCCTCGACCTCGCCGTCCGCGACGCCCAGCCGGAGACCGACTTCTGGTTGATCGAGGGCAGCTGGCTCGAAGCCCCGTTGCGTACCCCGGTGACGTTCGGCAACTCGACGGTCGAGGGCGCGGTGCTCGCGCCGGCCACGAAGGCCGAGCTGGCGCGCTGGTTCACGACTCAGGGACGGGCGATGCGCGCCGGCGACACGCTCCTGCTCTACGTCACCGACCACGGCACGCGCGCCAAGAAGGAGGAGCCCGGCAACACCGGCATCACGCTGTGGGGCGTCGGTGAGTCGATCTCGGTGCGCGAGCTCGGCGCGCTGCTGGCGGAGCTGAATCCCGCCGTGCGCGTCGTGACGCTCATGTCGCAGTGCTTCTCGGGCGGCTTCGCGCAGCTCGCCACGGCCCGCAGCGGCGACAGCCTGCCCAACGGCGAGACCTGCGGCTTCTTCTCCTCCACCGCCGATCGTCCCGCCTACGGCTGCTATCCCGAGAACCGTGGACGCGAGAACGTCGGGCACTCCTTCCTCTTCCTCGAAGCGCTCGCCGAGACCGGCCGGCTCGACGAGGCACACCGTGCGGTGCTGGTCAGCGATGCCACGCCGGACGTCCCGCTGCGCACGTCCGACGTCTGGCTCGACCAGACGATGGCCGTCGCGGCCAAGGCGGCGGGGCAGGAGCTGACCCCGTTCCTGGACGCGCTGCTGCGCCAGGCGTGGCAGGACCCCGGCGCGTGGGAGACCGACATCCGGCTTCTCGACCGCATCGGCAACACCTACGGCTCGTTCAGCCCACGCTCGATCCATGAGATCGACGAGCAAGGGGAGCGGCTCGCTGCCGCGAGCCAGCAGCTCCGCATCAACCACGGCACGTGGAGCGCGGCCTTCGACTCCGCACGTCGCGCCAACCTCGACCGCTTCGTCGCGACGCGTCCCGTCTGGCGCGACCGCCTGACCGAGCCGAAGGTGCGCGATCTGCCGCAGCCGGCAGCGCGCGCGCTCACCGTCGAGCTGCTCGGCGAGCTGGGTCCGGCGACACGTGCCGATCGCTCCACCACGAAACGCTTCGACGTCCTGCGCGAGAAATCGGCCAGCGCCGGCGAGGTCGCCTATCGCATGGACGTTCGCCTCGGGGTGCTCCTGCGCATGCGCGCGCTGCTGACGCACATCGCCGGCCGCGTCTGGCTGCAGACGAAGGGCACCCCCGCGCAGCGCGCCGCGTATGCCGCGCTTCGCGACTGCGAGAGCTTCGCCCTGCCCTCCGCCGGCGTCCCTCCGGGCACCGAGCTCGCCCACGTCCAGCCGTTCCCGCCGCTCGAGGACGACCTGGCACTCGCCGACGACGTCCTCCCGGCCTGGATGGGCATCCAGTTCAAGCAGGCGGCCGACGACGTGCGCACCCAGCATCAGCTGCCGAACGGTGCCGCGGCGGTCATCGCCGTCTACCCCGACTCGCCGGCAAAGGCCGCGGGGCTACAGGCGGGCGACGTCGTCACCGGCCCGCCGGGACATCCCTTCACCGAGCGTGACCAGATCCGTGAGTGGACGATGCTCTCGCGCGTGAACGAGCCCGCGACGCTCGCGGTGCTGCGCGATGGCCAGCCGCTCCAGGTCACGATCCGTCCGCAGCCCATGCCGCGGAAGTGGCCCTCGCTGTCGTCACCGCCGAAGGTCGGCGCCGCGGCGCCACCCCTGTCCCTCGGGGCCTATCGCGGCACGCCGCCGACGCAGCTCGCCGACGGCAACCCTCATCTGCTCTTCTTCTGGGCGACGTGGTGTGGCGTCTGCAAGGCGTCGCTCCCCGAGCTCGATGCGTTCGCGCAGGAGCGTGGCGTCCAGGTCGTCGCCATCACCGACGAGGGCGCGCCGCTCCTCGATCCGTTCTTCGCGAAGTGGAAGGGCCCGTTCCCGGCCACCGTCGCCACCGACGTCGACCGGCGCGCGTTCATGGCCTACGGCGTCAGTGGCATGCCTACCTTCGTGCTCGTCGACGGTGCGGGCAACGTCCAGAGCTACGCCGTCGGCTACAACCCGGCCAAGGGCATCGCGATCGACGGGTGGACCTGGAGCAAGCGCCCCGCGCCGCCGGCTAGCTGAGCGGAAACGTCAGCCGCGTCAGCCGGCGATTGCGCCGCACGACCCACGAGACGTGGTCCGGGTCGAGGAACGTCGGCCCGTCGAGCAGATCGTCGAACGACGCCAGGTCGCGCCCGTCGAGCACGAGGAGGCCGCGCGCGCCGAGCGTGTGCTGTCCCTCCCACGCGAGATGGCGGCCGCTCGGATCGAAGCGCGGACGCCAGATCGAGTAGTAGCGATGCGGATAGGCCACGCCGTCGGCGTAGAGGGTGAAGTCGCCGCCCGCGGCGTCGGTGGCGCCGTAGCCGACGCGCCGTCCGTCGTCCGACAGCACGACACCGTAGATCTCCACGTGAGGCCCGTAGCGGCCGTGACGCGTGACGACGTCGACGGCCTGCCCCGAGACATCGACGCGGGTGAAGCACGGGTATGCCCACGATCGTCCGTCGGCCGACAGCACGGGAGGCTGCGCCTCCCATGGCCGCAGGCAGGTGACGTCGTCCGCCGGCGCGCCGTCGATCATCACGCGCCAGCGGTCCTCCGCGCCTGGCATGCGTTCCCACCACGCCACCACCGGCGCATCGGCGGCGACGACGAGCGACCCGGTCACGATGGTGGCGGCGGTGTGACAGGCGTCGCTCTCGACGGTGAGCACCGGGCCGCCGGCCGAGACCGGCACGGTGGCACCGAAGTGTCCCAGCCGCTCGCCGTCGCGGAACACGCCCCAACCGTCGCCGTCGCGCATCAAGGCGACGGCGCGTCCGTCGGACAGGAACAGCGCCCGCGCATCGGCCGGCAGTCCCGGACCTTCCGATGCCGTCTGCACCGGCGGAATGCACGGACCCGGCGTCATGTCGGCCGCCTGACGAACCGCACCGTCGACGAGCAGCCGCATCTGCGACCCTTCGCCTTCCGCCGGCTCGACCGCCACCCAGGCCAGGTGCGTGCCGTCGTGCGACCACGCCGGCACCGACGCGTCACGATGACGGCCGCGCACTATGCCGTCACCGACGACCACGATGCGCGCGTCGGGATCGCCGACGTCGCCGGCCGCGACCGGCGCCGCAGCCACCACCGCCCAGTGCGCCCCCGACGGGTCGAAGGTGAGGTACTCGTGTCGCGACATCCCCACCGGCACGACCTCATCGGCCGCGACCAGCGCCGTCGTCCCATCCGAGGCGCGCGCCCAGTAGAAGATCCGGTCGGTATTCGGCGCGAAGCTCCGCGTGCTCACGGTCTGCCAGTCGCGCCCGGGGACGCCATCGCGGACGATGTGGATGCCATCGGTTCCGTGTACCTGGAATGCGACGTGCGCGAGGTCGGTCGACACCGACCATGATCCGGGAACGGCCTTCACCGGCAGCCGCGCCAGGTGCGCCTTGCGCGGCACGGGTGGCGGACGGTCGCACGCGCCGAGGAGCACGCCGAGCACCGCGATGGCCGCGAGGCGGAGCACGGCGTGCCGCGTCTGCACCGGCGGCAGCGTGTAGCATGGGGTCGATGGGCTCGCCATCACCGCCTCGACGTCACGGTGACGCCGACAATGCGGCGACGTTGGCACGCGCCTCGGCGTGGGTCGGATCGAGACGCAGAACCTCCCGGAACTCGACGAGCGCCTCCTCGCGTCGCCCGAGCGTGGCGAGCGCGACGCCGAGATTATTGTGGGCATCGACGAGCGTGGGATCGAGCCGCAGCGCCTCACGGTACGGACCGAGCGCGTCGGCGGGCCGCCCGAGCGCTGCCAGCGCGCTGCCGAGGTCGTGCTGCGCCGCCGCGTACCCCGGACGAACGCGCGCTGCCTCGGCGAAACGTGACGCCGCCTCCTCGAGCCGGCCCTGCCCCGCGAGCAACATGCCGAGATTGCGCAGCGCCTCGGCGTACTCGAGGTCGGCTGCGATCGCCAGCTCGTAGTGGCGACGCGCGTCGTCGGGCCGTCCCATCAGGACGAGCACGTTGGCCAGGTTGCCGTGCGCGTCGGCGTATCCCGGATCGAGGGCCAGGGCCGCCTCGTACGCCTGCACGGCGTCCGCACGTCGTCCTGCCGCGGCCAACGTGTTGCCGAGGTTGTTCCGCGTCATCGCGGCTGTCGGATCGAGCCGCACCGACGTCGCGAAGCTCGTCAGGGCCTCGTCGACACGTCCCTGCGCGGCGAGCACCGTGCCGCGGTTCGCGTAGACGTCGGCCGTGTCGGGTGCGACGGCCAGCGCGGCATCATAGCTGCGCAGCGCCTCGTCGAGACGTCCCGTCTGCTGCTGCAGCATCCCGAGATTGACCCAGGCCATCTCGGCCGACGGGTTCTTCGCCAGCGTGTCGCGCCACAGCGTCTCCTCGTCGCGATAGGCCAGACCCTGCCGCCACGTCAGCGTCCCGAGGACCACCAGCAGCACGACGGCGACCGGCGCAGTACCGCGACCCGCCCGCGACAGCAGCACGGCAACCAGCGCCAACGGCGCCAGGCTCGCGAGATACTGGAAGTGATCGGCGACGAACGAGTAGCGCATCGGGTAGACGTCGACGAAGCCGAGCGCCGGCGAGAGCACGAGGACGAACACCAGCGCGGCGACGAACGCGCCCGACCCGATCCGGCCACGGAGCACCCACAACGCGGCCGCAGTGAGCGACGCCGCCAGCGGAAAGAGCCACTGCCACCACACCGCGGCATCGATCGTCCAGCGCGGATAGATGAAGGTGAGGTGCGCCGGCCAGACGAGCGAGCCCAGGTAGAACCAGCAGGCACGGCTCGCGATCAGGATGCGATCGAGGAGCGAGAGGTCCCAGTGCACCCCCTGCGCGCCGACGTGGGTCCGCTCCATCCACATCGTGACGAGGCCGGCGCCGAGGCCCAACACGAGAAACGGCAACAGCGAGAAGAGCTCGCGTCGTCCGACCCGTCCGCGGCGCCACCACACGAGCACCAGGAGCACGACCGGCAGCGTCACGACGACGGTCTTCGACAGCAACGCCGCGGTGAAGAGCGCGAGCGCACTCACCCAGTCGGCGCGACGTCCGCGACCGTCCGCGGCGAGCGCCCAGCGCAGCCACAGCAGCGCGGCGCCGAGGGCGAGCGCGCCCGAGAGCACGTTCTTCCGTTCGCTCACCCACGCGACCGACTCGACGTGGACCGGATGCACCGCGAACAACGCCGCCGCCAGCCACGCGCACGGCACCGCCAGCCGTCGAAGCACGCGCCATGCCAGGATGGCGCCGACGGCATGCAGCAGGACGTTGGTGACGTGATACCCGCGTGGCGCGAGTCCCCACCACCGGTGCTCGAGCCACAGCGTCGTGAAGGTGAGCGGGTAGTATTGTGGCACTGCGCCGGGCTCGACCCAGATGCGCCATAGTCCGTCTACGGAGCGCAGCATGCGGTTCGCCGTCACGTAATCGTCGTCGTCCCAGACGAACCCGGCCTGGAACGCGGACGAATGTGCGGCGACCGCCAGGAGCGCGAGCGCGACTGCGGGAAGCCACGCCGGCAGCGGAGGTCGGACTGTGGCCACCGGGACGGGGGTCGTGGGCTGCGGCTCGCGGCGGACGCGCGCCCGGGAGCGAGCCGTCGTCAGCCTTCCGTCGGCGCCGCGCCGCTGCCCTCGCGCGGCTTCGGGCCGGTGAACGGGATCTTGTCGAGCTCGCGCAGCACTTCGGTGGCGCGCGCCTTGATCTCCGGATCGCTGCTGGCGTTCCGGATGTTGCGCATCAGGTCTTCGGCACGGTGATACGTGGTGGCGCGCGCGAACGCCGCCAGATCGGCAGCGCTGACGTTGGCGGTGGCGCTGTCGAGCGCCTTGCGCATGTCGGGATCGGCCTCGATGGCCTTCACGGCCGAGCGCACCGCCTCACGGCGCACCGTGGGATCATCGTTGGCGATCGCCGTGTTGGCCAGCAGGTCCCACGGCGCCTTCTCTTCACCGAGAACCTTCTGCAGCTGTTTGCCGTCGACCGGGACCTTGGCCCGATCTTCGAACACACCGTAGACGGCCTTCCAGAGGGCCGGCGTCTCGCCCTCGGCGCCGGGACGCGCCTGATACTTGACGTCCTTCGACTTCGCCGGGGCCGCCTCGCGTCCACCCTTGAGCTCGATGGCGCGCAGCTTGCCGCCCTCGGCGTAGGTGAGCGTGAAGTTCTGCTCGCCGAGGACACGCTCCAGGGCTTCCTTGAGCGGCACCTTGTCGAGCTGCATCGTGAGGTCGCGCGGTGCGAGGACGTCGCCGCGCACCTCCGCCCCGCTCTGCTTGCCGATCTCGGCGATCACCTCGGTGAGCGGGACCTTCTCCAGCTTCACCGTCAGCGTGTCGTTGCGGTACTCGATGACGCGTTGCGCCTCATCGGCAGCGACGACGCGAGGCGACGGCGCGACCGAAACGACGCACGCAGCGAGGAGAGCGACGACGGCGCGCAGCATGACGCGCGGGACATTACCTCCGCGTCGCGAAACATCGCAAGGTCGATACACCTATTCATCCTCGCTCGATTATTTTCGTTGACATCGCCCCCAATCAACATGGTAGCTCCCCCAGGCGCTCTAGTACCAAAGGGCAGGTCGGCTGCATCAACCACGAGAGTAGCGAGGGGGACAGGTCATGGGCACGGGAACGACGACTCGAACGGCGCGGATCGGAGCAGCCTTGCTGGCTGCCGCCTGGATCCTCGGCACCGCGCTGCCAGCTGCAGCGCAGCTCTCTGCAGCGAGCTCGAGCAACACGGGATCGACGTGTAGCGCATCCAACAACACCGACGGGTTCTGCGGATCCGTCACGTCGCTGCCGATCAACACGACCACCCAGCTGCAGAGCCGCTACGCGTGGATGCTGAACGCCGACGTCGGCGCCTTCTCCACGCGCGACACCAACGGCGCTGCGCAGCACAACGTGGCCTTCAACGCGACCGCCCCCGGTGGCTATCGGCTCGACATCGCCACGAGCGCCTCCGGTGATTTCAACCGCTTCAACGACCTGGCCGGCTGCAACGGCGCGGCCGACATGACTGCGGTCACTGGCTCATTCAGCGGAGGCACGCTCACCAGCGGTAGCCTGAGCCTCAGCGATCCCGGAAGCCTCGGCAACGGCAGCAGCACGACCAGCAGCGGCATCGGCGTGAGCGGCAGTGCGCAAATCCACCGGGTGAGCAATGGCGTCGCCCAGGGTCACACGCTCACGTTCACCTGGAGCGGCAGCGTGCGCAGCAACTCCTGCGAAGCGGCGCTTCGTCTCGGCAACGGCGGCGGCACCGTGAGCGGCTGCTCCGGCACCTGTCAGTACTCGGGGTCGCCGGCGCGCACGCAGAGCAGCGACGGCCACTTCGTGACCGTCACCTACACCTCCCTCTGCGGCAACGGCGTCGTCGACTCGGCGGTCAGCGAGCAGTGCGACCAGGGCGGCGCCAACGGCACTGCAACGTCGTGCTGCACCAGTACCTGCACCTTCCGCGGCGCCGGCAACGTCTGCCGCACCTCGGCCGGTGACTGCGACCCGCAGGAGACCTGTACGGGAGCGGCCGCCGCGTGTCCCACCGACCTCAAGAGCACCGCGGTCTGTCGCGGCGTCGCCGGCCTCTGCGACGTCGCCGAGAGCTGCAACGGTGTGAGCAACACGTGCCCGGCGGACGGCTTCCTGTCCTCCGCGAACGTCTGCCGCCCAGGAGCCGGCGTCTGTGACGTCGCCGAGAGCTGCACCGGCTCCTCCGCTGCGTGCCCGGCGAACGGCTTCGCGTCGTCCGCGCTCGTCTGCCGCCCAGGAGCGGGCGTCTGTGACGTCGCCGAGAGCTGCACCGGCTCCGCCGC
>DASYLJ010000110.1:0-11614 GCA_036009625.1 Binatia bacterium
CGGACGAAGTAGTGCCCGGCGATGTCCGCTGGTTGGCGGGTCTGCCGGCGATCTCCCCCTCCCCGCCCACACCGGCCGAGATCCCCGGCGGCGCCGATCCCGGCCTGCTGCTGGTCGCCGAGCACTACCGTCGCATGACCCCCACCGATCGCGCACGGTTCGTGCGTGTGGTGTCGAGCGTCGCCGACGCCCTGCAGAAGGAAGCCCCCGCCTCCGCAGCGCGCTCGCGCTCCTGAGGCGACCCCGACCGACGCGCCGCTACGATCCGGTGGCCCGGTACGCCACCAGCGGCGCCGGGCACGACATCGCGAACGTCGACCCACGGCCGGGCGTACTCGTCACCTCGACGCGACCGCCGAGCAGCTCCACGAGCCGTCGCACGATGTGGAGGCCGAGGCCGACGCCACCGAACCGTCGCGTCGACGACCCGTCGGCTTGACGGAACATCTCGAAGATGTGCGGCAACTGATCGGCGGCGATGCCGACGCCGGTGTCGCGCACCTCGACGGCGAGGACGTCGGTGCGCCAGCGCGCCACCACCTCGACGCTGCCCTGGTTCGTGAACTTGAGCGCGTTGCCGACGAGGTTCTTGAGGATGGTCTTCAACTTGCCGCGGTCGACGACCACCTCGCGACGGCCGAGCTCGTGCCGCCAGTGGAGCGCGACGCCGGGTGCGACCAGCGGTCGCAGCTCGCCGTCGAGCTCGGTGAGCAGGTCCTCGATGGCGACGGTGTCACGCGCGATGGGCACGCGCCCCGCCTCGAGGCGGCCGACGTCGAGCGTCGCGGTCACGAGCTCGAGCAACTCGTCGGCGCTGCGACGGATGCGGTCGACGGTCTCGCGCTGGGTGGCGTCGATGGCTCCGAACGCACCTTCCACCAGCATGTCGGCGTAGCCCGAGATGATGTTGATCGGCGTTCGCAGCTCGTGCGACATCGTCGCCACGAACTCCGTCTTGAGCTGGCTCGCGGCCTGCAGGTCCTCGATGAGCCGCGCGTTCTCGAGCGCGATCGCGGTGGCGTCGGCGATGCCGGTGGCGATGCGACGCTGCGCCGACGAGAACGAACCGGTGCGCGTCGTGTAGCCGTGCACCTGGATGCCGACCACCGTGCCGCCGCGCGCAATGGGTGCGTAGAGCGCCGACGCGACGTCGTGCCGTCGTAGCAGCTCGACGGACGCCACCGGCTGCGTGGCGACGTCTTCGATCTCGAGCAGTTGCCCCGAGTGCAGCGCACCGACCAGCGGGAACTGCCCGACGGCGAACTCCAGCTCGGCCAGCTCGGCGCGTACCTCGGGTCGCGAGCCGACGTTCGCCACCAGCCGAGTCGTGGCGCGGCGCTCGTCCCAGATGAACGTGCTGCTCCAGTCGACGCCGAGCGCTGCGACCGCGAAGCCGTTCACGCGCTCCAGCATGTCGGGCTGGCCGAGGTGCGTGCTGAGCGTCCGCCCGACGTCCGCGAGCGCCGCCGCGATGCGCGTCTCCTCCTCCGCACGACGCGCCGACGCGGTGAGTGCCTCCTCCGCCCGGTGACGATGCAACCGCCCCTGCTCCGATGCCGACGCCAGCCACACCGAGCCGAGCAGGACGACGAGCGTCACGGCGCCGAGATGCCCGAAGCCGGCGACCGATCCCGCGATGAGCATCACGGCCGAGAAGCACACCACGCTGGACATGGCGGCGAGTGCGATCTGCGGCCACACGCCCCACGGCAGCAGCGTCGCCGTGATCATGCAGGCGGTGATCGACGCCAGGGCGGTCGCCTCGAGGTTCGTGCTGATGACGTCCGAGAGCACGCCGAACGCGAAGATCCCGGCCATCGTCGCCAGGGTCACGGTCACGACCGACGCCCACGTCGTCGTGCGACGGAGGCTCCAGAAACCGAGCATCAGGATCGCCAGCTGGGCCGCCCCGACGGCGTACATGGAGACCAGCAACTGCGGGTAGATGAGGAAGTCGACGACCGCGAACAGGGCCAGCGACACCGCGCACAGCCAGAAGCCGGTCCGTGCCCGCTCGACCATGAGCGGCACCGTCACGTTCCGCAGATCGGCGATCGTACAGCCGGCCTCGGGGCAGTCGGCGGTGTGCGCGATGCGATCGTCGGGAGGAGTCATGGCGTGCCGTGACGGCATTTAAATGACGCTCGGACAGCTGAGGATGTGCCGGCCACCGCGCAGATGTTCGTGACACCCCGGGGCCCACCGCATCGAAGCAACCGCCGTGCCGCCTGACGCAGGCCCATTGACGATACTCCGGAACTGGACAATCTGAGGCCCGCCCACCCACAACCCCCTGGAGGTGCAGCATGATCCGTCGGACCGCCTTTGCCGTCCTCGCCCTCACCGCCGTGATCGCCGCCGCAGAAGGCCCCCACGCCGGCCACCCACAACGCACCGTCCTCCTCGACAACGAGCGCGTCCAGCCGGACTCGCTCACCATGGCTCCCGACGAGGTCCTCGTCTTCGAGAACCACTCGCTGCACCCGATGCGCGTGATCTTCACCGACCCCGCGGACAGCGCCGCCCGCGTGCGCTGCGGCCTCCTCTCCGAGCCGCAGGCCAAGCGCGCGCCCTGGGGGCTGTTCGACGTCGACGACGGCAAGCTCACCGGCGTCATTCCCCCGGGACGATTCGGAAGCCTGTGCGCTCTGCAGCCCGGCAAGTACGCCTACACCGCCTCGCGCCAGGATGCGCAGGGACACAGCGATGCAGAGCTGCCGATAAAGGGGCAGGTCACCGTCCAGTGAGGTAGAGTCGTCCGCATGCGTGTCGTCGCCCTTGCCCTCTCCCTGGCTCTCATCGCCGCCACTCCCGACGAGGCGGTCCTCGACCTCACCGTGCACGGGGCCGACGGACCGCCGCGGACCCTGCGCACGATGGTGGGCGACGGCCCCGCCATCGTCACCCTGTGGGCGACGTACTGCGCGCCCTGCAAGATGGAAGTCCCGGTGCTGAACCGGGCCAACGACCGCTGGGCCGAACGCGGCGTGCGCATCCTCGGCGTCGCGGTCGACACCGACGACCCGGCCGAGGTCGAGGCCGTGTCGCGCTCGTGGGGCATCGAGTATCCCGTCGTCTGGGCCCCCGCCGACGAGCGCCCGCAACTGGGGACGCTGCTCCCGCGCGGTGTGCCCACGACCTTCCTCATCGGTCGGGGCCAGGTGCACCGCCACGAGGGCGTGCTCGACGACGCCGAGATCGACCGCCTCGTGCGTGGGCTCCTCGGCCCGAAGCCGGCGACGGCGGCACCGCAGGCGACGTTGACGGTCGCGCCCGCCCCCTGGTAACGCCCGTCCATGACTCCCGATCTGGTCCTCAAGGGCGGCACGGTAGTGGATGGCAGCGGACGGCCGCCCTTCGAGGCCGACGTGGTGGTGCACGACGATCGCATCGTCGCGGTCGGACGGCACGAGGGACCGGCCGGCGACGTCGTCGACGCGCGCGGAAAGATCGTCACCCCGGGCTTCGTCGACGTGCACACGCACCTCGACGCGCAGCTCACCTGGGACCCGCTCGGGGCGCCGTCGTGCTGGCACGGCGTGACGTCGGTGGTGGTCGGCAACTGCGGCGTCGGCTTCGCGCCGTGTCGTCCCGCCGATCGCGACTACCTGATGTTCCTGATGGAGGGCGTCGAGGACGTGCCGCGCTCGGCGATGTCGGCCGGCATGCGCTGGGAGTGGGAGTCCTTCGGCCAGTACCTCGACACGCTCGGCCGCTGCGGCCTCGGCGTCAATGCGGGCGCCTACGTCGCGCACGCGCCGCTCCGCGTCTACGCCATGGGCGAGCGCGGCGTGCTCGACGTCCCGCCCACCGACGCCGAGCTCGAGACCATGCGTCTGTCCGTCGACGAGGCACTCGCCGCCGGCGCGCTCGGGCTCTCCACCGGCCGCACCACGATGCATCGCACACCGGACGGCGACTCGGTACCCGGCACGTTCGCCGATCGTCGCGAGCTGGCCGCACTGATCGAGCCGCTCGCCCGTCGCGGCGCGGGCGTCTTCGAGGCCGTGCCCTATGGCACCGCGGGCGAGGCCTCGCACGGGTTCGCGCGCGACATCGAGCACTTCGCCTGGGCGGCGCGCGAGTGCGGACGACCCGTCAGCGTCCTGCTGACGCAGTCACGCCAATATCCGGAGGGCTGGCGCGACTCGCTCCGGCACGTCGAGGCGGCGGTGGCCGGGGGCGCGCGCCTGCACGCGCAGGTGGCGCCGCGACAGATCGGTCTGATGCTCGGCATGGGCGGTCTGCTGTCGCCGTTCTTCCTCTTCCCCGAAGCCGGCGATCTCCTCGGCCTCGACGGCGACGCCCTCGTCACGGCGCTGCACGACCCCGCCGTGCGCGCCCGCCTGCGCCTGGGCATCGATCCCGAGGCGCCGCTGCTGGGCGGCCTCGCCACCTTCGACCGCATCATGCCGCTCGACGGCGAGGGCGTCAGCGCCTACGAGGGCGGACGCCCGCGCAGCGTCGCCGGGCTGGCGGAGACGCGCGGCGTGTCCGTCGTCGACGTCATCGTCGATGCGCTGCTCGAGTCGAACCTGCGCCGGCTCTTCATGGTGTCGATCTCGAGCTGGGACCTCGAGACGTCGCGCGCCATGCTCGATCACCCGCTGACGCTGCCGGCGCTCGGCGACTCGGGCGCGCACACCAGCCAGACGTGCGACGTCGGCGTCCCCACCTTCATGCTGGCCTACTGGGTGCAGCGTCAGAAGGCGCTGTCGCTGGCGAGCACGGTGCGCCGCCTGACCTTCGATCCGGCCAGCCTGTGGGGCATCCCGCAGCGCGGGCTGATCCAGCCGGGCTGGTTCGCCGACCTGAACGTCATCGACCTCGACGCGCTCGACCTCGAGCTGCCCGAGGTGCGGCACGACATGCCCGGCGGCGCGCTCAACCTGAGCCAGCGCGCGCGCGGCTTCACCGCCACGGTCGTGAACGGCCGCGTCACGCTGCGCAACGGCGAGCACACCGGCGCGCGGCCGGGCCGCGTGCTGCGCAACGAGCACGTCGCTCAGTAGGCGCGACGGATCGTGCCGTCGGACGCCGTGCTCCACGGCGTCCACGCGAGCGCCAGACGCGTCACCGTCACGTCGCTCTTCCGCGGCCGCACCGTGACCTCCTCCAGCTCCACGGCCGTCGGGTCGGCGTCGGCGTGCACGCTGCCGGTCTCGGCGGCGAACTCGGCCTCGAGATCGGCGCGCTTCTGCTGCAGCGCCTCGACGGTCTCCTGCGCACGTGCGACGTCCTCACGCTCACGCGCCGTGCGGCTCACCGAGCGCGCCGCGGTGCTGGCCCGCCCGACGGTCGCGGCGCTGCCGAGCTTGCGGCCGAAGAGCGCGCCCAGGACCGTGGCGCCGATCGACACCGCGGTGTCGATCTTCTTCTGCCCGTAGTCCGACTGCTCGCGTGCGACGCGCTGCTCGGCGACTCGGATGCGCTCCTCGATAACGGCGAGCTTCGGCGCGTAGCGCTTGCGCAGCGTCTCGACGCCGGCGTCGCGCGCCTCGCGCGCGTGCAGCCCGAGCCGACCGCGGAACTCGCCCTCGCTCTCGCCGGGCCGCGACACCGCGTCGAGCGCCTTGCAGCGGAACACGGTGACGGCCTGTACCTGCGTGAGGTGGCTCACCAGACTCTTCTGCCACGCCCCGTAGCTCGCCGCGCGGGCGGCGGGCGGCGGCAGCTCGGCGAACGACGCACCACCGGTGGCCTCGGTCACGACGGCCGGCTCGCCCTGCCCCAGCACCTCGGCCTCGTCCCACGGCGCGGTGCCCGCGTCGTCGGGGACGTCGGCGAGCAGCGACACCGTCTGCCACGCGTCGACCCCGCTGCTCGCGCTGACGAAGTGCAGCTTGGCGGTGGCGAGGAGCTTCGGCTGGTACGTGATGCCGGCGCTGCCAGTCGCGCCGACGAAGCACTCGGGAATGCCGGGCGGCAGCACCGGTCGCGCCGCGACGGTCGGTGCGGCGACGGGTGACGCTGCCGGCGCCGCAGCCGGCGCGGCGCCCTTGAGCATCTGGATCTGCGCCCGCGTCAGCGGCCCACGCAGGTACGACAGCGTCCAGCGCGTCTGGAAAACGACAGGCCCGTCCTCGTGCACGTCGTGCATCAGGAAGACGCGCTGCCCGAGCGCGGACAGCGTCGCGTCCATCTGCGCGCGGTCGATGGGTTTGCCGGCGGTGGCCGATGCGCCTTCCAGACCGTCGAGCAGCCGCGCCTTGTCGCGCTCGGTCTGCAGGCGGCCGACGAACCAGGTGCCGGCGTTGGCGAGCGCCTTGTAGTCGACGTCGACGGGGTTCTGCGTCGCCAGCACGACGCCGAGACCCTGCGCACGCGCCTGCTTCAGCAGCGTCAGCATCGGCGTCTTCGACGGCGGGTTGGCGCTCGGCGGCAGGTAGCCGAACACCTCGTCCATGTAGAGCAGCGCACGCAGGCTCGTCGTGCCGGGCTGCGAGCGCACCCACGCCACCACCTCGGAGAGGAGCAGCGTCACGATGAACATGCGCTCGGCGTCGGAGAGGTGCGCGATGGAGATGACGGCGATGCGCGGCTTGCCCTCGGGCGTCCACAGCAGACGGCCGACGTCGAGCGGCTCGCCCTCCATCCAGGCGGCGAAGCCCGGCGAGGCCAGCAGGTTGTTCAGCGACATCGCCAGCGCGAAGCGATCCTTCGCCGGGAAGAACGCCTCCAGGTCGATGACGCCGACGGTCTGGAACGGCGGCGACTGCACCTCCTGGATGAGCTGCGAGATCTCGAGGTCGCGGCGTTCGCGCCAGGCGCGCTCGATCAACGTCGAGAGCAGGATGTGCTCGCGGCTCCGCACCGGATCGGCCTCGATGCCGAGCAGCGCCAGCAGACCAGACACGGCGCTGCCGACGCGTTCGCGAAGCGCATCGTCGTCGGCCAACAACGCCGCGGGCGGTGCCGCGAACGAGCGCAGCACGCGCAGCGGACGACCGGCGCGGCTGCCCGGCGTGTAGATCGCGACCTCGGCGGCGGCGCGCAGGCGCGCGATGCGGGCACCGTCCTGGCCCCAGTCGGCGAGACCCTTCCGCCACGTCTCGGCGGTCGCCTCGGCGAAGGCGTCGGGCGTCTGCCCCTTGCGCTCGGCTTCGCCGTCGTCGATCCACGGCCGGAAGTCGGCGGCACGCAGCTCGGGGAACGTCAGCATCAGGTTGCCGATGTCGCCCTTCGGGTCGATGGCGATGGCGGGCACGCCGTCGATCGCGGCCTCCTCGAGCAGGCCGAGGCAGAGACCGGTCTTGCCGCTCCCCGTCATGCCGACACAGACGGCGTGCGTGGTCAGGTCGCGGGCGTCGTAGAGCAGCAGGTCGTCGAGACGTTTCTTGGCTGCCAGGTCGTAGACGCGACCCAAGTAGAAGGCACCGAGCTTCTCGAAGTCCTGCATGGCCGGGGCGTAGCAGAAGGGTCAGTCGTCCGCGAGGGTCCCTATGATCATCGCCGGGAAGCCGACGACGACGAGCAGCAGGAGCGCCCACGATGGGATGCTGCCCTCGACGGACCCCCGCGTCACGACGTCGTACGCCGCCCACAGCAGCGCGGGCGCGATCGCCAGCTCGCCGACGATCCGGAGGAACCGGGCGACGCGGCGGCGCGTGCGGCGCCGCTCGTCGTCGGGCGTCCTGCCGAGCGCGGAACGTCCGATCCACGCGGGGATCAGGAACAGGGCCATGGCGAGGAGCACCGCCGCCACCGTCAGCGGTGGCCCGCCGTCGACGGCGCCGAAGTAGCGGTCGAAGGCCAGCGCCGCCGCGACGAGGCCGACGACCCACACCCAGCGCGGGACGGTGGTCACGCCGCCAGCGGCAGGGCGAGTTGGAACGTCGCGCCGTGGGGCGCGTTCGTCGTCACCTCGAGGCGGCCCTCGTGCGCCTCGGCGATCGAGCGGCTGATCGACAGGCCGAGGCCGAGTCCCTCGCGCTTGGTCGTGAAGAACGGATCGAACAGGCGCGCGATGACCGCCTGCGGCACGCCCGGGCCGGTGTCGCTGACACGCACCGCCACCGCGTCCATTCCGACGCGCGCCGTCTCGACGCGCAGCTCGCGCGTGCCCTCGGCCATGCTCATGGCCTCGAAGCCGTTGCGCACGAAGTTCAGGATGACCTGCTCGATCTGGATCGGATCCACCGCCACCTCGAGCGGCCCCGGCGCCAGCGTCAGCTGCAGCGTGACGCCACGGTGCCGCGCCTCGACCTCGACGAAGTGCAGCGCCTCGATGACGAGCGTGTTCAGGTCGACGCGCTGTCGCAGCACCTCGCTGGCGCGCACGAAGCCATGGATGCGACGCAGGACCTCGCTCGCGCGCATGGCCTGCGCGGACATCGCCTCGATGACCTCGAGCAGCATCGCCGGCGGCACGTCGCCGGCGCGGATGCGATGCGCGCAGCCACGCGCGTAGCTCACGATGGCGGCGAGCGGCTGGTTGATCTCGTGTGCGAGGCCGGCGGCGAGCCCACCCACCGTGCTGAGGCGCGCCGCGTGGGCCAGCCCGGCCTGATGCGCGCGCGCCCGCACCTCGGCCTCGGCCTCCTCGGCGCGGCGTCGCTCGGTGTGATAGCGCTCGGCCGCGTTCGCCGCGTAGAGCGCCGCGACGGCGCCCATCACGACCGCCACCGGCAGGGCTCCGACGTTGCCGAGTCCCTGCACGGCGTGCACGTTCCAGAGGATCGCCACCGTCGCCACCACCTGCACGACGAGCTGCGGCCGCAGGCCCCACGGCAGCAGCGTCGCCGCGCTCATGGTGAGCACCAGCAGCACGACGGGCGTGGTGTTGGCGTCGCCCGCGACGATGCCCGACGCCGCGGTGGTGACGCACATCGTGCACGCCACGATCATGCCGAACACCACCGCCGACGACGTCCCGATCGGGCGGCCGAGTCGCCACAGCACGCCGAGCACGAGCGTCAGCTCGCAGGCGATCAACGTCCACAGCGGACCGAGCAGCCCGGGATGCGTCACCGGGTCGGTGAGACCGAACGCCAGGATGCCCGCGAACGTGAGCCACAGCGCCGCGCGCAGGCGGACGATCAGCAGGTCCTTCAGGTCGTCGCGAACCGCCGGCGTCATCGGCTACACCGCCCGTCCAGCGAGATGACCGTCCCAGATGGCGCGATCGGCGGTGCGCACCGCGAGTGCGTCGCCGACGCGGTGGAGCGACGTCACCCGCCCGCGGAGCGCGCGCCACAGTCCGTCGTCGGGCAAGCCGTTGGTGCGGATCACGACGGTGTCGACGCCGTCGAGCACCTCCTGGCGGCCGGAGAGCACGTCGAGCAGCGTGACGGCGTGCTCGCCGATGGCGGCGAGCACGGTGCTCGGCCGCCAGCGCATGCCGGCGCGACACGCGCGCGGCAGCGCGTACGCCAGCGTCTCGGCGTCGAGCTGGATGGGCGACGACAGCGGCGTCACGACCGTCGTCTCGATGCCGGCGGTGGCGAGCAGCTCGCCGAGCCCGATGGCCTCGATGTGACCGACGGCGTCGAGCACGACGACGCGTCGCCCGAGCCGATCGGGTGCGCAGGTCGCGCGCTCGTGATCGATGACGAAGGACTGCTCGGCGCCCGGCACCGGCATGGGATGGAACTTCGACGAGCCGTGCACGGTGGCGTGCCCGCCCGTCGCCACCACCACGGCGTCGGGCGCGAGTGCCAGCACGTCGTCGGCCGTCGCCGTCACACCGAGCCGGACGTCGACGCCGCGACGCTCGCACTCGCCCGCACGCCAGTCGGCGAGGGCCGCCATCTCGCCCCGCGCCGGCAGGCTGGCTGCGAGCCCGATCTTGCCACCGAGTCGTTCCCCGCGCTCCAGCAGCACGACGTCGTGACCGCGCGCCGCCGCCACCCACGCCGCTTCCAGCCCGGCCGGCCCACCGCCGACGACCACGACCCGACGGCGCTGCGGCGACGGCTCGATCGGACCGAGCTCGGCCTCGCGTCCCACCGTCGGGTCGGTGACGCACGTGATCGGCAGCCCACGCACGAGATGGCCGTAGCAGCCCTGGTTGCAGCCGACGCAGGCACGGATCGTCTCGACGCGACTCGCGCGCGCCTTCGACGCCCACGCGGCATCCGCGATCAGCGCGCGCACCACGGTCACCGCGTCGGCCTCGCCGCGGTCGAGCACGCCCTCGGCCTCGGCGGGCGTCAGGATGCGATGCACGGCGAACACCGGCACCGCGCGCACGGCGGCCTTCACGCGCGCGGCGGCATACACGCCGAGGAGGTGCGGTGCATACAGCGGTCGCACCATGCCGGTGCCCGAGACGCCGATGCTGACGTCGAGGAAGTCGACGAGGCCCTGCGCCTCGAGCCGGGCGCCGATCGTCGCGGCGTCGTCGGCCGTGAGCCCACCCGCGCCACGCTCCTCGTCGCCGACGAGACGCAGCCCCACCGCCACCCCCGAGCCGACGGCGTTGCGCACCGCGCGCAGCACGTCCTCGGCGAAGCGCATGCGGTTCTCGAGGCTGCCACCGTACTCGTCGGTGCGATGATTGCTGCGCGGCGAGAGGAACTCGTGGATCAGGTAGCCGTGCGCGCCGTGGATCTCGATGCCGTCGAAGCCACCGTCGGCGGCGTGCGCGGCCGAGCGCGCGAAGAAGGCGACCACTTCGGCGATCTCGTCGCGCTCGAGCGGCACCGGCGCCTCCAGGTTGTTCACGTGGTGCGACGGCGTCCACACCGGCAGCTTCGACCACGCGCCGTGATTCACGCCGCCGTTGTGCGCCAGCTGGAGGAAGGCGAGCGCACCACCGGCGTGGATGGGCGCGGTGACGCGGCGGAAGTGCGGCACGGCGTCGGGGTCCCACGCCATCGCGTTGTTGGGCATCTGATAGGCGGTGGTCGGGTGTACCTGCGCCTGCCCGGCGATGACGACGCCTGCCCCGCCCTGCGCGCGCAGTCCGAGATAGCGTCCGAGCCGCTCGCCGAAGAAGCCGGGCTCGCCGGTGCGCGGCCCCGGCTCGGTGAACATCGTGAAGTGCGCACCGAACACGACGCGGTTCGGTGCCTCGTGCGGCCCGATGCGGAGAGGCGCGAACAGCCGCGGGAACGCGGACACGAGGCGCTACGGCACGCGGTCGGTGCCGTCGTCGACTGGAGGCACCGGCTCCGGCTCGACCACGGGCGTCTCGCGCACGATCAGCCGCGGCGCCTCGGTGAACCCCTGGCCGAGTGACGGCAGGTCGGCACAGAGGTCGCGCGCGCCCTCGGCGAGGTGCGTGTAGAGCGCGCTGTACTGCGAGGTGAGGTCGCGGAACAGATCGGACGTCTTGCCGAAGTGCTGCGCCACCGCCTCCTGATAGCGGGTGCGCTCGGCGCGCTCGTGCGCGAGCTCGTCCTCGAGTGCGCGCCGGCGGCCCGACTCGCCACGCCGGGCGATCAGGATGCCCGTGGCGATGCCGGCGGCGAGGAGTGCGACGGCGAAGACGATCTCGACTACGGTGAGCTCCATCCGCTCGTCTGCGTAACGCGAAGTCGGTGGGTTGTAAACTGCGGGGCTCGCGGTTGGGGGTGGAGCGGGCGGTGGGTGCCGCCGGCTGCGCGCGGAGTTCGCACGGCACCCCCCACACCATTTCCCCGCAGCGCGTGCTCTCTACGCGCTCGCTCGG
>DASYLJ010000111.1:0-30337 GCA_036009625.1 Binatia bacterium
CTTCGAGGGTATCCTCACAGCGATCGAGTTGGATCGCCGTGACTGCGCCCATGAAGCGGCGTTCGCGCTGACGTACGACGGCAAACACGACCTCAAACCACCGCCAGCTCGATTCCGGGCATACCTCCTCGACATTGCGCAACAGGCAACCCGCTCGCGACGGCGTGGGGTGGACCTCGTGGCTGCCTTCGCGAGCGACGTCGTGACCGACAACAACGGCAACACCAAACCGACCGCGTTGCACTTCACCGCGGGCCAGCAACAGTTCCTCAAAATGGCCACGGAACTCTGCGCGGCGACTAACGGGGACGACCTTCGAGAGGCACTGCTCGGGCCGTGGCGCTATGAACGTTCGCTGCCCGTCATGGGCTGGGACGCCACGACCGCACGCGACTACGCTCTCCGCGCATCGGATCCGGCGACCGACAAGAAGCAAGGCGTCCCCGGTGCCGATTGGCTTGCGATTCGCGGTTTGCCCGCAGTTCCCGTCGCGCCGCGTAGCGATCGGCTGTTGACCGCGGGGTGCGTGGGCGGCTGGAAGACTGGCCGTTTCCGTTGGGGACTGTGGTCGAGTCCAATCGAGCGCGCGACGGTGCGAAGCCTCATGCGACTTGATGTCGAGGGCATGACGTCGCCGGAACGGAACGCGCGCGGGATTGCCATCGTCCTGAGCTGCGGTATCAAGCGCAGCGACCAAGGCGGGTATGGAAGCTTCGAGCCGGCGACGGTGATCTGATGAACTCAAGTTGACCGCTTTCGTATCCCCCCGGGAGTACCCGCGATGGATATCTCTGAGCACTTGGTCCTGATGTACTTGACGAAGGATGGACATGTATTCGTGTGTCGCCAGTACTCGATTCGCACACTGGCGGAAGCACCGAGTGGAGCTACCCAGATTTCGTCGCTCTCGACTATCATCGCCGGGCAGTTTTGATTGTCGAGGTCTCCGCGGCGGAAGCCCCTAAACGGCTCCTCGAGAAGATGCTCGCGAGAGAGAACCAGTGGGTGAGTCGCCTGAAAGGCCAGCTGGAACTCAATCAGGTTGGCGATGGATGGGACTGTCGAACGCACGTGTTCGTCAGAGCGAACGTAGAGTCCTGGTTCCAAAAGTCGCTTGATCGCTCCGCTGATGTGACCGTCACGACTCTCGAGAGCATCGGACTACCTTGGTCATGGTCGCGCACCTATGGCCCTCGCTACCGGATGGCTCGCCGCGCGACAGGACGTGATCGTGGCTCGAGTTCGTCTCCGTGCGCTCGCCGTCGTCCTGCGCTGTGCGTTGGTCGCGATCGTAGCAGCTGGCTGCGGCAGAGATGGTGAAGTGGAGAGCGAGACGCTGATCGTCGCGGGAGTTCCCGCGCGGGTAGCGACTGCGCGCATGCTGTTTCGGATGAAAAGGACACCGTGCGTCCACACGACCGGGCGGACGCGGCGGAGCTGAAGCGCCGATTCGGCCTCGAGGACGAGTAGATGCCCGTGCGCAAGTTCCGCACCTTCGACGAGGCGCGCCGCGAACTCTGACTTCCGAGCGGCGACTCGCGCATCCTCCGCGCTTGCTGCGCCTGGCGGAGCTGGCCACACGGGTGGGCGATCAGACGCGGCGTGACTCGCTTCCACACCATCGCGGAGGCCAAGGCCTACAAGTGGGCTTCCGATCTGGAGCCGGACGATCCAGGCTGAGGTCCGTCAGCCGCGCCGCAGGCGATCGGCGGCGCCGCGATCGTCGCACTCGTTCGAGGCATCGCGCGTGACCGTCGCGCGCAGGCCGTCGGTGTGCGCCAGCCAGGCGTCGCGCACGACGTCGGGCAGGCCGGCGCGCGCGATCGCGTCGGCGAGGAGCTTCCGGCGGCGCAGGAACTGGCCGCCGAGGATGGGATGCGCCGCATGCACGGCGCGCATCGGCCGGCCGGTGTACGGCACGTCGGCACCGAGCGCCTGCAGCGTCAGCTCGAGCTCGTGCTCGACCAGGCGCGCCTTGTCGGCGCCCTTGAAGTGGAAGCCGATCATGACGTCGGCGAAG
This sequence comes from Binatia bacterium, assembly GCA_036009625.1. Taxonomy (GTDB): domain Bacteria; phylum Desulfobacterota; class Binatia; order DP-6; family DP-6; genus DASYLJ01. The sequence goes on from DASYLJ010000111.1 coordinate 2,021, forward strand.
ACGGTGTCGTAGAAGTCGCGCAGCACGGCGCGAATGACGTCGGGGCCACCGGCGAGCTCGTAGAGAGGACGATCCACGAGGCGACGATAGCGGTGGATCGGCGTGCATGCCATTGACCCGTCCGCCTCGGCCGTGGCTTCGTTCGGTTCATGAACATCGTGCGCCAGCCGTGGATACCGCTGGTCCTGATCGGGCTCCTCGCAGTGATCATCCTGCTCGCCCCTGCCGAGCGCACCCTCGGTGACGGCATCCGCTGGGTGTACGTCCACGTCGGCCTGGTCTGGGCCGGTGGGCTCGGGCTCGGCATCGCCGCGGCCCTGGGCCTGGGGGCGGTGATCACGAACCGCGCTGCGCTCGGCACATGGACGCTCACCGTCGGACGCGCCGGCCTCGCCGCCTTCGGGCTCGGCATCGTCTTCAGCATGGTGGCCGCGAGCGTCAACTGGGGCGCGGTCTCGCTGTGGGAGCCGCGCATGGCGGCGTCGCTGCGCTTCCTGGCCGTCGCCGTCATCCTGCAGGTGGTGGGCGGCTGGGCGCCGAGCCCGCGTGTCACCGGCCTGCTCGCGATCGGCACCGCCGCCCTGCTCTTCCTCGACGTCGGCGGCGCGCCGCTCGTCATGCACCCGCGCGATCCGGTGCGCCAGGCGTCGTCGTCGGCCATCCAGGCGACGTTCGCCGCCAGCTTCGCGATCGCGACGTCGCTCCTCGCCTGGGGCATCGCCCGCACCGCGCCGGCCCGTTCGATCGCCTCGTCACATCATTGATGCTAGCCACGACGGCTCGTGCGCGAGCCGTCGGTCACCCGCCGCTGGGGGATGCGCGTCGCCGTCGTGGCAGCGCTGGTCGTCCTCGTGGCCGTTCTGCGCGCGACCGTCTTCGCGCCCGCGCCCGTTCCCGTGCAGGTCGCCACCGTGGCCCGCGGTCGGGTCGAGCAGTCGGTGACGAATTCGCGCGCCGGCACGGTGAAGGCGCGACGGCGCGCCAAACTGTCACCGGAGGAAGGCGGCCGCGTCGTCGACGTCCCCCATCGCAAGGGCGACCGCGTGAAGGCCGGCGACATCCTGCTCCAGCTCGATTCGAGCATCGCCGAGGCGCGTCTGACCCTCGCCCAGCGCGAGCGCGAAACGGCCGATGCCGAACGCCAACGCGCCTGCCTCGGCGCCGAGCGCGCCGTGCGCGAGCGTGACCGCCACCAGCGCCTCGCCACCGAAGGCATCGTCTCGCGCGACCTGCTCGACGAGATGCAGAGCGGCGCCCGCACCGCCGCCGCGGCCTGCACCGCCGCCGAGGCCACCACGCATCGCGCCGACGCCAACATCACCCTCGCCCAGACCCAGCTCGACCACACGACGTTGCGCGCGCCCTTCGACGGCGTCATCGCCGACCTCTCGATCGAGGTCGGCGAGTGGACGAGCCCCTCCCCGCCCGCGCTGCCGGTGCCGTCGGTGCTCGACGTCATCGACGTCACCTCGATCTACGTCAGCGCGCCCATGGACGAGGTCGACTCGGCTCGACTGAAGACGGGTCTGCCCGCGCGCCTCAGCGTCGACTCGCACCCGGACCAGCACTTCCCGGGCCGCGTCGTGCGCGTCGCCGCCTACGTCATCGACGTCGAGGAGCAGAACCGCACCGTCGAGATCGAAGCCGAGCTCGACGATGCCGCGACCGCGTCGACGCTGCTGCCGGGAACGTCGGCGGACGTCGAGGTCATCCTCGACGCGCACGACGACGTGCTCCGCATCCCGAGCGCCGCGGTGCTCGCCGGCAATCGCGTACTGGTGGTGGAGAACGACCGCCTGGTGTCGCGCACCATCGAGCCCGGGCTCAAGAACTGGGACATGACCGAGGTGCGTTCGGGCCTGTCCGACGGCGATCGCGTGGTGACGTCGCTCGACCGCCCCGAGGTGACGGAGGGCGCCCGCGTGACCGTCACGCAGGACGGCGCGTGATCCGGCTCGCGCACGTCACGCGCGTCTTCCCGATGGGCGAGGAGACGCTGCGCGCGCTCGACGACGTCAGCGAGCACGTGCGGCCCGGGGAGCACGTCGCCATCATGGGGCCGTCCGGCTCCGGCAAGTCGACGCTGCTCAACATCATCGGCTGCCTCGACCGCCCCACCGAGGGCACCTACCACCTCGACGGCCGCGAAGTGGGCGGGCTCGACGACGACGCCCTCACGCAGGTGCGCCGCCACCTGATCGGCTTCGTCTTCCAGTCGTTCCATCTCGTGCCGCGGCTCACCGCGGCCGAGAACGTCGAGCTGCCGATGGTGTTCGCCGGCGTCCCACGCGCTGAACGTCGCGCGCGGGCACGCGCCGGGCTCGACGCCGTCGGCCTGTCGCGTCGCGCCGACCATCGTCCGAACCAGCTCTCGGGCGGCGAACGCCAGCGCGTCGCGATCGCGCGCGCCACCATCCTCTCGCCCCGCCTGCTGCTCGCCGACGAGCCCACCGGCAACCTCGACTCCGCCTCCGGCCGACAGATCCTGGAGCTGCTCGACCACATGCACGACGCCGGGCTGACCCTCGTGGTGGTGACGCACGACCCCAACGTCGCGCGGCGGGCCGATCGCGTCCTGGTGATGTCGGACGGCCGCGTCGCGCGCCGTCTCCCCGGGGCAGAGCTCGCCGTACCGGTGACGACATGACGGCGCGCGACGTCGTCGAGTTCGCGCTGCGCGCCTTCCGCGGCCATCGGCTGCGCGCCGCGCTGTCGCTGCTCGGGGTCGCCGTCGGCGTCGCCGCCGTCGTCCTGCTGACGGCGCTCGGCAACGGCGCACGTCGCTACGTCACCGACCAGTTCGCCAGCATCGGCTCGAACCTGCTCATCGTCATGCCCGGGAAGACCGAGACCACGGGCGGCCTCCCGTTCACCGCTGCCACCACGCGGGATCTGACGCTCGCCGACGCCGAGGCCGTAGCGCGCCTCCCGGGCGTGGAGCGCATCGCGCCGATCGCCATGGCCACCGAGACGGTCGCGCACGAGGAGCGACGGCGTCAGGTGGCGGTGGTAGGCACGACACCCGAGTTCCTGACCGTGCGCCACCTGACGCTCGGCCGCGGCAGCTTCCTGCCGCCGGGCGAGCTGCGGCGTGGCGTCGCCGTGGTGGTCGTAGGCAACGCCGTGGCGCGTGAGCTGTTTCCCGGCGTGGATCCCGTCGGCAAGGTCATGCGCATCGGCGACATGCGCGCGCGCGTGGTCGGCGTCATGGCGCCGATGGGCGAGCAGCTCGGCATGAACCTCGACGAGACGGTGACCATCCCCGTCGCGCGCGCGATGCGGCTCTTCAACCGCGCCAGCCTGTTCCGCATCATGATCGAGGTGCGGGCGCACGCCGATCTCGAGACGGTGCGCCGCGACGTCGTGCGACTCCTCGCCGCGCGTCACCGCGAGGAGGACGTCACCGTCATCACGCAGGAGGCCGTCATGTCGTCGTTCGGCAGCATCCTGCAGGCGCTCACGCTGGCGCTGGCCGGCATCGCGGCGATCTCGCTGACGGTCGCCGGTCTCGGCATCATGAACGTGATGCTGGTGGCGGTCTCGGAGCGCACCGTCGAGGTGGGGCTGCTGCGTGCCGTCGGTGCCGGGCAGCGCCAGGTGCAGGCGGTGTTCCTCGCCGAGGCGGCGCTGCTCGCCACCGCCGGCGGCGTCGCCGGCCTCGGCGTCGGGCTGCTCGCCGTGCTCGCGCTGCGCGCGGCGGTTCCCGTCTTCCCGGCCGAGCCGCCACTGTGGGCGGTGGTGTCGTCGCTCGGGGTGTCGGTCGTGGTCGGCGTCGTCTTCGGGCTCCTGCCCGCGCGCCGCGCCGCGCGGCTCGACCCGGTGGCGGCACTCGGCGGTCACTAATGCTGCGCGACCTCGTCGCACTGGCCCTGGGTGCGCTCGTGAGCCATCGCCTGCGCTCGGCGCTGTCGCTGCTCGGCATCGCCATCGGCGTCGCGTCGGTGATCCTGCTCACCTCGATCGGCGAGGGCACACGGCAGTACGTGCTCGGCCAGTTCTCGCAGTTCGGCACCAACATCATCGCCGTCCATCCCGGCAAGACCAAAACGTCCGGCGTCCCGGGCATGGTCGGCGGCTCGACGCGGCACCTCACCATCGACGACGCGCTGGCGCTCGAGCGCATCCCGGGCGTCCTCGCCGTCGTGCCGGCGGTGTTCGGCCTCGCCCGTGTCGAGGGCGGCGGTCGCGCGCGCAGCGTCGCCGTGCAGGGCGTGACGCCGGAGATCGCGCGGGTGTGGACGTTCCGCGTGCGTCAGGGCCGCTTCTGGCCCGGCGGCGACCCGCGTCGCGGCGTCGCGCTCGCCGTCCTTGGCCCGAAGGCGGCGCGCGAGCTCTTCGGCGACGCCAACCCGCTCGGCGAGGTCATCCGCATCGGCGGCCGGCGCTTCCGCGTCATCGGCGTGATGGAGCCGAAGGGCCAGATGCTCGGGTTCGACCTCGACGACTCCGTCTACATTCCGGTGGCCACCGCGATGAAGCTGTTCAACGTGCCCGAGCTGGGCGAGGTCGACGTGCTCTACGCGTCGCCCGACATCGCCGCGCGCGTCGAGCGCGACGTCACGCAGGTCCTCGCCGCGCGCCACGGCGACACCGAGGACGTCACCGTCACCACGCAGGCCGCAATGCTGGACGTCTTCGGCAAAGTGATGACGGCGGTGACGGCGGCGGTGGGCGCGATCGCCGGCATCTCGCTGCTGGTGGGTGCGATCGGCATTCTCACCATGATGTGGATCGCGGTCGGCGAACGCACGGCGGAGATCGGGCTGCTGCGTGCCTTCGGCGCCAGCCGCCGGCAGGTGGCGGCGTTGTTCGTGGCGGAGGCCGTCGGGCTCGGCGTCGCCGGCGGAGCGATCGGCGTCGCGATCGGCATGGGCATCGGCGTGCTGGCGCGACTCCTGGTCCCCGGGCTGCCGGTCGAGACGCCGATCGGCTTCGTGGTCGCGGCGCTGGTGACGAGCCTCGTCACCGGACTGCTCTCGGGCGTGCTGCCGGCGCGGCGTGCCGCACGTCTCGATCCCATCGAGGCGCTGCGCGCCGAGTGACTCAGCCCGGATCGCACCAGCGGAAGCGCATCACCTTGCCGCCCAACCCCGAGCGCGGCGCGACGCCCGCCTTCGGGCACGACGGCGGCTCGGTCGGGAGCGCGGCGGCGTCCAGGTGGGTGCGTGCGAGCGCGACGCCATACGGGTTCCACGTCGAGATGTTCCAGAAGATGTCGGCACCATCAGCGCTCGGACGCGTGTAGGCGTCGATGATGCTGGCGCCGTAGAACCGCCCGGCGTCGAACGCGGCGGCGAACGACGGGCACCCTGGCAGGAAGAAGTCCGGAGGCCGCTTCGGGTCGCTTCGCGCGCAGTGCGCCGTTCCCTGGTCGACGCAGAGCGGATGGAAGAGCACGCCGCCCGGACCGTAGGGGTCACCGAGCACCGTCGGGCTTCCCGGCAGGAGATGCGGCACGGGTGGCGTCCACGGCCCCCACGGATGCTCGGCGAAGCGCATGCGCACCGCACCGGGCGACGGACCCGGCCGCGCGCTGGCGGGTTCGGGCAGCACGTAGTCGGGCAGATCGCCGCTGTAGATCATGACCCACCGGTTCACCGGCGCACCGACCCAGCTGACGGCCACCTGCGAGACGATGGGCTGCTCCTCGTGCGGGTTGCCGCCGACGACGCCGTCGAGCGCCATCGGCGCAGCGCCCGACTCGCGCCCCGTCCACAGCGGCTCGCCCGTCACCGGATGGACGCCGGCATAGAAGCGCGGCCGCCAGCGCATGCGTCCGTGCCGATCGCGGCGGATCGGCAGCCGGTGCACCATCAGATAGGCCTGCACCTGGCGCGTGGCCGTACCGGTGAAGCCCGGCCGCCCCCAGACGAGGAGCGCGCCGTGACCGGCGCCATAGTCACTGCCGCACGAGCCACCGGAGAAGCAGCGCACGGTGCGCGCCGTCAGGTTGGCGAATCGGTTCGTCGCGAAGCGGCCGATCGAGATCCAGGTGCCGGGACGCGCCGTGTCCTGCACCGCCATCTCCTGATCGTGGGCGACGGTGAAGGGCAGGCTCGCGCGTGTGCCGTCGTTCTGCGAGGTGGCGGGGTCGACGCAGAAGCCGGCGTCCGTCGCCTGGCACGTCGTCCCAGGCAGGCATCCGCTCCGAGTCGCGAGATCGCACAGCGCCGGGATCTCGACCGCGGCGGGGAGGCACTCGCCGACGTCCTGCGTGCACTCGAGGTGCCGGTACGGCTTGCAGGACGGGCGACCGCCGGCGGATCGCCGGATGCAGCGCACATACTCGCCGCGGCCCAGGATGGCATGCGCGTCGGCCCCGTCACTGAATCCCGTGAGCGGCACCTGCCCGTACGCCATCGGGATCGAGACGCCGTCGCGCTCGACCAGGATTGGCGCGAACTCGTCGGGCGCGTCGGGACGCGTGAGGAACGTCAGCGCCGGCACGCCGGCTCCCGGCTCCGACGCCAGCACCGCTTGGCTGTCGTCGTTGCGCGGCTCGCCGTGGCAGAGGGAGTCGGCGGTCGGCCAGGTGTCGCCGAAGAGCATGTGCAGCTGGCCGTCGTGCTCGAACGTCCAGCCGAGATCGTTGCCGTAGAGGTGCAACGTGGGCTGCACCGGCGTCGCCAGCGGTCCGACGAGCGCGCCGATGATCTGCGGCGGCTGCGCGGGCTGGGCGTCGGCTCTCGCGAGCGACAGCAGCACCAACGCGAACGTAGCAAGCCAGCTCCGCATGGTCGGCCTCTACGACACCCACTCCCCGCCCGCCAAGGGGGGGCGCGTCGTTCTTGACCCGACGCGCGTCGACGCCTAGCCGTGGCGGCATGTACCTCCCACGGCACTTCGCGGAGGACCGCATCGACGTCCTCGCCGCGTTCATGCACGACCATCCGCTCGCGACGCTGGTGTCGCCGACCGTCGACGGCCTGCTGGCGACGCATCTGCCGTTGCTGTGGGACCCCGAGCCGGCGCCGTTCGGCACGCTCACCGGCCACGTCGCGCGACCGAATCCGCATGCGACGGTCGACGCGACCGGCGATGCGCTGGCGATCTTCCTCGGCCCGCAGGGCTACGTGTCGCCGTCGTGGTACCCGGCGAAACGCGAGCACGGCAAGGTCGTCCCGACGTGGAACTACGTCGCCGTGCACGCCGCCGGGCCGCTCCGCCTGATCGACGACGTCGACTGGCTGCGGGCGTTCGTGACGCGGCTGACCGCGCGTCACGAGGGAAGCCTTCCCGAGCCGTGGCAGGTCACCGACGCGCCCGAGGCCTACCTCGCCCAGATGCTCCGGGGCATCGTCGGCGTCGAGATGACGGTGCGTCGGCTCGAGGGCAAGTGGAAGCTCGGCCAGAATCGCCCGGAGGCCGACGTCGCAGGCACGATCGACGGGCTGCGGGAGCGTGGCGATCCGGCGTCGGCGAGCCTGGCGGCGGCGATGGAGGTGCGGAAGCGCGGTGTTTGAATACGGCTCCTGAAGGCTCTACCGTGCCCTGAATGTCCACCTACCTCGTCACCGGCACCGCCGGCTTCATCGCCTCCCGCACCGCCCAGTTTCTTCTCGATGCCGGCCACACCGTCGTGGGCGTGGACAACCTGAACGACTACTACGACGTCCGCATCAAGCTGCACCGCCAGGAGCAGCTCCGGGGCCAGCAGAACTTCACCTTCGAGGAGCTCGACATCGAGCAGATGGCACCGCTCGAGAAGCTCTTCACGAAGCACAAGTTCGACGCCGTCCTGAACCTCGCCGCGCGCGCCGGCGTGCGCTACTCGATGGAGAACCCGCACGTCTACGTGTCGACGAACACGGTGGGCACGCTGAACCTCCTCGAGCAGATGCGGAAGCACGACGTCAAGAAGCTGGTGCTGGCGTCGACGTCGTCGCTCTATGCCGGGCAGCCGATGCCGTTCACCGAGGACCTGCCGGTGAACACGCCGATCTCGCCCTACGCGGCGTCGAAGAAGGCCGCCGAGGCGATGACCTACGCGTTCCATCATCTCTACGAGATCGACGCGACCATCGTGCGCTACTTCACCGTGTTCGGCCCCGCCGGGCGTCCCGACATGTGCATCTTCCGCTTCATCAAGTGGATCGACGAGGAGACGCCGATGGAGCTCTTCGGCGACGGCTCGCAGTCGCGCGACTTCACGCACGTCGACGACATCGCGCGCGGCACGATCGCAGCGCTCAAGCCCGTCGGCTACGAGATCGTGAACCTCGGCGGCGGCCGCAACCCGATCGCGCTCACCGTCATCATCGACAAGCTCGAGACGCTGCTCGGCAAGAAGGCCAAGTACGACCACAAGCCGTTCCACATCGCCGACATCAAGGAGACGTGGGCCGACATCAGCAAGGCCGAGCGCCTCCTCGGATGGACGCCGAAGATCGGCATCGACGAGGGCCTCAAGCAGTCCGTCGACTGGTACAAGGCCAACAAGAGCTGGCTGAAGGACGTGCGGCTCTAGAGCTTCTCGATCTGCGGGAGATCGTCGGTGATCTCCCACCACGGCGCCTTCTCCGCCGTCCACACGTGCAGGCGGGGGCGCTTGCCCGGATCCTGATCGAGCGTGCCGAGGCGCAGGCGGAGGACGTCGGGCTCCTTCGTCGTGCGGCTGTACATCGGTGAGCCGCAGCGTCCGCAGAAGGCGCGCACCTTGCCCGGCGACGACTCGTACTCGACGATCGCCTCGGCACCCTGCGTGAAGCGATGCTCGGCGCGCGCGACGTTGGCGTTGGACGCGAACGCCGCACCGCTCGCGCGCCGGCATTCCGCGCAGTGGCAGCAGGCGATGGGACCGATGCCGCCCGCCACCTCGTAGCGCACCGTTCCACAGAGACAGCGACCCGTCAGCATGGCTCTGCTTGCCGTGGGCGCCGGGACGGGTCAATGACGCCGCATGCAGGTCGTCCTCCACTACCGTCTGAAGGAGGTCCGCTGGTCGATCGCCGACGCGGACCTCACCCGGCTGCGCGCGCGCTTCCCCGACGTCACCTTCGTTTCCGTCGAGGACGACGACACGCTGCCCGCCGCACTCGCGGACGCCGAGGTCTACGCCGGCTTCCACTTCCCGCCCGACGCCTTCGCGCTGGCGCCGAAGCTGCGCTGGGTGAACTCCGCGTCCGCGGGCGTCGAGGCCAACCTCTTCCCGGCGCTGGCGGCGAGCGACGTGGTGCTGACGAATGCCGCCGGGCTGCATGCCGTCAACATCCCGGAGCACGCGCTGGCGCTGATGCTGGCGCTCGGACGGAACCTCCACGTTGCGCACCGTCTGCAGCAGGCGCGGGAGTGGAACCGGTTCGCCGTGATCGCCGCCACCGGCGGCATCCGCGAGCTCGCTGGCAGCACGCTCGCCGTCATCGGCGCCGGCGCCATCGGCCTCGGCATCGCCCGGCTCGGTGCGGCGCTCGACATGCGCGTGCGCGTCCTGCGCCGGCGGCCCGAGCATCCGGTGCCCGGCGCGGAAGCGGTCGTCGGGCCCGACGACCTGCACGCGCTGCTCGCCTGGGCCGACTTCGTGGTGCTGGCGGCGCCGCTCACCGCCGACACCCACGACATGATCGACGCCGCCGCGATCGCGGCCATGCGTTCGAGCACCATCTTCGTCAACGTCGGCCGTGGCGAGCTGGTGGACGACGAGGCGCTGGTGGCCGCGCTGCGTTCGGGCGCCATCGCCGCCGCCGGAATCGACGTCTTCCGCGACGAGCCGCTGCCGCCGGAGAGCCCATACTGGGAGCTCGAGAACGTGCTCGTGACGCCGCACGTGTCGGGCTACCGACCCGACTTCTTCGCCCGCGTCATCGCCATGTTCGAGGACAACCTCGAGCGCTGGCTGCGGGCGGTGCCGCTGGTCAACGTCGTCGACAAGCGGCTCGGCTACGTCGTGTCGTAGCCGGAGGGGCGGGACCCGCGACCGCCGGATGGCGATCGCGGGTCCACACCGGAGCTCACTTGATGAAGAGCATCTCCTGGTAGGTGGCCAGCGACCAGAGGTCGTCGGCGACCATGCCCTCGAGCTCGTCTGCGGACTTCCGCACCGCGAGCATCGCGGGAAGGATCTTGTCGCAGGAGTGCTTCGCGTGTCCGAGCGTGCCCTCGAAGTCGTGCACGTGCAGCTCGTGCTCGAGCCCGGCGATGCCCTCCTGCAGCTCCTTCACCAACGCCGTGATCTTGTCGAGCGTGTTGGTGTCGAAGGTGTAGCCGACGGCCTTCAGGCTGGCGCAGGTGCCGGCCAGCTGGCCCTGATAGCGGATCGCCGCCGGGAAGATGATGGTGCGCGCCATCTCGATGGCCGTGCGCGCCTCGGTGGCGATGCTCTTGACGTACTGCTCGAGGTACACCTCTTCGCGGCTCTCGAGCTCACGCTTGCTGAGCACGCCGTAGCGCTCGAAGATCGCCACGACTTCGGGTGAGGTGAGGATGGGGAGCGCCTCGACCGAGGTCTTGAGATTCGCCAGACCGCGCTTGCCCGCTTCTTCGTGCCAGGCCGCGTTGTAGCCGTCGCCGTTGAAGATCACGCGGCCGTGCTCCGTGATGATGGTGTTGAGCAGCGACTGCACGGCGGCGTTGAGGCCGTTCGCGTCCTTCTTGACCGCGTCCTCGAGCTTGGTGGCGACGTAGTCGAGCGAATCGGAGAGGATGGTGTTGATGGCCACCATCGGCCCGGCGATGGACTGGCCGCCACCGACGGCGCGGAACTCGAAGCGGTTGCCGCAGAAGGCGAACGGGCTGGTGCGGTTGCGGTCGCCCGGATCCTTCGGGAGCCCCGGCAACGTATCGACGCCGATCGTCAGGGTGCTCTTCGCCTTGGAGGTTTTGGCAGCACCCTTGGAAATCTGCTCGAAGACGTCGGTGAGCTGCTCGCCCAGGAAGATCGAGATGATCGCGGGCGGGGCCTCGTTGGCGCCGAGGCGGTGATCGTTCGCCGCCGACGCCACCACGGCGCGGAGCAGGGGCGCGAACTTGTCGACGGCGCGGATGACGGCGGCGCAGAAGACCAGGAACTGCGCGTTCTCGTGCGGGGTGTCGCCCGGATCGAGCAGGTTGCCCTGCGTCGAGTTGCCGAGCGAGAAGTTCACGTGCTTGCCCGAGCCGTTGACGCCGGCGAACGGCTTCTCGTGGAACAGGCAGCTCATGCCGTACTTCTCGGCCACGCGGCGGAGCGTGACCATGAGGAGCTGCTGGTGGTCGGCGGCGAGGTTGGCCGCCTCGAACACCGGCGCCACCTCGTACTGGCCCGGGGCCACCTCGTTGTGGCGCGTCTTCACCGGGATGCCGAGCTTGTAGAGTTCGCGCTCGCACTCGAGCATGAACGCCAGCACGCGCTCCGGAATGGCACCGAAGTACTGGTCCTCGAACTCCTGCCCCTTGGGCGGCGGCGCGCCGAAGAGCGTGCGACCGGTGGCGATGAGGTCGGGCCGCGAGAAGAAGAAGTGGCGGTCGATCAGGAAGTACTCCTGCTCGGCGCCGGCGTACGAGACGACGGTGGTCGTCCGCTCGTGTCCGAAGATCTTGAGCACGCGCTGGGCCTGCTTGTTGAGGGCCTGGCCCGAGCGCAGGAGCGGCGTCTTCTTGTCGAGCGCCTCGCCCGTCCACGACACGAACGCGGTCGGGATGCAGAGCGTGGTGCCGTTCGGATTTTCGAGGATGTAGGCCGGGCTGGTGACGTCCCAGGCGGTGTAGCCACGCGCCTCGAACGTCGACCGGATGCCGCCGTTCGGGAAGCTCGAGGCATCGGGCTCGCCCTGGATCAGGGTCTTGCCGGCGAACTCGACCAGCGCCCCACCCTGCCCGTCGGGCGACAGGAAGCTGTCGTGCTTCTCGGCGGTGAGGCCCGTCAGCGGGAAGAAGACGTGCGCGTAGTGCGTGGCGCCCTTCTCGATGGCCCAGTCCTTCATGGCCGACGCCACGACGTCGGCGACCGACGGGTCCAGCAGGCTGCCCTCGTCGATGGTTTTCATCACCGACTGGAAGACCGGCTTCGGGAGGCGCTGCTTCATGACCGCTCGGCTGAACACGTTCGACGCGAAGAACTCGCCAATCTGCATCTTGGAGAAATCTAGAGGCTCGGAGATCGGCTTGTAGTTGGTGACGGCCTCGATGGCCGCGAGACGTTCCGCAGTTCCGCTCACGCTATTGCTCCTTCTCGTTCGTGGCCGGCCGGACCTCCGGCCGCAGTCAGGGGATGTAAAGGCAAACACCATGCCGCCCCGCGGCGTGGCGCGGACCGCGAGAATTTCAGGGATTCTCCTCGCGGCGCAAGACTGTGCCCGGGAAAAGAGCATATCCGTCGCCTCGCTGCCTCCAGTTTGAGCTGACATTCCCCCGATTCGAGAACCTGCTCCTTCGAGAGATGGAGCCCAGACTGCCCAAAAGATGGGCTCGTCTTTACCCTCCACGAGACATCTGCCAACTGCATCCCACGCGATGCCGACCCTGCGCCCCGTGCTTGCCGGCCTGGTCCTCGTCGCGGCATGCCGTCCCCTACCGTCACCCCCGGTCCCCGACACCCGCTGCGAGGTCGGGCACGTCGTCGGCGGGGTCACCGAGCCGGCGGCGATCGAGCCCGTGGTCCCGGCGGAGAAACGAGCATGGGAGGCTGCCGCCGGCGGTGAGATCGCCGCCCGACCGATGATCCGGTCGCGCCTGATGGCCTGGCCGGCGTCCGGTCCCGTTCCACCACTGCCCGCCGACGATCGCGCGTTCGCCCGCCGCGTCGCCACCGATACCTGGCGCGGGCTGCGCGGCCTGATGGATCGCGAGCATCACCTCCCGATCGACCACATCCACCTGGCGCCGCGCGACGAGAGCGTCCCGCCGATCGGCGACTACACCAACGTCACCACGGTCGGGCTGTGGATCGTCTCCCTGGCCGGAGCCAGCGAGCTCGGGCTGGTCAGCCGACCGGACGCCCTGGCGCTGCTCGCGGGCGTACTCGACACGCTCGAGCGCCTCGAGTCGCACGACGGCCTCTTCTTCAACTACTACGACACCACGTCGCTCGAGCGCACCAGCAACCTGCTGTCGTTCGTCGACACGGCGTGGCTGACGGCGGGGCTGATCGTCGCGCGACAGACGTTCCCCGAGCTGGCGTCACGCGCGACGGCGCTCATCGAGCGCGGCGACTGGTCGCGCTTCTACGATCCCGCCGCCGGGCTCTTGTACCACGGCTGGTGGGTGCAGCCCCCCGGCCCGTCGCGCTATCACTACGGCGTGCTGTATGCGGAGTCGCGGATCGGGAGCGTGCTGGCGATGGGGATGGGGATCGCGCCGCCGTCGCATTGGTTCCGGATGACGCGCACCTTCCCCGCCGCGTGCGACTGGCAGACGCAGGCGCCGCACGACCGCGCCCAGAAGACCGTCCTCGGCAACACGTTCTTCGGCGGTCACTACGTGTCGGGCGACGTCGAGTACGTGCCGTCGTGGGGCGGCAGCATGTTCGAGGCGCTGATGCCGACGCTCGTGCTCGACGAGCTGCGCCTGGCACCCGCGAGCCTCGGTGCCAACGATCGGGCCCACGTCGCCGTGCAACAGCGTGACCCGATCTGGGGCATGTCGCCGAGCCTGCGGCCCGACGGCTCGGGCTACGGCGAGTACGGCGTGCGCGCGCTCGGCATGCTCGGCTATCCGGCCGGCGCCGTCACGCCGCACGCGTCGGCGCTCGCCGTTGCCGTCACCCCCGACGCCGCGCTCGCCAACCTGCGCATCCTGGCGACACGGTTTCCGGCATACGGCGACTGGGGCTTCTACGACGCCGTCGATCCCGTCACCGGCGACGTCGCACGCAGCTACCTGACGCTCGACCAGGAGATGACGTTCATCGCGCTCGCGAACCACCTCTGCGACGGCTGCGTGCAGCGCCGCTTCGCCGCCGACCCCATCATCGCGCGCGCGCTGCCGGTGATCGCCGCCGAGCATTTCTTCGACTGATGGCCCGCGTCGAGCTCACCGACGTCCAGAAGCGCTTCCCCGACGGCACCGTCGGCGTCGCCGACTTCTCGCTGGTCATCGACGACCGCGAGCTGCTGGTGCTGGTGGGACCATCGGGCTGCGGCAAGTCGACGGTGCTGCGCATGGTGGCGGGGCTCGAGACGGCGACGTCGGGCACGATCCGCATCGGTGACCGCGTCGTGAACGACATCCCGCCGCAGCAGCGCAACGTCGCCATGGTGTTCCAGGACTACGCGCTCTATCCCCACATGACGGTGCGGAAGAACCTCGAGTTCCCGCTCCGCATGCGACGACTCGGGCGCGACGACATGGCGCGACAGGTCGATCGCGTCGCCGGCCTGCTCGAGATCGGGCAGCTGCTCGACCGTCTCCCGAAACAGCTCTCGGGCGGGCAGCGGCAGCGCGTCGCCATGGGACGCGCGCTGGTGCGGGAGCCGGCGGCGTCGCTGCTCGACGAGCCGCTCTCGAACCTCGACCCGCGGCTGCGCGTGCAGGTGCGTGCCGAGATCAAGGAGCTGCAGGCGAAGACCGGCACGACGATGATCTACGTCACCCACGACCAGGTCGAGGCGATGACGCTCGGCCATCGCGTCGCGGTGATGGACAAGGGGCGGCTGCAGCAGGTCGACACGCCGCGCGCGCTGTACGCCGAGCCGGCGAACGTCATGGTGGCGGGCTTCGTCGGCAACCCGCCGATGAACCTGTTTCCTGCGGTTCGGGCGAAGGGCGGGCTCGGGCTCGGTGGCGGGGTCGTGTCGCTCGACGCCGAGATCGGCGATGGCTGGACGGCGGGCGTACGCCCGGAGGGCATCGCGCTCGGCACCGAGACCAGCCCGGTGCACGCGACCGTCGAGCACATCGAGGAGCTCGGTCACGAGTCGCTTGCGCATCTCCGCCTGCCCGGTATCGAGACACCCGTGATCGCGCGTCTGACGGGCATGCCGGACATCGCCGCGGGACGGGAGGTCCCGCTCGCGATCGATCCGGCGCAGGTGCGACTGTTCGACGCGGAGGGGCGGTTGGTGCGGTGACCTCGGTGCTCACCGTGCACGGATCGCGCAGCGTGCTCGAGCGCGCGGACGGACGGGTTTCCACGCTGGAGCTGGAGCACGACGGCGACGCGCCGGACGTCGTCGACGGCATGGTCGCGGGCATGCTCCCGGCGGTGATGCGCGTCGGCGGGACGCTGCAGGTGCGCGGCGCGATGACGCGCGGTGCGGTGCGGAATCTCACCGAGTACGCCGAGGCGTGGGCGAGCTGGGATCCCGACCGCTTCCATCGCATACGGATCGAGGCGGCGACGGTGGTGGACGGACGCCGCGCGGCTTCCGACCACACCGCGATCGTCGCCTGGTCGGGCGGGCTGCGCTCGGCGCACACGCTGGTGCGACACCTGGACGGCCTCGTGCCGGCGCCGTTCACCGTCCGCGCCGTGCTGCACGTCGCCGGGTTCGCACCCGACGTGACGCTGCCCGCATTCGACGTGCCGTCGATCGTCGTGCGCACGAACGCGGTCGCGGCGGGGCTCGTCGATCCCGAGATCGGCGTGCTCCCCATCGTCGCCGCGGCGCTGCACGCCGTCGGCGCCGGCTGCACGGTGGGCCTGCACGCGCGACGCTGGCTGTTCACGGCGCAGCAGCGCTATCCGCGTCCCGAGCCCGTCCTGCCCGACCTGCTGTGCGGCGACGGCTTCGTCGTGCGCGCGGACGGCGGCACGACGTCGCCACCACGGATGCTGGCCGACGTACGGCGACACCCGGCCCTCGCCGCCGCGATCGTCGCGCCGACACGCGGCGCGTTCCGTGATCCCATCGCCGCCGCCGACGCCGAAGCGACGCTCGCCGACTGGCCCGGTGGCCCCGGTCGCAGACGGCTGTCGACGCGCGTGGCGCTCGATCGGGCCGTCACCGACGCGCGCGATACGTTGCGTTGGCTCGGGTCCGCGACCCATCTCCGTCGTCCGTGGCCACGATGAGCACGCCGCCGATCCACGTCTGGTTCGACGACGGCCCCACCGAGCGTCGTCTCGTCTTCGAGGGCGCGCTCGGTCCCGATGGTCCGCGCGCCGAGACGTGGTGGCGCCTGCCCGAGGCGCTTCCCGCGCCGCCCGTGCTCGACTCGTTCGTCTGCGGTCACGTGCAGTGGGCAGCCATGCTCGGCCAGGATCTCGTCGTGCACGGACCGATGAGCCGCGGCGGGCTGCAGAACATCGGGCAGCTGATCGCGATCCGGCACGCGCTCTCGCCGGAGCGCTACCGTCGCGTCATCGACGTCGTGCCCGATCGCATCGTGCCGGCACCACGACCGGCGGATGATCCCGGCGTCGCCATCGCGGCGTTCTCGGGCGGGCTCGACTCGACGTTCACCGCCGTGCGCCACGCGCGCCGTCTCATCGGTGACGCCGCCTACCGTGTCGTCGGGCTGGTCATCGTCCTCGGGTTCGACATCCCGCTGACGCGCGCCGACCGCTTCGACGACGTGCGACGGCGCGCCGAGCCGCTGGCGCGCTGGCTCGACCTGCCGCTGTATCCCGTGTCCACCAATGCGATGCATCTCGGTGGACGCGCGTGGCCGCAGTCGGCGCTGCCGCTCTTCGGCAGCGTGCTCGCCAACTTCTCGCAGCAATGTGCCGTCGGACTGGCCTCGGCGGCGGCGCCCTACGGCACGCCGCGCTTCGGCATCTCGCACCCGACCATGCTGGACGCGCTCGCGTCGAACGAGTTCTTCACGCTGGTCAGCGACGGCGGCGCCTTCGGGCGCACCGACAAGATCGAGGCCCTCGCCGCCTTCCCCGAGGCGCTCGATGGG
Source organism: Binatia bacterium (assembly GCA_036009625.1). GTDB lineage: Bacteria > Desulfobacterota > Binatia > DP-6 > DP-6 > DASYLJ01. The sequence continues at coordinate 18,779 of DASYLJ010000111.1, forward strand.
CTGCGGGTGTGCTGGCAGGGCAGCGATCCGGCGAGCAACTGCGGGCGATGCGAGAAGTGCGTCATGACGCGCTTCAACTTCCTGGCGGCGGGCATGGCCGATCCGCGCTGCTTCGACGGACCGCTCGAACCGTCGCACGTGGCCGCGCTGTCGATGCCATCGCTCGAGCGCGTGCGCGATCTCTTCCGCACCTGTTGGAACGAGCTCGAAGCGCGCGGCACCAGCGGGCCGGCCGTCGAGCTGCTGCGCCGTCGTCTCGCTCGCGTGCCGCCCGACCGGCTGCTCGCGCACCTCCGGCGCGTCGGCGGCGTCGCACGACGCCTGGTGCCGGCGCGCGTGCGGCATGCGATCCACCATCGCCTGCCCGGGACGTTGCGACCCGAGGCATGACGTCCGACCGTCAGCTCGTCGCGGCCCTCTCCGACGAGATCGATCGCGTGATGGCCTCGCTCGTGCGTGGCGGCGAGCGCGTCGCGCTGGTGAACTTCCCGAACCACGCCAACGCCGGCGACCCGGCGCTCTGGCTCGGCGAGCTGGCCAGCCTGGCGCGCGTCGGCGCCAAGGTGGTGTATCGCGCGTCGTGGGCCAGCTATCGCCGCGACGAGCTGGCGCACGCGCTGGGCCACGACGGCACCATTCTGCTGCACGGTGGCGGCAACTTCGGCGACCTCTACCCGCACAACCAGGCGACGACACGGGAGCAGGTGCTCGCGGACTTCCCGCGCCATCGCACCATCCAGTTGCCGCAGAGCCTCTGGTTCCGCGAGCCGGCGAACCGCGATCGCCTGCGCCGCCTGTGCGAGGCGCACGCCGACTTCACGTTGCTCGTGCGCGAGGCGCAGAGTCTCTCGCTGGCGCGCGCGCACTTCGCAGTGCCGACGCTGCTCTGCCCCGACATGGTGTTCGCGCTCGGCAGTCGAGCGCGCGCGGCGTTGCCCGTGGTCGACGTGCTGTGGCTGGCGCGTGGCGACGTCGAAACGACCGGCTATGCGCCACCGCCCGGCGGCGAGGTGCAGGTGATCGACTGGCTCGATGACGTGAGCGACGAACCCGCGTGGCCACTGCGCGATCGTGCCGCGCTGCGGTTGAACCGCCGGCTGCATCTGGCGTCGCCGGCGATGGCGCGACGCGTGCTGGCGCTGACGTTCGCGCCGCTCGCCAGGCGATGGGTGGAGCGCGGCTGCCTGCTGCTCTCGCGCGGGCGGGTGGTGGTGACCGATCGCCTGCACGGACACATCCTGTCGATACTGCAGGACATCCCTCACGTCGTGCTCGACAACAGCTACGGCAAGCTGCGCAGCATGTTCGACACGTTCACGCGCGAGAGCGTGACGGCACACTGGGCGGACTCGCCGGACGAGGCGCTGGCCCAGGCTCGCGCGTTGGTGCGTCCCTAGACCGACGGCGCGACGGTGCGATCACCGACCCAGTTGCCGTGGAAGCCGAACGGCACGCGCTGCGGCAGCAGCACGCGGCCGACTTCCTTCAGGTCGAGCGCATCGAGGATCACCAGGTCGCTCTTGTTGCGCGTCGCATCGAAGACGTACGAGAGCAGCCAGCCGTCGTCCTCGGACGTGGCGTTGGGTCGCGCGACGAAGTCGACCTCGCCGGTGCCGCGACCGCGACCATAGTCGTGCTCGGTCAGGGTGCCGGCGCGGACGTCGTGCTTGTAGAGCGGTCCAGGCGCGTAGCCCTCGCCGACGCCGGCGACGTAGGCGTAGCGATGCGGCTGCGTCGATACCGAGCCTGCGACGCGCGGGAACTCCATGGTGCGATCGTCGATGCGCTCGGTGCGGACACGGCGCGCCTTTGGATCGACGGTCCAACGGTCGAGCGTCGCCAGGCAGTCGCCGAATGGGCCGACGAGATCGTGGTCGAACATGCGCTCGTAGCGGCAGATGTCGATGACGACGCTGCCGTCGGGCGCATCGTACGCGTTCACCGGGTGATAGCCGTAGCCGGGCTCGATGGCGCACCAGACGATGTCGTCGACGCCGCCGTCGCGCGGCAGGAGCCCGATGCGCGGCTCGTACGCGGGATTCCACCGGAACGGGAAGCGACCGGCCATGGCGAGCTCGGGGTCGAGCGTCACCGGCAGGTCGTAGATCACCGCGTACTTCCGCGTCAGCGACATGTCGTGCAGCATCACCATCCCGTTCATCGGGATGTCGAGGGTCTTCGTCACGCGACCGTCGGCACCGACGACGACGTACTGGATGTGATCGAGCCAGTCCTGCCACGCGTAGCACATGGCGTGCAGCTCGCGCGTGACGGGGTCGAACTTCGGGTGCGCGCTGAACGCGCCGGGCAGCGTGCCGTAGAAGGCGTTCACGCCGACGGAGTCGAGATCGTAGGTCAGCTCGACGGGCGGCGCACCGGCTTCGACCATGGCCCACGTCGTGCCGGCCCAGCCGCCGACGTTGGTGTTCGGACCGACGTCGTTCGGCGGACGCACGGTGTCGGTCCTCGGGCGCTCGCCGAGCTCCTCGCGCACGCCGTCGGTGCGCACCCACCGGTTGCGGTACCATTCCGCCTTGCCGCCGCGGAGACGCACGCCGTGCACCATGCCGTTGCCGATGAACCAGTGGTGCGTGCTGGCGTCCGGCACGCTGATCGGGTTCGGCCCGTTGCGCAGGTAACGCCCTTCCAGGTCGGAAGGGATGTGACCCACGACCTGCAGATCGAACGCGGTCACTTCGTTGTGGACGGGAGCAAAGTTGCCGCCGAGGTAGTGATTCGCCGTGTCGGTCATGGGTAACGCTGTTACCCGTTTTCAGGCCGTCGCGTCAAGATGGTCCTGTGCGATGGGTGTTTTGCCTCGCTTTCGAGGAAACACTGTGGTTCAAGAAGAGGAGTGGCTTCCCTCCGACGCGGCCAGGCGGCCCGACCCTCCGATCCCCCGCCCGAGGTCTCCGAGTCGGTCGCTCCCATCCTCGCCGCCGCGATTGCCATCATACGCGATGAAGGCGCCGGGGCGCTGCGCGTCCGTCGCATTGCCGAGCTGTCCGGCCGCTCCACCAAAGGCGTCTACACACACTTCGGCGGGAAGAACGGCCTAGTCGACGCCATCTGCATCGACGGCTTCACCCGCATGCGCCAGCACATCGTCGAGCGCATCCGCACCGACACGGGGCTGGCTCGCCTGCGAAGCGCCGGCGCCGCCTATCGGAGCTGGGCGCTCGCGAACCCGACGCAGTATCAGGTGATGTTCGCGCGCGCCGTTCCCGAATACGAGTACTCCGACCACACGCGCGCCGTCGGCGCGGAGGCATTCGACGTGCTGGTGGCGGCGACGGCAGCCGCGTCGTCGCTGGGCGAGATACGCATCGACGATCCCTACAAGGCGGCGGCGTGGCTGTGGGCAGCGATCCACGGTCACGTCATGCTCGAGCTGGCGCAACTCATGCCGCTGGCGGTGCCGTTCGACTGGACGGACCTGTTCGAGGGGATGGTCGAGCGGCTGCTGGCGGGACTGCGGCCGCACGAATAGCGTCAGCGCGATCGCGTGATCTCGTCCTCGACGTCGCGTAGACGGTCCTTGCCGAAGAACATCTCGTCGTCGACGAAGACCGTCGGCGCCCCGAACGCACCGCGCTCGAAGGCGCGCTGCGTGTTGGCGACGAGCGCGTCCTTCACGTCCTGCTCCTGCGCACGCGCCACGAGGCGATCGACGTCGAGCCCACCGTCGGCCAGCGCCGAGCGCACCGTCGACGGGTCGCCCATGTTCGTGCCGCGCTCCCACATGTGCTGGAAGAGCACCTCGACGGTGGGAGCGAGCGTGCCGTCCATCTTCGCCGCCGTCGCCATGCGCATCAGCGGCAGCGTGTTGATCGGGAAGTGCGGGTTCATCTGGAACGCCGTCAGGCCGTGTCGCGCGACGAAGCGTCGTATCTCGAGCATCTCGTAGTCGAGCTTCTTCGGGATGTTCGCGAAGGCGACCATCGGCGACTGGTTGCCGCTCAGCTTGAAGAGCCCGCCCAGGAGCATCGGCTCGTAGACGAAGTGCGCGCCGGTGCGCTGCTCGATGCCGGGCAGCACGCGGTGCGCGAGGTAGGCGTTGGGGCTGCCGACGTCGAACCAGAAGGTCGTCACCATGTTTCGCTCCAGGGGCGCAGGTCGAGCTCGAAGGTCCACGTGTCCCGCGGCTGCGTGTGCAGCATCCAGTAGTGCTCGGCGATGTGCTCGGGATCGAGGATGCCGCCGTCGGCCTTGCGCGCGTAGAGGGCGGGGAAGGTGTCGCGGATGAAGGCGGTGTCGATGGCGCCATCGATGATGACGTGCGCGACGTGGACGCCCTTCGGGCCCAGCTCGCGCGCCATCGATTGGGCCAGGGCGCGCAGCGCGTGCTTGGCGCCGGCGAACGCGGCGAAGTGCTCGCGTCCACGCACCGACGCCGTCGCACCGGTGAAGATGATGGTGCCGCGGCCGCGGGGCGCCATGCGCTTCGCCGCCTCGCGGCCGGTGAGGAAACCGCCGAGCGCGGCCAGCTCCCATATCTTGCGGTACTTGCGCTCCGTCTCCTCGAGGATCGACGCCGGGACGTTGGCGCCGACGTTGAAGACGGCGACCTCGATCGGGCCGATGGTGATTTCGATCTCCTCGACCAGCTCGACCATCTGCTGCTCGACGCGCGCGTCGCGACCGAAGGGGACGGCACGGTGTCCCTCGGCTTCGATGGAGGCGACGAGCGGCGCGAGCGCGTCGGCGGTGCGACGGACGGGACAGGCGACGAGACCGCCGCGGGCGAAGCGTCGCGCGATGGCGCCGCCGGTGGCGTCACCGGCACCGACGATGAGAGCGGCGGGGGTCACGCGCTCGGCCTCCGTACGCCGCGCTTCGGTGTCGGCTTTGCGAGAAGGCGCTTCGCGCGAGCCGGCAGATCGATGTCCAGGAACAAGGCCTTCGGGAAGAGGTAGTCCTCACCGGACTCGTCGATGACTCGCACCAGGCCACGATCTTCGGCAGCGACATCGGGAAGAACCGGATAGAGTCGCCGCGTGATGAGCGACGCTCGATAGCGAGCGTTGCTCACGCAGAGCACGTATCGGCGGGACGCAGGGCGTGCGCTCATCCTCGATCCTCCACGACGCGCTTCACCTTCATCTCCTTGCGACCGATGCCATGCGCTTCGTACCAGTGCACCTCGGCCCGGCACAAACTACCATTGGGAAGGCGCACGGTCGCCATCCCCTTTCGCTTTCTCCAACGTCCCGCTCCGTACGCTCGAGTCAGGTGGTCGAGCTCGCGAATTCCGCGGCCGATCGCGATGGTCGTCGGCTGCGTGATCACTCCAATCAGCTCGATGTCCATCCCGCACCGGAGCGGGAAGCATCAGGTGTCGCGCTGACCAGTTCGAGGCCATCGTTGCTTTCTGAGAGGTCCGTCGGGCCCACATCACGCGCCACCGACAACCTGGGGTTGTCTATCTCCGAATCCCGGCCATACCTGACCGAGAATGCCCGACACCCCCGGCTTCGTCCGTGTCCGCGGCGCGCGCGAACACAACCTCCAGAACGTCGACGTCGACATCCCGCGCGACGCGCTGGTCGTGTTCACCGGCATCTCCGGCTCGGGCAAGTCGTCGCTGGCCTTCGGCACCCTCTACGCCGAGGCGCAGCGCCGCTACCTCGAGTCGGTGGCGCCCTATGCACGACGATTGTTCGATCAGATGGCCGTGCCCGAGGTCGACAGCATCGACGGCCTGCCGCCCGCCGTCGCCCTGCAGCAGCAGCGCGGCGCACCGACGTCGCGCTCGTCGGTGGGCAGCATCACGACGCTGTCGAACCTGCTGCGCATGCTCTACTCGCGCACCGGCACCTACCCGCGCGGCCAGGCGCACCTCGACGCCGAGTCGTTCTCGCCCAACACGCCGGAGGGCGCCTGCCCGAAGTGTCACGGCCTCGGCCGCATCTACGACGCGACCGAGCGCTCGATGGTGCCCGATCCGTCGCTCACGATCCGCGAGCGCGCCGTGGCCGCATGGCCGCCGGCGTGGCACGGTCAGAACCTGCGCGACATGCTGATCTCGCTCGGCCATGACATCGACCGGCCGTGGCGCGAGCTGCCCAAGAAGGTGCGCGACTGGATCCTCTTCACCGACGAGCAACCCGTCGTGCCGGTCTACATCGGCTGGGACGCCGACGAGGTGCGGAAGGCGAAGCGTCGCAAGGAGGAGCCGAGCTACCTCGGCAACTTCTCGAGCGCGCGGCGCTACGTCCTGCACACGTTCGCCACCACGCAGAGCGCGTCGATCAAGAAGCGCGTGTCGCGCTACCTCGTCAGCCGTGACTGTCCACAGTGTCACGGCAAGCGCATCCGTCGCGAGGCGCTCTCCGTCACGTTCGCCGGGCTCGACATCGCCGAGATGTCTGCCGTGCCGCTGGTTCGATTGACCGACGTCCTGCGCCCCTGGGCGAGCGGCATCGACGACGCCGCGCATCCCGAGAAGGCGCTCGTGGCCCAGCGCATCGCGCAGGACCTGATCGCGCGTCTCGCGGTGCTGATCGAGCTGGGGCTCGGGTACCTGTCGCTCGAGCGCAGCACGCCGACGCTGTCACCGGGCGAGCTGCAGCGTCTGCGGCTCGCGACGCAGGTGCGGTCGAACCTGTTCGGCGTCGTCTACGTGCTCGACGAGCCGTCGGCGGGTCTGCATCCCGTCGACACCGAAGCGCTGCTGCGCGCGCTCGACGAGCTGAAGCGGTCGGGCAACTCGCTCTTCGTCGTCGAGCACGAGCTCGACGTGATCCGTCACGCCGACTGGATCGTCGACGTCGGGCCGGCCGCCGGCGAGCATGGTGGGTTCGTGCTCTACAGCGGGCCGCCCGAGGGGCTCGCGCGCGTGAAGGACTCGCGAACCGCGGCCTATCTGTTCGGCCGCTACACGCTGCCGGCGCGAACCCCACGAACGCCCCACGGGTGGCTGCGTCTCGCGGGCGTCACGCGCAACAACCTGCACCAGCTCGACGTGGCGTTTCCGCTCGGCGTCTTCACCACCGTCACGGGTGTCTCGGGGTCCGGGAAATCGAGCCTGGTGAGCCAGGTGCTCGTCGAGCTGCTGGCAGAGCACCTCGGGCACGATCTCGTGCCCGACGAGGACGAGCCATCGGCGGCGATTCCCAGCAGCGGCCGCATCACCGAGGGTCTGGAGGCCGTGCGACGGCTGGTGTGCGTCGACCAGAAGCCCATCGGTCGCACGCCACGCTCGAATCTCGCCACCTACACGGGCCTCTTCGACCACGTGCGTCGGGTGTTTGCGGCCACACCGGCCGCGCGGGCGAAGCGCTACGACGCGGGGCGCTTCTCGTTCAACGTCGCCAAGGGACGCTGCGCCACCTGCGAGGGCGAGGGGTTCGTCTGCGTCGAGCTGCTCTTCCTGCCAAGCGTCTACGCGCCCTGCCCGACCTGTCACGGGGCGCGCTACAACGCGAAGACGCTCGAGGTGCGCTACCGCGGCAAGAACGTCGCCGAGGTGCTCGGCATGACCGTGGACGCGGCGCGCGAGTTCTTCGCCGACGAGCCGGGCATCCGACGCGTGCTCGACGTCGTGGAGGAAGTGGGGCTCGGCTACCTGCGGCTCGGCCAACCGGCGACCGAGCTGTCCGGCGGCGAGGCACAGCGACTCAAGCTCGCCACCGAACTGCAACGCGTGCAACGCGGCAACACCCTCTACGTCCTCGACGAGCCGACGACCGGGCTCCATCCCGCCGACGTCGAGAAGCTGATGGGCCAGCTCGACGGCCTCGTCGCCGCGGGCAACACCGTCATCGTGATCGAGCACGACATGCGGGTGGTCGGCGGGAGCGACTGGGTGATCGACATGGGGCCGGGTGCGGGTGAGGACGGCGGACGGGTGGTGGCGAGCGGGACGCCGGCTGAGGTTTCGACGATGTCCGCGAGCAGGACGGCGCCGTACCTGTCGCGCTTTCTCGCCGAATCGACGACGACGTCGCGCACGGGAACGTAGCGTCCACGACCAATCGGCGTTTCGCTGCTACGTCACTGTCGGAGAGAAGACTCGGCGGCGATACAGCCGTGCGAGCCGGTGAACTGCACCGAGGTGCTCCACCTCGTTCGAGTACCAGTTCATCTCGAGGTCCCGGAGCATGAAGCGCGTGTGCAGCCCTCCGGATTCGGGCGCCCGGCAGATGAGGTGCAGGCGGGTGCCGGCACCGCGCGCGACACCGGCCTCGATGAGGGCGTTGAGATGATTCGCCGTGACGTCTGCCAAGACGAATTGTGCGTTCTTGATCCGGTCGATGATCTCCTGCTGCACGTGCTGGCCCTGCAGGCGTTGTCCGAGCAGGCACGACATGGCGGTGACCTGCTCCACGACGGCGATGGCTCGCTCGGTCTCCTGCGTGCTCTCGCGAACCGACGTGGAGAAGAACGAATACGCGAGACGCGGTGATGGCGCATACTCGTCCTCCAGAAGGGCCAACGCATCGGACAGTGTCGCATCGTCGCTCGCCGTCGCGAGGCGAAATGCGCGGCCGCCAATCGCCGTCGTCACCAACGCGGGGTCGATCTCGACACCGTCGGCCGCGAACACGAGATACGGTCGGCCCACACGTCGCGCGATCTCCACTTCCTGCACGACCCACTTCGAGGTGAATCCGGTCGCGGCATCGTCGCGGAACGGTGCCACCGCAACGAGCGCGCCGCAGCTCTCGATGATGCGCGGCACGCGATCTTCTCCAGAGAACGCCGCATAGTCTGCCGCATCGCCGATCGGACGGAACCCGTGCGTCTGCACCAGTGCCCCGCATACACGGTCGGCCACCTCCGCGTCCGCGCCATGCCACGACCGGCTCAAATAGACATCACGCTCGCCATGCGACCACGGCGCGGGCTCGGGAACGAGCGCCCCGAGGAGGGTCGCTGCCGCGTCCGCTTCCAACCGATGCATCTCGACGTAGCGCGCGTTCGACAAGAATTTGGGAACCGGGGCATCGTCCAGATGCAGGGCGATGATCCGGTATCGTCGATCGGCCCGCCGCTCCTGCAGGGCGGCGTTGTATTCGTCCTCGCACCACGACGATTGGTTCCACTGTCGGGACACACAGAAGACCGCTGCGCGCGAGCTCTCGAGACCCGTCGAGAGCGCCGCGGCGAGGCGGTCCCCGGCGCGCAGCTGGCTGGCGTCCAGCCACACACGCAATCCGGCCTGATCCCTCAACCATCGCACCAGGGCATCCACGAACGGGGTGTCCGTGTGAGCGTAGCTCACGAACACGTCGTTCGGACGTTTGTTGAATGGTAGCGTCGACATGCGGCACCTACGGCGCGCGAGCTGGCTCCCGGTCGGAGCGGCTACCCCATGCCCTGCCCCGCGGGGCCCACCTCCCGACACCGAGGAGCCTCAGCGAAGGTGCGCCGTTGGGAATGATCGCGATATCCACCCGATCCCTGATCCTTCGCTAGCAGCGATCGTTGCGAGAAGACGGGCACGCCACCTGGCTCGACATACTGCGAGCTAGCGGCGCATGGCAACCATGGCGACTCGCCACTCGCAGTCGCCCCGGCCCCGAGCGCGCAACCCTCGCCCTGCGCGGGGGAGGCAGGGTATGGAGCATCCGGCAGCGATGGCGCGCATCTTCATAAACTACCGTCGCGACGACGACCCCGGCACGGCAGGTCGCTTGTTCGACCGACTCAGCGAAGTGTTCTCGCGCGACGCGCTGTTCATCGACGTGGACGACATTCCGGCAGGCGAGGACTTCGTGCGTGTGCTCGATGAGATGGTCGCGCGCTGCGACGTGGTGCTGGTCGTCATCGGCCGTGGGTGGTTTCAGAGTCGCGACGCCGGCGGCCAGCCACGCCTGGCGAATCCTGACGATTTCGTACGAATCGAGATCGAGGCCGCGCTGCGGCACGGCAAACGCGTGATCCCCGTGCTCGTCAACGGCGCCGAGATGCCGCGGCCGGAGCAGTTGCCGGACTCACTCAAGCCCCTCGCACGACGGAATGCCGCTCGCGTGTCGCATGAACGCTTCGGAGCGGACGTCCAGGGTCTCGTGAGCACACTCGAGACCGTGTTGGCCGTCAGGAATACGCCGCGCGTCGCGGCCCAGTCGTCCGGGGATGCGGGAGTCGCATCGCGTTCGACCGCACCGTCGCGAGTTCGCGCCGAGCGCGCCCTGGCGTTCGGTGCGCTGGGATGGGGCGTCGGCATGGCTACGGCGGAGGTGAAGCTGACCCTTTTCGGAAGCACGGACGCCATCGGACCAGGGAATGCATTTCTTGCGCGAGGGTTGGTCGCCGCTCTGGTCGCGGGCGCGTCTGCTTCACGATGGACCGCTGCCAGGCCTTCGCATCTGCGAGCCACCGCCCTGCTCGCGGGCTTGGGCTGGATCGCCGGCGACTGGATCGCTGCGCGTGTCTGGGGCTATGCGCCCCTGCCGCCGTATGCAGTCGGCGTCTGGGCAGGTGCAAACACCATGGCGCTTCTGTTCGCGTGGAGGCTCGGGTGCGGCACCCTTCCGCGGTGGTCCTGGGCCACGATCGGGATCGCGGGATTGAGCGCCGCTGGCGCCACGTATGCGCTCACGCCGACCAGTCAGTTCGTGTGGGCGATCGAAATGGCGCTGGCACTCGGTGTCTCGAGCGTGGCATTGCCAGCGACCGCGCCCTCGACATCGACCGATTCCGGTCTTGGAGAGCACTTCAGCCACTTGCACCCTCGGTGAGCGCGGCTGGTGACGCCCGGACTCTGCGTGCGACGTCATCGTCGGATAGTCGACGACCGGATGCAGAGGCTCCTCGACGCCCTGCTCGGCTACTGCTTCGCCGGAACGCCCGACTCGTCGACTGCTCCGAGCATCAGCAGAACACGATCACGTGGAATCCCTGGTTCTCCACGCTCGCGTTGTCCGTGTCGCTCATGCTGACTTTGACCGTCTGGACGTTCGGACTGAGCGTGCTCGTGATGAAGCCCTTGGACACACCCGCGTTGAGGTGGTCGCCACCAATGGCCGCTACCCAGGCGCAGTCGCTGAGATCGCGATCGAACGGAACGGCGCGCGTATTCCCGGCCGCCCCCAGGTCGGTCCCGACCGGCACCGTGACACCGATGCCACGGAGGAGGATGCCGTTCGAGTCGACGACGGCCCACAGGCGCGTGGCGGGCTCACCCGGAGTACCGTCGGCGCCGGTCAGACCCTGCGGTCCGGGCGTGCCGGGCTGAGCCCAGCTGAGGACGATCTCCTTGCCCTTGCACGAGGCGCCCTCGTCGACGACGCGAAGTCGGCCCGACTTCTTGTGGTAGCAGGCGCGGATCGTGCCGTCGGGGGCGGGAATCGCGGCCATCGTCAGGCCGGCGGCGAGGCCGCAGGCAGCGGCGAGGGCTGCGAACATCCAGCGGGTGTGGAACAGGGTCGGCATCATCGTCGTCCTCCCAATCCGTGTCGGGGCGGCATGCCCGCCGTGAGGTCGTCCCCCTCCAGGACTGGACAGGGCATAGTGCCCGGGTCCAGAGGGAGGGACGATGGACAAGGACTTTCAACGATGGACCGCTCGGCGAAAGGTCGAGCTGCTCCTGCAGTTGATCAAGGGTGAAGCGAA
>DASYLJ010000112.1:0-6389 GCA_036009625.1 Binatia bacterium
CGCGGCGTCGGCGAGCGCGGTGACGGCGGGGTCCTCGTGGGCATATTTCAGAAGCTGTCGGAGCATGCGCTGCGACCGCCCAGGAGCCCGGGCGGCCTTCCACATCCAGTCTATGCGGCGGCCGCCGAACGTCCCCCGAAGGGGTTGAAACGGCCGACCCAATGGGTACAACCCGGCCCGTGGCAGTCATCGAAGTCCGCTCGCTGACCAAGCGCTTCGGCGCGATCGCCGCCGTCGACGGCGTCTCGTTCGACGTCCAGCCGGGCCAGGTCACCGGCTTTCTCGGCCCCAACGGCGCCGGCAAGACCACGACGCTGCGGATACTGGCCGGCGTCTTTCCGCCGACGGCCGGCCGCGCCTTGATCGATGGCCACGACCTGGCAACGGCGCCGTTGGCGGCGCGACGTCGCCTCGGCTATGCGCCCGAGCGCCCCGCGCTGCAGCTCGACATGACGGTAGCAGCCCAGCTCGAGTTCGTGGCCGCGATGCGCGACGTGCCCGCGGGCGCCGCACGACGGGCCACCGTCGACGGGGCGCTCGAGCGCACCGGCATCACCGACGTCCGCCGACGACGCCTGGGCACGCTCTCGCGGGGCTATCGCCAGCGCGTCGGCATCGCGCTCGCACTCGTGGGCGATCCCCCGGCACTCCTGCTCGACGAGCCGACCGCCGGCCTCGATCCGCGGCAGGCCGCGGATACGCGCGCGCTGGTCGGTGCGCTGCGCAGCCAGCACGCCGTCTTCGTCTCGAGCCACGTCCTCGGCGAGGTCGAGGCCATGTGCGACCGCGTCGTCATTCTCCACCAGGGACGCATCCTCGCCGCCGATACGCCCGAACGCCTCGCCGAGCGGCTGCGCCCCGCGCACCAAGTCGACGTCGAGGCGATCGCCCCGGCTGCGGCACTGCGCGCGACGCTCGCCGCCGTGCCCGGCGTCCGCCGCGTCGAGGCGCGCACTGGCAGCGATACCGGTCCGGCACGGTGCCGCGTCGAGGTGGAGCCCGGCACCGATTCCCGTCCGGCGATGGCCGCGGCGGTGCTTGCCGCGGGGTGGGACCTGCTCGCGCTGACGCCGGTCGAAGCCTCGCTCGAGGAGGCCTTCCTGGCGCTGGTGGGGGGCGCGGAGACCCGGGCGTGAGGAAGACGCTCCTCGTCTGCCGGCGCGAGCTGAGCCTGCTCTTCGGCGGCCCGCTCGCGTGGGTGCTGTGCGCCGTCTTCGCGCTGCTCGCGAACTACTTCTTCTACAGCGACCTCACGTTCTACGTCGTCTTCGGCGGCGCCAACCTGTCGGCGGGACTGTGGCGCTACGCCTTTCTCGACTGGCGGCTGGTCGCCCAGCTGGTGCTACCGCTCGTGACGATGCGAATGTTCGCCGAGGAGCGGAAGCTCGGGACGCTCGAGCTGCTGTGGACGCTCCCCGTTCGCGACCACGAGCTGCTCGCCGGCAAGTACCTCGCCGGCGTGCTCGTCTACGTGGTGATGCTCGCCACCACGCTCGTCGGCCCGCTGGTGCTGCACGCGCTGCACGACTTCCCGCTGCGGCCGCTGCTACCGGGCTACATAGGCCTGCTGCTCCTCGGCTCGACGTTCGTCGCCGTCGGGCTGGCGGCGTCGGCGGCCACAGAGAACCAGGTGGTGAGCGCCATGCTCACCTACGGCGTACTCGTGCTCCTCTGGTTCGTGTCGTGGAACGAGGCCGCGCTCAGCGAGCGCGTGGCTCCGGTCATCCTGGCGCTGTCGTTCTTCGATCGCTTCTACGGTTTCGCCCAGGGCGTCATCGACCTGCGCGACGTGGCCGCGTTCGTCGCCTTCACGTTACTCTTCCTCTTCGTGGCCCTGCGCACGCTCGGGGCGCGCACGTGGCGGGGCATCGCATGAGGCATCCGCTGCTGCTCGCCGTCGTGCAGAGCGCGCTCGTCGCCGGCATTCTGGGTTGCCTGGTGCTGGTGGTGGCGCGGCATCCCTGGCGGCTCGACCTCACCCCGGAGCAGCGCTACACGCTCTCACCCCACACGCACGAGGTGCTTGAGCGTCTGCAGGAACCGGTCGACGTCACCGTCTTCTATTCGAGCCAGGAAGGCGAGCTGCGCCGCGAGATGGCCGACTTGTTGGCGCGCTACACCGACGTCGACCCCGACGTGCACGTGCGGATGCTCGACCTCGACCGCAACCCCGGCGCTGCCGAGCGTCTCCGCGTCAACAACTACAACGTCGCGGTGATCGAGAACCGCGGCGGCGACGGCACGCGTCGCGAACACGTCGACCTCGTCAACGAGGACGCGCTGACCGCCGCGTTCCTGCGCGTCGCCGGCATCCCGAGCACGGTGGTGTACTTCGTCCAGGGGCACGGCGAACGCGATCCGCGTGACGCGGACGAGCGCCGCGGCGCCGGCGACGCGGCCGCGGCGCTGGTCGCGGACGGCTTCGTCGTGCGCACGGTCGACGGCGCCGCGCACATCCCCGACGACGCCGGCCTCGTCGTCCTCGCGGGGCCGACGCGCGACTTCGGCGCCGGGGAGGTCGACGCGCTCGACGCCTGGGTACGGCGCGGAGGCCGCCTGCTGGTGCTCACCGACCCGGGCACGCCGACCTCGCTGGTCGACCTGCTCGGACGCTTCGGCATCGAGCCCGGCGCCGACATCGTCGTCGACGAGCAGGCGCGTCTCTTCGGCACCGACGGGCTGTCGGCCCGCATCGCGCAGCTGAACCAGGCGATGGTGCCGTCACCCCCGACCGCGGGCGCCCTGCTGCCGCTGGCGCAGTCGCTGCGCCTCGTCGATCGACCGGGCGTCGACGGCGACTACCTGGCCGTCACCGGCGAAGGCACGTGGTCCGACGTCGACCGCCGCGCACTCGCTGGGGAGAACACCGTGTTCCGGCCCGGCACCGACCGTCACGGACCGGTGCCCGTCGCCGTGCTCATGACGGTGCCTGCGGGCGATGGTCGCGAGGGACGCATCGGCGTCGTCGGCGATGCCGACTTCGTCAGCAACCTGCACCTGAATCTGGTCGGCAACCGCGATCTGCTCGTCACCACGGCGCAGCTGGTCGCGCGCGACGACGTGCTCGCCGCACCGCGGCGACCCGGTCCCGCACGCGGCACGTTCTCCGGCCTGGCGCTGACGCAGCAGCAGTCGCGCATCGTCTTCTGGTCTGCGGTGATCGCTCCCGGGGTGCTGCTCGCCGCGACCGCGCTCGTCGCACTGCGTCGGAGACGCGCGGCATGACTCTCCGCGGCACGGTGGCGCTGGCGCTCGTGCTCGGCGTGCTCGTGACCTACCTCGCGCTGTCGGCCCCGACGACGCAGACGCCGGCAGTCCCTGTCGCCGCAGGCCCGGCTCTGCTCGCCGTCCCCGCGACCGACGTTACCCATCTCGAATTGACCGACGCCTCGGGACGTCTGAGCCTCGTGCGTTCTCCGAATGGATGGCACGATGCGGCGGATCGCACGCTGCCATCGGGTGTCGTGACCGACCTCTTGGACGCATTGACGACGCTTCGGCCCATCACCATGGTCGACGACGCGCCCAGTGATATAGCCGACTACGGATTGGGGGCAGACGCTACGCGACTCCATCTCGTCGGCAGCACCGACCGACCGCTGCTCGACCTCGAGATCGGCGCCCGCAATCCGGCCTGGACCGGCTTGTACGCACGGCGCGACGGCGCCCCCGGGGTGTTTCTGGTCGGCGCGCTCCTGCAGTGGGAGATCGACAAGCTGCGCAACACCGCGCGAGCGCAATCCAGTCCGTGAAGCCTTGACAACCGTAACCCAAACGAGCGAACGAGGTTCGCCATTTCATTTGTCTTCGCAAGGGGAGGTTCCATGACCAAGACGGCCCGATTCCCGATCGTCGCAATCCTGGCGGCGCTCGTGCTCTCCGTCGCCAGTGCCGCAGTCGCCGAGGACAAGCCCATGATCCTCGACGCCAACAACTGGCAGGAGGGCAAGGACCTGCTGCCCGACCCGGTCCTGAAGCGCCTGCAGGCCGGCGAGTACTGGTTCAAGGTCGTCCCCGTGGACCCGGCGGCGTTCAAGAAGAACTACGCACAGAAGTTCTGGGACGCGACGGCCGCCAACGAAGGCAAGTACGACCTCGATCCGGCCACCTGCGGTCTCAAGGACAAGGCCACCGGCAAGATTCCCGAGTTCCTGATCGGGTTCCCGTTCCCGAACATCGACAAGAACGACCCGAACGTCGCTTGCAAGATCGCGCAGAACTTCGCGTTCGCCGGCTACATGGGCGGCGGCGGTGGCGCGACCTTCACGCTGAACGGCATCGACACCAATGGCCAGTTCCGGCGGGTGAAGGCGTTCATCCACGCCATGGGCTACCAGGGCCGGATCGACGGCAAGATCGAGGACAACCCCGAGAACCTGACGTTGCAGGCCATCGGCGCTGCCATCGAGCCGCAGGACGTCGAGGGCGTGTCGACGCTCACCAAGCGCTACTGGGACTGGGAGAGCCAGGACGCCATCTGGGCGTTCGTGCCGTCCACCCGTCGCGCCCGCCGCGTGAACGCCGCCACCCGTTCCGATCCCGTCGCCGGCATGGACATCTTCTCCGACGACCTCAACTGCTACGCGGGCAAGATCGAGTACTACAAGTGGAAGCTGGTCGGTGAGGGCAAGATCCTCGCCCCGGTGCTCCGGCCCGAGCCCTTCCCGATGAAGCAGGTGAGCGAGACCCGCTACTCGGTCGACACCCCGTACATGGAGGCCGGCTACGAGAAGCCCGGCAGCAAAGGCGCGCCGTGGTGGATCCAGGACAACCTGGTGTTCGTGCCGCGGCCGGTGTGGATCGTCGAAGGCGAGTCGAGCGACCCGTACTACAACTTCGGCAAGGTCATCATGTACTTCGACAAGGACCTGTACCGCATCTACTGGAAGCTGGTGCACAACCGCGCCGGTGAGTACTTCTACACCGCGGCGTGCGGCTACCACTTCGTGAAGGACGGCGAGACCTACTCGTCGGTCTATCCGAACCTGGTGATCGGCGTGAACGACAAGACGAACCGCGCCGCGCTCGGTGGCCGGTACCAGAGTTCGTTCGTCGAGCGGAAGTGGGATCCCGGCTACTTCTCGCTGCGCACGCTCACCCGTCTGACCGACTGATCGCGGCGCCATGCGCCGCACGGCTGTTCTCGTCCTGGCTCTCCTGCTCGCGCCCCTGGCGCGGGCAGGCGGGCCGGACGCCAAGGTGCTCGAGGACACCGGCCGCTGGGAGTCGGGCTACGGTGCCAAGTTCTACAACGTCGTCGGCAAGCTCCAGAACACCAGCGACCACCCGCTGCGCTTCGTGAAGCTGCGCATCGAGGTGCTCGACGAGTCCGGTAAGGTGGTCGCCACCACCGACACCTGGAACGAGAGCGCCGAAGGCCTGGGCGTCCCCGACGTCCCCCAGGCCGAGTACCTCGCCAAGGTGAAACCCCTCCCCGCCGGCGCCACCGAACGCTTCCGCGGCAGCTTCCTCGAGGAAGAGACCCCTCCCTTCAAGACCCATCGCGTCACCATCGTCGAGACGCCGGCCGCGAAGTAGCTCCACGCGCAGACCCGATGACCCGTCTCGTCTGGTTCGCCGTGCTGTTGGCGCTGCCGCGCCTCGCTCCCGCGGTCACGCTGCGCATGCCGCCGGTCGTCGTACCGCCGCATTCCGAGCGTCAGGTGTGTCAGTACATCGAGACCCGTGTCGGACGTCCCGATCAGATGCTCGCGGGTTACCGGGTTCGCGTGCGCGGACACTCGCATCACTTCAACCTCTTCGATGCCAGCGGTGTCATCCCCGCCACGCGTGAGCAGCGTGACGGTCCGCCGTCGGCCTGCGTCCCTGACGGGGGCATGCCCAGACTGGTCGCCACGATCGGCCCGGTGGCGTCACTGCGCCTTCCCGACGACATCCGCCTGCCCTGGCAGATCCCGCAGCCGCTCGTGATGGACCTCCACGTGGTGAACCCCACCTCGCGTCCGAGGACGGTCAGGACGCGCGTGCACCTCCGACTGCGCCGCGCGCCCGTCGGCGTGCGCATCGCGACCCGCTGGGGCGTCCGCACCGACGACATCGCGGTGCAGCCCTTCACGACGGCCACGGTCGGAACGAGTTGGATCGCCCCCGCCGCGATCGGCCTGCTGACCTTCGGAGGCCACATGCACGCCCAGGGCATCGTGCTACGCGCCTATCGCGACGACGTGCTGGTGTACGAGCAACGCGACTGGCGGCACCCGGTGGAGGTCAACTACCGGTCGCCCGAGCTGCTACCTGCCGGAACCACGCTGCGAGTCGAGTGTCTCTACGACAATGGCGTCGAGCGACCCGTCTTCCGCTGTGACGACGGCACGCCCTGCCCGCTGGTGTGGGGCGAGCGCGCCGTCGACGCGATGTGCAACCTGCAG
>DASYLJ010000113.1:0-11626 GCA_036009625.1 Binatia bacterium
CGGCGGGCGCCGGCAACGCCGAGGTCACCGTCACGTGGCCGCTGGTGCGCATGCAGATCCAGCCACGATGGATCGCGCTGTCCATGGGGGACAGCGGGCGCTTCGTGGTCTGGGGCATCATGGAGAGCGGGCAATGGCGCGACCTCACCGCGCAGGTGACGCTGACGTCGAGCAACCCGCACGCCGCCGTGCTGGAGGACGTCCCCGTCCCCGGGACCGTGCGCGCGGTGGGGCTCGGGATCGCGACCGTGGTCGCGACGGATCCGATCTCCGGTCTGCGCAGCACCGACTTCGATCAGGCCGCGGCCATCTACGTCACCGACGGCCTGGCACGCATCGACATCCGCGGTGGAAGTGATCGCGGCTACTTCCCGGCGCGCCGCGTGGGCGAATCGTTCCGCTTCACGGCCATCGGCGTCATGGCCGACGGCAGCGAGCAGAACTTCACGCAGCGCTGTGCGTGGTGGAGCAGCGATCCCGCGATCGCCATCGCCGCCAACCAGGAGGGGGATCGCAGTCGCATCGACGCCGTGCAGCTCGGCACCGTACGCATCGGGTGCCGCGATCCAGAGAGCCAGCTGCCGTCGAACGAGCGTGACTTCGACGTCATCGGCGCACTGGCGTCCATCGCCATCGACGTCGACTCGTACAATCGCCCGGTCCGATCCGGCAAGCCGGGGTGGGCGACGGCGATCGGCATCTACCATCCGTTCGCCGACAGCGACGACCACGGTCGCCGCAACATCACCCAGGAGGTGACGTGGACCTCGCGTGATCCGGGTGTCGCCGCCATGGACAACCCCGAGGGCGCGCGCAGTCGCATCGACTTCGTGGCGTCGGGCATTGCGCGGGTGTACGCCACCGACCCCGTCACCGGCATCGTCTCGTACGATGGCTTCGTGAGGTCGGTCGGGAATCCGATCGCCCTGACGTTCGACCGTCCCGGGCGGGCGCAGGTGCCCATCGGCGGGCTGAACTACTACGAGGTCCGCGGCATCTACGACGGCGGGGTGACGTACAACCTGACGCGCTTCGCCCCCGAGGAGTACGTCCTCGAAGCCGAGGATTCGTCGGTCGCCGGGGCGTTTCTCGGCGGGGGGGGCGTTTCGTACATCGTGGGACTGAAGGCGGGCGTGACGGAAATCCGGGCGCGCCACCTCGCCACCGGCGTCGTCAGCGCGCCCCAGACCCTCACCGTGCTCGGCGATCTGGTGGCGGTCGCGCTCGAGCCGAGAAACGTCCTGCTCGGTGCCGGCGAAACCCACAGCCTCACGGGCTTCGGCGTCTACGCTCCCGGGGTGCGATTCCTCGCGACGCAGGAGCTCGTCTACACGTCGAGCAATCCCGCCGTGGTCGTCGCCACGAACGAGCCCGGCAATCGCAGTCGTCTCCTGGCCGTCGGTCCCGGCACGGCCGTCATCTCGGCCACGGACCCGGCAACGGGGATCACGTCCACGACGAGCGGCGACGACGTCACCGTCGAGGTGCTCATGGGGCCGCCCGACCGCATCACGATCGCGCCGACCGACGTCGTGCTGGCGCCGAACCTGAGTCTGCAGCTCACCGCGCGCGCGCACTGGCCGGACGGACGCACCACCAACGTCACGCAGCAGGTGCTCTGGACGTCGACGGCGCCCGCGGTGGTGGAGACGCCGAACGTCGACCGCGCGCGCAGCCGCCTCGACGCCCACCTCCCCGGCGCCGCGAGGATTTCGGCGCTCCACCCGTCGGGCGTCAGATCGACGACCAGCGGTAGCGACGTCACGGTCCGCGTCCTGGCGACCACCACCCGCGCCCTCGCGCCGTCGGTGGCGTACGTGCGCGTCGGCGACACCTTCCGCTTCACGCTCATCGCCACGCTCACCGACGGCTCGAGCCTGAACCTGACCCAGCACGCGGGGTACGGTACGTCCAACTGGAACATCGCCGAAGCCCCAAACGTCGGCGGCGATCGCAGTGCCTACACCTGCATGTCTGCGGGCACGGTGGATGTGACGGCGACTTCCGACGATCTGCCGGGGTTCATCGGCCCGTTCTACCCGGTGCGGGCCACGCTGATCTGCGTCCCCTGACCCGTTCACGCTCGGGGGGCAAACACGGTACCCTCCGACCCCATGCTGACGCAATTCGCCGACGACATCTGGGTGGAGCAGCGCCGCGGCCGCTTCTTCGGTCTCGAGACCGGGACGCGCATGACGGTCGTCCGGCTCGCCGACGGGGGGCTGTTCGTCCACTCGCCGGTGGGGCTTCGCCCCGAGACGCGCAGCGCGGTGGACGCGCTCGGCGAGGTCCGGGCGGTGGTGGCGCCGAGCAAGTTCCATCATCTGCACGTCGGCGAGTGGATGGCCGCTTACCCGAAGGCCTTCGTCGCGGCGTGCCCCGGGCTCGAGTGGAAGCGTCCCGATCTCGCCTTCGATGCGGTCCTCGGCGATCAGCCGCACGACATCTGGGCGCGCGATCTCGAGCAGGTGTACTTCTCGTCGCGGCGCGAGAACGAGGTCGATTTCTTCCATCCGAAGAGCCGCACGTTCATCTGCGCCGACGCACTGCTGAACCTCTCGCAGCACGACTATCCGTCGACGCGCTTCGTGGCGCGCCTGATGGGCAACGACGCGCCCGGCACCGGCTGGCTCGAGCCATGGATGATCCGCAATCGCGCGCTCGCGCGACGACAGGTCGACCGCATCCTGGCGTGGGACGTCGACAAGGCGGTGCTCGCGCACGGCACGCTCGTGGAGCGCGACGGACGCGAGGTCATCCGCTCGGCGTACGCGTGGCTGTGACGACGACCGCGTAGACCGGGCGAAGCATCACGTCGGTCCGCTGCTCGCGCAGCGGGCACGCCATGACGGCAATGCGGGCATCGCGCACGTCCGTGTGCCTTCGCACCGTGCACGCGCATCGTCCACGCCGGGGCACGCTCTTTGCGTTAAGCGTCAACGCACAGAGATCCCGGCGCACGGTGCAGCCGTGTGTCCACGGGTCGGAGGGTATCGATGATCGTCCGCACCAGTCGACTCCGCATCGCCATCACATTCGCCATCACCGTCACGCTGCTGCCCGGCCTGCTGCCGAGCGCGGTCTCCATTGCCACCGACGCCGCGGCGGCGACCAGCGCGCCGCGCCCGAAGCGGCCGCCGCGCAGCAAGAAGTTCCACCTCCTCGAGACCACGATCACGGAGATCCACAAGGCGCTCAAGAATCGGGAGATCACCTGCGTCGGGCTCGTCGAGCTCTATTTGAAGCGCATCAAGGCCTACAACGGCGTCTGCGTGGACCAGCCCGACGGGCCGCTCGGCTTCATCACCGCCAAGCCGTTCGCCGGCCAGCTCAATGCGCTGATGACGCTGAACCTCCGTCCGGCGACGCGCCAGGCGTGGGGCTTCGACGATCATCATGCGCGCACGCTGACCGATCCGCTCGACAACGACCCGAACATGCCCGACGCGCTGCAGGTGGCGGCGGCGCTCGACGCCTACCAGGCCAGCACCGGCAAGCTCGCGGGCCCGCTCCACTGCGTCGTCATGGCCATCAAGGACCAGTTCGACACCGCCGACATGCGTACCACCGCGGGCATGATCGCGGGCTACGCCAACGACCGTCCGCCGGACGATGCGACGTTCGTCTCGCGCCTGCGCCAGGCGGGCGCGATCATCCTCGCCAAGTCGAACATGGGTGAGATGGCGGCGGGCCAGCCGCGCAGCTCCTTCGGTGGCGTGCTCTGCAACCCGTACGACACCTCCCGCAATCCGGGCCACTCGAGCGGCGGCTCGGCCACGTCGGTGGCGGCGAACCTCGTCACCTGCTCCATCGGCGAGGAGACCGGCGGCTCGATCCTGCATCCGTCGAAGAACAACAACATCTACGGCCTCGTGCCGACGCAGGAGATGATCAGCCGCGACGGCATGATCGACGCGAGCCTGGTGACGCGCCTCGGCCCGTTCTGCCGCACCGTCGAAGACACCGCCCGCATCTTCGACGTCATCGTCGGCTGGGATCCGAAGGACGAGCTCACCGCCTTCAGCGTCGGCCGCGAGCCCGAGAAGCCCTACTACGAGTACGCCGACGGCAAGGACCTGAAGGGCATGCGGATCGGCATCCTGCGCGAGTACATGGACGGCACGCTCTGGAACCAGGCCGACACCGAGAGCCTGCTGATCCAGAACGAAGCCATCACGAAGCTGGCCGACGCCGGCGCCACGCTGGTCGATCCCGGCGAGAGCGGCGCGCTGCTGCAGGGCTGCATCGACGAGCTGGCGCCGTTCTACCGTAACTCGCTCTTCACCGCGCAGTTCCCCGCCGCCTTCCCGGCGGGCGCGGATCACGTCACCACGCTCCTCGACATGTGGTTCGATCCGTCGCTGGTGCCGCCCGGCATGACGGCGCGAAGCATCGGCAACGCGACGACGACAGGGCAGGGCACGTACATGCTGACGCGCTATCTCCGCGAGCGCGGCGACCCCGAGATCCAGACCATCACCGATCTCGCGAACAAGTCGGAGTACTATTACGACATCCGACCGGACGCGAACTTCGGCGACCGCAAGGCGGCGCTGCTCAGCTCGGCCACCGCCACGACGATGAGCCTGGCCAACTTCTTCGAGAACCGCTTCGCGTATCAGGTCATCGTGCTGCAGTGCATGGCGAAGCTCGATCTCGACGCCATGGTGTCGTCGTGCGGCACGGTCCCGGCCTACGTCCTCGGCCAGCCGGCGGAGCCGACGCTCAATGGCCGCGGCTCGTCGGCCATCAACACGCTCGGCCAGCAGGGCATCCCGATGATGGGCATGCCCGCGGGCTTCACCACCTACGTCTACGACCGCGTCCGTGACGCGTCCGCCCCCGGCGGCACGAAGCTGATCGGTCCGATCCCGGCGCGGCTGCCGGTGGCGCTCACCATCTACGCGCGACCGTTCGGTGAGCCGACGCTGTTCCGGATCGCGTCGGCGTACGAGGCTGCCTACCCGGAGGTCCGGGTACCGCCGCCCGATTTCGGCCCGCTCCCCGGGGAGCCGTAGCAACGTATCGCGTGGGGTCCGGCGCCGAAGCGGCCGGGCCCCACGCGTCGCCTGGACGAGGTACGTCCGTGTCGGTAGACCCGAGGCGCCGGGAGAAACGTCGATGCCACTCGGGACCGTGTCACCCGCCGACGAGCGGGACGAGGAAGCACCACTCCGTGACGACATCCGTCTGCTCGGGCGCATCCTCGGTGAGGTGATCCAGGGCCAGGCCGGCCCGCAGGTCTTCGCCCTCGTCGAGTCGACGCGCCGCGAGGCCATCGCCGCGCGACGCACCGGTGCGGGCGACGAGCAGCTCGCCGCCCGGCTCGACGGCCTCGTCGAGCGCGACGCGCTCCATGCCATCCGGGCGTCGATCCTGTTCCAGCTCCTTGCCAACATCGCCGAGGACGTGCACCACGGGCGCCGGCGGCGCCATCACCGGCTCGCCGGCTCGCCCCCGCAGGCCGGCACGCTGCGCTTCGCGATGGACCGCCTGCACCGCCACGGCGTCGATGCCGCGCGCGTTTCCGAAGTGCTGGCGGGTGCCCTGGTGAGCCCCGTCATCACGGCGCATCCGACCGAGGTCCGCCGCAAGACGGTGCTGGACGCCCAGCGCCAGATCGTCCGCCTGCTGGCGCGCCGCGACCGTGCCGTGCTCGCCCCGGAAGACCGCGTCGAGTGGGAGCGCTGCCTGCGTCGCGAGATCCTGCTCCTCTGGCAGACGGCGATGCTCCGTCTGTCGCGGCTGCGGCTGCGCGACGAGATCAACGAGGCCCTCGGCTACTACCACCTCTCGCTGCTCGAGGAGGTGCCGGCGGTGCATCGCGTCCTCTTGGACGAGCTCGCGCGCCACTGGCCCGCCGCCACGCCGCCGCCGCAGCCGGTGCTGCGCATGGGATCGTGGATCGGCGGCGATCGCGACGGCAACCCATTCGTCACCGCCGACGTCGTGCGGCACGCCGTCGAGCGCCAGACGACGACGGCGCTCGCGCACCATCTGCGCGAGCTCGAGCGGCTGGCGGACGAGCTGTCGATGTCGACGCGGTTGGTGACGCCGACGCCGGAGCTGCTGGCGCTGGCGGCGGCCGCCGACGATCCGTCGCCCTTCCGGCAGGACGAGCCGTATCGGCAGGCGCTGCGCGGCATGCACGCGCGGTTGTCGGCGACGGCGGCGCGCCTCGTCGGCAACGCACCGGGGCGTGCGCCGCACACCGTCCTTGCGCCCTACGAGCGTCCCGAGGCGTTGGCAGCCGACCTCGCCGTCGTCGACGGCTCGCTCCGCGGACATGGTGCGGGGCTCATCGCCGACGATCGGCTGGCGGCGTTGCGTCGCGCGGTGGCGGTGTTCGGGTTCCACCTCTGCAGCCTCGACCTGCGCCAGAACGCCGACGTGCACGAGGTGGTCGTCGCCGAGCTGCTGGCGCACGCGGGTGTCACGGACGACTATCTCGGCCTCGCCGAGGACGCGCGCGTGGAGATCCTGCGCGGCGAGCTGGCGACGGCGCGACCCCTCGTCGGCGCGCACGTCACGCTGTCGGAGCAGACGGCGAGTGAGCTGGCGATCCTGCGCACCACCGCCGAGCTGGTGGAGCGGGTGGGACAGGCCGCCGTGCCGAACTACGTCATCTCCAAGTGCGATTCGGTGAGCGACGTCCTCGAGGTGGCAATCCTGCTGCGCGAGGTCGGGCTGCTCCGCCCGTCGGCGCCGGTACCGCTCGGGATGCAGATCGTGCCGCTGTTCGAGACCATCGACGATCTGCGGCGGGCGGGCGCGACCCTGGACCGGCTCCTGGCCGTCGAGCCCTGGCGTCGCTGGGTGACGGCGCGCGACGGCGCGCAGGAGGTGATGCTCGGCTACTCCGACAGCAACAAGGACGGCGGCTACCTGACCGCGAACTGGGCGCTCTACCGCGCCGAGCTGGATCTGGTGGCGGTGGCGCGCGCGCACGGCGTGCGCCTGCGTCTGTTCCACGGGCGCGGCGGCACGGTCGGCCGCGGCGGTGGTCCGAGCTACGAGGCCATCCTGGCGCAGGCGCCGGGCAGCGTCGCCGGCTCGCTCCGCATCACCGAGCAGGGCGAGATCGTCGCCGCGAAGTACGCCGAGCCCGAGCTCGCGCGTCGCAACCTCGAGGCGCTCGTCGCCGCCACCGTCGAGGCGAGCTGTCTCGACGTCGAGGGCCTCGGCGACGATGCGGCCGACGCCTACGCGCTGATGGACGAGCTGTCCGGCCGCGCGCGCGACGCCTATCGCACGCTGGTCTACGACACGCCGCGCTTCGTGGAGTGGTTCCGCGCCGCCACGCCGGTGGTCGAGATCGCGGAGCTCAACATCGGCAGCCGGCCGGCGTCGCGCAAGGCGTCGAACCGCATCGAGGACCTGCGCGCCATTCCGTGGGTGTTCAGCTGGAGCCAGTGCCGCATCATGCTACCGGGCTGGTACGGCGTCGGCTCGGCGTTCGCGGGATGGGTCGACGGCGACGAGCGCCGTCTCGCGCGCCTGCGCACCCTCTACGATCGCTGGCCATTCTTCCAGACGGTGCTCTCGAACATGGGGATGGTGCTGGCCAAGACCGATCTCGGAATCGCCGAGCGCTACGCCGCGCTGGTACCCGACGGCGACCTCGGCCGCAGCATCTTCGCGCGCATCGCCGCGGAGCATGCCGTCACGGTCCGCATGCTGCTGGCGATCACGCGGCAGCCTGCGCTCCTCGCCGACAACCCGCAGCTCGCGCGCAGCATCCATCACCGCTTCCCGTACCTCGACCCGCTGAACCACCTGCAGATCACGCTGCTGCGGCGCTGGCGCGGCGGCGACCGCGGCGCACTCGTGCAGCGCGGCATCCAGCTGACGCTGAACGGCCTGGCGACAGGGCTCAGGAACAGCGGCTAGCCGGCGTCGGCGAAGGTGTCGCAGGCCTTCGGATCACCGGAGCGGAGGCCTTTCTGCAGCCACTCCACGCGCTGCGCCGACGAGCCGTGCGTGAACGACTCGGGCTGCACGGTGCCGGTCTGCATGCGCTGGATGCGGTCGTCGCCGATCGCCGACGCCGCGCGCAGGCCCTCCGCGATGTCGCCGGGCTCGAGCACATCGCGCTGATCGGCGGCGAAGCCCCAGACGCCGGCGTAGCAGTCGGCCTGCAGCTCGAGCCGCACCGACAGCTCGTTGCGCAGCTCGGGGCGCTGCTGCTGCAGCGCGCGCACCTGGCGCTCGATGCCGAGCACGTTCTGCACGTGGTGGCCGATCTCGTGCGCCAGGACGTAGGCCTGCGCGAAGTCGCCGGGGGCGCCGAAGCGCTGCGTGAGCTCGTCGTAGAAGCCGAGGTCGACGTACACCTTCTGGTCGCCGGGGCAGTAGAACGGGCCGGTGGCCGACTGCGCGAAGCCGCACGCCGACTGCACGGCGTCGCGGAAGAGGACCAGCTTGGCGGGCTGGTAGCGATCGGGGAGCAGCTTGTTCCAGGTCCCCTGCGCGTCGTCGAGGACGAAGGAGACGAAGTCGACCTGCTTCTCCTCCTGGGGCGTGGTCTGGAGCTGGCCCTGCTCCTCGGGCGCGGTCTGCTGCAGGGAGGGGTCCGACAGGATGGGGGTGAGGAAGTCCCGGCCGGTGAGGATGCTGAGCAGCCCCAGCACCAGGACGCCGCCGATCCCGATCGGGATGCCGCGGCGCATGACGCTGCCGCGGCGGTCCTCGAGGTTCTCGCTCCGTTGCCCGGGCGTCCAGCGCATGAGGCGTCGATAACAGAGGTCGTGGGGTCTGCACAGACGGCATCGCACGAACGTGCGATCCCCGAGGACGGACGGGGCTGCTACGACCGGCGTCGGAGGATCATGCCATGTCACGCATCGTCATCGCCGCGCTCCTGCTCGCGGCGCTCGTCGGCCCCGTCGACGCGCGCCGGTACGCCGGCTCCTGGAGCAACGCCTTCACCGCCGTCGAGGGCCCGCTCCGCTTCCGCGGCCGGTTGACCGAGGGCATGACGTCGATCCGGGGACAGGTGAAGTGCCGCAACTGTCCCGTCCGCGGGCGCCTGCAGCTCACCTGCGTCGACGGCTTCTGCACCGGCACGCTCAGCAACGGCTGCACCGCCGAGGGCTACTACTACCGCACGCACCTGGAGGGCACGTACGACTGTGGCGGCAACCCGGTGGGGGTGCTCGCCTTCGGTCCGCGCTGAGCTCACGGCAGCCGCACCCCGTACGCGCGGCCCACCGAGTAGCCGTCGATGACCACCACCGCCACACCGTTGCCGCCGACGGCCAGGTGCATGTCGTAGATGTTGGCGACGGCGGGGAAGTCGTGGACGCTCGCCTCCCAGCCGGTGGCGGTCGAGTAGCGCCTGTACTGACCGATCGACGAGTCGGCAGCAGAGTTCCAGATGGCGACGGCGTTGCCGCTCGCGTCCATACCCAGGTCGTGGAGGCCGGATGGGCCCGCGGAGAGCGCGACCGAAGGGGCCCAGGTGCCTGCGCCCGCGTCCGGAGTGTAGTGCGCGGCGAAGATGCCCGGGCCGGGTGATGTGCTCGTGCACCCGGTGACGATGGCGTGACCGTCGGCCGCCACCGCCAGGCGGACGTTGACGCCGCATGTAGCGGCACTCTGCACGTTGAGTGGCGCGCTCCACGCCTGCGTGTCGACGTCGAAGCGGCGCACGACGTGCCCGGTGGACGGGGCCAGCAGGACGAACACGTTGCCGGCGTCGTCGACGCCGCCGCGGAAGCCGGCGACGTCGGACTCGAACGGCTCGACCGCGCTCCATCCCACGCCCGGGACGAACCGCCGCACCAAGGCCTGGTCCCCGGCGCCGACCTGGTCTGCGATCGCGACGGCGACGCCGTCGTCGTTGGTGGCGAGGTGCGCCGTCCGCGCGTCCTCGAACAGGATCGCCGGCGCCGTCCACGTGTCCGTCGCCACGGTGTAGCGGCTCCAGTAGACGTCGTTCTCGACGCCCGTCGTGCCGAAGAGCGCGATCAGGTTCCCGGCCGCGTCGGCGACGAGCCAGGGCTGGTCGCGGAACAGGCCGGCGACGTCCTCGATCTGCTGCGGCAGGGTCCAGCCCCCGGCCGGCGTGTAGCGACTCTCGACCATGCTCACCTGGCCGCCCGACGATGGACGCGGAAACACCGTGACCGCGCCGCCGGGCACGATCGCGACCGAGGTGCCGTAGAAGGGCCCGACGAACGCGGCCTCGTTGAACTGGAGGGGCGGCGACCATCCCACACCGGGCGCGTAGCGAGCCGCGCGGACCTCGTGGTTCTGCGTCGTGAAGGAATAGCCGGACCATACCGAGTAGACGTTGCCCGCGGCGTCGGCGGTGACCGCCGCGACGCCCTGGCGATTGATGCCGACCGGCACGAGGGTGCCCGCGATCTCCGCGACGTTGAAGGTCCACTCGTGCGTGCGCGGGAAGCCGTCGGGCGAGCTGGCGCCGGGTGAGCGGAAGCCGTCGACGCTGGCCCGATAGCCGCCGCCCGGTACCAGCGGCGCCGACGGCGTGATCGTCACCACCGCGCCGGTGACGTCGACGGTGGTGGGGATGGTGACCTCGGCGCCGACGATATCTGCGGAGAGGAAGTCGGAGATCGTCTGCGAGAACGTCAC
Source organism: Binatia bacterium (assembly GCA_036009625.1). Taxonomy (GTDB): domain Bacteria; phylum Desulfobacterota; class Binatia; order DP-6; family DP-6; genus DASYLJ01. Next base: position 10,600 of record DASYLJ010000113.1, read on the forward strand.
CGACGGGACGACCGACGTCGCGACGCCGCTCGCGTTCGCCGCCGGCGTGTTCGAGAGGACGATCGGGAAGTTGGCCGTGTAATCGACGGTGATGTGGTACCCGCCGGTCGACGCCAGCGGCACCATGTTGACGGTGATGCGGTAGTTGCCGGTCGTCGGCAGGACGAGGCCGATGCGCCCGGGACGGTTCACCGTGGGGCGGTACTCCACCGGACCCAGCTCGGCGTCGTCGGGCCCGATGATGAACACGTCGGCGGCGGTGCTCGACGAGCCGTCCTCGGCGACGGTGACGAACACGGTCTGCCCGGCGGTGCCGTCGAAGTCGTAGAGATGCAGGCTGTCGTCCTGCGAGAGCGTGCGATCGGCCTCGAAGGGAATCGTGATGTGGTTGCCGGTCGGGTTCACCTCGTGCAGCTCGACGATGACGTCCTCTTCGACGAACGCCGCGCCGCGGATCATCTTGGTCCCCTGCAGGAGGCCGCCGAGCGCGCGGGAGTGCAGCACGATGTCCATGTTGGAGGGGACGGGCAGGATCGTGCCACCCTGCGCGGGAAGCACTTCCTGACCGACCCAGTTCGGGAAGTACGCGGGGATCTCGTCGGCGGGCTGCGCGGTGGCCACGAAACCGTCGTCCGGCTGCTCGGGGCCGGTGCCGCCGTGCCAGCAGTGACCCGTGCCGGTCAGGTCCTCGAGGATGCCGTCGGCGTTCGTGTCGACCAGGCACTTCGGCTTCGGGTTGTAAGGCGGGATGCCGCTGTCGTGGTTCCACATCGAGAAGTGCGTCACCGAGCCGCGCAGCGCCAGGCCGCTCGGCGACGTCACGGACTGCACGACGATGCCCGTGCCCTCCCGCACCCACCCGCCGGTCGCGGGATCGAGCGACCAGAGCGGGAACGTGTCGCCGACGGCGACCAGCGAGCCGTCGAGGTTCTTCGCCGCATAGATCGGGATCTCGATCGTGGCCTGCGCGCCGGGGGCGAGGTTCAGCGCCGCGCCGTCCTGCTCGGGTGCGTACTCGACGACGCCG
>DASYLJ010000114.1:0-9483 GCA_036009625.1 Binatia bacterium
TGACAAGCCGACGGGCCCGTGGCATCGAGACCCCCATGCATCGTGTCGCCGCCCTCTGCTTCACCGTCGTCCTGCTCGCCGGCTGCTCGCTCTTCGTGATCCCCACCCCCCTCACCAAGCTCACCGGCATGTGGCAGGAACGGCTCCCGGACGGCTACACGACGAAGCTGGTGAGCCTCTGGATCCAACCGAACGGCCGCGCCACCTTCGAGATGGTGACGCTCGGCCAGGACCGCGGCGCCCCGGTCGTCGCGGGTCGATGGTCGTTGGTCGACGACACGCAGCTGACGGTGCAGCTCGGGGACGATACGGGCAAGCCGCAGGGCCAACCGCTGGTCTACGACGTCGCCGGCGATCGCCTGATCCCCAAGCGTTGGGATCACAAGCTGTACGGGCCGGAGGGGTTACCGCTGCGCAAGCGCGAGCATTGAGACGGAGGGCACCATCACACGGCCGAGCACGCCGCCCGCAGGACGCGGATGCTGTCGCTTACCGATGCGCGATCGTTGAAGACGGTGCTCCCCGCAACGGCGATGGTCATGCCGGCCTCGGCGAGCGCTCGGATGTTCTTCGCGCCCACGCCGCCGTCGACCTCGATCTCGATGTGATCGAGGTTGCGCTGGCGGAGCGTCGTCCGGAGACGGCGCACCTTGTCGATGCTCGACGCGATGAACGCCTGGCCACCGAAGCCGGGGTTCACCGACATGATGAGCGCGACGTCGATGTCGGGCAGTATCTCGTCGAGCGTCCCGAGGGGCGTGGCGGGATTGAGCGCGACCCCGGGCTGCGCCGACAGCTCGCGGATGGCCCCCACCGTGCGATGAAGGTGCGGACACGCCTCGACGTGGACCGTCATGGCGCCGGCGCCGGCGCGCGCGAAGTCGGCCAGGTAGCGATCCGGCGCCTCGATCATGAGGTGCACCTCGAGCAGCGCACCGACGCGCTCGGCGAGCGGTCGCAGCGCCTCCACCACGAGCGGCCCCATGCTGATGTTGGGCACGAAGTGCCCGTCCATGACGTCGATGTGGATGCGCCGCACCCCGGCGGTGAGCGCATCCTCGACCTGCGCACCCAGGCGACGGAAGTCGGCCGCCAGGATCGACGGTGCAATGACGACGTCGCTCATGCTGGACGTCGGCCCTGGCGATAGCGGCGGATGAGCGCGTTGGTGGAGCTGTCGTGGGTGAGCGGCACGTCGCCCTGGAGCTCGGGCACGATGCGCTTCGCCAGCACCTTGCCGAGCTCGACGCCCCACTGATCGAACGAGTCGATCTGCCAGATGGTGCCCTGCGTGAACACGCTGTGCTCGTAGAGCGCCACCAGCGTGCCGAGCATCGTCGGCGTCAGCCGGTCGGCGAGCAGCGTCGTGCTCGGCCGGTTGCCCTCGAAGGTCCGATGCAGCGCCAGCGCCTCGGACGTGCCCTCGGCGCGCACCTCGGCGGTGGTCTTGCCGAACGCCAGCGCCTCGCCCTGCGCGAAGACGTTGGCGAGCAGCAGGTCGTGGTGCGGCCCGAGCGGCTCGAGCGCCTGATGGAAGCCGATGAAGTCGCACGGGATCAGCTTCGTGCCCTGGTGGATCAGCTGGTAGAACGAGTGCTGGCCGTTGGTGCCGGGCTCGCCCCAGTAGACGGCGCCGGTCTCCCAGCGCACGTGCGCGCCATCGAGCGTCACGTGCTTGCCGTTCGACTCCATGGTCAGCTGCTGCAGGTAAGCCGGGAAGCGCTTCAGGTACTGCTCGTACGGCAGCACCGCCACCGTCTGGGCGCCGAAGAAGTCGGCGTACCAGACGTTCAGCAGGCCCATCAGCACCGGCAGGTTGCGCTCGAACGGCGCCGTCCGGAAGTGCTCATCCATGGCGTGGAAGCCGGCGAGCATGGCGCGGAAGTGCTCGGGCCCGACGGCGAGCATCGTCGACAGCCCGATGGCGGAGTCCATCGAGTAGCGCCCGCCGACCCAGTCCCAGAAGCCGAACATGTTGGCGGTGTCGATGCCGAACTTCGTCACCTCCGCCGCGTTCGTCGACACCGCGACGAAGTGCTTCGCCACCGCCGCCGGGTCTTTCAGCGTCCGCAGGCTCCAGTCGCGCGCGGTGTGCGCGTTCGTCATCGTCTCGAGCGTCGTGAACGTCTTCGAGGAGATGATGAAGAGCGTCTCGGCGGGATCGAGATCGCGCGTCGCCTCCTGGAAGTCGGTGCCGTCGACGTTGGACACGAAGCGCACCACGAGGTCGCGCTGGCTGTAGTGGCGCAGCGCCTCGTACGCCATCACCGGCCCGAGATCGGAGCCGCCGATACCGATGTTGACGACCGCGCGGATGCGCTTGCCGGTGTGCCCGGTCCACGCCCCACTGCGAACGCGGTCGGAGAACGCGCTCATGCGGTCGAGCACCGCATGCACCTCGGGGACGACGTCGGTGCCGTCCACCTTGATGACGGCATCGCGTGGCGCACGCAGCGCCACGTGCAGGACGGCGCGATCCTCGGTGATGTTGATCTTGTCACCGCGGAACATGGCGTCGATGCGTTCGCGCAGCCCGCTCTCCGCCGCCAGCCCGAGCAGCAGGCGCAACGTCTCGTCGGTGATGCGATGCTTGGAGTAGTCGGCGTAGAGACTGACCGCCTCCAGCGTCAGACGCTCGCCGCGCTTCGCGTCGTCGGCGAAGAGCGTGCGCAGGTGGACGTCGCGGATCTGCTGGTAGTGGGCGCCGAGCGCCTTCCACGCGGGTCGCTCGTCGAGGGGGGTCGTGGCCATCAGCCGGCCTTCTTGAGGCTGGCGCTCTTTCCCACCAGGCAGGTCAGCAGCTCCTCCCACGACTTCACGAACGACGACGCGCCGTCGCGCTGGAGCTGCGCTGCGAGCTCATCGAGATCGACGCCGGCACGCATGAACTCGTCGAGCACGTCCTCGGCGTCGCCCCCGTCGCGCGGCAGCTTGCCACCGACGGTGCCGTGATCGCCGAAGGCCAGCAGCGTCTTCTCGGGTATGGTGTCGATGGTGTGGGGCGCCGCCAGCGCCTCGACGTAGAGCGTGTCGGGTGCCTTCGGATCCTTCGTGCCTGTGCTGGCCCAGAGGAGGCGCTGCGAGCGCGCGCCCTCGTTGACGAGCCGCAGCCACCGATCCGACGCCAGCAGGTCGCGATAGGCGGCGTAGGTACGTCGGCCGATGGCGATACCGAGGCGGTTGACGAGCGCCGCCGGCACCGTCTTCGCCACCGCCGCATCCCAGCGGCTGACGAACACCGATGCCACCGACGCGACGTGCGGGTTGAGCCCCGCGGCCACCCGACGCTCGATGCCGCGCAGGTAGGCGCGCGCCGCCGCGAGGTAGTGCTCGCGCGAGAACAGCAGCGTCACGTTCACCGGCACACCAGCGAAGATGGTCTCCTCGATCGCGGGCAGTCCCTCGGCCGTGCCGGGAATCTTGATGAACAGGTTCGGCCGTCCGGCGCGGGTCCACAGGTCCTTGGCCGCCGCCACCGTGCTCTTGGCGTCGTACGCGAGCTTCGGGGACACCTCGAGCGACACCCAACCGTCGACCCCGTTGGTGCGGTCGTAGATCGGACGGAAGAGATCGGCGGCGCGCGTCAGGTCTTCGATGGCCAGGTCGAAGAAGAGCGCCTCGCCTTCGCGGCCGGCCTTCGTCTTCTCGAGGATGGCGCCGTCGTAGTCGGTGCTGTTCTTGATGGCCTGGTCGAAGATGGTGGGGTTCGAGGTCAGACCCGTGACCGAGAGATCGCGGATGTAGCCCTGGAGACCGCCGTCGTCGAGGAGCTTGCGCGTGATGTTGTCCAGCCAGAGACTCTGGCCGGCCTCGTGGAGCGTCCGGGTCGCGTTCATCGTGCCTCCTGTTTGAGCTGTGCCGCGGCGGCCGCGTCGACCAGCCAGCGTAACGTTCCATTCGTCGGCGCCACCACCTGCGACGGCAGGACGTCGGGCTGCCGCGGCCCCTCGAGCACGCGTGCCAGGATGGGCGCCTTGCCAGCCCCCGACACCAGGAACACCACCTCGGCGGCGGCGTTGATGGCGGCCGGCGTCAGCGTGATACGCCACATGCCGACCTCGGGGATGTGCTCGGCAACGACCCAGCGTGTGTGCTCGTGCACCGCCGTCATGCCGGGGAACAGCGAGGCCGTGTGACCGTTGTCGCCCATGCCGAGCAGGACGAGATCGAGCCGCGTGCGGTTCCCGACGACCTCGCGCAGCGCGCGCTCGTAGTCGGCGGCCGCCGTGACTGGATCGTCCTCGCCACGCATGCGGAGCACCTGTTCGGGCGGAATCGGCACGCGGTCGAGTAGCGCCTCGCGCGCCATGCGGTAGTTGCTGGCGGGATCGTTCGGCGGCACGCAGCGCTCGTCACCGAAGCAGGCGTAGACGTGCGCCCAGTCGATCCGCGCCGCATACCCCGGCGTGGCGAGCAGCTGGAAGAGCCGCTTCGGCGTGGTGCCGCCCGAGAGCGCCAGCGTGAAGCGGCCCGACTCCTCGATGGCTTCCGCCGCGGCACGCACCACCGTCTCGGCGGCGGCCGTCATCAGCGCGTCGCCATCCGCACAGACCTCGACTTCAGGCATCGGAGCCTCCCTGTCGCACACGCGTCTCGACCCGTCCGTCGGCAGCGCCGACGAGAATGCGCTCGGCCGTTCCGAGGAAGAGCCCACAGTCGACCACGCCGGCGATGGTGCGCAGCGTGGCGACGAGGGCACGCGCTGCCCGCCCGTCGGCGAGCGGCGTTTCGAGCGCGCAGTCGATGGTCAGGTTGCCGTTGTCGGTGTGCTGCGGTTTCCCGTCCGTGGAACGCACGGTGGGCCGCAGGCCGATCGCACGCAGCTGTCGGATGACCGGACCCCGCGCCAGCGGGATCACCTCGATCGGGATGCGGCCGCGCTCGCCGAGCGTCCGCACCAGCTTCTCGCGCCCGACGAGGATGACCTGGCGTCGCGACGCCGAGGCGACGATGCGCTCGCGCACGAGCGCCCCGCCCCACCCCTTCACCAGATCGAGCTCGGGACTGACCTCGTCCGCCCCGTCGACCGTCATGTCGAGCTCGACGGTCTCGTCGAGCTCGATGATCGGGATGCCCAACTCGCGCGCGAGGGCCTCCGACGCATCGGAGGTGGGCACGCCGGTGACACGCAGGCCGTCGCGTACCCGGGCGCCGAGCTTGTGGATGAACGCGATCGCGGCGCGCCCAGTCCCCAGCCCGAGTCGCGCGCCGTCGTTCACCAGGGCCAGCGCCGCGGTCGCCACCGCCTGGACGCCGGGATCATCCGTACCGCCGCTCGCGCTCACACCGTCCTCACTGCGGGTCGTGCCAGCCGCCGACGTCGTCCGCAAGCCGCTTGGCCTCGTCCGGCCCCCAGGTGCCGGGCGCATACTCGTGGATCGGCGTGACGTCGCCCAATACCGGCTGCACGACGCGCCAGGCGGCCTCGACGCCGTCCTCGCGCGCGAACAGCATGCCCTGGCCCTCCATGGCGTCGCCGAGCAGCCGATCGTAGGCCTCCATCTCGTGGGCCTCGGGCTGGTGGGTGACCCCGAGCTCGGCCGGCTCGGAGACGAGCTCCTCGCCCGGCCGCTTCACCTGCGCACCGATGGCGATGGTGACGTCGGGGCTCAAGCGGAAACGGACGTAGTTGGCGTCGATGCCGTCGACCTTGCGCAGCGGCGGCTTCTTCAGCGCGACGAACACCTCGGTGGTGGTGACGGGCAGGTTCTTGCCGGCACGGATGAGGAAGGGCACGCCCTCCCAGCGCCACGAGTCGATGTACAGCCGCACCGCCGCGTAGGTCTCGACGGTGGACGTCGGCGCCACGCCGGGCTCCTTGCGGTAGCCGGTGAACTGCCCACGCACGAGATCGTCCGCATCGAGCGGACGCATCGACCGGAACACCTTCACCTGCTCGTCGCGCAGCGACTCGTCATAGGTCGTGATCGGGCATTCCATTGCCAGGAAACCGGCGACCTGCAGCATGTGGTTCTGCACCACGTCGCGGATGCAGCCCGCCTCCTCGTAGAAGCGGCCACGGCCCTGCACGCCGAACGATTCCGCCATCGTGATCTCGACGCTCTCGACGTAGTTCCGGTTCCAGATCGGATCGAGGAAGGTGTTGCCGAAGCGGAACACGATGATGTTCTGGACCGGCTCCTTGCCGAGGTAGTGATCGATGCGGAAGACGTTGCGCTCCTCGAACACGCTGTGCAGCGTCTTGTTGAGCTCCGTCGCCGACGCCAGATCGTGGCCGAACGGCTTCTCGATGATGACGCGTGCCTGCGACGCGCAATTCGCCTGGCCGAGGGCCTCGACCACCACCCCGAACATGCTGGGCGGAATCGCCAGGTAGTGGGCCGGGCGCGTCGCCGTGCCGAGCTGCGCGCGCAACGCCGCGAACGTGGCCGGGTCGCCGTAGTCGCCGTCGACGTAGCGCAACAACGACGAGAGCTTCGCGAATGCCGCCTCGTCGACGCCGCCCCCATGTTTGGCGAGGCTCTCGCGAGCGCGATTCTTGAGCTGCTCGAGCGTCCAGCCGGATTTGGCGACGCCGACCACGGGCACGTTCAGATGCCCGCGGCGGATCATCTGCTGCAGCGCGGGAAATATCTTCTTGTACGCGAGGTCGCCGCTGGCCCCGAAGAACACCAGCGCATCGGACGGTTCGGCCGCCATCACTTCTTCTCGTGGTGGCCGCCGAACTCGTACCGCATGGCGGAGAGCAGACGATCCTGGAACTCGGCCTCGCCGCGCGACGAGAAACGCTCGAACAGCGCCGCCGCCAGCACGTGCGCCGGTACGGCCTCGTCGATCGCAGCGTCGAGCGTCCAGCGGCCTTCGCCGGAGTCGGACACACGGCCACTGAACTCCTTGAGCTGCGGGTCGCCGAGCAGGGCCGCCGCGGTGAGGTCGAGGAGCCACGAGGCCACCACGCTGCCGCGCCGCCACACCTCGGCGATCTCGGGCAGGTTCAGGTCGTACTGGTAGTACTCGGGGTTCCGCAGCGGCGTGGTCTCGGCGTCGACGTCGCGTTTCCCCTTGCCGACGTTGGCGTGCTTCAGGATGTTGAGCCCTTCGGCATAGGCGGCCATGAGGCCGTACTCGATACCGTTGTGCACCATCTTGACGAAGTGCCCGGCGCCGTTCGGTCCGCAGTGCAGGTAGCCCTGCTCCGCCGTCCCGCCGCCCGCCTTCTCGCGACCCGGCGTGCGATCGATGCTGCCGACACCTGGCGCCAGCGTCGCGAAGAGCGGATCGAGCCGCTTCACGACGTCGTTCTCACCGCCGATCATGAGGCAGTAGCCGCGATCGAGGCCCCAGACGCCGCCGCTGGTGCCGCAGTCGACGTAGTGGAGCTTCTTCTCGGCGAGGCGTCCGGCGCGGTCGATGTCGTCGCGGTAGTACGAGTTGCCGCCGTCGACGATGATGTCGCCCGGTTGCAGGACCTTCACCAGGTCGGCCAGCGTGGCGTCGACGACCGCGGCGGGCACCATCAACCAGACGACGCGCGGCGTGCTCAGCTTGGCGACGAAGTCGGCGAGCGACGTGGCGCCGGTGGCGCCCTCCCCGGCCAGCTCCTTCACTGCATCCGCGGACACGTCATGCACGACGCACGTGTGCTTCGCCCGCATCCATCGCCGTACCATGTTGGCGCCCATGCGCCCGAGTCCGATCATCCCCACCTGCATCGCTGCCTCCTCTGCCGTGGTCGCCGTCAGGCGGCCGTCCAGGTCCAGTCCCGTACTTCTGGCATGTCTTCGAGGTGCTCGCACACCCAGCGCTCGTGCCGGGCCAGAGCATCGTCACAGAGCGCTACCAGCGCCTGCCCCGCCGCCCCCAGATCCGGCACCCGCCGGACCACCTCTTTGCAGAGATGGTAGCGGCTCATCCCGTTCCGCACGACCATGTCGAAGGGCGTGGTCGTCGTGCCCTCCTCGTTGAAGCCGCGGACGTGGAAGCGGTCGGTGTCCGGGCGCCCGTGCACCACCTGGTGGATGGCGCCCTGGTAGCCGTGGAAGGCGAAGATCACGGGGCGGTCGCGCGTGAAGAGGGCGTCGAAATCGCCCTCCGGCATGCCGTGCGGATGCCGGTCGGGCGGTGACAGCACCATCAGATCGACCACGTTCACCATCCGGACCTTGAGCCCCGGCAGGTGGCGGCGGAGGAGCCAGACGGCCGCGATCGTCTCGAGCGTCGGCACGTCGCCAGCGGAGCCCATGACCACGTCCGGCAGGCCGTCGCCGTCACTGCTGGCCCAGGCCCAGCGTGACGCCCCGCGCGCGCAGTGCTCGCGCGCCGCCGCCATGTCGAGCCACTGCAGCTGCGGCTGCTTGTCGATGACGATCAGGTTCACGTAGTCGCGACTGCGGAAACAGTGGTCGGCGACCGACAGCAGCGTGTTGGCGTCCGGCGGCAGATAGATGCGCGCGACCGTGCCCTTCTTCGAGAGGACCGTGTCGATGAGCCCGGGCCCCTGGTGGCTGAAGCCGTTGTGGTCGTTCCGCCAGCAGGTGGACGTGAGCAGCACGTTGAACGACGAGATCGGCGCCCGCCACTCGAGCTTCACACCCTCCTCCAGCCACTTCGCGTGCTGGATGGTCATCGACGCCGACACCATCGCGAACGCCTCGTAGGTGGCGAACAGCCCGTGGCGACCCGTCAGCAGGTAGCCCTCGAGCCAGCCGTGGCAGTTGTGCTCGCTCAGCACCTCCATGACGCGGCCGTCGGGCGAGATGTGGTCGTCGGTGTCGAGGTGCGGGCCGACGAAGCAGCGGTTCTCGATCTCGAACACCGCACCGAGTCGATTCGAGCTGGTCTCGTCCGGGCAGTAGAGGCGGAACGTCGTCGGGTTGCGACGATAGATGTCGCGCATGAACTCGCCGAGGGCGCGCGTCGACTCGAGCAGCTCCACAGCCGGCGACGGCACCGGGCGCGCGTAGTCGGTGTACGCCGGCAGATCGAGATCGGCGAGCAGACGCCCGCCGTTCGCGTGCGGGTTGGCGCCCATGCGACGGTCGCCGCGCGGCGCGATCGCCGCGATCTCGGGCACGAGGTGGCCTTGGGCGTCGAACAGCTCCTCGGGCTTGTAACTGCGCATCCACGCTTCGAGCATCGCCAGGTGCTTCGGGTTCTCGCGCACGTTCGCCAGCGGCACCTGATGCGCACGGAACGTGCCTTCGACCTGCACGCCGTCGACCTCGTGCGGCCCCGTCCAGCCCTTCGGCGTGCGCAGCACGATCGCCGGCCAGCGCGGCGGCACTGCTGGCGGCGTGTGGCCACGCGCGCCCGCCTGGATGGTCTGGATACGATGCCAGCACGCGTCGAGGGTGGCGGCGAAGGCGCCGTGCACCGTCATGGGATCGTCGCCCTCGACGAAGTGCGCCTCGTAGCCGTGGCCCGCGAGCAGATGCGCGACGGTCTCGTCGGTCTGACGGCCGAGCACGGTGGGCCCGGCGATCTTCCAGCCGTTCAGGTGCAGGATCGGCAGCACCGCCCCGT
>DASYLJ010000115.1:0-74915 GCA_036009625.1 Binatia bacterium
CCCCCGCGCTGCGCGCCTATCGATGCGCTGGTTCAGCCGCCACGCAGCGGCGTGGGGATCTTCGTCGGCGCCGGGGGCGGAGGCGGCGGGGGCGGCGGCGGAGGAGGCGGCGGCGGCTCCTTGATGGGGTCGCAGATGGCATGACCGAGAATCGCGCCGATCGCGCCGCCGACGATGGCGCCGCCCGCGATCGCTCCGGCTTCCGCCCCATTGCTGGGGTTACCCGTGTTGTTGAGCGCAACGCCCGAGGCGACACCGCCGACGGCACCACCGATGATGGCGCCGCCGATCGCACACGTCCCCCATTCCCGATCCTGGAAGGTCGAACACCCGGACAGCGTCACGATGACTGCCAGCCCACCCGCAAGATATCCCATTCGCCGCATGCTTCCTCCTCAAGGTCGTTGGGGACGTGAACGTTGGTTGCGCGTAACGGAAAGAATTTGGGTAGTCAAGGTGAAGCCCGCGCACGGACGTGCCTTGACACCCAGCGGGACCGCTCCTTAAATCGTGCGCCAACGGGAGGTGAGGGTAATGGGACGAAGCATCGTGATCGCTCCGCTGCTCGGGATCGTCGCACTCGCGGGTTGCGGAAATCCTGCGGACATCGAGGAGCTCAAGAAGGGTCAGAAGGAGATCCTCGCGAAGCTCGAAGCGCTCGACAAGACGGTTCAGACCGTGAAGACGGCGGCCCCGGCCGCTCCCTCCCGACCACAGATCGATCCCAGCAAGGTCTACACCATCGCGGTCGAGGGCGCCGAGATGAAGGGCCCGAAGGATGCGAAGGTCACCATCGTCAAGTTCTCCGACTACCAGTGCCCGTTCTGCGCGCAGTCGGCGCCGCTCGTCGATCAGATGCTGGCGGCGTACCCGAAGGACGTGAACTTCGTCTACAAGCAGTTCCCGCTCACCTCGATCCACCCGCAGGCCATGGGGGCGTCCAAGGCGGCGCTGGCTGCGGGCAAGCAGGGCAAGTTCTGGGAGATGCACGCGCTGCTCTTCGAGAACTATCGTCAGCTTAGCCCCGAGAAGTTCAAGGAGCTCGCGCAGAAGCTCAATCTCGACATGGCGCAGTTCGACAAGGACGTGAATTCGCCCGAGATCGCCGCGCAGGTCGACAGCGACATGAAGCAGGCACGCACCGTCGACGTCACCGGCACGCCGACGTTCTTCGTGAACGGCAAGCGCCTGATGAACCGCTCACCCGAGGGGTTCAAGCAGATGATCGACGAAGCGCTCAAGGCAAAGGGCTGATCGCCAGGGCGATGGGCCCGCGCGTGCGATGGGCGCTCGCCGCGCTCGCCGTCGTGGCGGCGTGCGCCAAGGTGCCATACACGGGGCGTTCGCAGCTGATCCTCGTCTCCTCACAGCAGGAGGCGCAGATGGGCGCCCAGGCGTTTCAGCAGGTCGTGACTGAGAGTCGCGTGGTGACGTCGCCGAACGTCGTCGCACCGGTGGACGACGTCGGTCGTCGCCTCGCGGCGGTGGCCAATCGGCCGGACTTTCAGTGGCAGTTCGTCGTCATCGACGATTCGGCGCAGGTGAACGCGTTTTGTCTCCCGGGCGGCAAGGTGGCGGTGTACACTGGCATCCTGCCCGTCGCGCAGGACACCAATGGGCTCGCCGTCGTGATGGGACACGAGATCGCGCATGCGCTCGCCCGTCACGGTGCGGAACGGATGAGTCAGGCCGCCGTCGCCGAAGCCGGTGGCGCGGTGCTCGGTGCCGCCACGCAATCGCAGGCGGTGATGGCGGCGTACGGTCTCGGCGCGCAGTACGGCGTGCTGCTCCCGTACGGACGATCGCAGGAATCCGAAGCCGATCGCATCGGTCTGTTGCTGATGGCACAGGCCGGGTATGACCCGCGTGCTGCGATCGGATTCTGGGAACGCATGGGAAAGACGGGCGGCGGTGGCGCGCCGGAGTTCCTCTCGACGCACCCGAGTCACGGCACACGCACGCAGCAACTGCAGGAATGGATGCCGGAAGCGCTCGCGTTGTACGAGAAGTCGAGCAAGGTGACGAACGCACCGCTCGCCGTCGTTGCGCGATGATGCGCGAATCGCGATGATGCGCGCGACGTTAGCGCATCACGCGCATCGCACCCATTTTTTTCCTTGCATTCGGAACCTAGTCCGACTAAAAACGTCACCTCCGCGCAACATATAGCTTTCTGGAACAGGGTGCAGGTTAAGGGTTGGACGCGGTCGTCCCGCAGGGCAGGCGGGGCGGCGGTGGTGGGGTGGGGACTGAGGCGGCGACCGCAGCCATGCTGATCAGCTTGTCCGACGGGGAGTTCCGTCTGTTCTCCCAAGGTGTGGATAACGTCACGTGGTGGATCTCCGGTGGCTCGACAGGATGTCGAGCCGACGAGGGGACGGTGGATGGTCGATGCCGTGTGGGTGGAAGTTCGGCGGCAGCTTCGTGCTAGCCTTCGTGCCAAGGATTACGAAACCTGGATCGCGCCGCTGCAGGCCACGGCGTGGGACAGCAATGAGCTCACGATCGAGGCTCCCAGCTCGTTCGTCGTCGACTGGCTGAGAGCAAATTACATCGCGGCGCTCCAGGAGGCCGTCGATGCAGCGGTCGGCTCGCCGGCGCGCCTGAAGCTGATCGTGAATCGCGCGCTCGCCGTCGAGCCCGCGCCACGGCAGCGGCGTGGAACGATTCGTGTCGAGGAGCGTCAGGTCACGGCCATGCCGCCTGCACGTTGCACCTTCGACAACTTCGTCGTCGGGCGCAGCAATCAGGTGCCCTATGAGGCGGCGCGTGCCGTCGTCGAGAAGCCCGGCGCTCGGTTCAATCCGTTGTTCCTCTATGGGGGCGTGGGCCTGGGTAAGACCCACCTCCTGATGGCCATTGCGCATGCGCTCGGCACGCGCAACGGCGAGCACTCGGTGGCGTACGTCTCGGCGGAGACGTTCGTCAACGAGATGATCATGGCGCTGCGACGGCACCAGATGGAGCGCTTCCGTCTGCGGTTCCGGCGGGTTGGCACGCTCATCGTCGACGACATCCAGTTCCTCGCCGACAAGGTGCGATCGCAGGAGGAATTCACGCACACGTTCAATGCGCTGCACGACGGCCGCCGCCAGATCGTCATCGCGTCCGACCGTGCGCCCGACGACCTGCCTGGCATCGAAACCGCGCTGCGCAGCCGGTTCAACTCCGGGCTGCTCGCCGACGTGCAGCCGCTCGATGCCGAGCTGCGAGTGGCGCTCGTGCGTCGCAAGGCCGAGGACGCGGGCCTCGTGCTGGACGACGAGGTCGTCGAGCATCTGGCCGAGCACTGGTGTGAGAACGGTCGCGCGCTCGAGGGAGTGATCATGCGCGTCGAGGCGTTCGCCTCACTGACGGGTCGCGCGGCAACGCTCGGCCTCGTGCGCGAGGCACTGGTCGCCTACGGTCGGGCCAAACCCGGTCGTAAGACGCTCGGGCGCATCGTCGGCGAGGTCTGCCGACATTACAAGCTCACCCGTACCGAGATCAGCTCGGCACGACGGACGAATCGGATCGCGGTTCCGCGGCAGCTGGCGATGTACCTGTGCCGGCGGCACACCGACGAGCCACTGAAGGCCATCGGAGCGGAGTTGGGCCGGGATCATTCCACGGTGGTGCACGCCCTCGGCGCCATCGAGGAGCGGCTCAAGAACGATGCGGCATTCCGCGAAACCGTGTCGAGGCTGGAACAGAGCCTCGGCAGCTAGGGGCGGGGGAGTCAGGACGGGCGGTGCCAGGGAAGGTGCCGCGGGCGCCTGCGGCACCAGGGACGGGGTCGCAGGCGTCTACCCGCCCGTCACTGACAGCCCGACGGCCGCGAGCGCTGCGGACAGCTCGGCGCGATAGCGCGGGTAGTCGACCGTCACCTCGCCGAGCTCCTCGTCGTCGAGCGCGTCCAGCAGGACGACGCCGGCGGGGACATGCAGTCGCGGCACGTGCACGACGAATGCCGACACCGTCCGCAGGCGGAAGACGGCGGGTGGGAGCACGCCGGCATCGTAGCGCAGGAGCAACGGGTCGCCGCCGCTCGGGGCGGTTTCGAGTGGCACCGCGGGAAGCTCGGGGTCGAGGCCCGGCGCGAGCGCATCGGCGTCGCCATCGATGCCCTCGATCGTGAGGTGCACGACGATGGCGGCCAGGTCGGCGGCGGGCCGCGGCCGGTTGCGCCGGAGCCAGGGGAAGGGATGCCAGAGGATCGGCGGCGCGGGAACCGGGTCGAGGTCGTCGAAGACGAGCGGCAGGAGACGGGCGAGGGCGGTGTGATCGCCGGCGGCATGCGCGACGACGGCAGCGCGATAGTCCGGGCCGCTGCGGATGATCGCCAGGCATTCCTCGAGGCGGCGACGGAGATCGAGCGCTTCACCGAGGAGGTCGGCGTCGCCCATCTGCTCGAGCACCTGGCGGTGATGGCGCCGTCGGGCGCGATCGCCGATGCCGAGGGCCACCGCGAGCAGGCCGGGATGGAGCGCGATGCCCGCGCGGTACTTATGGAGCTGGACCAGCAGGGTGCCCACCTCGGTGATCGTGGTCTCGAGACTGGGCGGGTCCGACGGCTCCATGTCTGCTTCTTACAACCCGCGTGGGGGTTTGCTAAGAAGGCGCCGATGTCGGCGCGGCCCCGCAAGGCCCGGCGTGTAACCGTCCGGGAGGTGCTCGACACCGCGATCGATCTCGAGAAGAAGACGATGGCGCTGTACGTCGCCTTCGTGCAGGCGTTTCCGCGACCCGAGGAGGTCCGGAATTTCTGGTTCTCGATGGCGCGGCACGAGGCCGCCCACTGTGGGGGGCTCACCCTCGTCGAGAGCATCATCGAGTCGGATCCGGCGCGGGCGAAGAGCACGCGGGTCTGGTTCGACGAAGCCACCGTCACCCGCCTGCGCTCGCTGCTCACGGCGTATCTCCGCGAGACGCGGGCCGGGATCAGCGTCGAGCGCGCCTTCGAGATGGCGATCGACGTCGAAAGCTCCGAGCTCGAGGACCTGGTGATGGACCTGCTGAGCGTCGTGCGGAGCCCGCGCTGGCGCGAGCGTGCCATCCAGTTCCTGCTGCACGACCTCGGCGACCTCTCGTACATGGTCGAGCGCTACACCAAGGACGAGAAGCTCCTACAGCGCGCGGATGCCCTCATCGAGCGGCACATCGGCGGGCTCAAGAAGCGGCGCAGCGTCGCGGCGAAGCGGACGCGGCCGGCCAAAGTCGAGTGAGCCAGTCTCGCGATCAGGCGACGACCATCGTGACGGTGCCGGCGTACCTGGCGGCCGTCCGTCGCCTGTACGGACTCGGTGCGGGTGAGATGGCCAAGGCGTTGCGCGTCAGCCCGTCGGTGCTGCGTCGCTGGACGCGAGGCACGATGGTCCCGACGTGGCGGCGGATGCGCAGCATGACGACGCTGTGGGGCGGGAGTGCCGAGCTGCTGGCGCTCGGCGCGGCGATGCAGCGCTATGCCCGCGTCACCGGCGTCTCGATCGACGAGGCGGTGCGCATGGTGCGCAGCGGCCGCCGGAACGCGCCGGCGCGGCCGACCGCGCGGCGGGTCCGCGATCGACGTCAGCTGTCGCTGCCGATCGTGCGCTGAACGACCCTTGCACCGGCCCGAGGGCGCGGACTATCGTCCCGCCGCCATCATGTCGACGCCACGCCCGCGCGGCCTTCCCCCGACCTGCCTCCTCGAAACCGCCGAGGGACCCGTCACGATGGCGGAGACCCCGAACAAGGGCTTCGCGCTGATGACGCGCCTGCCGTCCGGCGTGATCGGTTTCCGCCAGCTGATCAAGGTGACGACGAGTGGCCCCGTGCCCCTCGTGCGCGTCGTCTTCGACAACGGGCATGCAGTGGTGACGGCAGCGGGGCATCCGTTCTTCCGTCGCGGCATGGAGGCCGTCGCCGCCGAGGATCTCCAGCCTGGCGATCTGCTCGAGACCGCCTTCCAGTATCCCGAGGGCTACGCGCCGCCCGACCTGCCGGAGGCGCCTCCGGCCACGGCCGTCGCGGTGCGACGCGTGGAAGCCGCCGGCGAGGGCGAGGTGATGAGTGGCACCGTCCGGGACACGCACGCGTTCTTCCTCACCGCCGGCGTCCTCTGCTCCGAGTGATGTGCTGGCGGCCATCGGCCGTCGGATCGCTCGCTGTCGACTCTGTCCACGGCTGGTCGCCCATCGCGAGCGGATCGCGCGCGACAAGGTGGCCCGGTTCCGCACCTGGGACTACTGGGGACGCGCGGTCCCAGGGTTCGGCGATGCGTCGGCGCGTCTCCTCGTCGTAGGGCTCGCTCCGGCAGCCCACGGCGCGAATCGAACCGGCCGCATCTTCACCGGCGACGAGAGCGGCAACTGGCTCTACGCGGCGCTCCATCGCGCCGGCTTCGCGAACCAACCCACCTCGACCGACCGCGACGATGGGCTGCGGCTCGACGACGCCTTCGTCACGGCCGCGGCGCGGTGCGCGCCACCCAACAACAAGCCGACGCCCGACGAGCTCGACACCTGTCGGCGCTGGCTGCTCGCCGAGATGGCGGCGTTGACGGATCTGCGTGTCGTGGTGGTGCTCGGCCGGATCGCGCACGATCGCTTCCTGGTCGCCGAGGCCGCACGCGGTCAGGTGGTACCGCGCCCTCGTCCCGCATTCGGCCACGGTGCGGAGCACCGGCTGCCGTCGGGCCTGACGCTGCTCTGCTCGTACCATCCGAGCCAGCAGAACACCTTCACCGGCCGCCTCACCCGACCCATGCTGGATGCGGTGTTTTCGCGGGCCCGCGCGGTTTGCCGGGCGGAGCAGAGGTGCTAACCAGGGGCCCCAACGCATGAAAGGCATTCTCCTCGCCGGCGGCGCCGGGACGCGGCTCTATCCGCTGACGCTCGGCGTGAGCAAGCAGCTCCTCCCGATCTTCGACAAGCCGATGATCTACTACCCGCTGTCGGCGCTCATGCTGGCGGGTATCCGCGACATCCTCGTCATCAGCACGCCGCACGATCAGGCCGCGTTCCAGCGCCTCCTCGGCGACGGACGGCCGCTCGGCCTCCGGATCGACTACGCCTCGCAGCCGACGCCCGACGGCATCGCCCAGGCGTTCATCATCGGCCGCGACTTTCTCGGTGGCGGCCCCGGCGCGCTCGCGCTCGGTGACAACGTCTTCTATGGCCAGGGCTTCACCGAGAGCCTGCGTCGCTCCGCGGCCCGCGTCGACGGTGCCACCGTGTTCGCCTACCACGTGCGCGATCCGGAGCGGTACGGCGTGGTCGAGTTCGATCCCGCGGGACGTGCCGTGTCGCTCGAGGAGAAGCCGGCGAAGCCGCGGTCGTCGTTCGCCGTGACCGGCCTCTACTTCTACGACGCCCGCATCACCGAGATCGCGAGCACGTTGCGGCCCTCGGCACGCGGCGAGCTCGAGATCACCGACGTCAATCGGCGTTACCTCGAGCTGGGCTCGCTGCACGTCGAGCGCCTCGGCCGCGGCGTCGCCTGGCTCGACACCGGCACCCACGAGGCGTTGGCACAGGCATCGAACTTCATCCAGGCGATCGAGGAGCGGCAGGGGCTCAAGGTGGCGTGTCTCGAGGAGATCGCGCTGCGCATGGGATACATCGGTGTCGACGACGTGCGCCGGCTGGCCGAGCCCATGCGCAAGACCGGGTACGGCGAGTACCTCCTGCACCTCCTTGAGCAGTGGCCGTGAGCATGCGCATCACCCCCACCGCCATTCCCGACGTGCTCCTGGTCGAGCCGGCGGTACATCGTGACGATCGCGGCTTCTTCCTCGAGTCGTACCATGCGGAGCGCTATCGCGAGCAGGGCATCACGGAGACGTTCGTCCAGGACAATCACTCGCGCTCGGTGGTGGGCACGCTGCGCGGGCTGCACGCACAGCGGCTGCAGCCGCAGGCGAAGCTGGTTCGCGTGATTCAGGGCAGCATCTTCGACGTCGCCGTGGACGTGCGGCGCGGGTCGCCGACGTTCCTCAAGTGGATCGGCCTGGAGCTGTCCGCCGACAACGCGCGTCAGCTGTACGTGCCCGTGGGCTTCGTCCACGGCTTCTCCGTCGTCACCGAGACGGCGGAGGTCGAGTACAAGTGCTCGACGCCGTACGCCCCCGGCGACGAGTTCGGCATCGCCTGGAACGACCCGGACATCGGGGTGGTGTGGAACGTCGGGGCGCCGTTGTTGTCGCCGAAGGACGCGAAGCTGCCACGGGTGTCGGAGGTCTACGACCAGCTCCCGCTCTGGCAGCCGCGACGCTGAGTCACGACGGCTGGGCGATCGCCAGTCCGACGTAGACGTCGCAGCCGACGGGTGCGCCGTCGACCATGACCGTCACCTGACGGCGCTCGTAGAGACGGCCGGCGTCCTCGTAGGCGTCCAGGCGCGCCAAGCTCGCATCGTCGACGTCATCGAGGAGGACGCCGTCGACGCCGTCACCCGGCGAGGGAACGACGTACGGGTAGACGGCGGTACGCCGAACCCAGCCCGTGAGCCGCGCGGGTCGGGCGGGAAACGCGCGGCCGGTGACCCGATGCTGGACGGAGCGATCGACGAGGGTGCCGTAGACGAAGAGTCGCACCGACGCTCAGGCAGCGTTCGGGTGCGGCCGATGACTGCCCGGGGTTTCCGCGTGCACCGCGACGTCGACGCCGTGCTGCGCGAGCCATGCGAAATGCCCGCGCACGCGGGCGATGGTGGCGTCGTCGCTGGTGCCCGTGACCGTGACTTCGAGTCGTGTGCCGGGGCCGGTACGCAGGACGTCGTCGGCGATGGTCTCGGCGGCGTACGGCGTGAGTGGCCCCGCACGCTCGAGTAGGGGGCCGGCGTCATCGTCGTGACGGAACACGCGTGCCCAGATGGTGGCCGGCTGCATGACACGGCGGGACTCGGCGTCGACGTGTGCCTGGACCACGATGAGCATGGCCTCGACGAGATCGCCGTAGGTGCGGACCTCGCTGAGCAGCGGCTCGGGCACGGCGACCCCCAGTTCGTCCTCGAGTGCGAGGCCGAGCTCGGCCAGGTCGAGCGAGTCGGCGGCGAGATCCTCCACCAGCGACAGCTCCGGAAGGAGCTCGTCCTCCTCTACCCCCAGATGGTCTGCGGCGAGCCGGCGCACCCGGGATTCCACGAGACTCCGCATGCCCCCACCTCCTCATGCTGACTGTTGCTCGGACGTGGCTCGCGAACCCGAACGGCTCTGCGTGTAGCACAACTTCCGCTCGGGTTCAGCAAGCCCGGCAAACTATTTCTCTCGTTCCGCACGCGCGAGGCTCAGTCGTCCTGCTTCCTGCCGATGGTGGTCTTGGTGCTTGGAGCGTGCCCACGGCCACACCTGACGGAGGAAGCTCTGGCCTCCGATGTTGCTCGGCGCCGTCGCGAGGCCCGTCATCTGCATCGGCCAGTCGCCCTCCCTCTGCACGTCCCGGGGTCCGGGCCATGACTGGTGCCGCAGACGGCTGCGCGCCGCCGGCGCTGTCGTGGACGTCGTCATTGTGGCGAGGCCTCCAGGCCCGGACCCGTGTGCGGGCGGGCGCTTGTGAGCGTTCACCACCAGGGCATTCGGCGTGATCGGACAATGTGCCGGGGTGCGAAACCGTGGGATGGAACGGTGCGGCATGTGCAACGGGGCGCGTCAGAAACCGCCGGGGCTTGCTCTCCACGGCGTCGGCCTGCTCAATTACGGAAATTCGTCAGGCATTAGACGGGGGGACGTCGCCAATGTGGAGAACGACAACGCTGCTGGCGCTCGTGATGTGTGGAGCGCTGGTGATTCCGTCCGGCGCGCGCGCCGAGCTCGCCGTCGGTACGATGCTCGACCAGAGCAACGCCGAGGAGGCGAAGGACCTGCTACCGCCCGAGATCTACGAGCACTACAAGAAGGGCGAGTACGCGAACGTCATCGTCGACTATCCCAACTCGGCATTCCAGTGGGACGACACGCATGCGGCGGCGACGGAATGGAACCGCCAGAACCTGACGCTCGACGAGAACAAGCAGCCGGTCGACAAGAACACCGGGAAGAAGCCGGAATACATCACCGGCACGTTGTTCCCGGACATCAAGGAAGACGATCCCGACGCGGCGTACAAGATTCTCTGGAACACGACCTACACCGTGTTCATCGGCGGCAACAGCCGGAACACGACGGCGCTCAACTGGTTGAGCCCGAGCGGGATCGACCGCAGCGCGATCCAGGACGTGACGTTCCTGTACTACGACGGGCAGCCGAAGCGTCTCATCCCGGAGAAGAATCCCGACAATCTGCTCTTCCAGTTCCTGGCGCTCACCATGACGCCTGCCGACCTCCAGGGCACCGCTGCGCTGTCGTGGCGCTACAATGATCCCGACAAGCGCGATGCGAGCTGGGCCTACGTGCCGGCGCTGCGTCGCGTGCGGTCGGTGTCACCCACCAATCGGTCCGACGGCTTCCTCGGCTCGGACCTCAGCCAGGACGACGGCAACTTCTTCGACGGCAAGCCGCAGGACTTCGTCTGGAAGCTCACGGGGCACAAAGACGGCCTGCGCATCACCGACCCCGACGCGCTCAAGGGGCAGGTGAAGCGCGTGGCCATGCCCGGCGGCGGGTGGCGGACCATCTTCGCCAACAACGAGAAGACCGCCGGATTCCAGATCGACGGTTGGAAGGGCATCGCCTGGGCGCCCGTGGCCGCCGGGCTCACCAAGCGCAAGATGTGGGTGATCGAAGGCGTGCCGAAGGACAAGTACTACCTCTACGGGAAGATCGAGCTCTGGATCGACGACTACACGTATGAGGGTGCCTGGAACCGTCGCTTCTCCTGGCAGGGCGAGCTGATGAACACCTACCAGATTTCCGGTCCGCCCTCGGCGCCGTTCACCGACACCGAGCGATGGCTGGGCTCGACGTTCGGCTATCAGTGCGCCGAGAACATCAAGGCCAACCGCGCCACGCTGGCTGGTCTGGTGGCGCCGGGCGAGGACGTCGGCAACGATCGACGTCAGCCGCTGGAGCCGGGGTTCTTCGACTTCGCGACGCTGAGTCGATTCGGAAAGTAGCGCATGGCGTGGGCGGAGCCGGTGACACCAGTCAGCCGGCGCCGCCCTCGGCCTGGCAGCGCGCATTCCTGATCAACTCGGCGAGCGAATAGTATCCGCACGCGGCCTTTCGGTCGGTATCACTGCCGGTCGTGAGGTCGCCGACGGCGTCTTCGGCGCGAGGCCAGCGGGCGTTCCTGCTGCGATGTTCTCGTCTCGACTCCGCAGTCCGGGGGCATGTCGCCCGTAGCGACATAGCTGCGGCACTCGGCATCGCTCGCGAACCAGAGATTCGCGACGACCGTCCACTTTCCAATCGGATCCGCCTGGAGTGCGCTCCTCCCGAGGCGAAGGCAGGCCTCCTGGCCGACGATCGTGGGGAGGGCCATGACCCATACGGGTCCAGTGATCTCCGAACGGACACGGCGTGGACCCGCCACGGGGGGTGGTACTGCGATCGTCTCCGGCGTCGGAGGTCGTCGACGGCTCCCGGTCACCCAGACGCCCACCAGGATCGCGAGGGCGACAGCCGACACGAGGAAGACTCCGCGAGGTCGTTTCATGGCCGGGGTAATCGGCGGCGTGACTCAGCAGTCAAGGGACGCGGTGCCGATGGGCGGCTCGCGCGCTATCGTCGAACGAGAGGGCAAACCATGCGGACCATCGTGTGCACCGAGATCGGGTCGCCAGACCTGTTGACGATCGAAGACCGACCTGCGCTCGAGCCGAGCGCCGGCCAACTGGTCATCGACGTCAAAGCAGCCGGCGTGAACTTCGTCGATGGCCTCTTCGTCCTCGGCAAGTATCAGATCAAGCCGCCGCTACCGTTCACGCCGGGGAGTGAAGTCGCCGGCATCGTCAGCGCCGTCGGACCAGGGGTGAACGCCTTCGCCGCCGGCGACCGCGTGCTCGCCAGTTGTGGGCTCGGTGGCTTCAGCGAGCAGATCGCGGCCTTCCCCGAACAGGTGCAGCGTATCCCTGGCACTCTCGACTTCGCACGCGCCGCGACCTGTATGCAGAGCTACTGCACGGCGTGGTTCGCCCTGACGCGACGGACCACGCTGCAGTCCGGCGACGCTCTGCTCGTGCTCGGTGCAGGCGGCGGTGTCGGTCTGGCGGCAGTCGATGTCGGGAGGTCGCTCGGGGCACGCGTGATCGCCGCCGCCTCATCGGAGGACAAGCGCGCTGCCGCCACCGCCGCCGGCGCCGCGGTGGTCGTCGATTCCACCGCCACGGACCTGAAGGACCGCATCCGGCAGGTGGGCGGGATCGACGTGGCGTATGATCCCGTCGGCGGCGAGCTCTCCGAGGTCGCCTTGCGGGTGCTGGCACCGAGCGGGCGCCTGTTGGTGATCGGCTTCGCTGCCGGCCCGATTCCACGCCTGCCACTGAATCACATCCTGCTTCGCAATCGCTCGGTCATCGGCGTCGACTGGGGCGCGTGGTCGATGGCCGATCCGGATGCCAACCGCAGCATGCTCGCCGTGGTCCTTGCGCGCATCGGTGACGGAACGCTCTCGCCCGTGGCGCCGCGGGAGTATCCGCTCGCGGAAGCTGGGCGGGCGCTGCACGATCAGTTGGAGCGTCGCGTGACGGGGAAGGCGGTGCTCGTCGTGTGATGAGGCGTGTCGACGCTGCAGCTCAGAGCCCAGCTTCGTGCCGGACCTCGCCAACGTAGCGGCGCGTGCAGGTACCGACCTCCGGGCGGAAGACCGAGACCACCACGGACAGCGTGGCGGGGGGGCGTGGTGACTTCGGGTGGCGCGGGGGCGGGCCATCGATGGTCAGCGTACCGTTGCCGCACCAGTCGGCCGACCCATCGCTGAACATGCAGTTGCCCTCGCCGATCGACCACGGAAATGTCGCGCCGGCGCCAGAGTCCTCGATGGTGTCGCTCGCGTGGATCGTCACGTCGAGCCTGTCGCGGGACCGATCGAGGACCTCGAACCAGATCGTGACCGGCTCCGTCGGGTACCCGGCGGGCAGCGTGGTGCACGTCGTATCGAGCAGGGCCCCCTCGAACGAGTAGGACCCACGATAGTGGGGGGCGCGCGCGCATTCGACGATGCCATCGCGGACGCAGCCGAGCAGCAACTCCTTGGTACAGATGCGTTTGGCTGGCCACCGCTTCATCGGCGCGTGCCACGCCGCACACGCCGCAATGCCATCGCGACAGGCGCGGCGGCACGTCGCACGTCGCTCCGCGCGAAGGGACGGGGGCGCGCAGAGTGCCATGGCGAGCAGTGCGGAGAGGGCGATCGCACGCTGCGCGAGGAACGGGGCCGGAGGCACGAACGCCGGATACGCCACGTCCCGCCTGATGGCAAAGCGGGGAGAGTGACCTGAGTCGGGGAACGACTGGGCGACACGGACCGAGTGAGCGGAATCGCGGCCGTTGCGAAGTGCCCCGGCCGGAATCGAAACCAGCAACCCTCCCTTGGGTCTCCCGACCTCAAGCACGAACAGGCTCACAAGGGCTGGGCGGCATGCGTCGCCAGCAAGCAACCGAAGTCACGGACCCCTGCTGAATTGAGCCTGGGGAAACGGGCCGACGTGGGAGGGCCACGCGGAATCGTTCGGGTGTCGGTATGCCCCCGGCTGGAATCGAACCAGCGACCCCCTGCTTAGGAGGCAGGTGCTCTGTCCACTGAGCTACGAGGGCGGCGTAGCGACGAGGCGCACGTACCGTAAGCACGCCGGGCGAGCAACCGCGGGTTGTGCGGTCATTTGGAGACGTGGCACGCTCATTTCGTACGCGAACCCCCCGGGGAGGTGAACGATGTCGGCGTTGAAACAGTACCTGGACCGCATCGATGGTTTGGCGCCACTCGTGCGCGAGCAAGCCGCGGCCTCCGAGCGCGAGGGACAGCTCACATCCCCGGTCGTCGAGGCTCTGCATGTCGCCGGTCTGTTCCGCATCTTCCTCCCGGCGGCGATGGACGGTGGCGACGTCACCATCCCCGAGTCGGTCCGCCTGTTCGAGGCGATGGCGCGACTCGACGCGTCTGCCGGATGGAATCTCGCGATCTGCGCCGGTGGCCCGCTGTTCGGTCACTTCGCGTCGAAGGCGGCATTCGACGACATCTTCAGCGATCCGCGGGCCGTGGTCGCCGGCACGCTGAATCCGCTGGGGACACGGGCGCTGCCGTGTGACGGCGGCTGGCGCTTCAGCGGCCGCGCCAGCTACGTGAGCGGCTCGGCGCACGCCACGTGGCTCAATACGGCCGCCGTCGAAGTCCACGACGGCGGGCCGCGCATCGTCGAGGGCATGCCAGCCATGCGCACCGGGCTCTTCCCGATGACGCACTGCCGGATCCTCGACACCTGGGCCGTCACCGGCATGCGGGGCACGGGTAGCAACGACTGCGTCTTCGAGGACGTCTTCGTTCCCGACGCGTACACCTACGAGTGGCCGAACCCACGATCGACGTGGCGGCCCGGCGCGTTCGCGGTGGTGCCGCTGACGACGCAGCTCGGCGGCAGCCTCGCTGCCGTTGCCCTCGGCGCGGCACGCCACGCCATCGACGCGCTGATGGAGCTAGCCACCGCAAAGGTGCCGACGGGAACCCGGGCGCTCATGCGGGAGCGGCCGCTGATGCAGCAGCAGCTTGGTCAGGCCGAGGGATGGCTCCAGGCGGGCCGCGCGTACCTCTTCGCGGCCACGGACGAGGTGTGGCGCCGGGGAGAGCAGGGGATTCCGTTCGACCTCCCGGCTCGTGCCGCAGCGCGACTCGCCGCGGTCACCGCGACGAAGCTCGCCGCGCAGGCCGTCGACCTGGTGCACGACGCCGCCGGCATGAGCTCCGTCCAGACGTCATCGGAGATCGACCGTTGCTGGCGTGACGTGCACACCATCACGCAGCACGTGATCCTCGGGACGGGCCGCTACGAGGTCATCGGACGCGTGATGATGGGCCTCGATCCCGAGTCGCCGATCATCTGACTCACTGCAGGATGCCCGGCACCTGCAGCGCGAACCGCGGAATCGCGGCACGGAACACGCGACCGCCGGCCTCGTGCATCTCGTAGGTGCCTTCCATCGTGCCGACGGGTGTCGCGAGGACCGCTCCGCTCGTATAGCGGTGGACGTCGCCCTGGCCGAGGATGGGCTGCTGGCCCACCACCCCGGGGCCCTCGACTTCCTCGACGTTGCCGTTACCGTCGGTGATGATCCAGTGCCGTCGGCGGAGCTGCACCCGGGTGGTGCCCTGGTTCTCGATCGTCACCATGTAGGCGAAGGCGAAGTTGTTCTCGTCGGGATTCGAGCGGTCGTCGAGATAGACCGATTCCACGGTGATGTGGATCCCCTCGGTGTCTGCGGTCGGCATCGGGCGCTTTTCCTACCAGCCGTTGCGCGCAGGTCAAACGGGTACCGCCGTGGTAGAGAGCCGGCATGCGTGACCACGACGCCCGACTCCGACGGCTCGAGCGCGGGGCTGCCGCGGCCCTCACCGTCTTCGGTGCGCTCCTCCTGATGGGCCAGCTGCCGCCGCAGAAGGCACGTGGTGTGGAAGGCGAATCCTTCGTCCTGCGAGACGCGCAGGGGACCGTGCGGGCAGTCCTCGGCATGCAGGACGGCACCACCGTCGCACTGACGCTCAAGAGCGCCGCAGGCGAGGATCGCGTCGCCCTGCTGGTCCGCGCCGACGGCACCAGCCTGATGCGTGCCCTCGACCGC
This sequence comes from Binatia bacterium, assembly GCA_036009625.1. Classification (GTDB taxonomy): domain Bacteria; phylum Desulfobacterota; class Binatia; order DP-6; family DP-6; genus DASYLJ01. The sequence continues at coordinate 15,668 of DASYLJ010000115.1, forward strand.
GGCGGTCGCGCCGGCGTGGAGATCGGTGCCCGCACCGATGGCACGGGTGTGACCGTCCTCGATCGCGGCGGGCGTACCCGTGCGGCAATGGCGGTCGCGAACGACGGACGGGCCGGCGTCACGCTCGGCGAGTCGTCGGCGAAGGACCGCGTGCGCCTCTCGCTGGCGACGGGGGGCGCCGGCGGGCTGTCGTTCCTCGATGGGGCCGGAGTCGAGCGTGCGGCGCTCACCGCCCACGACGACGGTGCGCCGTCGCTCGCCCTCGCCGATCCGAGCGGGACCGTTCGTGCATCGGCGGCGGTCACCGGTGACGGCGCGGCGATCGCGGTGCACGGCGGCGATCGCAAGACTGGTGCGGTGCTCACGGCGACGGCGCTCACCATCGGCGAGGGCAGCGGACGACCGCGTCTCACCCTTCGTGGCGACAACGCCCCGGGCGTGGTCCTGAGCGACGTCGGGGGTCGCCAACGCGCCACGCTCGACGTCGCCGCCGACGGTACCACGCGGCTCGACCTGACCGATCCGAGCGGGCGGCCCCGCGCCGCGATGACCGTCACTGGCGGCGGCAACCCGACGATCGTGCTCAACGACGACGCCGCCAAGCCGATCTTCCAAGCGCCGCGCGATCGCTAGCCGGGGCCGCCGAACGGCCCCAGGTGTGCGCGAGCCGGAATTCGCTCGAGTCACACGCACGTTGTCGAAGGGCGAGGCATCGCGGTAAGTACCCGCGCATGGCCGATCTCGTCATTCGTGGGGCCCGCATCTGCGACGGCACTGGCCGCGACGCAGTGCGTGGCGACGTCAGTGTCACCGGAGGGCGTATCGACGCCGTGGGTACCGTCGGCGAGCGTGGAACGCGCGAGATCGACGGCGACGGCCTGGTGCTCGCGCCGGGATTCGTCGACCTGCACACGCACTACGACTGCCAGCTCTTCTGGGACGCACAGGCGACGCCGTCGCCATGGCATGGCGTCACGTCGGTGGTGATGGGCAATTGCGGCTTTACCGTGGCGCCATGCGCACCCGGGGATCGCGAGACGCTGATGCGCCTCCTCTGCTTCGTCGAGGGTATGCCGCTCGAGACGCTGCGCGCCGCGCTGCCGTGGACGTGGGAGACCTACCCCCAGTACCTCGACGCCATCGACGCGTGCGGCCTCGGTGTCAACGTCGCGTCGTTCATCGGGCATTCGGCGATGCGTGTCCGGGTGATGGGGGCCGACGCGCTCGAACGTCCGGCCACCGCGGACGAGCGCGCACAGATGGCCACGCTCGTGCGCCAGGGCATGGAGGCGGGGGCCATCGGCTGGTCGACGTCACTCTCGCCGACGCATTTCTTCGCCGACGACAACAAGCCCGCGCCGAGCCGCGTCGCCGAGCGCGAGGAGCTCCTCGAGCTGGCGGCGGCGCTGCACGGCTTCGACCGTGGAGTCATCGAGGTGGCGCCGAACACCATCATCGGCTCCATCGACGACAAGCTGCGCGAGCAGGACTTCTTCGCGGAGATGGCGCGGGCCAGCGGAGGGGTCGTCAGCTGGGCGCCGCTCCTGCAGAGCCCATTCCTGCCGGGGGTCGAGGACCACTGCCTGCGAGCTGCCGCGGAGTATCAGCGCGACGGCGTGATGGTGGTGCCGCAGATCGGCTGCCGGCCACTCGAGCTGCGTTGGGACTTCGCCACCCCGGGTTTCGGGCTCGACAACAACCCGTTCTGGCGCCCGTTCATGGCGAAACCGCGTGACGAGCGTCGCCGTCTCTTCGCGGACGCCGCGTTCCGCGACGAGCTGACGTCGATGGCGCAGGGCTCGTTCGTGGTGGCGCTCGCGCACGGGTGGGATCAGCTCTTCCTGCGCATGCCGGTGTCGGACCGCACGAGTCGGTGGCAGGACAAGTCCGTCGCGCAGATCGCTGCCGAGCGCGGCACCGATCCGGTCGTCGCCTTCTGTGACACCGTGCTCGACGACGACCTGCAGGCGCAGTGGGGCGCGCCGCTGCTGAACTTCGACGAGGCGATCGTCGCCGGCATGCTCCGTCACCCGGCCGCGGTGGTGGCGCTCTCCGACGCGGGCGCTCACATGGACACGCTCTGCGACCAGGGCTTCACGACATACCTCCTGGGTCACTGGGTACGGGAACGGGGCCTGATCCCGCTGGAGGAGGCCGTTCGCCTGATCAGCAGCGTGCCCGCCGAACGCTATGGCCTGCATGGGCGGGGACGGGTCGCGCCGGGGTATGCCGCCGACCTCGTGCTGTTCGACGCAGCGACCGTCGGCGTGCGGCCGACGGAGATGGTCTACGACCTGCCGCAGAAGCAGCGCCGACTCCTGCAGACGGCCGACGGCATCGAGCACGTGTTCGTCAACGGCACGGCCGTCGTCGAGCACGGCGTGCCCACGGGACGCGCTGCGGGCCGCGTGCTGCGCGGGGGACGCTGAGATGCGGACCGACGCCGAAGCCCGTCAGCAGATCGTCGACATCGCGCAGGACCTCTTCGCGATGGGCCAGCTCACGCCCACGGGCGGCAACATCAGCGCGCGCGGCGCCGACGACGCGCACATCTGGATCACGCCGAGTCAGATGTACAAGGGCAGCCTCACCGTCGACAGCCTGCTGTGCGTGACCGAGGACGGCAGCTGCGTCGCCGGCGAGGGCAAGCCGTCGGTGGAGTTCCAGATGCACTGGGCGTCGTACGCGGTGCGTCCCGACGCGACCGCTGCGGTGCACACCCACGCGCCGTACGTGACGGCCTTCGGCATCACGAATCAGAAGTTCCCGCCCATCAACACCGACGCCATCTTCCTCGCCGACACGCAGATCGTGCCCTGGTTCATGCCGGGGTCGCGCGAGCTCGCCGACGCCGTCAGCGAGGCGCTCAAGGTGAGCCGCGGCGCCATCCTCCAGTGTCACGGCCTGATGGCCGTCGGGAAGACGATGCGCGACGCGGCGACTCGCGCCATGATGCTCGAGGAGACGGCGAAGCTCGTCCTCTACTGCAAGCAGTACGGCGGCGAGATGGCGCTCATCCCCGACGAGTGGGTGCAGAACCTGGCGTCGATCGCGAACTTCCTCTAGCGCGAGCGCAGGAACAGCCCGAGGGCCATCGAGATGCCGACCGCGACCACGAACGCGCGCACGACGTTCGGCGGCAGCCGTCGCGCGATGGCGGCGCTGCCCCACGAGCCGAGCACCTGGCCCGCCGTCAGGACGAGCGCGTCCTGGGGATTCACGGTGCCGCTGGCGATGAAGTAGAGCGCCGCGATGCCGTTGATCCAGATGGCGTAGACGTTCCGCACCGCGATCATCCGGTGGATGCCGGTGAATCCCATCAGCGCCAGGCCGGCGAGCATCATGATGCCGATGCCGGCGCCGAAGTATCCGCCATAGATCGAGACGAACAGCTGGTACGCGATGGCCGACGCCCAGTGCGGATGCTGCGGGATGCCATCCGCCGTGACCGGGGTGCGGCTGCGCAGCGCGGTCGTGATGGGGCCGGACAACGCGAACAGCGCGGTCGCGAACGCGATCAGCCAGGGGACGAGCCAGTCGAAGACGCGCTCGGGCGTGCGCAACAGGAGCCAGGCGCCGATGAGGCCGCCCGCGATCGACGGCAGGCTGAGCCAGATGATCCAACGACGCAGCCCCGTCAGCTCGCGCCGGAATCCCCAGAGGGCGGCGATGGAGCCCGGGGCCAGCGAGACGGTGTTGGTGGCGTTCGCGAGGATGGCGGGCCGCCCGAGCCACACCAGCACCGGAAAGGTGATGAGCGAGCCGCCCCCCGCAATCGCGTTGATCGCGCCCGCCACGGTGGCGGCGACGAACAGGATGATGGCGTCGGAGGAGGCCAGGACGACTCAGTAGACGCCGGCGCCCAGCTTCGCATGATCCCAGCTCGCGACGTGCTCGGGATGCACGCGGACGACGAGGCGCTTCTCCGCCTGGCCTCGCATGAGCTCGCGCATGCCCTCGCCGGAGCCCTGCCCATACTTGACGTTCACGCGCTCGAGCAGGTCGAGCACGTGCTCGGTGTCGGGGTCGAGCGTCGCCTTGCCGCGGATCAGCAGGCCCTTCAGCTCGGGGTAGGTGCGGCCGCTCTCGAGCAGCAGCGCACAGCGCGGGTCGCGTCGCAGGTTCACCGACTTCTGCGATTTCTGGAACGTCGTCATCACCACCATGCCGTCGGGATCGACCGCGTACCACATGGCCACCGGATGCGGGTACCCGTGGCGGTCGAGGCTGGTGAGGATGATCGTGTGCGATGTCTCGAGGTACGCCCGCTGCTCCTCCGGCGTGAGTGCGATGGCCTGGCGTCGATTCATGCGGGTTCCTTAGTACGGCCCGCGAGGCTGCGGCAAACCGCGCTTTGTCATCGATGCGGTGAGCGGCTATGCGGGATCGATGCGACGCACCATCTTCGACGGCCGGGTCGTCCATCTCGGCATCGAGTCGGTCCAGCTGCCGAACGGCGCCACCATCGACCTCGAGGTGATTCGACATCCTGGGGCGTCGGCCGTGGTCGCGGTCGATGAGCAGGACCGGGTCGTCCTGATCCGCCAGTACCGGCACGCCGGCGGCGGCTATCTCTGGGAGCTGCCGGCGGGTGTCCTGGACGCACCGGACGAGCCGCCGGAAGCGTGTGCCGCGCGCGAGCTCCAGGAGGAGACGGGCCTGACGGCGACCGAGATCACGCGCCTCGGCAGCGTGCTGCCCACGCCCGGTTACAGCGACGAGCGCATCCATCTGTTTCTGGCGCGCGGCCTGCGCGAGGGCGAGACCAATCGGGGCGCGGACGAGGACATCGCCGAGACGCGTCGCGTCCCATTGTCCGAGGCGCTCGAGATGGTGCGTCGCGGCGACATCGTCGACGGCAAGACGGTGGCGGGGTTGCACCTCGCGGCAGCAATGCTCCTGAATTGACTTACCCATAGCCCGCCTCGTACTGTCCGCCCGCCATGGCCCACGTGACCTTCAAGCAGATGATGAATGAGGTCGTCGCCTACGGCAGCTGCTGCGAGTGCGGCACCTGCGTGCTGGTCTGTCCGCACAACGTCATCGACTACATCGACGGCAAGCCCAAGCAGGTGGCGAAGAAGGACGGCGTGTTCGACTTCTGCGGCATCAGCCAGGGCATCGGGTGCGACGTGTGCGCGCAGGTGTGTCCCCGTCTCGGCATCCGCGAGTTCGATCTGCGCGACGCCGTGCATCCGATGGAGCCGGGTGTCTACGAGGGTGTCTTCGGCCGCTATCGACGCGTCGTCGCCGCACGCTGCAAGGATCCGGAGATCCTGGCGCGCTGCCAGGACGGCGGTGTCGTCACGGCCATCCTGGCACACGGGCTGCGCGAGGGTATCTTCGACGGCGCGTGCGTGTCGGCGGCCGACGACGACATGCCGGCGGCGCCGAAGCCGAAGGTCGTCACCACGGTCGACCAGGCCATCGGCAGCGCCAGCTCCTGGTACACCTACTGCCCGAACGACCTCGCGCTCGCCGACGCCGAGCGCATGGGGCTCAAGAAGGTCGCCTTCGTCGGCGTACCCTGCCAGATCACGCCGATCCGCAAGATCCAGCAGGCCGACACCGCGTTCATCACCAACGGCCGCAAGAAGGAGAAGCACATCGAGCGGCAGACGAAGTTCCTGAAGGGCTTCGGCGAGATCGTCGACTTCACCATCGGTCTCCTCTGCACCGAGGTCTTCACCTACGAAGGCCTCATGGTGAAGAAGATCCAGGAGGAGATGGGCATTCCCCTCACGGACGTGAAGAAGTTCAACGTCAAGGGGAAGGTGATGGTCTACAAGAAGGACGGTGAGATCGTGGAGATGAGCCTCCACAAGGCGCAGGAGTACGCCCGTCCCGAGTGTCACCACTGCGGTGACTTCACCGCCGAGCTCGCCGACATCTCGTGCGGCGGCGTCGCGTGCATGGACTGGACGATCACCGTGCTGCGCTCCAAGCGTGGCGAGGAGCTGTTCGACGACATGGTGCGCCGGGGTCTCATCGAGACGCGCCCCATGGAGGAGTTCGAGAACTCCATGAAGGTCATGCTGCGGCTGACCAAGAAGCAGCGCGATCGTGTGCCGGTGCCGCCAAGTCGCCCGCGTCGCTACGTGCGGCCCGAGGGATATCCGCCCGTCGGGTCCGATCCGTCGACCACCGACTGATCGTCGGCGAACAGCGCCAGCAGCTCGTCACCGCGCGCGGCGGCGTCGGCGCGTCCGAGCGCGATCAGGTGCGTCGCGTAGCAGCGGTCGAAGAAGAGGTACGACAGCAGATCGGCCTCCTCGACGACGCCGTGGACGGCGTAGCGGACGACGGCGTCGGACAGCCAGTCGCGTATTCCGCGCGCGCGCCGCTGATGCCGCAGGCACTCCGATGCCATGACGCCGAGATCGCGCGACGGCTGCAAGTAGAGGTTGCGCACGATGCGGTACGGCGTGCCGCGGAGCGCGCGGATCGTCTCGTTGATGCGCGGAAGGAACTCGGGGCCGTAGGCGCGTACGCCGGTGTCGAGGATGGCGTTCACGAGCTGCAGGCGGTCGACGTCGTAGTCGATGTGGTCGAGGAGGAGGGCGTTCAGCACCTTGCCGGTGAGGTACGTGAGCGAGGCGTAGCTCTCCTCGCGGGCGGGGGCGAGGGCCGCCTCCTCCTCGGGCGTCGGGACGTGGCGGAGCCCGACCACGAGCAGTCGATCGACGCCGAGGCGAAGCGCCGGGGCGAGCGGCGTGTTGAGGCGTAGCCCGCCGTCGCAGAAGTAGTGCCCGTCCACCTTGAGCGCGGGGAAAAGGAACGGGATCGCGGCGGACGCGAGGGCGTGCGCCGGGGTGATCGCCGTCGGCCTCGCGATCACGAAGGGATCGCGCGCCCAGCCGTCGAGCTTGCCGCCACGGCGATCGACCCAGACCACCGATTTGCCGGTGGCGATGTCGGTCGCCGCGATGGCGAGGGCGTCGATGTGCCCGCCGTCGATGCGGTCGCGTAGACGGTTCCACGGGATGGTCTCGCGGACGAGCCGCTCCAGCGGACGGGTGTCGAGCAGGCCGGAGAGGCGATCGCCCTTGGGAATGGCCGCGCCGAGACCGAACAGCCGCCAGGGAAGACGCACCACGTCGACTAGGCCGAGCTGATACACCCCGCCCACATCGAGGTTGCTCCAGACGTCGGCCAGGCGTCCGCCGGCGCCCTCGGAGCCCATCGTCGCGGCCACGTAGCAGGCGTGGATGGCGCCGACGCTGGTGCCCGTCACCACGTCGAGCCGGAGCGGATGGCCGAGCCGGCGGGGTAGCTCGTCGAGCACCCAGGACAGCACGCCGACCTCGTAGGCACCGCGGGCCCCACCCCCCGACAGCACCAGCCCGATGCGGGGCCGCGATGCCCCCGAACCCACGTTCTCCACGCGTCCTCGGGATAGCGTAGACTTTGCACGCTGTGCTACTGTCCGACCCCTCGCTTCACCATCCCGAGCCACGCTCAAGGAGGTCCCTTTCCATGGCCAAAGCCGTCATCGTCAGTGCAGCACGTACCGCCATCGGCACCCTCGCTGGTGCCCTCGCGCAGCAGCCCGCCACCAAGCTCGGCGCCATCGCGGTCCGTGAGGCCATGCAGCGGGCGAACCTCAGCCCCGAGCAGGTCGACGAGGTGATCCTTGGCCATGTGCTTCCGGCCGGGCTCGGACTGAACGCGGGACGCGTCGCCGCAATCGAGGCCGGAGTTCCGAAAGAGAAGACCAGCTTCACCATCAACAAGGCGTGCGGCTCGGGTCTGAAGGCGGCCATCCTGGCGGCGCAGTCGGTGATGCTGGGCGACAACGACATCATCGTCGCCGGCGGCATGGAGAGCATGAGCGGTGCGCCGTACATCCTGAAGAAGGCACGCTTCGGCGTCCGCATGGGGCATGATCAGCTGCTCGACTCGATGATCGCCGACGGCCTCACCTGTCCGATCAACCATGTCCACATGGGGATCACGGCCGAGAACGTCGCGGCCAAGTACAGCATCAGCCGGGAAGAGCAGGACGAGTTCGCCGCGGAGAGCCAGCAGAAGGCGGGCGCCGCCATCGACGGCGGCAAGTTCAAGAAGGAGATCGTCGGCGTCGACGTGCCCGGTGCGAAGAAGGGCGAGACCTTCAAGTTCGAGACCGACGAGCATCCGCGTCCCAGCACCACCAAGGAGAAGCTCGGGCCGCTGCGGCCGGCGTTCAAGCCCGACGGTGGCACCGTCACCGCCGGCAATGCCTCCGGCATCAACGACGGTGGCGCCGCGGTGGTCGTCATGTCCGACGTCAAGGCGAAGGAGCTCGGGCTCACGCCGCTGGCCACGATCCGCTCCTACGCGTCGGCCGGCGTCGATCCGGCCATCATGGGCATGGGCCCCTGGCCGTCGTGCGAGAAGGCGCTGCAGCGCGCCGGGCTGCGCAAGGAAGAGATCGACCTCTGGGAGCTGAACGAGGCGTTCGCGGCCCAGTCGCTCGGCGTCCTGCGCGAGCTCAACATCCCGCGCAACCGCGTCAACGTGAACGGTGGCGCCATCGCCCTCGGCCATCCCATCGGTGCCAGTGGCGCGCGCATCCTGGTGACGCTGCTCCACGCCATGGCCGATCGTGACGCGCGGCTCGGCGTGGCGTCGCTCTGCATCGGTGGCGGCCAGGGCATCGCCATGGTGGTGGAGCGGGCCTGATCGCAGGCCTCCCGTGGCCATCGCGGCGCTGTTCGACGTCGACGGCACGCTCATCGGGCGAAATTCCGCGGCGCTCTACATGAGCCACCTCCGGCGCACGGGCCAGGCCCGGCGCCGGGACCTCGCGCGCACGCTCTGGTTCCTGCTGCAGTACAAGCTCGGCCTCCTCGACATCCAGAGCGCGCTCGCCACCGGGATGAGCTGGGTGCGCGGGCGCGACGAGGCCGCGATGGCCGAGGACTGCCGCACCTGGTACGCGAACGAGGTGCGGGCGTACGTGTTCCCCGCGATGGCCAGGCTGGTGGAAGCACACCGCGAGGCGGGGCACCTGCCGGTGCTCCTCACCAGCGCGACGCGCTACCTCGCCGAGCCGCTGGGCGCCGACCTCGGCATTCGTCATCACCTCGTATCGCAGCTGGTGGTGGCCGACGGCCGCTTCACCGGCGAAGCCGTTCGTCCGGTGTGCTATGGGAGAGGGAAGGTGTGGTGGGCAGAGCAGTTCGCGGCGACCCATGACGTGGATCTGGCCACGAGCTACTTCTACACCGATTCGATCACCGATCTGCCGGTGCTGGAGCTGGTCGGGCATCCGCGCGTGGTCCATCCTGACCCACGCCTGCGGCGGGTGGCGCAGCAACGGGGATGGACGATCCTGCGGCCGCGGCTCGGTGAAGTGAGCGAGGCGCCACTGGCGCTGGTGGGATGATGTGTACACGGAAGGAGCGGAGGCATGGGGCGGAACGGACGGCGGAAGAAGACCAGCGCGGCCATGGCGGTCGCCCGCCCGGTCATCATGCTCGCGGGTGGCGCCGCAGCGGCGGTGGCCATGTGGCACGTGCTGACGCGCACGCCTGAGCCGGTGGCGTCGAGCGACGGTGCCGCCGCCGAGCAGCTGACGCAGCACGATCGGCAGGCTCTCGACCGGCTCTTCCACGACGCGCGGCCATAGGCATGGCCAGCCTCGAGGACAATTTCCGACGGCTCCCACCGCAGAGCCTCGACGCCGAGGAGTCGGTGCTAGGCGGCATCCTGCTCGACAACCACGCCATCGACCGCGTGACCGAGCAGGTGCGGGTCGACGACTTCTACCGCGAGGCCCACCGCAAGATCTTCCGCGCCATGTTGTCGCTCTCCGAGCGCAACGAGCCGGCCGATCTGGTGACGCTGGCCGAGGTCCTGCGCGCGCGCGGCGAGCTCACCGACGTCGGCGGCTCGGCGTATCTCGCCGAGCTGGCCGAGCGCGTGCCCACGGCAGCCAACGTCGGCAACTATGCGAAGATCGTTCGCGAGAAGGCCATCTGCCGGAACCTGATCACGACCGCGACGGCGATCGCGCAGCGTGGCTACGATCCGGCGAACGACGTGAAGGAGCTGATGGATCGCGCCGAGCAGGAGATATTCTCCCTCTCGGAGCGCGAGGTGAAGCCGGCCTTCGTGCGCATCGATGCGCTGCTCGCCGAGACCTTCAAGACCATCGACCGTCTGGCCGCGAACAAGCAGTCGGTGACCGGCGTGCCCACCGGCTACACCGACCTCGACAACATGCTGGCGGGATTGCAGCCGTCGGACCTCATCATCATCGCGGCCCGGCCCAGCATGGGGAAGACGGCCTTCTGCCTGAACATCGCGGAGAACGCGGGCCTGCGCGCCGACGCCGGCGTCGCGGTCTTCTCGCTCGAAATGTCGAAAGAGCAGCTCGCGATGCGCATGCTGTGCTCGGAAGCGCGGGTGGATCTCTCGAAGGTCCGTACCGGCCACCTGAACGATCACGAGTTCCGCGAGCTCGCAGAGGCGGCGGCGCGACTGTCGTACGCGCCGATCTACATCGACGACACGCCGGCACTCTCGGTGCTCGAGCTGCGCTCCAAGGCGCGGCGTCTCAGCCGCGATCCGAACGCGAAACTCAAGCTGGTGGTCGTCGACTACCTGCAGCTGATGCGCGGCTCCGAGGGCAAGGACAGCCGCGAGCAGGAGATCTCCGAGATATCCCGCTCGCTGAAGGCGCTCGCGAAAGAGCTGCACGTGCCGGTCATCGCGCTCTCGCAGCTGAACCGGCAGGTCGAGAGCCGGAGCCCGCCGCGGCCGCGACTGTCCGACCTGCGCGAATCGGGCGCCATCGAGCAGGACGCGGACGTCATCGCCTTCATCTACCGCGAGGAGGCGTACATCGAGGACACCGATAAGAAGGGCGTCGCGGAGATCATCATCGCCAAGCAGCGTAACGGGCCGGTCGGCTCGGTGGAGCTGACGTTTCTGCGCGAGTTCACGCGCTTCGAGAACCGCGAGATCGCCCACGACGAGCGCAGAGGGCAGGGCGGCGCCGGCAGCTGATCAGCCGAGCCGCGCCAGCAGGGCGCGGACCGCGGCGCTTGGATCGGGGGAACGCACCAGGGCGGCGATCATGGCGACGGCGTCGGCACCGGCGGCGCGGACCTCCAGTGCGGTGGCGGGCGTGATGCCACCGATGGCCACGATGGGAATGCGCACCATCGCGCGGACGGTGCGCAGCAATTCGAGGCCGCGCGCCGGCCGGGCGTCGACCTTTGTCGTGGTATCGAAAATGGGTCCGACGCCGATGTAGTCCGCGCCACTGGCCTCGGCGATGCGAGCCTGCTCGGGGTCGTGGGTCGAGCAGCCGATGATCGCGCCAGGACCGAGCACCGCGCGGGCGGCCGGGATCGGCAGGTCGTCCTGGCCCACGTGCACCCCGTCGGCGCCAGCAGCGCGCGCGACGTCGGGTCGATCGTTGACGACGACGAGGGCCCCGTGGGCGCGGGCCAGCGGCATCACGGCGTCGGTCGCGGCGAGGAGATCCCGCGCCGACGCCTTCGGTAGGCGCATCTGCAGCAACCGCGCGCCGCCAGCGAGCAGTGCCGCCGCCAGGTCGACGGGCGACCGACGGGTGTCGATGGGATCGACGATGGCGTAGAGCGGCGGGAGCTGGATCACCCGATCGGGCCGCCGGCGAGGCGGCGGATGGCGATGCCGAGCTCCGTGATCTTCTTGCGCAGCGTGTTTCGGTTGATGCCCAGCATGTCCGCCGCGCGCACCTGGTTGCCCCCGGCACGCTCGAGCACGACCTCGATCAAGGGCCGCTCTACGGCACTGATGAGGGTATTGTAGAGGTCCTGTGCGTCTTCGCCCTCGGCGTCGAGGATCTCCGCGAGGCGCTGGCGCACGGCGTCCTCGAGCGGCAGGACCTCGCCCGAGACGGTGCGGGAGTGTCCCGCGAGCACGAAGTCGTCGGGGACGAGGGTGCGGCCGCGCGCCAGCACGGCGGCGCGGAGCAGCGTGTTTTCGAGCTCGCGGACGTTGCCCGGCCACGTGTGGCGCATGAGGAGCTCGCGCACGTCCTCGGTGACGCCGACGATGGCGGTGCCGAGGTCGCGATTGATCTTGTCGACGAAGAACTCGATCAGCTCGGGAATGTCGGCACGACGGTCACGCAGCGGCGGCACGATGATGCGGACGACGTTCAGTCGGAAGAAGAGGTCCTCACGGAAGCGCCCGGCACGTACCGCGGTCTCGAGATCCTGGTTGGTCGCGGCCACGATCCGGACGTCGGCCCGAATGGCCTCGCGTCCGCCGACGCGCGTGAACTCACGCTCCTGCAGGACGCGCAGCACCTTGGCCTGGAGGCCGAGGGGCATGTCGGCGATCTCGTCGAGGAAGAGCGTGCCACCGGCGGCGGCCTCGAACTTGCCGATGCGCCGCTCGACGGCGCCAGTGAACGCGCCGCGCTCGTAGCCGAACAGCTCGCTCTCGAGCAGCTCGTTCGGGATGGCCGAGCAGTTGAGGGCGACGAAGGGACCACGCCGATCGGAATGGTAGTGGATGGTGTTGGCGACGAGCTCCTTGCCGGTGCCGGTCTCGCCCTGGATCAGCGCGGTCGCGTCCGTCGGGGCGACGCGACCGATGATTTTGTAGACCTCCTGCATCGCCGGCGTACGGCCGATGACGAGCTCGTGGCGCTGTTTGAGCTCGCCGCGGAGGCGCTCGACGTCCTTGGTGAGGCGCCGCAGCGAGAGGGCGCGACCGATCAGCACCGCCACCTGCTCGAGGTCGAAGGGCTTCGTCAGGTAGTCGTAGGCGCCACGCTTCGTGGTCTCGATGGCGTTGGCCATCGTGTTCTGCGCCGTCATCACGATGAAGAGGGTGTCGATGCCCTCCTCACGCGACCGACTGAGCACGTCGAGCCCCGACAGATCGGGCATGCGGATGTCGACCAGTGCCAGGTCGAAGGGGCGGGCACGCAGCGCGGCCAAAGCCTCGGTGCCGTTGGCGACCGTGACGACGGTGTGCCCGTGCTGCACACAGGCGCGCTCGAGTACCCATCGGATGGATTCCTCGTCGTCGGCGACGAGGATGCTGCCAGGAAGCTCAGGCTCCGGTGTCGACATGGTCCTCACTCACGGGCAGGGTCACCCGGAATCGAGCGCCGCCCCCGGGGCGCGGCTCGTAGGCGATCGTCCCTCCGTGCTCGGAGACGATGCGATGGCAGAGGGCGAGCCCGAGGCCGGTGCCTCGCGCTTTGGTGGTGAAGAACGGAGCGAAGAGATTGGCCTGGTCCTGTTCGGGAACACCCGGGCCGTCGTCGCTGATGACGACCGAGAGGAACTGGTTGCGGCCGGAGCTGCGGCGCACGTGGTAGCGGGTCTCGATGCGGGTGGCGACGGTGAGCTGCCCGCGCCCCTCGAGCGCCTCGACCGCGTTCTTGAACAGGTTCAGGAAGACCTGCGTCAGCTGGGCCGGATCACCGTGGACGGCGGGGAGGCTCGGATCGAACTCGATCCGGAGCTCGGTGCTGCCGAAGCTGGGGGCCTGGCGCTGCAGGGACAGGACGTCGTTCAGGACGCGATGGATGTTGACGGGGCCACGCTGGAGGTGCGGCGGCGTGCTCAGGGTGCGCAGCTGTTCTACCAGGTCGTCGAGGCGCTCCACCTCGCGCACGATGATCTCCGTGCAGCGGATCTGCTCTGGGTCGGACAGGCCGTGACGCAGGAGCTGCGCGGCGCCCTTGATGCCGCCGAGCGGATTGCGGATCTCGTGGGCGAGGCCGAGGGCCACCGTGCCGAGCGCGGCGAGCCGATCGGCGCGTTGTGTGGTGACGTCGAGGGTGCGCTCGAGAGTGAGATCGTGCAGCACGAGCACCGCACCGCGGAGCACGCCCTGGGCGTCGTGGACGGGTGCACCGGCGGCGCTGACGCGGACCTCGCCAGCGCGTGAGCGCAACATCCCCTCGCTGCGACGTCGCGCGACGCCTTCGTGCAACGTGAGGCGACAGATCTGTCCGAGCCAGGTCTGGCTCGGGCGCGAGGCGAGGAGCTCGTCGAACGGGATGCCGATGGTCTGCGACGCGGCCATGCCCGTGAGCTGCTCGGCGGCGGGGTTGAGGTCGCTCAGGGTGCCCTCGGCATCGAGCACGATCACGCCGTCGGAGATGCTGGCCAGGACGTCCGCCCACCGCAGCCGCTCCGGCGTCAAGGGCGGCGAATCCTGCGCGGGCGTGGATTTGGAGCGCGACGACACCCTAGAGGTCGTCCTCGCCACCGCCCGAATCGCCGGCATCGCCGTCGGACTCGATCCCGTCGACCATGGCGTCGAAGTCGTCGCCGCCATCCTCGCCGAGCTCGCGGCCCATCTTGCGCATCCATCGCGCCATCCCGGCTGGGTCGCTCTCGTCGAGGCCGCCGATGGCGTCGTCGCTGGTGAGGGCGTCGAGCCGTGCATCGTCGGAGCGCGGCATCGCGAAGCGGGACATCAGGCGCGTGAGATCGTGGCTGCCACACCGATCGCAGGTGGCGTCGACCGTCTCGCTCACGCGCAATGTGAGAATCGAAACCTTCCTGCCGCAGCCGCCGCAGCGGTATTCGTAGATCGGCATGGCGGCGGGATTATAACGCCCCGCGCCAGCGAGGCCAGCCCGGCGAGGTCCGAAGACCGGGCTTGCGGATGCGCAAGCCCGTCCTACTTGGCGGCCTTGGCCGCGAAGCCGCGCTCGCCGAAGGTCAGGGTGGCCTTCTTGCCGTTCATGACGGTGTCGAGGATGACGTCCCGGCCCCAGAGGCGGTGGACGAAACCCAGGGTCCGTTCGGCGTTTTCGAGCTGCAGATCACGGCCGTCGTGCGCGTGGGAGAGGAGCAGGGTGCGGTTGTTCCCGCTGTCGGCGTCTTCGACCCGGATCACGGGAATCGAGCCCATGCCGACGTTCTTCAGCAGCATGTCCTTCACCGGCCGCCAGCCCTCCTCGTCGGAGACGTCGCTGATGACCAGGTCGTCGCCGCGAGGCTCATAGCGAATGAGATCGAGGTCGCGCATGAGCTTCTCCCCGAGCCAGCGACGGATGAACGAGACGTCGCGATCGACGTCGCGGGTCTCGAAGAGGAGGTCGCGACCGGTCTTGCCGGGGGGAAGGCGTTCACGCTCGTCGGGGGTGGGATGGTCACCGAAGCGTTCGATGTCCTCCCACATGCGGAGGCCGAGATGGTATGGGTTCAGGCCGCCGGGAATGGGTCGCACGACCTGGTTGTGCCGGACCAGGAACTCGAGGTGCAGGTTCTGCGGCAGCTCGAGCGCATCGAGGATGCGACGGTGCCAGAACGAGGCCCAACCTTCGTTCATGATCTTCGTTTCGATCTGTGGGATGAAGTACTGCGACTGCTCGTGGACGATGGTGAGAAGGTCCTTCTCCCAATCGGCCAGAAACGGGTTGTGGTCGCGGATGAAGATGAGCAGGTCTTCCTCGGGCGACGGCGGGACCCGCTTCATGTCGGGCTCGGCATCGACGACGCGGCGATGGATGCTCTGGAACGGATCGGGCGGGCTCGCCGCGGCCTCCGCGATACGCTGCCGCTCGTCCTCCGTGGAAAGCTTGCGGACGGCGAGATTCCGCCGGCACTGCAGCGACAGCGAGTGCGCAGCGTCGAGGATGTACTCGACCTTGTCGTAGCCGATGCTCGGCCGGTCGATGTACGTGCGGACGCGATCCGCGTGCGCTTTGAACGTGCCGATGGTGAACTCGGCGCGCGTCGTCTGGAAGGTGAAGTTGCGCTTGAAGAAGTCGTTGTGCCCGTAGACGTGCGCAATGGTGAGGATCTGCAGGCAGAGCGTGTTGTCACGCATCAGGTAGCCGAGTGCCGGGTTCGAGTTGATGACCATCTCGTACGGCAGGCCGGAAACGCCGTGGTCGTAGAGCGTCTTCAGCTTCTCGTAGGACTTGCCATACGACCAGTGCGGGTAGTGCGACGGCATGCCCGAATAGGCCATGTAGCCGAGCATCTGGTTGTGGTCGCAGATCTCGAACTCCTGCGGATAGCAGTCGAGCCCGAACTCCTGGACCTTCTCGCGGATGCGGGCGTCCCAGTACTCGAGGTCGGTGAGCGTGTAGTCGGACACGCCGTCAGCCCTGATCCTGCCCGCGGTCCTTGCCGAGGAAGGTCTTGAACGACGGCCAGATGTCTTCCTTCCGCTCGATGAGTACGGTCTGGAAGTTGTCGGCGTCGAGGCGCCGGAAGATGTTCAGCATGGAGCTCTCGTAGTAGCGCGATCCCAGCGGCTTGATCTCTCCGTAGCCGAAGAGATTGCACAGGTCGGAGAGTTCTTTCGCCGTCTTGAGTGCTGCGGGATTGTCGGAGTCGAAATTGTCGCCATCGGAGCAATGAAAGGCGTAGACGTTCCACAAGGACGGGTGGTACCGCGCCTGGATGATGTCGAGCGCCTTCTGGTACGCCGACGAGATGAAGGTGCCTCCGGATTCCCCTTTGTGGAAGAACTCCTCCTCGGTGACTTCCTTCGCCTCGGTGTGGTGCGCGATGAAGGCGATCTCGACGTTGCGGTACTTCGTGCAGATGAACTGGTAGAGCAGGAAGAAGAAGCTGCGGGCGAGATACTTCTTCATGGTGTCCATCGAACCCGAGGTGTCCATCAGGCACAGCACCACCGCGTTCGACTCCTGCCGGACGTCGGTGATCATGTGCCGGTAGACCAGGTCGTCGTCGTGGAAGGGGAAGCGACCGCGCCGCGCCACATCGGCCGATGCCGGTGACGTGCTGACGCCCTTCGTGCGACGCGACACCATCTTGCGCCGCGCGCGCTCACGAGCCGTGCGCTTCTTGTCGAGGCGGATCCGGATGCCGACCGCACGGTAGCCTTTGCGCTTCGCGATGCGGTAGGCGTCGATCTGGCGGAGCGCCTTGCGTTCGAGGTCGGGCAGCTCGAGGTCCTCGAACATGATGTCGATGAGCTCTTCGAGCGTGACGTCGGTCTCGTAGTAGTCGGCGCCGGCCTGGTCGCCGGCCTTGTCTTCGCCCTGCTGCTGGCTCTTGTTCTTGCCGACGATCTGGCCGGCTTCGGAGTCGCCGTCACCCTGGCCCGCGCCGGGCGTGTTGTCGCCGTAGACGAAGCGATACTCACGGATGCCACGGATCGGCACCTTGATGATGCGATCGCGGTTCTGTCCGATGATGGACTCTTCCGCGATGATGTCCGCGATGTTGTCGCGGATGGACTCCCGAACCTTGACGCGGTGACGCGCGCGATCGCCCGCCGAGCGGTCACTCCGCTCGGCGTCGGATGGATTGAACGGCCGGAAGATGGCGTCGGACATGCGATTCGGGCTGTGCGGGCGGGCGGTCAATCCTTCCACAGGTTGTTGGCGGCGTATTTCAGCACGACGTCCACGCAGCTCGGGCAGTAGCCCGACTCGAGCAGGTTCTTCACCATGGCGTCGTACTTCGAGCTCTGCTCCTCGTCACGCGTGCGCGCCTTGGTGATGATGCGGCTGATGTCGCGGACCGAGGTCATGAGCTTCTTCTCGATGGCTTCCTTGAGCGGCTCGTACGAGCGGTACGACACCCGCTCGCCGCGGCGGGACGACGCCCAGAGATACGCGATGACCTCCTGGCGGAACCCTTCGGCGGCGGAGCCGATGATGGCGATCTGCTCCTCGATCGACTTGAGGAACCCTTCGTCGGGGTGCAGCTCTTCCTTGGTGTTGCGGTCCTTCACGCGCGTCTTGTTCACGAACGCCTCGGCGTGGTCGAGGTAGTTCTGGAAGAGCGACTCGGCCTGCTCCTGGTAGGAGTAGACGAAGGCCTTGGTGATCTCCTTCTCGAGCAGCTCCAGGTACTCCTTGTGGAGGACGTCCTGCAGCAGCTCGAGGTACGACTTCCGGCTGTCGTCGGCGATGTCGCTTTCCTTGACCATGTTGATGAGCGACTCGCGCACGTTGATGGGGTTGATGCAGTTCCCCTCGACGTTGTCGGACAGCGCGTTGTCGAGCGCTTTCATGATGAAGCGGGTGGAGATGCCGCTCATGCCCTCGCGCTTGGTGTCGTCGCGCAACTCCTGGACGTCGAGCTTCTTGGTCTTGCCCTTCTCGACGACTTCCTCGCCGTTGTAGAGCTTGAGCTTCGTCATCAGGTCGCACTTCGCCGTGGGCTCGAGGCGCGAGAGGATGGCGAACATCGATGCCACTTCCAGCGTGTGCGGCGCGACGTGCGCGTGGAAATCGGAATGCCGGATGATCTTCTGGTAGATCTTCACTTCCTCCGACAGGCGGAGGTTGTACGGCACCTTCACGACCACGATGCGGTCGAGGATCGCCTCGTTGGTGTGGTCGGCCTTGAACTTCTGCCACTCGGCTTCGTTCGAGTGTGCGACGATGCAGGTGTCGACGTACACCATGCCGTGACGCCCGGGGGCAGGAATGATCTTCTCCTGCGTCGCGGTGATCATGGCGTGGAGGTATTCCGTCTCGTTCTTGAAGACCTCGATGAACTCGCACATGCCGCGGTTGCCGACGTTGAGTGCGCCGTTCAGGTCGAGAACGCGAGGATCGCCCTCGCTGTAGAGATCGAGCTTCGAGATGTCCTCGCTCCCGATGAGGACCGAGGTGTCCTGATTGTTGGGATCGACGGGCGGCACCACACCGCAACCGACGCGGTTTCGCTTGGAGAAGTTCCGGCTCACGACCGGGAACTCCTCATAGCGCGTGCCGAACTCCTCTTTCAGGCGAAAACGACACACGGGACAGAGGTCGCCTTCGATGTTGACCCCGAGCATCTTCTCGAACTCCTTCCGCAGGTGGCGGGGGAGGAGGTGCAGGGGTTCCTCGTTCATCGGACAACCTTCGATGGCGTAGAAGGCGTCGGTTTCTTCCAGGCCGCGCTGGAGGCGCTCGACCAGGGAACTCTTCCCGGAGCCGACGGGCCCCATCAGGTAGAGCACCTGGCGGCTCTCCTCACCCTTCAGCGAAGCGGAGTGGAAGTAGCGTACGATTTGGGAGACGGTCTTCTCGATGCCGAAAAATTCATCACGGAAGAAATTGTAGACTTTGACGGCTTCGTCTTTGTATAGCCGCTTCACCCTCGCATCGTCCGACTCGAGGATGTCTTCCGTGCCGTCCCGCATCATCATGTCGAAGAGGCGACCGTGCGCCAACTTCGTCATGCCGGGTTCCTGGCGAACCATCTCGAGGTACTCGAGGAGGGTTCCGCGCCACCGCTTGGATTCACGTGCGGCGCGGTCTTCTTTGATCAACTGCTCGAAGGAGGGCTTGTCCATGGACGGTAGCTCCTCTCGGCTCCACAGTCAGGGGTTCACGGCCCAGCGCGGCCGCTCCTCCCGGTGGGGATCGCCAATGATGGGTGGACTGACGTCATGCGCACGATCGCCGCAGCACTGATGCTGCGCTCGAAGGACATGACAAAGCAATGTGCGTGCCGAACGGACGAGCGCGGGTCGCGGAGAGTGACGCGGGGCCCTTGGCTGCTAGGCGCGTGCGGGGAAAGAAGGATAGCACCCTCCGTCGATCTCATGATCCCGCTGCATTGCGCCGCACCCCGCACCCACCGCTCCGGATCTCCGATCTGACGCCGCCGCGTACCCAGTACACGCAAAGCGTGGCCGACGGTACCGTCCGAGACTCGTGCTGTCAAGTTTGTGTCGCCTTCAGATGCGACGACGGACGCGCGCTGCGCTCTGTGTCGGGAGCGTGCGGCGAAGAGGAGAAGGGATGGTCCCAGGGGGAATCGAACCCCCGCTACCGACGTGAGAGGCCGGTGTCCTAGCCGCTAGACGATGGGACCTTCGAAGAGGCTGAGGAGGGAGGAATCGAACCTCCAATCCCCTGATCCAGAGTCAGGTGCCTTACCAATTAGGCCACTCCTCAACGAAGGGCGGACGGTACTGAATGACCTTCGGGGAGTCAAGGTGCGAGACGCTCTTGCGCGGCGCGCAGACGCGCGAGTGCGCGCTCCCGCCCGAGGACGTCGAGCACCTCGAAGATACCGGGGCTCACGGTGCCGCCGGTGACCGCGACACGCACCGGCTGCGCCAGCTTTCCGAGCGCGAGACCATGGCGGGCGATCGTCTCCTGGAACGCCTGCTCGATGCTGTCGACGTCCCAGCCGTGGACAGCCTCGAGCGCGGACGTCAGGTCTGCCAGGACGGGGGCGATCTCGGGCCGTAGATGTTGGCTCGCTGCCTTCGGCTGGATGGCGATCTTCGGCGCGACGTAGATCCGGAGCGCATCCGCCAGCTCGACCAGTGTCTTGGCGCGCTCACGTACGGTCTCGACGGCGCGCGCCATCCAGGCAGTATCGGAAGGTACCGGAAGCCCGGCGCGCTCGAGAAACGGCTGGACCATCGTGGTCAGCTCGAGAGGCGGTGTCGCCTTCAGATACTGGAAATTCGTCCACAGCAGCTTCTCGGGGTTAAAGATCGCGGCAGAAGTGCCGACGTTCTCCAGAGAGAAGTGCTCGATGAGCTCTGCACGTGTGAACAGCTCCTGGTCGCCGTGCGACCATCCGAGGCGAGCCAGGAAATTGACCAATGCCGCCGGCAGGTACCCTTCGTCGTGATATTGCATCACCGACGTGGCGCCGTGGCGCTTGGAGAGCCGGGCCTTGTCGAGCCCGAGGATCAGCGGCACGTGTGCGAAACGTGGCAGCGAGGCGCCGAGTGCCTCGTAGAGCAGAATCTGCCGCGGCGTGTTGGTGAGATGGTCGTCGCCGCGGATCACGTGGCTGATCCGCATCTCGACGTCGTCGACCACGACGCAGAAGTTGTAGATCGGCGAGCCGTCGGTGCGCTGGATCACGAAGTCGTCGAGCTCGGCGTTCTGGAACGTGACGCGACCCTTGACGTCGTCGTCGACCACGGTCTCACCCTCGATCGGGGTGCGAAAGCGGAGCGCGAACGCGTTCCGACCGGCCGGAGCGTGCGCGAGGTCCCGACACGTACGGTCGTAACCGGAGCGGTGACCAGTGCTCGCGACGGCCTGACGTCGCGCGGCGATCTCCTCCGCGGTGCACCAGCAGCGATACGCCTGGCCCGTCAGAAGCAGGCGCTCGGCGTGCGCCTGGTAGAGGTCGAAGCGCTCGGTCTGGAAGAAGGGGCCCTCGTCCCAGTCGAGGCCGAGCCAGTTCAGGCTGTCGATGATGGCCTGGATGGACGCTGGCGTGGAGCGCTCCCGGTCCGTGTCCTCGATGCGCAGCACGAAGGTCCCGCCGTGCCGGCGCGCGAAGAGATAGCTGAACAACGCCGTCCGCGCCCCGCCGATGTGCAGATAGCCCGTCGGGCTCGGCGCAAAGCGAGTGCGTACCGACATCCGCGGGACCTAATCGCAGGCCTTCCTGCAAGTCAAATTCGTGACGTGCGCGCCATGACGAAAATGTTTGAGAGTCCGCCGGGTGGCCTGCATACTGACGCGACAGTCAGCATGGAGAGCGTCGTGCGCAGCGCCCAGCCCAGCGCGTGTTGAAGAGGTGACCGTCATGCTCAAGAAGATCCTGGTCGTGGAGGACAACGAGGACAACCGCCGTATCCTCGTGTACCGACTGCGCAAGATCGGTCAGTTCGACATCCGTGAGGCCACCAACGGCCAGGAAGCCGTCGAGGCGGTGAAGACCGATCCGCCGGACCTGATCTTCATGGACCTCAAGATGCCCGTGATGGACGGGTGGGAGGCCACGAAGCGCATCCGGCAGATGGAGGGCGGCGACGCCGTCCGCATCATCGCGCTGACGGCGCAGGCCATGGCCGGCGACGAGGAGAAAGCCCTCGCCATCGGCTGTGACGACTACCTCGCGAAGCCCGTCGTCGACCCCGCCCTGGTTCGTCAGAAGCTCGAGCGCCTGATCGGCGCCGCGGCCTGATCCTCCGCGCCCGCCGCGTTGACGCGGCGGGCGAAGCTGACTAAGGCGAGTGCTCCCGCGTCCGAGCCGTTAGCTCAGTCGGTAGAGCAGCTGACTTTTAATCAGCGGGTCACTGGTTCGATCCCAGTACGGCTCATCTGTTTCGTCGCACGCGGGCGCGGTCAGGCATCCGCATCGCGTCCCGTCGCCACGACGGTGATGTCGCCCGCGATGGCGCCGACCGCGCGCACGTAGTCGGCAGGGGCGAGCACGATCTCGAGGCCGCGCGCCCCAGCCGACACGCCGATGCGATCATGCAGCTCGGCCGTCTCGTCGATGAACACCGGGTACGCCTTGCGGCAGGCGAGGGCGGTCACCGCGCCGCGGACGTAGCCCGTGAGTGGCTGCACCTCGCGGAGCGCGACCGTCTCGGTGCGACGATCGCCGCTGCGGCGCGCGAGCGCGCGCAGATCGAGACGTGTCCCGGCCGGGATGACCGCGAGGAGGATGCCGGTGCGATCGCCACGCACGACGAGCGTCTTGAACACCTGGTCCTCCGGCAAGCCGAGCTTGGCGGCCGCGGTCTCGGCGGCGAGATCGTTGGGGTCGGCGTCGTACGTGCGAACCTCGTAGGCGATCCCGAGCCCGTCGAGGATGCGCATCGCGTTCGTCTTGCTCGGCACCGGACAGCCTGACGATCAGGCGCGCGTGGTGGACGTGACGTCCTCGTCCTCGTCGTCGCCACCGAGGGCACTCGCGGTGGCGCGAAGGACGATGAGCAGCTGGCGACGATGGCGCTTCGGAACGCTCCGGTAGACGCGCAGTAACTCCTCGACGCCGAGGTCGCTGATCGGACGCTGGACGAAATCGCCGTCGGGGCCGGGGAGATATTTCCGCATGGCGGCGATCTCCTTCGCCTCGGGCGTGAGGGTGGCCGGATCGATTCGGATGACCGCGGTGTGTAGCGCCGCGCTGACCTTCATCACGACTAGCAGCGGTGTCGAGAGACCGCGTCCGTTCTCCAGACGGCTCACGGCGCCCTGGCTGACGCCGGCCATGCGCGCCAGCTCCTCCTGCGACAGGCCGAGGAACTCGCGCACGCGCAGCGACTGACGCCCGAGTCCCCGCATCCATCGCGGCCAGTCGAGCACACGATCGCGATCGGCCCCTTCGGTCGTCATGTTGCTCTCAGGACGGTGAGGGTGGTGGGAAGTGCACGTACTCGTCGATGAGCGTGAGGGCGAGGGTGGTGTCGTCGGGACGATCGCCGTCGAGGCGTTCGCGCCGGCGCAGGTCGGCGACGAGCCGATCGAGAATGAACCCGAGCTCGAGATCGTCCGTGTGGGCGCGCCATCGGGCACGGGCGTCTTCGTCCGGGAAGCAGTAGGCCTTCCACGACACCGAGAAGCGGATGTCGTCCCACGTCCAGGCGGCGAGCAGCTCGTCGCCGTCGCGGAGCGTCCAGTGACCGTCGCCGTGCGTGAGCGTCATGCCGGGTCGGAGCGGTGCCAGTGGGCCGACCTCGGTGACGCGATCGACGCCATGGAAGACGCTGTCGGTGTCGAGCACGATGGCGCTGTTGCGCTTCGCCGGCAGTGCCACCGCCGCGCCATCGGCGCCCTCGGGATAGAAGACGAACTCGCCGCCACGGCAATCGTTGAACCACGACACGGCGGTGACGATGGGCATGCGCCACTCGTCGAAGAGGCGGGAGTGGTGCATCACCACCATCAGCCATTGCGGAAAGCGCGTGCGGTTGGCGCCGCGGAACTCGGGGACGTCGGTGTGCACCGCGAGCTCCTGCCCGGGCAGCAGGATGTTGGCGTAGACGATCGCCGGCTCGATCACCGGCAGCCCGTGGATACGGCGTGCGGCGTCGACGAAGCCCTCGTGGTGGAGGAATGGCTCGATGCCCGGAGTGACGACGCGGTCGCCGTAGGCATACGACTCGCGGAAGTAGTTGGTCCGGGCGGCGAGGCGGGCGATGGGCTCGGGGCGTCCGAGACGCCCGCCCGAGCGCAGGAAGTTCTGGACCGCATCGTGACGCTGCGCGAGTCCTTGGCCGATCTCGATCTCGGCCTTTTCCTGCGCGTACGTGCCGTAGGGTCCGAACTGCTCGCACAGGCGGCGCATGCCGTCGGCGTCGGCCGTCGAGAGGACGGGGTCGAGGAGGGCGTACGTCGCCTGCGCCATGTGAGGCGGAGAGTATAGGGCGGTCCATCCGTGGCGGTCCAGCGAAAGCCCGCGAGCTCGTGAGGACATGATGTCGCACCCCTCGCCGATGCTGGGTGCGGTGGGGCGGATGCCGATCGAGAACGCGCCGACACTCCGGGCGCCCTCGACGATGGCCGACGCCCTCACGGTCGGCAGCCCACGAGGCGGGTGGGCCGGCAGGCGACACGGCATCTGCGGAGATCTTTGTAACCCGACACTCGCGCGGCCGTATGCTACCATCGACCGACGCATGCGCCGCCCGATCCACGTGCTCGCCCCCGTCATTGCAGCCCTCGCTCTGCTCGGCGCATCGACCGTCGGCGCCGCCCCCTGTCCCGCGACTGCCAGCCTGACCATCGTCGCCGACAACCAGAGCGACGACGCGAGCGTCGAGGTGACGGTCACGGGGCACATGGTCGATCCCACCGCGAGCTGCGACGACGGTGCGACGACCTACAGCGAGACCTTCTCGTGCACTGGTGGCGGGCAGAGCCGCTGCGGCCGGATCACCGGGCTCCGGCCGGGGGGATGGGTGCACACCGTCGTCACCCAGGTCACGGGGTCGGACGAGCAGGTGCAGACGCAGCGCGCCGTCGTTCTGGCCGATGCCGATGGGGTGTCGAACGTCGTCCCCTGGACGATCTATCCGCGCACCTTCCAGGTGACGCAGGTCGACGGTGCCCACCTGCTGGCGCAGCTGAACGCGGCGCAGAGCTACACGGGGGCGCACCCGGGTGCCTATGCCCTGGTCTCGTTCGACCGCGAGATCTTCGCGGGCGCGTCGCAGCCGCAGGTGATCAACGTCAAGTTCTCGCCGGGCCCGCCGATCAGCTGCGTCCCGCAGCAGGTCTGCTCGGATCTCCGCGGCACGACCTTCTGCTTCAGCGGCTCGCGGGTGGTGGTCGATGCGCTCGACGACGACGGGCTCCGCGGCGCGGTCGTGCTGCGCACGGGGACGTGCGAGCGCTCCCTCATGCGGATGCTCGGCAGCGACAACGTGTTGCGCGGTCTCGAGCTGCGCGGCAGCGAGCAGCCGAATTCTCTCATTCCCGTCGACACCATCGCGATCACCGGGGCGGGCGCCCGCCGTAATCGCATCGAGCAGTGCATCGTGCGCGGACCGACGCTCGGCGATGGGATCAGTATCGACACCAACGCCGGGGCACCCGGCGGGGCGGCGTTCGAGAACGTCGTCGTCGACACCGAAGTGCTCGGGGCCGAGGACAAGGGCATCAAGATCACGTCGGAGGGCCACGGCACCATTCTCGAGAGCTGTGTGCACGACAATCGCAACGGCGGCATCCAGAGCACGCTCGGCGGGCACGTCACCGTGGTGCGCAACGTCGTGCAGCGCAACGCCACGGGCAGCGCGCAGAACGGCCTCTCGGTCGGCGTTCCGGAGAACACCATCTCGCGCAGCAGCATGGTCACCGACGGCAACGTGGTGCGCTTCGCCGGTGCCCGCGGCATCTCGGTGGTGAACACGGCGGACGGCTTCTTCAACCACGACATCGTCACCGACAACCAGGCCACCGGCGCGCGCATCGAGACGACGCGTGTCGGCGTGCAGCCGTCGGCCGTGTTCCGGGGTACGTCCTTCGCCTGCAACTACAAGACCGTGGTGGGCAGGTGCTTTGGCGAACCCGGGAAGGCGTGCTTGCGCAACAGCGACTGTACGCTGCTGAACTGTCTGGGGCTGGACGATCACATGGATGGATTCGGCGTGGTCGTAAGCCTGACCGTGAAGCCGTCCCCGGGGTCCGGGGAATGTGTCGACGCTCAGTCGTGCCTGCCGCCCCTGGTCGATTTCGGGCCAACCGGCGCCGACCCGGGCCGCAACGCGTTCATATGGAATGCCAATCCGGAATCCGGCACCCCGGGCGTCAACTTCCACAACGCACTTCCGGCGACGGAGGTCATTCTCGCGCGCGGCAACCAGTGGGAGCACTGTGGCGACGAACCTGTGTGCGATTCGGCTGCCGTCGCGGAACTGGACATTCGACCCGTCGTCGATCCACCCACCGTGACCATTGGCACGCCGCAGGGCACCCCGACCCCGACAATCGCCCGCATCTCGCGCTCACGACCACGGAAGGGCGACCTGGTGCGCGTCTACAACGGCAGCCTCGACAACAATGGCGGCACCTTTGATGCCATCGATGGCGCGGCGTGCACCGCGACTGGGCTGAACGGGGGCCTGCCGGCAGGCATTCCGGACGACATCTGCTCTGCCGATAGCCTCAACGTCGTGTCGCAGAACCGGGTCCACCCGCGCGGCAATCGCGTGCTGCTCGATATCGGCGGCGAAACGTTCGACGCCGACATCCACGGGGTCACGCCCACCATGCTGGCCTTCCGCATGCCCGTCGACTGCTGGGCGGCGGGCACCATGACCGTCGCCCGCGGGCAGATGGCCGTCTCCGCGCCAGTGCCGCTGTGCGACGCGGGCGGCTGCGCCGATCGGATCGCGGGCTCGCTCTGCGACGACGCCAGCGTGTGCACCATCGACGAGCAGTGCAGCGACGACGGCGCCTGTGTCGCCGGCACGACGCTCGACTGCAGCGGGCAGTGCCGCACCGGCGCCTGCGACGCGGCGGACGGGTGCGTGCTTCGTCCGGACAGCGCCACGTGCGACGACGGCGATGCCTGCACGATCGACGACCACTGCGCCGGGAGCAGCGAGGCCTGCGAGCCCGGTGCGCCACGAGCCTGTGTGGGGGCGTGCCTCAGCGGGGCATGCGACCCGGAGTCCGGCTGCACGCCATCCGACCTCGGGACGACGTGTGACGACGGCAACGCGTGCACGGTGGACGATCAGTGCAACGCCATCGATGGCGCGTGCGCGGGCGGCGCGCCCGTCTCCTGCGACGACGGCAACCCGTGCACGGTCGATGCCTGTGATCCGACGACCGGCTGCAGCCACACGGCCGCCGAGGACGGCACCAGCTGTGCCGCCAGCAGTGCCTGCCAGGGCGAGGGGGTCTGTCGCGCGGGGGTGTGCGACGACGGCACCAGCACCGCGTGCAACGACGCCGATTTCTGCACCATCGACACCTGCTCGGCGACCCTCGGCTGCCAGCACACCCCGGCGGCGAGCACGGGACGGATCACGTGCCGCGTCGAAGAGATGCGCTTCATCCTGTCGTCGGCACCCGACGGCGGCGGCACCATGGCGGCGCCGCTGCAGAGGCGCCTCGCGAAGGTCGACGCCGCGGTCTCACGCGCGAAGGCCGCGTCCTCGACGAAGGCCGCGCGCCGTGAGCTGCGCCGCGTGAAGGCCGCGCTGAAGGCGCTCGTCGGACAGGTACGGCGCGGGCGGAAGAAGCTCGGTCCGGTGCTCGAACGCCAGATACGTCGCAGCGCCGACGCGGCGATCGACGCGTTGAGCGGTCTCCAGCCCCCGCTGGGCTAGCCGTTGTCGCAGGCCATCTTGGTCGGTGGGGTGCGTTCGCAGGCGATCACCTGCGTCACGCCGGCGGCGAGCTGAGCGCACGTGTTCGTGACGGCGGCCTGGCGGGCCTCGTCGGCGGTGTTGCCGTCGACCGCGCGACACGCCTGGCGTCCTTCGAAGACGATGCACACTTCGCAGCGCACGCCCCCGATGCGGAAGCTCGACCACACGACGCCGCCGATGATGACGACGAGCGCCACGAGCGTCACCCACGACGTCCACTTCATGCGGGCCCAATACGTCGAGCGGGGCGGCGGCTCAAGGTAGCAACGTGTAGCGGAAGCGTTTGCGCATGACGAAGCTGCGCGGGCCCCAGTCGAAGAACCCGTCGTAGACGTCGGTGGCCTCGGCCGCGATCAGGTACTGGGCGCGTCGCGTGACGTTGCGTACGATGAGCTTGAATCCGTCCGGGACCGTCTCGACGAACTGCCAGTCGGGTTCCTCGGCGGGAACGGCCAGGTAGACGTCGGCGCTGACACCGGACCGGTTGCGCACGATGAGCTTGCCGTTGGCGGCAACCGCCGGCGATGCCGCAGGGTCTATCCACGCCTGGACCTCGCGGCGTGCGTCGTCGCGGAGGACGATCACGCCCGGAGCGGGTCGATCGTCGGGTGCAGGCGCATCGCCGGCGATCCGACGCGGCACGCCGTCGGCGGCGGCCGTCGAGATGGTGGCGATGACGGCCAGAACGGCCACCGCGATACGCATGAAACGACCCTGGATCAGGAGCGGACGGGGTGCAAGCCGAAAGCTGCCGTGATAGCAGACGCGCCAGCGGCATGACGCAACCGGTGTTCGTCGGCTCGGCGTTCGTCGCCCAGTATCCATGGGGTGGCGGCAGCTTCTGGCTCCCCGTGCAGTACTTGCTCGGCCTGCGCGCGCTCGGCATCGACGCCTGGTGGCACGAGGTGCTCTGGACGCGAGGGGATCATGCCCGCGACCGTACCTTCATCGACGAGTTCCTCGCCCACCTGGGGACCCTCGGCATCGCGGATCGTGTCGTCCTGCAGTACTTCCCAGATTCGGGCAAAGACGACGTGCCGGGTCGGTGCGAGCTCATCGGCATGGATGCGGTGGAGCTCGCGGCTCGTCAGCGCGATGCCCTGCTGATCAACATGGCCGACAGCATCACGGCCCCACTGCGCGCCGCGTACGGGCGCACGGCGCTGTACGACATCGATCCCGGGGCCTTCCAGCTCTGGGCGCGGGAATGGGGCATGGGAGTCGGCGGCCACGACGTGCACGTGACCATCGGGCAGAACCTCGGCGCGCCCGATTCGCCGATCCCCCTCGATGACGTGTCGTGGGTCCGTGTGTGGCCAGCCGTGCACCTTCCCGCGTGGCCGGTGCAACCGGCGCCTGCGCCGGGCGCGGCATACACCACGGTGACGCAGTGGTGGAACAACCAGTACGCGTTCCTCGATGGCGACACCTACGACTGCAACAAGCGGTCGGGCTTCATCCCGATCATGCCGCTGCCGGGGCGAGCGCGTGTGGCGATGGAGCTGGCGGCGAACGTCCACCCCGACGAGGCGGAGGATCGTGCGCTCCTCGCGCGCAACGCCTGGCGGTTGGTCGATCCGGCGGTGGTCGCCGGCACGCCGGATACGTTCCGGCGCTACGTCCAGCAGTCGCGCGGGGAGTTCAGCGCCGCGAAGCCCGCCTACGTGAAGGCGCGCGCCGGATGGATCAGCGATCGTACGATCTGCTACCTCGCGAGCGGCCGTCCCTGTGTCGTCGAGGCGAACGGCGCCGAGGCGCATCTGCCGTCGTGCCGTGGCCTGCGCTTCTTCACGACGCTCGACGACGCCGTCGATGCGGTGCGTGCGATCGAGGACGACTACGAGGCTGCCGCGCGCGAGGCTCGCGCGATCGCGGAGGACGTATTCGCCGCCGCCGTCGTGCTCCCGGGACTGCTGGCAGCCGCCGGCGCTTGACGGGCAGGGCGCGGGTCGATAGCCCGCGCGCATGCCGTCCACCGCCGATCACGTGTCCCCCGATCCGCCGCTGCGCATCGGGGTGCTCGGCGCCGCCCGCATCACGCCGATGGCGCTCCTCCATCCGGCGCGCCGGGTGGGGGACGCCGTCGTCACCGCGGTGGCGGCGCGCGACGGGGATCGTGCGCGGCGCTTCGCCGAGCGGCATCACATCCCCACGGTGTACGACAGCTACGGCGCGCTCCTCGCCGATCCCACGATCGAGGCGGTCTACAATCCACTCCCGAACTCGCTGCACGCGGTGTGGACGATCCGTGCCCTCGAGGCCGGCAAGCACGTGCTCTGCGAGAAGCCCTTCGCCGCCAACGTCGCCGAAGCCCGGTCCATGGCGCAGGCGGCCGAGGACGCCGACCGCGTGCTGATGGAGGCGTTCCACTATCGCTACCATCCCCTGTTCGCGCGCATGCGGGCGATCCTGACGTCGGGCGAGCTGGGGCAGATACGGCATCTGGAGGCGCACTTCTGCATCCCGCTCTGGCGCCGCAGCGACATCCGGTATCGCGCCGACCTCGCGGGCGGCGGGCTCATGGACACGGGCTGCTACACCGTCCACCTACTGCGTCATCTGGCCGCGGCCGAGCCGGAGGTCGTGGGAGCGCAGGCGCGCTGGACGCGGGGTGGTGTCGACCGGTGGCTGTCGGCCGAGCTGCGCTTCCCGGGAGGACGGACCGCTCGTCTGACCTGTGCGCTGCTGTCGGCGTCGGTGCTGCGCATGACCGCCAGCGTCAGGGGATCGTCGGGGAGCCTGCACGTGATCAATCCGATCGCGCCGCAATTCTTCCATCGGCTGCGCATCCGTAGCGCGGCGGGCTCGCGGACGGAACGCGTCGCCGGACCGGCGTCCTACGACGGGCAGCTACGGGCGTTCGTTGCGGCCGTGCGCCGGGGCGAGGCGTTTCCGACCGGACCGACGGACGCCATCGCCAACATGCAGGCCATCGAGGCGATCTACGCCGCCGCGGGTCGTCCGGCTGCTCAGAGGTAACGCTTGGCGACGACGCCGGCGTTGGCGTCGAGCTCGTACAGGATCGGGGCGCCGGTGGGGATCTCGAGCTCGAGCACCTGCTCGCGGGTGAGGCCGTCGAGGTGCATGACCAGCGCCCGCAGCGAGTTGCCGTGGGCGGCGATCAGGACATTGCGTCCGGCCAAGAGCTCCGGGCGGATGGTGCGTTCCCAATAGGGGATGACGCGTGCGGCGGTGTCGGCGAGGCTCTCGCCGTTCGGCGGTGGGGTATCGTAACTGCGGCGCCAGATCTTGATCTGCGCGTCGCCGAACTGCGTGGCCGCCTCGGCTTTGTCGAGGCCCTGGAGGTCGCCGTACATGCGCTCGTTGATCTCGGTGGCGCGGACGGTTGGTGGCGCCGGCATCCCCGCCTTGTCCAAGGCGATCCGAGCCGTCTCGATGGCGCGTTGCAGCACCGAGGTGAAGAGCACGTCGATCCGGCGGCCCCGCAGCTTCTCGCCTGCGACGGCTGCCTCGAGCTCTCCCTTCGGGGAGAGGGGCACGTCGACCCAACCGGTGAACCGGTTCTCGAGGTTCCACTGGGACTGCCCGTGCCGCAGCAAGATCAGCTCAGCCATGCGCGAGCGCTATACCGCGGGACCCGGGCGGGGCCAAGCCGATGACATCTCGTACGGCTCGGTTGCACGCGCGCACGGTCGTAGCTAGAGTCCCGCACGATGGCGATCCTGGCGCTGTTGATGACGCACTGGACCGTGTCGGTGTTCTTTCAGTCGAGCTTCCACCACCGATACGCGTCGCATCGAATGTTCACGATGAGTCGCGTCACCGAGCGCATCTTCTTCCTGCTCGCGTGGATCGCGCAGGGGTCGTCGTACCTGTCACCGCGTGCCTACGCCATCCTGCATCGAGAGCACCACGCGTTCAGCGATACGCCGAAGGATCCGCACTCTCCCGTCGTGTTCCGCAACCCGTTCACCATGATGTGGAACACGGCGAAGCTGTACACCGCGCACTTCGAGTGGACGTCCAACCCCGAGCCGCGCTTCCTCGGCAACTATCCGGAGTGGCCCACGCTGGATCGCATCGGCTCGTCGTGGCCGTCGCGCGCGGCGTTCGGCGCCGGGTACTTCCTCCTCTACTGGTGGCTCGCGACGGCGTGGTGGCAGTTCCTCTTCCTACCGATCCACTTCGTCATGGGACCGGCGCAGGGCGCCATCGTGAACTGGTGCGGCCATCGCTACGGCTACCGCAACTTCACGACGCGCGACGCCTCGCGCAACTCGCTCCCCTTCGACTTCATCACGATGGGTGAGCTGTTCCAGAACAACCACCATCGTGCCTCCGGCCGTCTCAACTTTGCGGCCAAGCCCTTCGAGTTCGACCCCACCTACGCGGTGCTGCGCGTGTTGGCGTGGATGCGGATCATCCGCTTCGCACAAGCCGACGAGATGCAGGCCGCGGCGTAGTCAGCGGCGAGGGTCGATCAGCACACCGGGGTTGAGCAGCCCTGACGGATCGAGCGTCGCCTTCGCCGCACGGAGCGCTGCGGCGAAGAGGTCGGGGCGCTGGCGGTCGTACCAGGGACGGTGGTCCCGCCCGACCGCGTGGTGGTGCGTGATCGTGCCGCCGAGCTCGATGATCGCGTCACCCGCGACCTGCTTGATCGCCGCCCACTGCTCGAGCTCGGCACCGGCGCGCCCGGGCGCGATGACGGTGTAGTAGGGCGCGGGTCCATCGGGATAGACGTGGGTGAAGCGGCACGTCACCTGGCCGCCGCCGCAGATGCGGACCATCGCCTCGGTCACGCGCTCGAGGATCCCGGCGTGAAACGACGGGAAGCGGTCCCAGGTGATCGCCGTCTCGAACGTCTCGCTGATCATGCCGAGCGAGACGATCGCGTCGCGCAGATATGGCATGTCGAGGAACGCCTGCCGCCACGCGCCTGCCGCGCCGTCGCGCGCACCCTCGGCAGCGCTGCGCGTCCGCCCGGCGCCCGCAGCTACGACGCCTCCATGGTCGCGTGCGCATTCGAGGGCGCGGTCCATCCAGACGTCGAGCGTGTGATCGGCCGACTCGAAGCCGAGGAGCAGAACGGCGGCGTCACCGCTCGCGGCGCCGGCGTTGACTGCCTCGCCCGGATCGAGGAGGCGACAGTTCGCGGGAAACAGCCCCGCCTGCGAGACCGCCCGCGCGGCCGCGGCGCCGTCCATGAAATCGGCGAACGTCACCGACGCCGAGGCGCGATGGATCGGCCGATCCTGGAGACGCATCCACGCCTCGACGATGATCCCGAGCGTGCCCTCCGACCCGATGAAGAGTCGATCGGGGCTGGGTCCGGCGCCGGAGCCGGGGAGGCGACGCGTCTCCAGCATACCGACCGGAGTGACTACGCGTAGCGCTTCGACGAAGTCGTCGATGTGCGTGTAGAGCGTGGCGTAGTGGCCGCCCGAGCGGGTGGCGATCCAGCCGCCGAGGGTGGAGAACTCGAACGACTGCGGAAAGTGGCGCAGCGTGAGCCCGAGCGGTCGGAGCTGCTCCTCGAGGGCGGGGCCGAGGACGCCACCTTGGATGCGTGCGGCACGTGACGTCCGATCGACCTCGAGGACGCGGTCGAGCCGACCGACATCGATCGAGACGACGGCAGGGTGGGCGTCACGCGGCGGTGCTTCGACGCCGCCGACGACCGACGAGCCGCCGCCGTACGGAATCGCCACCGCGCCGATGTCGGCGCACCACTCGAGCACGGCCACCACGTCGTGCTCGGAGCGCGGGTACGCCACCACGTCGGGCGGGTTGGCGAAGTCGCGACGCAACCCGCGCACGACGTCGCGGAACGACTTGCCGTACGTGTGTCCGGCACGATCGAGGTCGTCGCACGAGCAGATGGCGGCGAGCGCGTCGGGCGGGGTGCATCGAGGGCGAGGGAGCGAGACCTCGTCGATGCGCGGATACGGAGTGGGTCGGAGGTCGGCACCGCCGAAGCGCGCCGCGAGAACCCGACCGATGCCTTCACGATGCTCGGGCGTCGGACCGGCATCGTCCCAACCCCAGCCCCAGAAGCGACGGCGCCTGCTGGAGGGCTGGGGTTGGTCCGATGAGGAGCTCAGAAGCGTCGACCGCCGCCGCCACCACCGCGGCCGCCGCCACCGCCACCGAAGCCGCCGCGACCACCACCACCGCCGCCACCGCCACCACCTCCGCCACCGGGTGTGCGCTCGCGCGCCTCGCTGACGTTGAGCTTGCGGCCACCGAGCTCGGTGCCGTTCAACTCGGTGACGGCCCGTTGCGCCTCGGACGCCGAGCTCATCTCGACGAAACCGAATCCGCGCGACTGGCCCGTGGCGCGATCGGTGATGACCGAGGCCGACTCACAGGTGCCGACCTGGGAGAACAGGTCGCGCAGTTCGTCGCTGCTGGTGGAGAATGCCAGATTGCCTACGAAGAGCTTCTTGCCCATCTCTCACTCCTTGCCGGGCGCACCATGCGCCGCGCTAACACTG
Source organism: Binatia bacterium (assembly GCA_036009625.1). Classification (GTDB taxonomy): domain Bacteria; phylum Desulfobacterota; class Binatia; order DP-6; family DP-6; genus DASYLJ01. Next base: position 49,594 of record DASYLJ010000115.1, read on the forward strand.
CTTGGGCGAGAAGCCGGTCGCCGTCCCTTCGACGGGGCAGGATCACGCACAAACATGAGTGTTGCCGTGTACCAGCACTGTCGTCGGCGGTGCAAGCCGTGCATGACCAACGTGCAGTGTATTCAGCGCAGGCTACGCTTCTTGCCGCGCAGACCGCGACGACTGCCGCCGTTCTTCTTGAACGGCGGGAAGCCGCCACCACCACCGAAGTCGGGCGGTGGGAAATCACCGGCGCCACCGTAGGCGCTCGGAGCCGACGGACGGTAGCCTCCGCCCGGCGAGGACGGCGCACCCGCGCCGAAGCGGGGGCCTCCAGGTCCGGGGCCGCCCGGACGGGGTGCACGCGGCGGCGGCTTGTCATCGGCGTCGTTCACACGGAGGCGGCGTCCTCGGAGGTCGACGCTGTCGAATCGACGGATGGCGTCGGCGGCCATGGCTGCGTCCGAGAATTCGGCGAAGGCGAAACCGCGCGGCTTCCCCGTCATTCGGTCCATGCCCAGGCGCACCCGCACCCGGGGATCGACTTCGACGAGCAGCGTGCGCAGCTCGTCCTCGGTGGCCTCGAAACTAAGATTGCCAATAAAGATCGTGGACGAAATGGGACTCCTCCTCAGGACACAGAATGTGCTGCCACCATAGCAGTTGAACCCCGGGCACGCGAGACACCTCGGGTCAAGCAAGCTCCTGGGAGAAGCGGATGTTGGCCTTCCGCATTCCCTCGAGGACGATCTCGACCCCACCGCTCCGTAGCATCCATTCGAGACGGTGATCGCGATATTCGCGCTTGAAGTGTCCACTCGCGACGAGATGCGGGAGCATCTCGAAACCGCCCATGGCGCTCTGGGCGGCGTCGAACGTCTGGGCGACGCTGGGCCGGGCGCGGACACGCTCGAGCCAGTCGGCCAGGGCAGAGCCGGGTGCCGGCGGTGCCCCCGTGAAGGACGCGGCATGGACGAACGGCACGACCGCGATGTCGCCCCACCCGAAGGTTTCGCCGTTGAACCACGACCGCGCGCCGAGCGCGCGATCGAGATACGCGTTGATGCCGGCGCGTTGCTCGTGGGCACGCGACATGAGGCGATCGGCTAATTCGGCGGTGGCGCGCTGGAACACCGTGATCTCGAAGCAGGCCCAGTTGATGGCTTCGTAGTACGTGTCGCACAGCTCCTCGAGCATGCGTACGCGGGCGCGCTCGGCAGGTGTGGCCGGGAGCAGCGCTGGTTCGGGCCAACGGTCCTCGATGTACTCGAGGATGATGGTGGAGTCGAAGATGGCGACGTCACCGTCGAGGAGGGCCGGGACTTCGAGGCGTGGGCTGACCTGCGCGAACTCACCGAGCGCACCGCCGAGGATGTCGGGCAGGCGGGACTCGAACGGCACCGCCTTTTCCGTGAGCGCGATCTTCACCTTCTGCGCGTAGGGCGAGAGCGGGTGCTCGTGCAGGACCACCATTAGCGCGGACTTAGAGCACAGCAGAAGGGCGGCGACCAGAGGGAAACGGGTGAAAAATCACCGTGGCGCCAGGCCTTCGAACACCGACCAGATGGATCCCTCGTCGAAGAGAAAGGGATGCACCATCGGGGTCGTCACGCCCGCCGCGACGAAGGCGGCCAGGCGCTCGCGACAGTGCTCGGCGCTACCGATGATGGCGAGCCGATCGATCATCTCGTCGGTCACCGCGGCGGTATTCCGGGCGCGGTCCTTCGCCTCCCAGCCCGCGAGGATGGCGGCGGCCTCCTCCGGGAACCCGCACCAGGCGACGAAGCGGTTGTAGACCGACGTCGCGAAGTACGGTCCCATCATGTGACGGAGCGCCGCGCGCGCGGCGGGGACGTCGTCGGTGACGATGGTCTGGAAGCGGCTCACGATCTCGAGCGTCCCCGCGTCGCGGCCGGCGCGCTCGGCACCACGACGGACGTGCTCTAGCATACGGGGCACCGCATCCACCGGCATGAAGTTCAGGATGACGCCGTCGGCGATCTCCCCGGCGAGCTCCAGCATCGGGGGCATCAGCGCCGCCAGATAGAGGGGAACCGGCGCGGGCGGGATGGAGATCAGGCGGAAGCCGCGGACGCGAAGCGTGCGACCCTCGAACGTGACCCGCTCGCCAGCGAGCATGGCGCGCAGCACGCCGACGGTCTCGCGGATGCGACCGAGGGGGCGCTCGAACGGGATACCGCCCCAGGCGTCGACGATGGTCGGGCTCGAGGCACCGATGCCGAGGACGACCCGTCCGGGGGCTAGCTGGGCGAGCGAGCCGGCGCCTGCCGCCATCACCGAGGGCGTGCGCGTGTAGGCCGGAATGACGGCGGTCCCGATGCGCAGCCGCGACGTCGCAGTTGCCACGGCCGCCCCGAGCACGAAGGCATCGGGACCGGCGCCGGTGTCCGCCAGCCACACGCTGTCGTAGCCGAGTTCCTCGACGCGGGCGGCGACGCGGCGGCACATCGCGAGATCGGGCGGGACGGGGAGGCTCGCAGCGAGACGCATGGCCGTCCCCATGGCACAGGGGACGTGCGAGCGACAAGGCTCACCAGCGCTCGTACTGGACGGCGCGCCGCGCGTAGCCCGAGCCGCGCAACAGATCGCGCAGGCGCGGGACGATGTCGCCCACGCCGCAGACGAAGAAGTGCCGGCTGCGATCGTCGTCGGCGTCGACCCAACGCGCACGCACGGTGGCCTCGAGCGCGGACGGCGCGATGATCGTGACGGAAAGTCCGTCGATCGCCCGTAGCTCGTCCGCCCAGAAGGGATTGGTCGTTGCCCACACGAGGTGCAGCGGACGGCTCGCGGTGGCGGCCGCACGATGGAGCATGGGCCGGATCGGCGCGATGCCGGTGCCGTCGGCGAGGAAGACGGTTTCGGCGTCGGGGGCGCGGTCGAGCGCGAACGTGCCCCACGGCCCTGTGAGCTGAATGGTGCCGCCGATGGGGAGATCGAAGAGATGCTGCGAGCCCGCGCCGTCGGGCACGAGGTTCAGCAGCAGCTCGAGCCGATCGGCGTGCTCGGGACTCGAGGCAATGGAGTAGGGACGGGTCAGCCGCTCCCCGTCGACGGGGAGCAGGCACGACACGAACTGTCCGGGCCGGAAGTCGAGGCCGCCGGGCAGATCGAGGAAGAGCGAGCGCGTGTCGGCGCCGTGATCGGTGACGGCGACGAGGGTCGCCGTCCGCTCAACCGCCATGGCTGCCGGAGCTCTGATTGATCGTGAATCGCGGCACGACGACGACGATCTCCGCGTCGTCGTCGGTCAGCACGGCCTGACAGCCGAGGCGCGACGTGGGCGTCAGACCCGGGGCCTTGTCGAGCATGTCCTCCTCGGACTCCTCGGCCTCCGACAGGCGATCGCTGCCCTGCTTCACGATGACGTGGCAGGTCGTGCACGCGCAGCTGCCGCCGCAGGCATGCTCGAGCGGGACGCCGTTGGCGAGCAGGATGTCGAGGATCGATCCCGGACGACCGTCGTGCTGGAAGGGGGCCTTCGACAGATCCACGTCGATCACCCGCTCGGGGTCGCCGTTCTCGAACCGCACGATCACTCTCGCCATCAGGGCCCGGTCTTATCAGGGGCCCCCGGGTCGGGCGAGCCGGTGGCAGGGCGCGTGTGCTTCGGTGTAAGCACCCCGCCCATGGCGATCCACTACGCGAAAGACGGCCACGTCGTCACGATCACCATCGACCGCCCCGAGGCGCGCAACTCGCTCGACCTGGAGCATTTCGGCCAGCTCAGCGATTGCTGGGTGCGCTTCCGGGACGACGAGGAGGCCTACGTCGCCATCCTCACCGGCGTCGGCGACGTCTACTGCGTCGGTGCCGATCTGAAGAGCTTCGTGCCGATCGTCACCGAACGCGCCGACAAGCTCGCCGCGGGCGAGTCGACGCTGGCGGTGGGCGACTCACGCTACAGCATGGCGCACTCGCTGGTCGCGGTACTGCGCGACGGGGCGATCCATCCCGAGACCGGCGAGGAGTTCAAGCTCTACAAGCCCGTCATCGCCGCCATCAACGGCATCTGCGCCGCCGGCGGGCTCGAGATGATGTGGAACACCGATTTGCGCGTCTGCGCCGACACGGCGTGGTTCCAGCTCGCCGAGCCCCGGCGCGGTCTCTTTCCCGGCGGTGGCTCGACGGTCCACAGCGCGCGGCAGCTGTCGTGGTGCCACGCCATGGAGGTGGTGCTGCTCGCCGATCGCATCGATCCTGCGCGCGCCATGGAGATCGGCCTCGTGAACCGTGTCGTGCCGCGCGATCAGGTGATGGCGGAGGCGCGACGCCTCGCCGACACCATCTGCCAGAACGGTCCGCTCGCCGTCCGTGCCTGCAAGGAGTCGGCGAAGCAGAGCACGTTCCTACCGCTGCGCGAGGCGCTCGAGAACGAGATGAGCTTCTCGGCGAGCGTCTTCATGAGCGACGATGCGAAGGAAGGCATCCGCGCGTTCAAGGAGAAGCGGCCGCCGGTGTGGAAGGGCTGCTAGGGCTCCATCTCGTCGGGCGTGAGCGAGCCACCGTCGGCACGCTCGGCGCTGAAGCAGCGCGACAACGACGCCTCGGCCCACGCCTCGTCGCCGACGGCGGCCACGATGCGCGCCATGCGATCTCGTCGGCACGCGTCCTGCGACTCGTAGGTGGCGAGCCGCCGCCACTTCCACAGCGGCTCCTTGTCGTCCATGCGGGTGCCACCGTCACGGTAGCGCCAGGGGGGCACGATCAGCACCCAGCCGACGAGAACGACGTGCGCGGCGTGACGGAGAATCATGGCCTGCTCCTCTGAAAGTGTCCCCGGCGGGATTCGAACCCACGTTATCGGCGTGAAAGGCCGACGTCCTAGGCCAGACTAGACGACGGGGACCCGGGGCGCCGCGCGGCGCCGAGGGGGTCAGGTAGTACACGCTCCGGTCGCAGTCAAACCATGGACGTGCGCGGCTTGCGTGCGGGCCGCGTCGTGGTGTTCACTGCGCCGGTTCGTTCGAGAGGAGCGCATCGTGGAGATCCGGTTCACCGCTGCAGAAGAGTCCTTCCGCGCCGAGGCGCGAGCGTGGCTCGAGACCAACATGCCGCGCACGTCGCGGCCCGAGATCGCCGATCTGGCGGCGCGACGGGCCTACGACATGGGGTGGCAGCGCCGCATGTACGACGCCGGCTGGGCGGGCATCAATTGGCCGAAGGAGTACGGCGGCCGCGGCGCGTCCCTCATGGAACAGATCATCTGGTACGAGGAATATGCACGCGTCGGGGCGCCGGACGTCACCACCGGGTTCGTCGGCTTGAAGCACGCCGGTCCGACCCTGATCGCCTGCGGCACCGAGGCCCAGAAGAGCTACCATCTGCCGCGCATCCTCCGCGGCGACATCGTCTGGTGTCAGGGCTTCTCCGAGCCGAACGCCGGCTCCGACCTCGCCAACCTGCAGTGCCGCGCCATCATCGACGGCGACGATCTGGTGATCACCGGCCAGAAGATATGGACGAGCTTCGGCCACATCGCCGAGGTGCAGGAGCTGCTGGTTCGCACCGATCCCGATGCGCCGAAGCACAAGGGCATCACCTGGGTGATCTGCCCGATGGGTGTCCCCGGCATTGACATCCGTCCCATCAAGACGCTCGCCGGCAACAGCGACTTCTGCGAGGTCTTCTACGACAACGTCCGCATCCCGTTGGCGAACGTGGTCGGCAAGCTCAACGACGGCTGGCGCGTCGCCATGGCCACGCTCAGCTTCGAGCGCGGCACCGCGTTCATGTCCGAGCAGGTACGGATGGCGCACCGCATGGACGAGCTGATCGCGGTCGCGCGCCGCGTGCCCGGTCCGAACGGCCACGAGCGCGCCATCGACGACGACGAGATCGCGCGCCGTCTCGCGATGGCGCGCGCCGAGGTCGAGGCGATGCGCTCGATGACGTACCGCAGCCTGAGCCTGGCGGCACGCACCGGCATGCCGGGGGCCGAGGCGTCGATGATCCGGCTCTTCTTCTCCGAGCTGATCCAGCGCATCGACGTCCTCGCCATGGACATCCTCGGTGCCGATGCCATCACGAGCTTCAGTGCCGACGGCGCCTCCCGCAACGAATGGGGCGAGCGCTATCTCACCGGGCTGTCGCAGACGATCGGCGGCGGCACGAAGGAGATCCAACGCAACATCATCGGCGAGCGCGTGCTCGGCCTGCCGCGCTGAGAAGGAACGTCACGTGGATCTGACCCTGAGCGAAGAGCAGGAAGCCGTCCGCGACGCCATTCGCGACGTGCTGCGGGAGCGCCAGCCCACCGAGCGCGTACGCGCCGTCATGGCCGACGAGCCCGGCGTCGACGTCGACCTGTGGCGTGCCGCCGCCGAGCTGGGCTGGTTCGGCCTGGCGCTGCCCGAGGCCGCGGGCGGCGCCGGCTATGGCGTGCCCGAAGCGATGCTGCTGTTCACGGCCCTCGGCCGAGCGGTCACACCGGGGCCGTGGATGGGCACCGTCCTCGCGGCCCAGGCGCTCGCCGACGCGACGTCGGAGCGGGACGTGCTCGATCGCCTGCTGGCCGGCCGTTACCGCGTCGCGGTGGTCGACGATCCCGACGATCGGCTCGGCAGCGGCGCGCGACTCGATGGACGCGCGCAGCCGGTGTTCGACGGGGGTGCCGCCGACGGACTGCTGGTCCTGGGTACCAACCGTACCCGCCTGATCGATTCCGGAGCGACCGGTGTGCACATAGAGACCGGACACGGCATCGATCCCACGCGACGGCTCTCGACGGTGACCTTCAGTGGGGCGTCGGCGCGCGACTTGCCCGTCGATGCGACGACGATCCGGCTGCGCGGCACGCTGCTCGCTGCCGCCGAGTCGGCGGGCGTCGCCGAGCGCGCCGTCGAGATGTCGGTCGAGTACGGCAAGGTGCGCGAGCAGTTCGGCAAGCCGATCGGTTCGTTCCAGGCCATCAAGCATCGCTGCGCCGACATGGCGGTGCGGGCCGAGGTGGCACGGTCGGTGGTCACGTACGCCGCCGTCGCGCTGCAGGACGGCGAGGCGGACGCGGCCGTCCACGTCCACATCGCGAAGGCGCTGGCGTCGAACGCGGCGCTGCAGAACACCACCGACAACATCCAGAACCACGGTGGCATGGGCTACACCTGGGAGTCGGACGCGCACCTCTATCTGAAACGCGCGCGCACGCTCGAACACTGCTTCGGCTCGCGAACGGCGCACCTCGATGCGCTGGCCGCTCCCTGGCGCACGGCGTCCTGACACGGCCGCCGCGCTCAGCAGCGGCGGGTTTCCCGCCCTCCGGCATCGCGACTTCCGGCGCTACATCCTCGGACAGGGGGTGTCGCTGGTCGGCTTCTGGATGCAGAGCGTGGCGCAGGGATGGCTCGTCTACCGGCTCTCGGGCTCCGAGCTGGTCCTCGGCAGCGTCGCGTTCGCGGCCTACCTGCCGGTGCTGTGCCTGGCGCCGGTCGCCGGCGTCGTCGCCGATCGTCTGCCGAAGCGTCAGCTCATCCTGCTGACGCAATCGCTCGCGATGCTGCTGGCGCTGACGCTGGGCACCCTCGCGGCACTCGACCTGGCGACGGTCCCCATCGTCGCGGTCACGGCGTGCCTCCTCGGCGTGGTCGGCGCGTTCGACCTCCCGATCCGCCAGGCGTTCCTGGTCGAGATGGTCGGTCCCGACGACCTGCCGAGCGCCATCGCGCTCAACGCGTCGATCTTCAACACGGCGCGTGTGGTCGGTCCGGCGTTGGCGGGCGTCCTTGCTGCGACGGTCGGCGAAGCGCCGTGCTTCCTCCTGAACGGCCTCAGCTATCTCGGCGTCATCTGGGCACTCCTGCACATCCATCCCCGCCAGTCGGCGACGCCGGATCGCAGCCATCGTGATCTGCGTGCCGGCCTGCGCTACGTGCGCGGACAGCCGGTGCAGGCGGCGTTGCTGGTGGCGCTGGGCTTGGTGTCGGGACTGTCGCTGCAGGCGAACATCCTGATGCCCTCGCTCTCGCAGCGGACGTTCGCGCAGGGCGCGACCGGCTACGGGCTCCTGCTCACGGCCTACGGGATCGGCGCCGTGCTGTCGGCCCTGCGCCTGGCGTCGCGACGCTGGTCGCCGGGGCAGCATCGGCGCAACCTGCTCGGAGGCCTCGCCGTGTTCGGTATCGGGCTCCTCGGCGTCGCCGCGAGCCCGCGGTTCGACATGGCCCTCTGCTGTCAGATGGTCGCCGGTCTCGGCATGATCCGCTTCACGGCGACGACGAACACGCTGATCCAGCTCATGGTCGACGATCGTTATCGCGGTCGCGTCATGGGCCTGCACACGGTGATGTTCATGGGGACGGCGCCGGTCGGCAGCCTCGTCCTCGGGGGCATCGCCCAGCCGCTCGGCGCACGCGCGGCCCTGCTGCTCTCGGGGACCGTACCGCTCGCGGTGGCGGCGGCGCTGGCGTGGCGGCTCAAGCCGGGCGAGCTCTTTTCACGTCCAGCGACACCTGCTACCTGAAAACTGACCGGTCAGTTCTGTAAACTGACCCGCCAGTCATGCCGACCGACGACAAACGCGCACGCATCCTCGCCGCCGCCACCGCCGTGTTCGCCGAGCGCGACTTCCACCGCGTCCAGGTGAGCGAGGTCGCCACGCGAGCCGGTGTCGGCAAGGGCACCGTCTATCTCTACTTCCCCACCAAGGACGCGCTGCACGAGGTCACGTTGCAGGCGAGCCTGGCCCAGCTCGCGGCCGACGTCGACGCGGCAGCGGAGGCCGATGCGCCGGTCGAGGTCACGCTGCGCGAGATCGTGCTCTCGATCCTGCGCCTCTTCTGGCGCCGACCCCATCTGCTCACGGTGGTCCAGCGCTACGAGCAGCAGGGACGACGGCCGGGCACGCGGGGACGACATCGCGTCCTCCAGGCCGTCGACCAGGTGTTGGCGCGGCATCGTCTCGGCGGCACGCCCGCAGCACGTCATCTGGCGTCCGCGTTCCTGCTCGGCCTCGCGCGCGCCGCCATCCTCGAGCATGCGACCGACGACCGGCCCGAGATGGTGGCCACGCGTATCGTCGAGATATTCCTCCACGGCATCGGCGGCGCCCGCGCGCGTCGCCAGCGAGGTGCGGCATGAGAACGGTGGTGCTGCTGCTGGCCGCGTTCGTTGCCGCGGGGTGCGGCGGCACGTCAAAGGCCGACGCCCCAGTGCCCGATGCCGCGACCAATGCCGTCTCGGTCACGACCGCACCCGTCGCGGTGCGCGAGGTGGAGCGCACCGTGTCGGTCGTCGGCACCCTCGCCGCCAACGAGCAGGCGGAGCTGGCCAGCGAGACCGAGGGCCAGGTCATCACCATCGACGCCGACCTCGGCGACCGTGTGCGCAAGGGGCAGGTGCTCGCCGCGGTCCGTAGCGACGTCATCGAGGCGCGGCTGCGGGAGACCGAGGCCAGCCTGGCCAAGGCCGCCGCCGACGAGACGCGCGCCCAGCCGCTGGTGACCCAGGGCATCATCTCGCCACAGGAGTACGAGAAGGTGCGTACCGAAGCCGCCGTCGAGCGGGCACGCCGCGACCGCCTGCGCATCGAGCTCGAGCGAGCAGTCATGCGCGCACCGTTCGACGGCTCGGTCTCCGCGCGTCTGGTGAATCTCGGTGACTACGTGCGCGCCGGGACCGTCAGCTATCGCCTCGTCCAGGACGACCCCCTCAAGTTCCGTGGCGAGGTTCCCGAGCGCGAGGTGCCGTCGCTGGCGGCCGGGCAGGAGGTGCGCATCAGCATCGACCCGTACCCCGGCGAGACGTTCCTCGGGCACGTGAGCCGGGTGGGTGCGGCGTCCGATCCCACCGCGCGCGCGCTCGCCTTCGAAGTGCTCGTTCCGAATGCCGACCATCGCATCCGGCCCGGCTTCTTCGGCCACGGCGAGGTCGTGGTGCGGCACGACGAGCGCGCCATCGCCGTCCCGCGCAATGCGGTCACGACCTTCGCCGGCGTGACGAAGGTGTTCGTCGTCGCGGACGGGGTCGCACGCGAGCAGCCGGTCACGCTCGGTGTCGATCTCGGCGACGGCTGGATCGAGATCGCGCAGGGCGTGACGCGCGGCCAGCAGGTGGCGACGAGCGGCCTGTCGCGTCTCACCGACGGGGCGACGGTCGCCGTCCGCGGCGACGCCGCGCCCGGAGCCTGAGATGCACTTCGCGGACGTCTTCATCCGCCGGCCGGTTTTCGCCACCATGCTCGTGGCGGGCCTGGTCGTGCTCGGCCTGTTCTCCTACCGCCAGCTCGGCGTCGATCTCTTCCCGAACATCGACTTCCCCATCGTCACCGTCACCACCACGCTGAAGGGCGCCGGCGTCGAGGAGATGGAGACGGGCGTCACCAAGATCCTCGAAGAGGCCATCAACACCATCGAGGGCATCGAGGAGCTGCGCAGTACGACGCGCGAGGGTGTGTCCGCGATCGTCGTCAGCTTCGTCCTCGAGAAGTCGCGCGAAGTGGCGGCGCAGGACGTGCGCGACAAGGTCGCGTCGGTGCTGGCCCAGCTACCCACCGGCACCGACTCGCCCGTCATCGACAAGTTCGACGTCGATGCCGTGCCGGTGATGAACATCGCCATCTCGGGCCGCCGCAGCCTGCGCGAGGTGACGGAGCTCGCCCGTCGCCAGGTGAAGGAGGTCATCGAGACCATGCCCGGCGTCGGGCAGGTGATTCTGCTCGGCGGGCAGGAGCGCGCCATCAACGTCTTCGTCGATCCCGACCGGCTGACGGCGCTCGGCCTGTCGATCAGCCAGGTCCGGTCCGCGATCGCGCAGCAGAACATCGAGCTCCCCGGTGGCCGTCTCGATCAGACGCGGCGCGAGCTCATCGTGCGCACGATGGGTCGCATCGAACAGGTGCGAGATTTCGACGACCTGATCGTCGCGCACGTCGGTGATCGGGCGCTGCACGTGCGCGACCTCGGCCATGCCGTGGACGGCGTGGTGGAGCCGCGGAGCCTGACGCGTCTCAATGGCGAGAACGCCGTCCAGTTGCTGGTGCGGAAGCAGTCGGGGACCAACACCGTCCAGGTCATCGACGGCGTGCAGCGTCAGCTCGAGCGGCTGAAGTCGGTGCTGCCCGCCGACATCGAGCTGCGCGTCATCCGTGATCAGTCGCGCTTCATCAATGCGTCGATCGATACGGTGCGCGAGCACATGTGGCTCGGCGCGGTGCTCGTGGCGCTGACGGTGATGCTCTTCATGCGTGACTGGCGCAGCACGCTCGTCGCCGGCCTCGCCATCCCCACGTCCATCATCGCGACGTTCACGTTCATGCGGTGGTGGGATTTCACGCTGAACAACCTCACGATGCTCGGTCTGGTCCTCGCCGTCGGCATCGTCATCGATGACGCCGTCGTCGTGCTGGAGAACATCTTTCGGCGCATCCAGGACGAGGGTGAGTCGCCGATGGAGGCGGCGTCGAAAGGCACGGCCGAGATCGCGCTCGCCGTGCTGGCGACGACCCTTTCGCTGGTCATCATCTTCCTGCCGGTGGCGTTCATGGCCGGCCGGGTGGGGCGCTTCTTCCACAGCTTCGGCATCACGACGGCCGTCGCCATCATGGTGTCGCTGTTCATCTCGTTCACGCTGACCCCGGCGTTGAGCGCCCGCATGCTGCGCCGTCGCGGCGATGCACAGGCGCACGGCGGGCGGCTCTATCGTCGCCTCGAATCCGTCTACGAGCGCCTCCTCGGCTGGTCGTTGCGGCACCGCTGGGTGATCGTGGTGACGTCGCTGCTGATCGTGGCCACCACGGTGCCGCTGATCGGCATGGTCGGGAAGACGTTCCTGCCGCAGGACGACCAGAGCGAGCTCGAGATCTCGATCCGCGCGCCGGGGGGTTTCACGCTCGGCGAGAGCGGTCGGGTTCTCGCCGAGATCGAGGAGCGCGTGCGGAAGCTCCCGGGCGTCGTCAACGTCCTCACCACGCTCGGCGATCAGACCGGTCGGGTGCGCGCCGGCGAGGGCGACGTCACCAGCGGCTCGATCTACGTGCAGCTCGCCGAGATGAACGAGCGCGACGTCTCGCAGTTCGAGGTGATGGACCAGGCGCGCGCCATCCTGACGGAGTACCCTGACCTCCGCAGCAGCGTGCAGGGCGTGAACCCCTTGGCCAGCAGCGGGTCCCGCGTTTCGGACGTCGAGCTGAACCTGCGCGGACCCGACCTCGAGCGCCTGCAGGGATATGCCGAGCAACTCATGAAGGGCATGCGGCAGATGCCGGGGCTGGTCGACGTCGACACCACGCTCGCGGTGCGTACACCCGAGCTGCGTCTCATCATCGATCGCGAGAAGGCGTCCGACCTCGGCCTGAACGTCCAGGACGTGGCCGCCACGGTGCAGACCTTCATCGCCGGCCAGCCGGTGTCGAAGTTCAAGGAGGACGATCAGCAGTACGACATCTGGCTGCGCGCCGATGCCGGCCGTCGCCGCACACCGCAGGACGTCGCCAACTTGACGGTCGCGTCGCGCGACGGCGATCTCGTGCGCCTCGGCAACCTGGTGCGGCTGCGCGAGGACCTCGGCCCGGCGCAGATCGATCGCATCGATCGACAGCGGGCGGTGACGATCCTGGGCAACCTCCTGCCTGACGTCCCACTCGGTGCCGCCATGGCGCACACGCAGAAGATGGCCGATCAGCTCGACATGCCCGCGCTCTACAACATCCAGTGGGGCGGCCGCGCGAAGGGTCTCAACGAGAGCAACTCCAACTTCCTGCTGGCCTTCGCCCTGAGCTTCCTCTTCATGTACATGGTGCTCGCCGCCCAGTTCGAGAGCTTCCTGCACCCGATCTCGATCCTGCTGGCCCTGCCGCTCGTGATCCCGTTCGCGCTGCTGTCACTCGTGCTGCTCGGTGAGCCGCTCAACATCTACAGCACGCTCGGCCTCTTCATGCTGCTCGGGGTGGTGAAGAAGAACGGCATCCTCCAGGTCGACTACACGAACACGCTGCGCGCGCGCGGCATGGCGCGTGACGCGGCCATCCTCGAAGCCAATCGCGTCCGCCTGCGCCCGATCCTGATGACGACGGTGATGCTGGTGCTCGGCATGATTCCGATCGCGCTCGGTCGCGGTCCGGGCTCGGGGTCACGCAGCTCGATCGCGAAGGTGATCGTCGGCGGGCAGCTGATGTCGCTCCTGATCACCTTGCTGATCACGCCGGTGGCGTACTCGCTCTTCGATGATCTCGGCCGCGTCGGCTTTGCGCGCCGGCTGCGCGAGCTGATCAGACGGCTGGTGCCGTGGAGCCGTCCGTCGCCGGTCGGCCCGCCCTGATCACTGGATGCCGGGCGCTGGGGCGAGCGCCATCGGCTCGATGCCGAGGCCGCGGATGGCGCACTCCCACATCTCGTCGGGCGGCGTCGCGAAGACGAGATCGGGATCGGGTGGTGCCGTGATCCACGCCGACGCCGCCATCTCCGCGTCGAGCTGACCGGGACCCCAGCCGGCGTACCCGAGGAGCAGCCGGCAGCGCTGATTGCCGTGCTCGGTGGGATTGGCCTCGAGCAGCGCGCGCAGGATGTCGGCCGACGTCGTGAGGTGGAAGCCGTCGCCGACCCGCTCGCAGGCTTCGATGCCGGGATCGGCGCCGAGGAGCAGGAAGCCACGATGCGTTTCGACTGGGCCACCGGTCCACAGCCGTAGCCCGCTGTCGCCGCGAACGGGTGGATCGAGCTCGACGGCGTTCGCCGCTCGCACCTCGGTGGGACGATTGACGACGAAGCCCATCGCACCAGTGGGACCGTGTTCGCACAGCAGCACGACCGAGCGTGCGAAGTTCGGATCGCGCAGCTGGGGCATCGCGAGCAGCAGTGTCGGCGCGATCGTCGCGTCCTCGGCCATGTCGGCGATGGTCGTCGTGGGGCGCGTATTTGTCAACCGCCGGCGGCCAGGAAATCGCCGACGACGGTGGCGAGTCGGACCGGAACCTCCCACGACATCATGTGGCCGCAGCCGAGGATCTCGACGTGCTGCGCACCCGGGATGCCGCGCGCGAGCGCGGCGCCGTTCGCCGGTGGGACGAGGGGGTCTTCACTGCCGTGGACGACGAGTGTCGGCACCTGGATGTCCGCGAGGCGCGCGCTGCGGTCGCTCATCATGATCGCCTGCATCTGGCGCATGAACGTCGCCGGCGGTGTCGGCTGCGCCACGGCCAGCGCGACCAGGCCGTCGATGGCCTCGGGATGTCGCTCGGCGAATCCCGGCGCGGTGATGGCCGTCATCGACTGACGCACGAGCACGTCGGGCGGCAGGCTGCGATCGGCGGTGAAGAGCGCCATCGCGGCCGGCCCCGGCGGTGTGACCCCGGCCCCACCCATGTGCGTGCACAGCAGGACGAGGCGCTCCACGACCTCGGGATGTCGCAGTGCCACCAGCTGGGCGATCATGCCGCCCATGGAGGTGCCCATGACGTAGGCGCGCTCGACGCCGGCCGCGTGCATGACGGCGACGGCCTCGTCGGCCATCTGCTCGAGCGTATAGGGCTCCTCCGGACGATCCGATCGGCCGGTGCCGCGATTGTCGAACGTGATGAGGCGGTGGCGCGGCGCGAGGCGCGCCATGAAGTCCTCGTTCCAGTCCGTGGCCCGTCCGCCGAGGCCCATGATGCAGAGGACGGGGTGTCCGCTGCCACGCTCGTACCAGGCCAGGTCGACGGTCCCCACGCGTGTGGTCGGCATGCGGAGGCGGGTAGCAAGTCGATGGCCCGGGCCGCAAGGGGTCACGGGACGTCGGGGGATACGCGGTGGTCGAGCGGTCGGCTGCCGTGCCCGAGCGGGGGCGCGGCCGCGAGCGCGCGCTCGACGTAGCGCTTGCCGCGTTCGACGGCGGCGACCAGGTCGTCACCGCGGGCGAGGCCGGCCGTGATGGCCGCCGACAATGTGCATCCCGTACCATGGGCCGACGCCGGTCCGACCCGCACGCCCTCGAGCTCGTGCAGCACGCCGCCCGCGAGGAGGACGTCGCGCGGCGCCCCATGCAGGTGGCCGCCCTTCACGAGGACGTTGGCGGCTCCGAAGCCGGCGATGGCATGCGCCGCATCGCGCATGCCGGCGACGTCGTCGACGCGCCGCCCGGTGAGGGTCGCAGCCTCGGACAGATTCGGCGTGACCAGCGTGGCGAGCGGCAGCAGCCGCGTCCGCATCGACGTGACGGTGTCGCCGCTTGTCAGGGTGTCGCCGCTGGTCGCGATCAGGACCGGATCGACGACCAGCCACGGCAGGGGATGTGCCGCGAGCTCGGCGGCCAGGGCGTCGACCAGGGCGGCCGTGGCGAGCAACCCGGTCTTCACCGCCGCGACGGGCAGGTCGTCCCGTACCGCCGCGAGCTGCGCCAGCACCAGCGCGGGCGAGGCGTCGTCGCGTCCGAAGACGCCGCGCGTGTTCTGCACCGTGAGGCTCGTGATGACCGCGGCACCGTACACCCCGAAGGCGAGGAACGTCTTCAGATCGGCCTGGATGCCGGCACCGCCGCTCGGGTCGGAGCCCGCGATGGTGAGTGCGACCGGCGGCGTTGGCCCCGGCGTGGTCGATCCGCTATGCAGCGCGCCCATGCAGCTCGAGGTGTATCAGACCGACGCCGAGGCCTACGAGGCAGCCGCCGAGATCGCGGCCGGGCACCTCGTGGCGGCTGCGGCCACGGGTGCGGCGACGTTGGCGCTCGGCGGCGGACGGGGCGCGCGCGCGGTCCAGCTTGCGCTCGCTGCGCGCGGCGAAATCGCCTGGGCGCGCGTGACGTGCTGCTTCACCGACGAGCGCTGCACCACTGCCGACGATGCCCACGCCAACCTCAAGGTGGCGCGCGACAGCCTCTTCGCCCCGCGCGGCGTCGCTGCGGACCGGATCCTTGCCGTCCCCGTCGGCGCGGGTGATGCGGTGGCGATCGCCGCGGCCTACGCCACGACCCTCGCCTCGTTGGGGACGCCGCCGGTGTTCGACGTCCTGCTCCTCGACCTCGCTGACGACGGCAGCATCGCGGCGCTCGCGTCCGGCAGCCCGGCGATTCACGCCGAGACGACGGTCGCGGCGGTGCCGAACGCCGTGCCCCCGCGCATCACGATCACGCCCGTCGTGCTGCGCGCCGCGCGCCACATCGTGCTGACTGCCACCGGCGACGAGCGCGCCGTGGCGGTGGCGGCGGCGCTGCGCGAGCCGGTCGACATCGACCGGCGTCCGGCGCAGCTCGTGCTGCCGTCGCCGACGGTGACGTGGGTCGTCGACCGGGCGGCGGCGGCGGCGCTGCTGCGCGACGCGCGCCCGGCTCAGTAGCGGTGGTGCCAGAGCAGGTCGACGGCGCTGTCGCCGCGGGTCGACGTCGACAGCTTGAGCGAGATGCTCGGCGTGAAGCCGTACTCGACGGCCATCGCCTGGCCCTTCTGCGGTCCGAACTCCTGCGACAGTGAGACGAAGACGTCCTGCGTGACGTAGCGGCCGGCGCGCACGCCTTCGCCGCCCACCTCGAGCGAGTCGAGGCTCAGCGCGTTCATCACGGACGAGCGTAGCTCGGGCATGACATAGCCGGCGGCGAGCGAGACCGCCTGCTTCTGCAGATCGAGGCTCTCGCCCTTGCCGAGATCGCCGCTGGGCCGGCCGAAGAGCAGCACGGCCAGGATGTCGGCCTGATCGAGCGCGGGCTCGGACGACAGCGCCAGCGTCGGCTTCTGGGCCGAGCCGCCGATCTCGACCAGGACGCGGTACTGGCCGGTGCGATGGCTGGCGGTAATGTTGAAGTACGGGTCGGGCGGGCTCGTGCCGTCGAACGTGATGTTGCCCTCGTCGAGGTCGAAGCGACGGCCCTGGAATGCGTACCATCCGCGCACCAGTCGCACGTTCCCCGAGATCAGGACCGGTCCGCCCGACGCCTTGTCGAGACGCAGATCGGCGGCGAGCTCGATGTTGGCGTCGTCGCGGCGCACCCACGCGTTGTCGCGGATGCGGACCTCGATCGCGAGCACGAGCGCCTCGGCGAGGCCTGGGCCAGAATTCGTCTCGGTGGGTGGAGCCGGCGGCAGGCCCACGACCTCGATGGTCGGATCGGGCTGACGGCTCGGGTTGGAGCTCGGCAGCACCGACGGCCGCACGACGGCGCGTGTGAGGTCGACGCGGCCGCGGATCTCGGGCGCCGTGAGCGGGCCGCCGATGGTGAGGTCCCCGTCGGTCGCGGCCTCGTACGCCGGCAGTCGCACCGCGAGGAAGCGTGACAGCCGTACGCGGACGTCGGCTTCGCCGGGACGCAGCCCGGAGAGCGCGATCCGTCCCGAGCCAGTGAGCGTGCCGTCGCCGCCACGTGCCGCGAGCTCCTCGACGACGATGCTCGACTCGGCCGCGCGCAGGCGCAGCCGAACCTCCTCGTACGGCACTCCGGTGGCCGCCAGCTCGAGGCGCTGCATGGTGAGGTCGGCACCGCCCTCGGCGCGGAGATCGTTCCAGGCGCCCCGCAGGCGCAGGTCCGCAGTCAGACGCCCTTCGCTGCGACGGACGACCGTCGGCGCGATCGCGCGCAGGAAGGCGAGATCGAGTCCCTGCGTGCGGAGTGCCAACGACACCGGCGCCGAGGAGAGGTCGCGGCGCTCGCCGGCCCACGCCAGGTCGACGGGCAGGGTGCCGTCGACGTCGAGGTTGCCCGCCTGCGCGTAAGAGAGGCGTGCCTGGACGGCCAGGGCGCGGGCGGCGTATTGCGCCCGCGCGGTCAGCGGTCCGTAGACGGCGTCGTCGATGCGGAGCTGGTCGATGGCCGCCGTCGCCGACAGCTCGGGTGCCGCCGCCGTGCCGGTGAGGCGCGCATCCGCGGTGAGCGTCCCGGCACAGCGTGGTCCCTTCGCGAGCAGCCCACACAGGCTCGCGATCCCGATACCGGTCGCGCGCAGCGTGGCATCGGCCTTCCCTGTCGTTCCCGCGACGCCGCTCAACGTGATGCGCTGCCCGCCCGAGGTGAGCGCCAGCTCGTCGACGGCGATGCCGTCCGCGACGGTGATGCGCGCTGGGCGCGCGAGCTGCCATGCTGGCTGGTCGGCGGGATCGAGGAGGAGCTCGGTGAGCTGGACGACCGTGGTCGGATCGGTGCGCTTCGCCGTGAGCGCCATGCGCATGCCGGCGCCGTTCGTGGCCCGTCCGCTCGCGCGCAGCGTGCCGTCGTCGGTGCCGCCGGCGCGGCGCCAGTCGAGCTCGGCGGCGGCATCCCAGGGATCGCGTCCGGGAACGTGGATCGCGCTGGCGGTCGCGGTCGCACGCGCCGAGGGCGCCGAGCCACCGAGCCCCGCGGCACGCGTCACGACCTCGGCGCGCCGGACGTCGGTGGTGTCCCAGCGTCCGCGCTCGACGACGACGCGTGCCTCGACGGCGAGCCCATCCAGCCGACCGGTCGCCGTCGCGCGCGCGGTCGCGGTCCCGCCGAGCGGGAGCGACGCCTGTCGCCCGACGACGTCGAGCGCGGCCTTTACGTCGAGCGTGGCATCGGCCTGCTTGGTGTCGAGATCGGCGGCACCCCACGCCGTCACCTCGGCGCCCGGTCCACGCACCTGTGCCCGGTCGACATGCAGCCGGGCGCCCTCCAGACGCGCGTCCACCGTGCCGCCGGCCAGCGCGACACCGCGCACCTCGCCGTGGTCGATCGTCGCCTGCAGGCGGACGGTACGCTCGGCGGCGTCGGGCTCGACGCCGGAGACGGTGGCGCGCAGGGCAGCCGTTCCCGGCGTGCTGGGGACGAGCGCCGCCAGATTCGTGATGTTGGCGTGGGTGCGCGCGCGATATCGCAACGGTGTGCCGAGCTCTGCACGGGCGCGGATGCTCGCGACGCCGGCCGCATGCGCGACGCGACCAGCGGCGCGCAGCACGCTCCCGTGGAGGTCGACGTCGAGGAAGGCGCGATCGAGCGACTGCCCCGCGATCGTCGACGGTCCGACCCGGATGTGGGCCGTCGCATTGGCCCCGGTGCCGGCGGCCCTGATGTGGCTGTTCACCTGGCCCGCGGGCAGCGTAGCCAATGCCGCGGCCGGATCGACGGCCGCGAGCGACACGTCGGTCGACCACCGGGGCGGCGATGCCGCCAGATCGACCGCACCATCGACGCCGACGCGGCCGGCGCCGACGCCGACGTTGGCGCTGACGACACACGCGTTCCACGGGCCGCTGGCGCGACCCGTCGCTTGTACGTCGCTCGCCACGTCGATCCCGGGAAGGAGGGCGCGTGCCTCGCGTGCCGCGACGCTCATGTCCGTGAGGGTCACGTCGAGACGAACGTGTGGGACCAGCGCACCAGCGAGGGTGACGTGGCTGCGCACGGTGGCAGCGACGACGTTCTCGAGCACGAGGCCACCGTCGGGTGGAAGGCGGAGCGTTCCCTGTGCCGTGAGCGGCGACAGGTCGATGCCGCGGGGCACCGTCGACAGCGCGTCGACGCGAACCTCGATGCCGTCTGCCCCGAGCGTGACACCCGCGTCGAGCGCGAGCGCCGTGGCGGCCACCTGCCGCGGCGGATCGGCGTCACGCAGCGCGATCGCGACGCGACCGTCGACCAGATGGACGGCGCGGAGCACGATGCGCGGCAGGGGGCGGCCACTGCGCGTGTCGTCATCGTCGGGGAGGTGGGGAAGTCCCCAGCCCTCGGCGGTGTGGACGGCGCGCACGCGTACGCGCTCGAGCGCCACGTCGTCGATGAGGACGAGGCCGTGCAGCAGCGAGAGCGGCGACAGCGTCGCGCGCAGGCGGCCGACGCGCAGCTCGGTGCCGCCGTCGAAGCGCAGCACGATGTCGGTGACGTCGACGGTGCGGACGAACGAGCCCCGCAGCGCGCCGAGGGTGACGCGGGCGCCGGTGATGTCGGTGAGGAGACGCACCAGCTCGGCGCGCAGCGCCGCCTCACCGGGCGTGGTGCGGACGAAGAGCAGGGTGCCGCCGACGAGGAGCGCCGTGATGACGACCAGGACGATGACGGTGCGGAGCACCCAGCGCGCGAGGCGTCGCATCAGAACGTCTGTCCCACGCTCAGATACACCTGCCACACGGCGTCGTCGCCCCGGCGGTCGAGCGGAAAGCCGAGGTCGACGCGGATCGGACCGACCGGAGAGGTGTAGCGCACGCCGAAGCCGGTGCCGTACTGCAGGTCGTCGAACGGGAAGTCGAAGCTGTCGAGCGACACCTGGCCGCCGTCGAGGAAGACGGCGGCGCCGATGGTGTTGGTGATGTTGCGTCGCAGCTCCACCGACGCCTCGACCAGCGAGTTGCCGCCGAGCGGCTCGTCCTGCGTCAGCGGACCGACACGACGCCGGGCGTAGCCGCGGACGGAGTTGATGCCGCCGGCATAGAAGCGCTCGAAGAGCGGGATGACGCGCGTGCCGTCGATGGTCTCGGCGCTCCCCACCCGGATCCGCGTCGCGCCGATCAGCCCGAGCTGCAGCGGCTGATAGAAGCGGCCCTCGGTGATGATGCGGTAGAAGTCGACGTCGCCGCCGAGGAACCCGCCGACGGGTTCGACGCTGCCGCTCAGGATCCATCCCCGCGTCGGATCGAGGAGATCGTCGGTGGCGTTCCAGTCGAGGCCGAGCCCGCCGCCCGAGAGAATGGTGGTGCCGGGGGCTGCGCTGGGAAGACGGTGGCGGACCGGGAATGGCACGTCGGAGAGCAGATCGTACTCGGCGCGATAGAACCCGTAGAACGCCAGGTGCGGAAGGATGTCCCACTCGAAGCGGGGCGAGCCACGGGTCTGGTTCAGGGTGTAGGTGTCTTCGTCGTACTGCTCCTGCGCGAACAGGAGTCGTACGCGGCTGGTCTGGGTGGGGAAGTGCGGCTGCAGGAAGTCGGCGGTGATCGAGCGACGGAGCTGCGAGATGCGCGCGGTGAACCCGAGCTGACGGGCACCACCGCGGAAGTTGTAGTCGCGCCACGAGGCGAGGCCGCGCGGACCGTCCTCGGTGGAGTAGCCGATGCCGAAGCGGATCTCGTGCGGTGGCGCCTCCGTCAGCTCGATGGCGACGTCGACGTCGCGGTCCTTCGAATCGTCCTCCGTCAGCCGCACGGTGCGGAAGAGATGCAGCGTCTCGAGGCGCTTGCGGGTCTCGTCGAGACGCGCCTCGCGGAACGGCTCGCCACGCGTCCAGGCAATCTCGCGCTCGACGACATCGGGATCGACGTCGACCAGCCCCGCGATGGTGCTGTCGTCGAACACGGTCGGGACGCCACTGTCGACGGTGTAGCGGACCATGGCACTGTCGTCGCGCACGTCGACGCGTGCCCATTTCGTCACCGTCACGCGGGCGTAGCCGTTGTTGCGCCACGCGGCGCGGAGGAGGGCGCGCGCCCGGTCGTACTCGCTCTCCTCGAAGACGTCGCCCGGCTCGAGCGGGAAGTCGGACAGTATCTTGTCGTAGTCCGCCGCCGGGATGCGGTCGGCCGTGACGTCGACGGTGACCCCGGTGACACGCACCGGCGCGCCCTCGTCGACGTAGATGACCGCGGTGATGTCGTCGCCGCCGTCGGCGGGCAGCTCGACGTCGTGCGTGATGAGGGCGTGGTAGTAGCCGGCGCTGCGGTAGAGCGCCTGCAGGCGCTCGAGGTCGGTCTGGAAGGCGACGGGATCGAAGGCGGGCAGGGGCTTCCAGAGCGCGAACCATCGCCGCGGGCGGGTCACCAGGGTGTCGTCGATCGTCGACGTGGCGATGGCGTGATTGCCCTCGATGCGGAGCGCGCGCAGCGTCCAGTCCTGCACCGGATCGAGTACGTCGACTTGGACCGCGCGCGCCACCCCCACGAAGGCGAGCAGCGTCGCAGCGAAGACGACGAGGACGGACGCGCGCACCGCGCCACACGTAACAGGCCCTCTCCGGCGTGCAAGGAGCGGCGTCGAGCTTGACCAGGAGCGTCATACGGCGGATTCTGCCCGACCGGGAGGAGGACGGCATGCCGGCCGAGACGATCACCATCATCGACAATCGAACGGGTACCCGGTACGAGCTGCCGATCGAGCACGACGCCATTCGCGCCACGGATCTGGGAAAGATCCGCGTCGCGCCGGATGCTCCTGGGCTGGTCAGCTACGACCCGGCGTTCGTCAACACCGCGTCGTGCAAGAGTCGCATCACCTACATCGACGGCGATCGCGGCATCCTCCTGTATCGCGGCTATCCCATCGAGCAGCTGGCCGAGCGCAGCACGTTCCTCGAGACCGCCTACCTGTTGCTGAAGGGCGAGCTCCCCACCATGGAGGCGCTGGCCCAGTTCACGCACAACATCACGATGCACACCATCGTGCACGAGAACATCAAGAGCTTCATGGAGGGCTTCCGCTACGACGCCCATCCGATGGGCATGCTCGTGGCCACGGTGGGCGCACTGTCCACGTTCTACCCCGACGCCAAGCGCATCCACGATCCCGAGTCGCACCGCGTGCAGACGCACCGCCTGCTCGCGAAGATGCCGACGATCGCGGCGTTCACGCATCGGCACGCCACCGGCATGCCGTACGCGTATCCGGACAACGACCTGTCGTACACCGGCAACTTCCTCAACATGATGTTCAAGCGCACCGAGCTGAAGTACCGGCCGAACCCGGTGCTCGAGCGCGCGCTCGACATCCTGTTCATCCTGCACGCCGACCACGAGCAGAACTGCAGCACGAACGCGATGCGTTCCATCGGCAGCTCGCAGGTCGATCCGTACTCGGCCATCGCCGGGGCGTGTGCGGCGCTCTACGGCCCGCTGCACGGCGGCGCCAACGAGGCGGTGCTGCGCATGCTCGAGGAGATCGGGTCGGTCGCGAACATCCCGACCTTCCTGAAGAGCGTACACGCGGGCGAGGGCCGGCTGATGGGCTTCGGCCATCGTGTCTACAAGAACTTCGATCCGCGCGGGACGATCATCAAGCAGCTCGCGCACGAGGTGTTCGAGGTGACGGGTCGCAACTCGTTGCTCGACGTCGCCATCGAGCTCGAGCGCATCGCCCTCCAGGACGACTATTTCCAGAAGCGGCGCCTGTACCCGAACGTCGACTTCTATTCGGGTATCATCTACCAGGCCATGGGCCTGCCGGTGGACATGTTCCCCGTGCTCTTCGCCATTCCGCGCACGGTCGGCTGGCTCGCCCAGTGGCTCGAGATGGTGCAGGACGAGGAGCAGCGCATCGCGCGTCCGCGCCAGCTGTATCTGGGCTCGCCTGCGCGCGACTACCTGCCGCTCGGTGAACGCCGTAAATCCGCCGCCTGACCCCCGTTGACTCGTCGCCTATAACGCCGCTATAGCCGACCGTGATGGCGGCACGGGTGAGCGCGCTGGCGAGCCGGGAACGCGACGTCGAGGGCACGCGTCGTGCCATTCTCGCCGCGGTCGAGGAGCTCCTCAGCGCCGGCGGCGAGGGCGCGGTGTCGATCCGTGAGGTGTGCGCGCGCGCCGGCGTCACGGCGCCGACCGTGTATCACCACTTCGGCGACAAGGACGCGCTCATCGCCCGCGTCGTCGACGACTGCTTCGCGGAGTTCGATCGGGCGCTTGTCCCGGAGGCGGCCCCGGCAGATGCCGTCGAAGCCATGCGATGGGGATTCGACCGCTATCTCGCGTATGGCGTGGCGCACCCGGCGCACTATCGCCTGCTGTTTCCCCGTCGTCGCGAGCATCCGACGCCGTCGGCCCTGGCGTCGTACGAGCGTCTCCGCGATGGCATCCGCGCCATCGCGGCCGCCGGTCGCCTCACGGTCGACGTCGAGGACGCGGCCGCCGCGTTCTGGTCGGCCGTGCACGGCGCCACGTCGCTCGTCATCGCCGGCTTCTGCGAGCCCGCGTCCCCGGGGGTGGCCCTCGTCCGTGACGCCATCATCGCGCAGCTCACCCGATCCGCGCCCGCGCGACCACGTCGCCGGGGCACCAGGAGGTCCCGTCATGTCGATGCGTGAATCCGACGAGAACCCGTTCCTGCAGGGCAACTTCGCGCCGTGGCGCATGGAGGGAGAGGCGCCCGACCTCGAGATCACCGGCGAGCTGCCAGACGGCCTCGACGGCACCTTCTATCGGACGGGTCCGAACCCGGCCTACGAGCCGATCGGCCGTTATCACTGGTTCGACGGCGACGGGATGATCCACGCCATCAGCCTGCGCGACGGGCGCGCCTCGTATCGCAACCGTTGGGTGCAGAGCCGCGGCCTCGGCGACGAGCGTCGCGCCGGACGTGCCACCATTCCCGGCCTGCTCGAGATGAAGGCCACCGAGGCACCGGTCATCAAGAACACCGGCAACACCAACATCGTCTGGCACGCCGGCAAGCTGCTCGCGCTCATGGAGGCGTGCGTGCCGACGCAGCTCCGGCCCGACACGCTCGAGACCGTCGGCGAGTTCGATTTCCGTGGTCGACTCGGCAGCGCCATGACCGCGCATCCGAAGATGGACCCGGAGACGGGCGAGATGCTCTTCTTCGGCTACTCGCCGTTCCCGCCGTACCTGCAGTACCACGTCGCCGATCGCACGGGCGCCCTGGTGAAGAGCGAGCCCATCGACCTGGCGTGGCCGTCGATGATCCACGACTTCGCGGTGACGGCGAACCACGTCGTCTTCCTGCTGTGCCCGATCGTCTTCAGCTTCGAGGACGTGAAGCGGCGCGGCGGCGTCTTCAGCTGGGAGCCCGAGCGCGGCACGCGCATCGGCGTCATGCCGCGCACCGGCGGCAACGGCGACGTGCGCTGGTTCGACACCGACGCCTGCTACGTCTTCCATCCGCTCAACGCCTACGAGGACGGCAGCACGATCGTGCTCGACGTCGCGCGCTACCCCCGCCTCGAGTTCATGGCGCCGCGCGAGGCACGTGAGACGAAGTGGG
Source organism: Binatia bacterium (assembly GCA_036009625.1). Taxonomy (GTDB): domain Bacteria; phylum Desulfobacterota; class Binatia; order DP-6; family DP-6; genus DASYLJ01. Next base: position 74,362 of record DASYLJ010000115.1, read on the forward strand.
ACGACGACGGCGCGGCCCACCTGCATCGCTGGCGCATCGATCTCGCCCCCGGCGGCGGGGTGCGGTCCGAGGCGCTCGACGACGTGGCCTGCGAGTTCCCGCGCGCCGACGAGCGCCTGCTCGGGCGCCGTCACCGCTTCGGCTACGCCGCGGCCGCGGGGCCCGATCAGGCGTCGACGAAGATGCCGCTCTTCACCAGCATCCGGCGCTTCGATCTCGACCGCGGTACGACGGCGATGCACGACTTCGGCGCCGAGAACGGGGTGGGCGAGCCGCTCTTCGTGCCGCGTACGCCGGGCGCAGCCGAGGACGATGGTTGGGTGCTCGTGCTCGCCTACGATCACGCCCGCAACGTGAGCGACCTCCACGTCCTCGATGCCGCCGACATCGCGCGGCCGCCGGTGGCGACGGTGCACGTCCCGCACCGCGTGCCGTACGGCTTCCACGGCAACTGGGTGGCGGCGGTCTAGCCGGCCTACGGAAAGCCCGCGGCGTAGTCGGCGAGCGCGCTGCGAATCACCTCGTGGGCGGTGGCGACGTCGTACACGTGGGTG
>DASYLJ010000116.1:0-21474 GCA_036009625.1 Binatia bacterium
CCCCCCCCCCCCCCCCCCCCGCCACCCACCCGCGACGACCTCACCGCCAGTCCCCGCGTAACGCAGACACCTGCGCTTCGAGAGACGCCGCCGTGACGGACTCCGCCGGCACCGCCTCCCCGCAGACGACCTCGATGCGGGACCAGAAGCGCCGGAACGGATGCCGCATCGCCGGCCCGTCCTTCCGACTGAAGAAGCTCCCCCACAGCCCGCGCAGCGCCATCGGGATCACCGGCACCGGCGTCCGCTCGACGACGCGTTCGATGCCGGGACGGAACGGATTCATGTCGCCCGTGGTCGTGATGCGACCCTCCGGAAAGATGCAGACGAGATCACCGTCCGCGAGCGCCTGCGCGACGGCATCGAAGGCGCGCTCCATCATCGCAGGATCTTCCTTCCGCCCGGCGATCGGAATGGCTCGGCCGGTGCGGAAGACGAAGTTCAGCACGGGAATCTTGAAGATCGTGTGGTCCATCACGAACCGCACGGGACGCCGACACGTGGCGGCGATGACGAGCGCGTCGACGAAGCTGACGTGGTTCGCCACCAGCACCGCCGCACCCTCGTCGGGCAGGTGTTCGAGGCCGCGATCGCGCACGCGATACACGATGTGCACCACCATGTAGATGATGAAGCGCATCAGGAACTCGGGCAGCAGCGTGTAGATGTAGACGGCCACTGCCGCGTTCACGACGGCGGTGAACAGGAAGAGGTCGGGGATGCTGAAGCCGATCGTGCGAAGCGCGATGCCGAGGACGGCGGCCAGCACCATGAAGGCCGCGTTCAGGATGTTGTTGCCGGCGATGATGCGGGTGCGGTGCGTCGGGTCGCTGCGGTTCTGCACCAGCGCCAGCAGCGGCACGATGAAGAAGCCGCCGAAGACGCCGATCAGCGCCAGGTCGATGGCGATGCGCCAGTAGCGCCACGCGGTGAAGAAGCCCACGACGTCGAGCCCACCGGGACCCGCTGCCGCGTTGGCGGCGAAGTACAGGTCGAGCGCGAACACCGACAGCCCGATCGATCCGAACGGCACCAGGCCGAGCTCGATGGTGTTCCCCGACATGCGCTCGCACAGCATGCAGCCGGCGCCGATGCCGACGGAGAAGATCGCCAGCAGGAGCGTCACCACGTGCTCGTCGCCGCCGAGCACCTCGTGCCCCAGCCCCGGGAACTGCGCCAGGAACAGCGCGCCATAGAACCAGAACCAGGACATCCCGAGGATGGACAGGAACACCGTGCGGTTCTCGCGCACGAAGCCGATCATGCGCGCGGTCTCGGTGAATGGGTTCCAGCCGATCCGGAGCTCCGGCGCCTCGGGCGGCGAGACCGGGATGCCGCGGCTCACCACCCAGCCGAGTACGGCGAGACCGATGATGATGACGCCGACCAGCGGCGGTCCGTATCCGGGGATGGCGATCAACACGCCGCCCAGGATGGTGCCGACGAGGATGGCGACGAAGGTCGCCGACTCGACCAGCGCGTTGCCGCGCACCAGCTCCTCCTCGCGGAGGTGCTGCGGCAGGATGCTGTACTTCACCGGGCCGTAGAACGTCGCCTGCGTGCCGACCAGGAACAGCACGCCGAGCAGCATGGTGGCGTTCCGCAACAGCAGCCCGGCCGTGCCGAGGCACATGATCGCGATCTCGAGCACTTTCAGGCCGCGCATGATGCGCGCCTTGTCGTATTTCTCGCCGAGCTGCCCGGCCGTCGCCGAGAAGAGGAAGAAGGGCAGGATGAAGATGCCGCCGGCGAGGTTCACCAGCGTGTCGGTCGAGAGCACGGCGTCGGCGGCGCCGAACGCGAACAGGATGACGAGCGCGTTCTTGAAGAGATTGTCGTTGAGCGACCCGAGCAGCTGCGCATAGAAGAATGGCGCGAAGCGGCGCTCGCGGAGCAGGGACGACTCACTCACGGTAGACTCCCTGCGTCGGGCATGGCGCCCGAGGCGAACGCGAGCGCGGCCGCCGCCGTCAACAACCCGGCACGGGTCTCGACGACGGTGGTGCGGGCACGGGCGAGATCCCGCTGCGCCGCAAGCAGATCGATCAGCGTACCGAGCCCGTGCTGGTACGATTCCATGCTGGCCCCGTAGGCGTCCTCCGACGCCCGCAGCAAGGCCTCGGCGAACTCCTGCTTGCGCAGCGCGGTCTTCACGTCGGCATAGGCCGTCCACACCTCGCGCAGCGCGCGCAGCTCGAGCGTGGCCAGGTCGGCGCGCGCAGCACCCGCCTCGGATTCGGCCCGCAGCAGACGGTTCTGGCGCTCGAAGCCGTCGAAGAGCTGCCACTCGACGCCGAGCGTGGCGCTGTAGAGGGGCTCCTCGTAGGTGTGCGTCGCGAACGGCTTACCCGACCGGAAGTGGTTGAAGTCGCCACCGCCGGTGGCGGTCAATCCGACCCGCGGCATGTACTCCGCCCGCGCTCGACGGATGTCCGCCTCACGCGCACGCAAGGTGGCGAGACGTGCGGCCAGGTCGGGCCGGTTGGCGAGCGCGGTGTCGATCACGCGCTCGACCGTCTCGGGCAGGCCTGCCGGCAGGGGCAGCGCGTCGAGCGGGCGCACCCGCAGGCGCACCGTGGGGGACAGGCCGAGACGTTCGGTGAGCTCGGCGTGCGCGTCGGAGACGTCGCCCTCCGCGTCCTGCAGCTCGAAGGCGGCGCGGGCGAGCTCCTGGCGGGCGAGGAGCAGGTCGGGCTGCGTGCCGAGCCCCTGCTCGACCTTCGCTTCGCTCGACTCCGCGATACCCGACGCCGCCTCGAGCGTCGCGCGTGCCGCAGTGACGCGGGCGCGGGCGGCGTCATAGGCGTAGAAGCTGCGCTGGACGCCGAACGCGACCTCTTGGTGGACGCGGTTGAAGGTGAAGGTGCTCGATCGCAGCTGCTCGAGGGCGCGATCGCGGTCGGCCCCACGCCGGCCGAAGTCGAGCAGCATCCACTCGAGGGTCGCGCCGGGCTCCACCTCCCAGCGCGAGCGCACGATCTCTTCGCCGGTCGGTGTCGGGAACACGGTGCGGGACGATGATCCTTCGACCAGGAGCGCCAGCGTCGGCAGGTACGCGCTCTCGGTGATACCGAGCGATGCTGCGGCGGCACGCGCCTGCTCCCAGGCGCGACGGGTCTCGGGGTTGGCCCGCTCGGCGAGGTCGATCAGGTCGGGGAGGTCGTGCTCGTGGTCGGGATCGGGGGCGAGCGTGTCGGCGGTCACCCTGGGTGCAGGGGCGTCGGTGGTGGAGTCGGGTGGCGTCCACGGACGTGAGGGCGCCGGCGGCGCGAGCGCGTACGGATCGCGGACGCTCTGGAGCAGGCCGCCACAGCCGGACACCAGGATCGCGAGCACCACCCCTCCTCGACGGACCACCACGTTCGGCGTCGACGAATACATGAAACGCCGGGCCCCCGTCACGGCTGGCGCATGGGATGGACGCGCACGTCGAGCGGCGTGTCCAGCATCGCCAGGGCCTCCGCTTCGTCGCCCGGCGTGTAGGGCGTCGGCAATATCACCATGGCGGTGGCGAGCGCGTAGGAGCCGCCGCGGCGCAGGTTGGTCATCTTTCGCAGACGATAGCCGGCGCCGTGAACGTCGGGCGCGTCGTCGTCACCCGACAGGACCGTGCCGCGCGTGATGCCCCAGTCGCGCCACAGCTGCGGGATGACGAATGCGTTCAGCAGGGTCCCGGTGGCCCCGCTCGCCACCCACCAACCGTGGTCGGCATCGGTGCCGGCGCGGTCGCGGGCGGCGTCGAGCGGTAGCCCGTCGGGATTGGCGGCGTCCCAATAGCGCGTGCCTGGCGCCCGTGCGCCGAAGTCGTGGATCGCCTCGAAGCGGAAGTCGCGCAACGCCGCCAGGATGATCGACGGGATCTCGAACGTCGACGGCGTCAGGACGGCGTTTTCGTAGTAGAACGTCTGCACCCGGCCGTTCGGAAGCTCGGGGAAGAAGCGGCCCATGTCGAGCGACTGGCGCACCCGGCGTATCGCCCGCACGGCCCCGTTGCGGACACCCTCGGGTTTCACCGTGAAGCTGCGTTCGGTGAAGACGGGCGACCACGTCGTGAGGAGCAGCGAGAACGTCGGACCGATTCGCATGCGGGTGCCGTCGATCAGCGGGGTCGTGGGCGCGCCAGAGGTGGCGGCCACGCGCAGCCCGACGAGGTGGTTGCTGGGCGGCGGCGCGTAGCGGATCTCGTACCAGGGCGTCTCGGCCGTGTTCCGGCCGACGTCGAAGTGCGCATAGCGCACGGGGGACACGGGCGGCGGCGTCTCGGGGAAGTACACCAGATACGCCCAGCCGCGCGTGCCGCGCGCGGCGTCGGTCACCTCGATCTCGAAGGCGGCGCCGCCACCCGCCGGAAGCTGCGCGGTGTCGACGCGATCGCCGGTGTCCTTCGCCATCAGCACCAGCTCGTCGTCGCGATCGAACGAGTCGTCGGCGCCGTCGGTGAAGACGAGCATCCCGTCCGCGTCCATCGGATCGAACTGGAACGGGATGGGCTCGAGCCGTCCGTCGCGCGCCGCGAACACCCGGTAGTGGGCCGTGTGCCGATCCGGCGGGTTGCCGAGGAGCGCCGTGCGGACGACGACCGGATCGTAGGCGTGGCGCATGTCGCGTACGGCAACGGGCTCTGCGCGAACGACCGTGACGGCGAGCAGGAGTACGACCAGGACGAGCGCCGGGCGCATGAAGGGTCACCATGCGCCACCGGCGGCGAAACGGAAAGTGCCTGCCGACGCTGGACGGGTTCGTCGGATGCGGGTAGCCACGGCCCGTGGACGATTCCCGGGAGAGCGCGTTCCTCCGCCGTCGCCTGCACCATCAGCGCATGCGGCTCGCCGCCATCCACGCCCTCGGCGGTGTGACCGGGCACCGCGACGAGCGCCTGCGCCTCCGCTTCGACGACGCCGCGGGCCTGCTCGATCGCGCCCAGCCCTGGATCGAGGAGCACGACGACGTCCTGCCGCCGCACGGCCCGGCGCCGGCCATCGAGACGATCCCGCGGCTCACCGTCGTCATCCTGGTGGTGGGCTCGCGCGGTGACGTGCAGCCGTTCATCCCGATCGGCCTCGGCCTCGCGAAGCGCCATCGCGTCCGTCTGGCGACGCACGCGGAGTTCCGTCCGCTGGTCGAGAAGGCGGGGCTCGAGTTCTTTCCACTGGCCGGCGACCCGCACGAGCTCATGGACTACATGGTGCGGACCGGTGGACGGCTCGTGCCGATCCGCATCGACCAGCTCATCGAGGACGTCCCGCGCAAGCGGACGGTCGTCGGCGAGATCCTCGCGTCGACGTGGCGTGCGTGCACCGAGCCCGACCCCGGGCATCCCGATGCGCCGCCGTTCGAGGCCGATCTGATCGTCGCCAACCCGCCCAGCTACGGGCACATCCACTGCGCCGAGGCGCTCGACGTCCCGTTGCACATGATCTTCACGATGCCGTGGACGCCGACGCGGATGTTCCCGCATCCGATGACGCACCTCGACCCCGGCGGCCATCATCCGGTGCGGAACTACCTGTCGTACTCGGTCGCCAATACGCTCATGTGGGCGGGCGTGGCCGACCTCGTGAACGAGTTCCGCCAAGACACGCTGGGGCTCCGGCCGCTCGAGCTGGCGCAGGGCACGTCGCTGCTCGACGACGCCGAAGTGCCCATGACCTACCTCTTCCCCGAGAGCCTGGTGCCGCGTCCGCCCGACTGGGGCCCGTACGTCGACCTCACCAACTTCGTCTTCTGGGACCAGGCCGCCGCCTACACGCCGCCCGACGATCTGCGCGCGTTCCTCGACGCCGGCGATCCGCCGGTCTACGTCGGCTTCGGCTCGGTGGTCGTCGACGATCCGGAGGCGCTCAGCCGGACGATCTTCGCGGCCATCGCGGCGGCGGGCGTGCGTGCCGTCGTGTCGCGCGGATGGGCCGAGATCGGCGGCGATGCGCCGCCTGGCGTGCACTTCGTCAGCGATGTGCCGCACGACTGGCTGTTCCCGCGCTGTCGCGCGGTCTGCCACCATGGTGGCGCCGGCACCACCGCGGCGGGGCTGCGCGCCGGGCTGCCCACCGTCGTGGTGCCGTTTTTCGGTGATCAGTTCTTCTGGGGGCAGGTGATCAGCGACGCCGGCGCCGGTCGCACCATCCCGGCGGACGATCTCACCGCCGAGGCACTGGCCGAGGCACTCACCGTCGTCCTGGGCGACGACGTGCGCGCCCGCGCCGCGGTGCTCAGCGACGCGGTGCGCGCGGAGGACGGCGTGGCGATGGTGGTCGACGTCGTCCACGCTCGTCTACCGCTGCCGGCCATGCGCTGCGCGCACGACGTCACGCATCTGGCGACGATCTGGTGCCACGTTTGCGGCAAGCCGGTGTGCGAATCGTGTCGGGCTCGCGAGCATGGCGGCCATGCCACGCACCCGTATCGCTGGGTCGACTGGAGCATCCGTGAGCCGAAGAGCCTGATCGGCAAGCTGCGCGACCTGATGCACGATGCGGCGACGGCGCTGCGCGCCTCGGACGAGGAGCTGCGGCCGCGCAGCGCTCCCCATACCGACGGCGTCGTGCTCGGTGACGTCGATCGGGGTGGCGACACCGGCGGGCCGGTGCACCGTCGCGTCCGCCCTCGCCCGAGCCGAAAGGAGATACTGGCGTGATCCGAGTCCTCGTCCTGCTCGTCTGTCTCGTGGCGCCCGCCTGGGGCGTGCCGACCGTCGCCGAGCTCGCCAGCGTCATGGGCGTCGATGCCGACGGCATCGCGCGCATCCAGAACGGCGAGATCGTGTCGCTCGATCCCAGCGAGACGTCCGACCGCGAGCTGGCCGTCGGCATGATGTTCTTCGAAAAGGCGGCGCCGTCGGTGGTGATGCAGCAGTTCCGTCGCGGCGGCGACCTGAAGGCTGACCCCAACCTGCGCGGCTCGTATCCGATCACCGGCCCCGGCACCGTCGACGATTTCGCCGCGCTGCAGCTCGCGCCCAACGGTACCGACGAGGCGAAGCGTTGGGCGTCGGCGACGCCGGGGGAGACGCTCAACCTGTCCACCGCCGAGATCGCCACGCTCGACGCGCTCGGGGATGGTACGAGCCAGGCCGACGTCGAGGCGGCGATCCGTCGCATCCTGCTCGCCCGGTTCCAGGCGTATCGCACGAGCGGGCTCGCCGGCATCGCGCCCTATGCGCGCGACGGCGAGTCGCGCGACGTCGGTGGGGCGCTGCGTGCTTCGACCACGGCCAGTCCCGTGATCGCGAAGTTCGCGCCCGTCCTTCGCGAGGTGCTGCTCGACTACCCGTCGCAGAAGCCGGCGGACCTCGAGGAGTCGTTCTTCTGGCTGGCCTACGATCTCGACGATCGGCCGAACCTCACGCTGCGGCACCGGATGGCGATGCCTGCCGGTGACGGCTTCGTCGTCGCCGACCGCGAGTTCTACGTCAGCCAGGGGTACAACGAGATGCAGGCCCTCGCCGGCTTCCTGCCGGCGGAGGGCGGCACCGTCGTGTTCTACGTGACGCGCACGTCCACCGATCGCGCCGGCGGCTTCGGGTCGTCGGCGAAACATGCGATCGGTCGCAAGGTGATGGCGCGCGAGATCGAAGCCATCTTCGAGCGCTCGCGCGCCGGCCTGGCGAAATGAACCCTACTCGAGCGTGATCTTCATTCCCTCCGGGCCGGCGGTGACGTTGAGACCCTGGCTGGTCGAGTGCAACGTGACGCGCACGCCCTTCGAATTCTTCATGGTGGCGATGCCCTTGCCACCTCCGGCCGTGCCGCCCGCCGCGACCGCGCTGTAGGTGCCCTCGAAGTCCTTCAGCGACTTGAGGCCGTAGACGTAGCCCGTCGCCTCGCTGGCCGTCGCGCCGACGGAGTTGACCGTCAGGCCGTCGATCTTGAAGCGGTGCTTCGCTCCCTTGAAGGTGATGGTGCCGCTGCCCCACGACCAGCCGATACCCGCCGAGACCTGCTTGGTCTCGAGATGGAGCGTCGCACTGGGCTTCTGCTTGGCCGTGGCCGTGCTGGCGAGGGCCATCATCACCACGATCATCATCGTTCGCATCAGGGTCCGCATGGAATGTCCTCCTCGTTGGGCTCTAGCGACCCTACGCACATCGGGCAATCCCACTGGCGGTGTTGCCATCTTTCCGGTAACGCGACTCACGCAACGAGGAGGAGGGGATGATGCGCGCACTCGCCATGATGGGACTTCTGCTGCTGGTGGCCAGCGCCGGTGCGGCGCCGGTGGAGTTCAGCAATCCCCCCGTCGTGAGCAGCACGAACGGCGTGCTCGAGACCACGCTCACGGTCGCGCCGAGCCAGGTGACGGTGGGGGACAAGACCGTCACCACCACCGTGTTCAACGGCCTCTACATGCCGCCGGTGCTGAAGGTGAATCCGGGCGACACCGTCAAGCTCCATCTCGTCGACCAGAGCGACATGACGGTCAACCTGCACTACCACGGCCTGCTGGTGACGCCGCTCGGTGCCGGCGACAACGTCTTCCTGACGGTCGATCCGGGGACCTCGTTCGACTACGACTTCCCGATTCCCGCGAACCATCCGCAGGGACTCTTCTGGTACCACCCGCACGTCCATCCCGGGGTGAACGAGGCCATCGCCGGTGGTCTCTCCGGCGGCCTCATCGTCGGTGACGTCCTGGCCGGCTTTCCGCAGCTGCAGGGCATCACGGAGCGGGTCCTGCTGCTGAAGGACCTGAAGATCAGGAACAACAAGCCGGTGGTCGACCCCGATCCCACTGGTCCCACGCGACGCACCGTCAACGGGCTCACCCGGCCCCGCATCGACATCGCGCCCGGGGAGCTGCAGTTCTGGCGCATCGGGAACATCGGCGCGAACATCTACTACAAGCTGCGCCTCGACAAGAAAGTCCCGTTCTACGTGATGGTGCAGGACGGCAACCTGAAGAACCAGCTCGTCGAGACCACCGAGCTGCTCATTCCGCCAGGTGCGCGCTACGAGGTCCTCGTCCGCGGGCCGAAGAAGAAGGGCACGTATCGCCTGCGTGCGCTCAAGTACAACACCGGGCCAGACGGCGATCACTACCCGGCGCAGATCCTGGCGACGATGCGTAACCGCGGCGCCAAGGTGACGCCGCAGGTGGCATTGCCGACGACCTTTCCCGTCGTGCCCGACCTGCGCAACGAGGGCGCCACCGTGAAGCGCACCGTGGTCTTCGCCGACACCCCGAACCCGAACCTGTTCTACATCAACGGCCAGGCGTACGATCACAACCGCATCGACATGACCGTCACCCTCGGCAACCTCGAGGAGTGGACGGTGCAGAACACGGCCCACGAAGAGCACGTCTTCCACATCCACCAGACCGACTTCCAGGTGGTGTCGATCAATGGTGAGCCGCAGATGTTCACGGGCTACCAGGACACGATCAACCTGCCGGCGGCCACCAAGAAGGGCGGCCCGAGCGTCGTGAAGCTGCTGATCCCGTTCCGCGATCCGGTGATGGTCGGCGAGTTCGTCTACCACTGCCACATCGTGCAGCACGCCGATCAGGGCATGATGGCGAACATCCAGGTGGTCGATCCAGCAGCGCCGGAGAACGTCGGTCCGCCCGCGCCGGGTCCGGCGCACCACTGACGCGCGGGTCGACTACGGATCGACGAGGGGCGCTTCGAGCGCCGTGTGCTTCCGTGCCGCCCAACGCTCGCTCAGGGTCTGCATGACGACGTAGAAGACCGGGACGAACAGCACGGCCAGCAGGGTGGACGTGATCATGCCGCCGAACACCGCCGTGCCGAGCGCCTGGCGGCTGGCCGCGCCGGCGCCCTTCGCGATCACGAGGGGGTAGACGCCCAGGATGAACGCGAACGACGTCATCAGGATGGGCCGGAAGCGCAGTCGTGCCGCCTCGACGGCGGCGGCGGCGATGCCGAGCCCGCGCTCGCGCTGCTCGCGCGCGAACTCCACGATGAGGATGGCGTTCTTGCTGGCGAGCGCGATCAGGAGCACGACGCCGATCTGCGTGTAGACGTTGTTGTCCATGCCGCGGATGGCGACCGCGATGACGGTGCCGAGCAACGCCAGCGGCACCACCAGGATGACGGCCGCGGGGCTGGTCCAGCTCTCGTACTGTGCGGCCAGCACGAGGAAGACGAGCAGCACGGCGAGCGCGAAGATCAGGATGGCCTCGTTGCCGACCGTCTTCTCCTGCAGCGAGATGCCGGTCCACTCGAAGCCCATGTCGGTCGAGAGCTTGCTGTTGGCCATCTGCTCCATCAGCGACAGCGCGTCGCCCGAGCTGTAGCCCCGGGCGGCCTCGCCGGTGATCGACGCCGACGGGTAGAGGTTGTAGCGCGGCACGATCTGCGGCCCGAGACGGTCCTCCACGTCCACCAGCGTGCCGAGCGGAACCATCTGGCCGCCGGCATTGCGGACCTGCAGCCGCGTGATGTCGTCGACGCTCACCCGATACGACGGCTCGGCCTGGACGCGCACCTGGTAGGTGCGGCCGAACAGGTTGAAGTCGTTCACGTAGGCCGAGCCGAGATACGTCTGCAGCGTGCCGAAGACGTCGGTCAGCGGGATGTTGAGGGTCTTCGCCTTGGTGCGGTCGACGTCGGCGAAGAGCTGCGGCACGCCGGCACGGAACGTCGAGTTGATCGCCCCGATGCCGCTCTGCGTGCCGCCGTCGTGCAGCATCTCCTCCACCACCTGCTGCAGGCGCGGCAGGCCGACGTTGCCGCGATCCTGGATCTGCATCTGGAAGCCGCCGGAGACGCCGACGCCGCGGATCGCCGGCGGCGGGAAGGCGAACGTCTGACCGTCCTGCAGCGCGCCCAGCTTGGTGCGCAGGGTGTGCAGGATGGCGTCCTGGCTCTTGTCCGGGTCGGTGCGCTGATCCCACGGTTCGAACACGATGTAGAAGGTGGCCGCGTTCGAGGCCGAGGTGCCGTCGAGGATGGAGTTGCCGCCGACGGTGTTCCAGTCGGCGACGCCGGGAATGGACGCGATGATCTCGTTGATCTTCTCGGTGGTGCGTCGCATGCGTGGCTGCGACGCCGCATCGGGTAGCTGCACGCCGGCGATCACGTAGCCCTGGTCTTCCGTCGGCAGGAAGCCGGTCGGGAGCGACGTGAACCCCCACATGGTGACGGCCAGCAGCACGGCGAACACGCCCATCATGATGAACGGCCGCACCACCATGCGTTGCACGACGCCGGTGTAGAAACGCTCGACGCGCTCGTAGCCGCGGTTGAAGGCACGGAAGAACGCGTTCGGGCGCTTGGTCACCGGCCGCAGATACGCCGCGCACTGGGCGGGCTTCAGCGTGAGCGCGTTGACCGCGCTGATCAGCGCCGTGACGGCGATGGTGAGCGCGAACTGTCGGTAGAGCTGCCCCGTGATGCCGCCGAGGAACGCGGTGGGAAGGAACACCGCCATCAGCACGCAGGTGATGCCGAGCACCGGGCCCGTCATCTCCTCCATGGCCTTGATGGTGGCGTCGCGCGGCGACAGCTTGTCGGCTTCGATGTGGTGCGACGCGTTCTCGACGATGATGATCGCGTCGTCGACGACGATGCCGATGGCGAGCACGAGGCCGAACAGCGTCAGCAGGTTCACGCTGAAGCCCACCGCCGCCATGCCGGCGAACGCGCCGATGATGGTCACGGGCACGGTGGTGGCGGGGACGAGGAGCGCGCGCCAGCTCTGCAGGAACAGCAGGATGACGATGAGGACGAGGATGCCCGCCTCGAACAGCGTCATGTACACCTCGTGGATCGCCTGGCGGACGAACAGCGTGGTGTCGAACGGGATGTTGTAGTCGAGTCCCTGCGGGAAGCTCGGCTTGATCTCCTCCATCGCCGCGCGGACCTTGGTGGCGACGTCGAGCGCGTTGGCGCCCGGCAGCTGGAAGACGGCGATGCCGGCGGCGGGCTTGCCGTTCTGCTGGAAGAAGATGTCGTAGACCTCGCCGCCGAGCTCGACGCGCGCGATGTCGCGCAGCCGCGTCACGCGGGCGCCCTCGGTCTTGATGATGATGTCCTCGAACTCGCCGACGTCCGAGAGGCGGCCGAGCGTGTTCACCGTGTACTGGAACGTCTGCGTGTCGGGGACGGGTGGTTGGCCGATCTGCCCGGCGGCCACCTGGACGTTCTGCTCGCGGATGGCATCGAGGACGTCGCCGGCGGTGAGGTTGCGTGCGCGCAGCTTCGGCGGGTCGAGCCAGATGCGCATGCTGTAGTCGGCGGCGCCGAAGACCTGCACGTCGCCGACGCCGTCGAGGCGCGCCAGCTCGTCCCGCACGCGGAGCGTGGCGTAGTTGCTGAGGTAGAGCGCGTCGTAGCGCTCTTCGGGCGAGGTGAGGACGGCGAACATGACGATGTTCGTCGACTGCTTCTTGGTGGTGACGCCCTGTCGCCGCACCTCGTCGGGCAGCAGCGGCTGGGCGATGGCGACGCGGTTCTGGACCAGCACCTGTGCGATGTCGAGGTCGGTGCCGACCTCGAACGTCACGGTGAGGCTGTACGAGCCGTTCGCGGCGCTGACGGACGACATGTAGAGCATGTGCTCCACACCGTTCACCTGCTCCTCGATCGGTGACGCCACGGTGTCGGCCACGACCTGCGCGTTGGCGCCCGGATACGACGTCGTCACCTGCACCGTCGGCGGTGTGATGTTCGGGTACTGCTCGACGGGCAGCACGCGGACCGTCACCAGGCCGAAGACGATGGTGATGATCGCGATGACGTTCGCGAAAATCGGGCGGTCGATGAAGAAGCGGGACAGCATGGGTCAGGGAGTCGGGCTGGTGGCGTCCGTCGGCGGCGGCTTCGGCGGGTTGGGGTCCTCGGTCGGCTTGACGGTGGCCCCGGGACGCGCGTGCTGCAGGCCGTTGACGATCACCGATTCGCCGAGCTTCACGCCGTCCAGGACGACGCGCATCTCGCCGACCTGCGGTCCGAGGTTCACCTGTCGGTACTGCACGACGTTCTTGTCGTCGACGACGAGGACGAAGCGTCCCCCCTGGTCGGTGCCGATGGCGACGTCCGGCACGAGGATCGAACGCTCGCGGCTCAGCGGCAGTCGCACGCGCGCGAAGAGGCCGGGGACGAGCACACGATCGGCGTTGGGGAAGACGGCGCGGATCTCGATGGTGCCGGTATTGGGATCGACGCGGTTGTCGCTGTAGTCGACCTCGCCGATGTGCGGGTACCCCTCTTCGACCGCAAGGCCCATGAACGCCTTGTTGCGTTCGCCGGCCGGCGCCGCGGTTTCGCCCCGGCGCTGCATGGCGCGGTAGCGCAGCAGCTCGCGCTCGCTGGCGTCGAAGTAGGCGTAGATCGGATCGTGGCGCACGATCGAGGCCAGCAACGTCGCCTCGCCCGACCCCACCAGGTTCCCCGGGTCGACCAGGTTGCGGTCGATGCGTCCCGAGATGGGCGCGTAGATATGCGTATACGACAGGTTGAGCTTCGCCTCGGCCAGCCGCGCCTTCGCCTGCGCCACGGCGGCGACGGACTCGTCGCGCGCCTGCTGCTTCTGGACGAGGTCGGTCTTGCTGCCGGCCTGGCGCTCGAAGATGGCGCGCGTGATGGCGAGCTGTTCCTGCGCCGCCGAGGCGCGCGCCTCGGCGCTCTGCAGATCGGCGGCGGCCTGCTGTGCCTGCGCCTCGTACAGCTCGGGCTCGATGACGAACAGCAGATCGCCCTTCTTCACGTCGCTGGCAGGCGTGAAGTGGAAGCTCTGCAGGAAGCCCTGCACCCGGGCGCGGACGTCGACCGCCTCGAGCGCGGCGGTGTGGCCGGTGAACTCGGAGTAGGTCGTCACCTCCTGCTCGACCGGCTTGGTGACGGTCACCTCGGCCGGCGGTGGCGGGGCGTAGGTGTTCTTGCCGCAGGCGGCGAGAGCCAGGACGGCGAGCAGTGCCGATCGGGTGCGGAGGGATCGTGTCATCGTCGGTTTCACCATTGTGGCCACCAGGAGTCGGTCACCGCCGGGAGATCGGTCCCATCGCCATCGACGTTCTGTGCGCGCTGGTCGGCGTCGAGCAGATCGCCCCACCAGGTGCGGTCGGCCATCTCGGTCTTCACGCCCTCGGGCACGACGTCGCGTCCCGAGCGCAGCTCCCAGCCGCCGCCGAGCGCGCGATAGAGGTCGATCACGCTGAGCGAGACGTTGCCGCGCGAGATGGCGAGCGCATCGTCCTCGTCGAGCTTGGCCTGCTGCGCGGTGAGGACGCGTGTGAAGTCGGCCGCGCCCTCGCGGTACTGAATGAGCGAGAGGTCGACGGCGCGGTTCGCGGCGGCGACGGCCTTGTCGAGGTGACCGACCTGATCGGCACCGCGGGTGTAGCCGACGAGCGCGTTCTCGACCTCCTGCTGTGCCGTCAGCACGGTGTTGGTGAACGTCGCCACCTGCGCCTGGAAGGTGGCGTCCTGCACGCGCACCTGGTTGATCAGGCGGCCGTAGTTCAGGATCGGCCACGCGAACTGCGGCCCGGCGACGGCCTCGAACGCGCGCCCCTCGAAGAACTTGGCGGCGTCGTCGGCGTTGAGTCCCACCGAGCCGACGAGCTGCAGGCGCGGCAGCAGGTCGGAGAGCGCCACGCCGATGCGCGCGCTCTGCGCGGCGAGGCGGCGTTCGGCGGCACGCACGTCCGGGCGTCGGCGGATGAGATCGGCCGGGATGCCGACGGCGACGGTGGGCGGCGCCTGTGGGATGCCCGCGCTGACGCCGAGCAGATCGCCCAGCTCTGCGGGCGGCATGCCGAGGAGGACGGCGAGCGCGTTGCGTGCCTGGGCGATCTCGATCTGGCGCGCCGGGATCAGCGCCTCGGTGTCGGTGAGCTGCGAGAGCGCCTGCTGCACGTCGAGCTCGGACGTGCCGCCGGCCTCGAAGCGGATCTGCGTGATGCGCAGGCTGTCGCGCTGCACGCGGACGTTGCCTTCGGCCAACGCGAGGCGTGCCTCCGCGACGCGGATCTGGAGGTAGGTGGACGCCACCTGCCCGACCAGGCTGGTCAGCACGTCGTCGTAGTCGGCGAGCGAGGCGAGCAGCTCGCCGTCGGCCGCCTCGATGCCGCGGCGGAAGCGGCCCCACAGGTCGACCTCCCACGCCACGTCGAGGCCGGCGCGGAAGCCGTCGAACGTGGTCAGCCCCAATACCGACGATCCGGTCTTCTGGCTGGTGACGTCGTGCTCGTAGACGGCACGCAGCGACTGCGTCTGTGGGAAGAGCCCGCCGACCGCGATGCCGCGGGTGGCCTGGGACTGGAGCACGCGCAGTCCGGCGGCCTGCAGCGAGAGGTTCTGGCCGTAGGCCATGTCGACGAGCAGGTCGAGTGTCGGGTCGGCGAACGCGCGCCACCAGTCGCGCGTCACGGGTAGGGCGGACTGGACCGACGGGTTGCCGCTCGCGATCCACTCCGACGCCACCGGCGCCGAGGGAGGGCGATAGTCCGGTCCCACCATGCACCCACCGCTCGCCGCGAGGGCCAGGATCAGGAGCGGCCATCGATGCAGCTTGCGAACGTCGACGGGCACCACGCGAGCACACGGAAATATGGGATGCTCGGAGCGAACACCATACCGTTTCGCCGGGAGGCGGCATCCGGATGTGGGTGCGGGGCCGCAATCGCCTCCGCGTGTCGGGGCCTACGGCAACGGACGACCGCGGACGGCCCGGACGTCGGGCATCGCGTCGGGCGCGGGCTTCGCGCGCGCCGTCGGTCGCAGATGCTCCGCCACGGCGCGCTGGCGGATCGGGTCGGTCAGCAGCAGGACCGGGCTGGCGAGTGCGATGAGCCCGAGACCGAGCGTCATCCGTCGCAGGGCCGACCGCATACGACGCTAGCGAGAACCGTTCCAGGGTCACCGTCGTATAAGACGGTGCCTGGCGGCTTCTCGCGAGTCAGAAGGTCCGACCCGCGTGTCGGTCGTCCGACCTATTCGGCCGTCACCATCCAGCCGAAGCGGACGGCGAGGGCATCGTGATCGCTCAGCGGCTGGCCGTCGAAGCGCTCGAAGACGTCGGTCTCGAAGTGCCAGCTCTGCGGCGCCAGCGTCAGCTGGGCGGTGCTGCGGAACAGGAACTTGTCGATGCGGCCGGGGGACGGGCAGGAGAGGGCGGCGCAGACGTCGGTGAGCCCCGTCTCCGAGAGCAGCCGGTTGAACTGCGTGCTGTCGGGCTCGCCGTCGGTGTGCAGGTTGAAGTCGCCGCCGACGATGACGGCGCGCCCGGCCGAGTTGGTCTGGATGAAGTTCGAGAGCTGCGTGATGTCGGCGTCACGGATGACGTCGTCCTCGGGATCGCCGCCCGCCTCGTTGTGGAGGTTGTAGACGTCGACCACGACGCCGGGTGCGAAGGTGGTGCGGGCCATGCTGAAGCCCTTGGTCGCGGCGCAGTCGGCGGCGCTCGTCCAGCAGTTGGTCCAGGGCTCGCGCGCGAGGCTGCCGAACGGGAACCGCGAGAACTGGTTCAGGCCGTCGCTGACGAGCGCGCTCGGACGGAACGGATCGTTGCCGAGCGGCAGCGGCTTCGACACCGACTTGAAGCGGTGCAGCGAGGCGGCTTCGAGGATCTCGTGGTAGACGCGCGTCGGCGCCAGCGGGTTCGGGTCGGGCGTCTTCCAGGTCTCCTGCATCAGGACCAGGTCGTAGCCGTTCAGGAGCGGTGCGATCAGCGGCGTGTTCACCGACGGGTTCGAGCCCGACAGTCCCTCGGGCAGGCCGGCGACGTTGTAGCTGAGCGCCAGGAAGTCGCCCGATACCGACGCGGGGCAGCCCTCGAGCGTGACCTTGCCGATGGTGAAGCCCTTGGCGTCGTTCTTCCCGATCTTCCCGTCGGCGCCGAACTGGACGCAGAAGCGATCGTCGCTGCCGGTGACGCCGAAGGTGAGCGAGGCACCGGTGCCGGGGTTCGGCGGCAGGACGTCGACGGCGCCGCCCTTGCCGCTGATCGCCGCCTTGAGCGTCACCTTGCCGCTGTTCGCGATCACGAACCGCAGCGACTTGACGGGACCCTGCTCGCCCTTCGGATCGCTGTAGCTCCACCCGCTCGGCGACTTCAGCGTCCAGAACGGCTTGCCGTTCGACGCCGTGCCCTGGCCCAGCACGAAGGTCTGGGTGGTCGGCGTGGCCCCCGTCGTGGCGATCGTCAGCATCGCCCCGCTGGAGTTGGCCGGGCCGACGGGGTCGCCCGAGAGGGTGATCGCGCTGCCGGCGCCGCTGCCGTTCACCGACACCCGACGCTTGGTGGCGTCGGTGGCCATCGGGTTGCCGATCTTGAGCGACTTGCCGAGGATCGTCTGGTCGGCGCCGTGGACGGGCGTCAGACCGGCGAGCGCGAGGGCAAGGGTGAGCGCCGTGCGAGCGAGTGATTTCACGGCTAGAACGTCGCATGTGGCGCAACGAGCCGTCAATGTGACTTTTCACCCGGACTTGCGGGCTGCGAGGTGGTGATGACGACGAGCGAGATTCCCGAGATCGAGGTACCGGTGGTGCCGCCCGGCCCCTCCGCGTCGCGGAAGGACCTGCAGATCGGCCGCCGGCTGATCCACATGGCGAACGGCTGCGTGATCGCGACCGCCTATGCACTGCTCTTCACGCATCGCCAGGTGGTGCACACCTTCGGCACCATCGCGTGCGTGATCTACATCCTCGACCGCGTCCGGATCCACTACCCCGAGCTGCTGCAGCGCGTGCCGTGGGTGAACCGCGTCTTCTTCCGGGCGGAGGAGCAGTTCAAGGAGTCGGCGATGATCCCGTACGCCATCGCCATCCTGCTCACCATCCTGACGTTCCCGCAGGAGATCGCGCTGATCGCGATCTACACGCTGGCCATCGCCGATCCGGTGTCGGCCATGGTGGGCATCACGTGGGGCCGACGGCACATCGTGCCCGAGAAGAGCGTCGAGGGCTCGCTCGGCTTCCTCGTCGTGACGTTCCTCGTGACGGTGGGGGTGCTGCGCGTCTTCACGCTGGCGACGACGGGACAGATGGTGGGCGCCGGGCTGCTGATCGGGATCACGGCGACGGCGTGGGAGATGCTGCCGATCCGCATCGACGACAACCTGACGATACCGCTCGTGGTGGGGTTCGTCGGGTGGATCGTGTGCGGATTGTTGGGTGTGCCGGTGGGGTGAGTCCTTTTGCGGAAAATCTTCTGGATGGATTGCGAACGGCGGTGAAGCTCACCGCGCCCGCGGGCAACGACAAGCTCAGCCTGAAGGGTCAGGCGACGATCACGCTCACGCCGCCGCTCGATCTGGTGACGACGGCGTGCGCGTGCTCGTCGTCGGCGCCACCGGCACGCAGATCGTCGACACCACGATCGCCGGCGGCGCCTACGACTCGGGAACGCGCACCGGGTGGCGCGTCAACGGCGCCGGCACGTCGTGGACGTGGAAGGGTCCGGGCACGGCCACGCAGGGCATCATCAAGGTGGGCGTGAAGCGCATCCAGTCCATCCCCGGTGGCATCAAGTTCAAGGTGAGCGGCAGGAACGGCACCTACACGGTGACGGCACCGGAGCTTCCGGTGACGGGTATCCTCGTGCTCGACCCGCCGGCTGCGACCGGTGGTCAGTGCGTCGAGGCGCGCTTCCCGGCGACGCCACCCGCGAAGCCGAGCTGCACGCTGCAGAGCGGCGGCGCGACGCTCAAGTGTAAGTAGCAGTACGCGATGGGACGGCGCCGTGCGGCGCCGTCCCATTTCGCTCACCCCAGCGGCGCACCCACCGGCAGCTTCTTGAGCCGCCGGATCAGCTGGAACAGCCGCAGCATGTCGCGCGGGCCGCCGCCCGTCGCCACCGCACCGACGTCGATGGCGACGACGTGGCGCATTCCCGCATCGACCAGCGGCTTCACCTCGGCGATCACCTCGTCGACGCTGCCGGCGAAGACGCCGTCGCCCATGAGCTCCGGCGTGATCTGACGGCGGGCGTCGGCGATCTGCTCGGCGGTGATCTCTTCGGGGACGAACTGCGCGAAACCCTCGTAGTCCTCGCCGAGCGGATGGCGCCGGCCGTGCTTCGTCCACAGCGGTCCCGGCAGCAGCATGGACATGGCGGCGGCCGCGGGCACCTTCAGCATCTGCTCGAGGACGCTCTGCCGATCCTTGCCGAGCGCGATCTGGATCTGCAGCGACGGCTCGAAGCGCGTCATGTCGCGACCCGCCTCGCGGCCGGCGGCGCGGATGCGGCCGAGCTTCTCTGCGTATTCCGCCGCCGTCATCTTCTGGGTCGGGTACCAGCCGTCGCCGTAGCGACCGGTGAGCTGCAGCATGCGAGGCGCGTGCGCGGCGATCCACACGCACGGCGCGCGACCCTCGTAGAGCGGCGTGCGGAACACCGCCTGGCGCAGCTTCCAGAACGCGCCGTCGAAATCGACGGGCTCGCCGTTGCTGTGCCAGACGCGCCGCATGATCTCGAGCGCCTCCTCGAGCCGGCCGACGCGCTTGTTGAAGGGCAGCCCGTAGGGCGTCGTGTTCTCGCGCTCGCCGTTGCCGATGCCGAGGATCGCGCGGCCCTTGGTCAGGTGATCGAGCGTGACGAAGGCCTGCGCCAGCGTCACCGGATGGCGTCGGATGGGCTCGGTGACGCCGGTGCCGATGCGCACGCGGCGCGGCACGGTGTGCGCCATCTCGCCCAGCATGACGAACGGATCGAAGAAGGCGTCGAGCGACGGGATCATCTTCGCCGCCGGCGTCTGCTCTGGGCTCCAGACCTGTTTCGGCACGAAGCCCTGGTAGTGGTCGGGGATGAGCAGCGAGTCGACGCCCATGTAGCCGACGACCCGGCGCAGGAGCCGTTCGATCTGCAGTGGTGCGGTGCATCCGGTTTCGACGCCGACGGAGAGATTCGCCATAGCCCCCATCGTCTCGATTCGGCGGGAAGTCTACAAGGGTTGCATGATCACCATCCGCCCCGCCGCCGAGCGCGGTGCCACCCAGATCGACTGGCTCGACAGCCGCCACACCTTCTCCTTCGGTGACTACTACGATCCGCGGCACATGAACTTCGGCCCGCTGCGCGTCATCAACGACGACCGGGTCGCGGAGGGTCGCGGCTTCGGCACCCACGGGCATCGCGACATGGAGATCATCACCTACGTCCTCGACGGCGCGCTCGCGCACCAGGACAGCATCGGCACCGGTGCCACCATCCGTCCCGGCGAGATCCAGATCATGAGTGCGGGGACGGGGATCCAGCACAGCGAGATGAATCCGTCGCCGACGGAGCCCGTGCACCTGCTGCAGATCTGGATCGTGCCCGAGCGCCGCAACCTGGTGCCGCGCTACGACCAGCAGAAGGTCGACGTGACGGGACGGCTCACGCCCATCGTCACGCCCGACGGGCGCGACGGCAGCATCGTCATCCATCAGGACGCGAGCATGCTGGCGGCGCGGCTCGACGCGGGTCAGACGGCGTCACATGCGCTGGCGCCGGGACGTGGCGCATGGGTGCACGTGGCGCGTGGCTCGGTTCAGCTCGGCGATCGCGTGCTCGAGGCCGGCGACGGCGCCGCGGTGGAGGACGAGTCGGCGATCGCGCTGGTGGCGCGGTCGGCCGCCGAGGTGCTGGTGTTCGACGTCCCGCTCTCCTGAACCACTGTGAACGAGCCCTTGCGGATGTTGACGAACACCAGCTCGGGCACGCTCCAGATCATTCCCCACACGCCGGCGCGCAGCAGTGCGCCGCGGTCGGCCGGCAGCATGCCGAGTCCGGCGATGCCGGCACCCAGACCGACGGCGAGGTTCGCGAGACCCAGCAGCGGCCGCGTCGCGATCACGTCGTCGGTGAAGAAAAGGAACACCGAGTCGTCGGCATTGCGGCGGTAGATCGTCGACGTCACGGTGTTCGACTCGCGCAGGCGATCGAGCACGTCCGGCATGGTCGCGAGCCGCATCCGCCGATACGACGGGCGCTCCTCGATGCCATCGACGGTCCAGGTGTCCGCCACCGACGCGGCCGCCACGAATGGGATGAAGCGCAGCGTTCCGTCGACGTGTCCGCCGAGCCGGCGCTCCGCCTCGGCGGTGGTCCCGAGCGCCGCGTCCACCGCCGCGAACAGCTCGGTGACGCAGTTGCGGGTCACGAGCTCGTAGCGATGCAGCGTCGTGAACGCGGCGGTGTACTCGTCGGCGCGCGCGCGGGCGATGGCGAGCGCCGGGGCGACGTCGACGGGAACCGCCGGCAGCACGCGCACGTCGGCGGTGCGTGACGGCAGCAGCGCGCCGGTCTGGATGCGCAGTGGACGTCCGTCGTCGCGCGCTGCCAGCAGCTCGACGAGGCGATTGCCCGCCGTCTCGACGTCGCCGAGCGCGGTTTCCTGCGTGCCGGCGGTGACGAACGCCGCGCGCGCCTCGTCGACTTCGCGGCGCACCACGTCGACCAGCGCGTCGACCACGTCGCGTCGGCTGCGGACCATCTCGGGGGCGAGCACCGTCGCATCGGGCGCATACGCGTCGAGCAGCACCCAACGTCCGCTGTCGAGCGTGCGCTGCAGGGCCGCGAGGCGCGCCAT
>DASYLJ010000117.1:0-14289 GCA_036009625.1 Binatia bacterium
GTACCGCTGCACCGGCCAGTAGGGCGCGTGACGCTCGACCAGCTCGCGGACGAGCCCGGGCCGGTCGAGCAGGCCGTCGATGGCCACGGGGGGGAGAGGCTTCCGCATGGTGTCGGATCGCATACCAACTCCGGCCGACAGGTGTCACGCAGTCGGCGCAACGACGACGGCGAGTCTCGATTTAGATTGACGTCCTTCTCGCCATCCGCGTATCTGCACCGAGTAGGCTTCCCGATGCGGTCCACGTACCTCGCGCTGGCGTTCGCCCTACTGCTCGTCGGCCGCAGCGACGCCGGCGGGCCAGGCCCCGAGCAGCGGCTGCAGCAGGTCGGCATCTGTGGCACGTGCAATCCTCGCAGTGATGCCCATGGGCGCCAACGGTACGTTTGTGCCGATGGCGATGCGCTCCCCTGTTTCACCTCGAGTGGGACGTGCGTCGCGCAACTCACGCTGAAGGTTGCCGACACGACGGACGGCGCCGATCCCGCCGTGCCGTGCCCGGGCGGTGGTTCGACCGCCGAGATCAGCCTGGAGTTGGCGGTGGAGGCGCCTGGCGGCTCCACGGTGACCGTGGAAGCCGGACCGACCGGCAACTGTGTCGCGCCGTGGGATCAGTTCGCCTGCCCGGACGGGACGGCGAACACGTTCCTGTGTTCACGAACCCAGCGGCGGCTGACGGAGTCCGTGGTGCCCTCGTTCGTGCCGTCGGACCTGACCTTCCAGCGCTTTGCCGTCGAGCCTCTGGGCCAGCAGTTGCGGGAGGCGTGCGGCATTCCGGTCGGGACTCCAATGGTCATGGCGGTGTCCGCGGTGACGAAGACGGCGCATGCCGGCGACCCCCAGCCCTCTGTGCTGCACGCCTGTGTGAAGCTCTACTTCGAGGCGATTCCGTGACACGGGGGGTTGGCGCGGTGCTCGCGGGGGTCCTGCTGCTGGCCGCGGCGCGGCCGCCGCTGCATGCCGCCGCCGCCTGCATCGAGTGCTGCGCGTCTTCGTGCGGAGACGGCATGCTCGACCCAGGCGAGGGTTGCGACGATGGCAACGTCGTCGATGGAGACGGCTGCTCGTCGGCGTGCCGATGCGAGATCGCAGCGCCGGGAACGCTAGCCTGCGGGTTTGGCGTTGGCGGCATCGTCGGGCGGCTGCTCATGCGGAGCGACACGTGCCAGTCGTTCGGCCGTGTCGCCATGCAACCCGACGGTAGGCTCGTCGTCGTGGGCGGACGCTTCGCGGGCCTGTGTGACGTCGAGGCACCGGGCGCGCGCTTCCTGTTGGCACGTCTGAACGCCGATGGGACGCCCGATGCCACGTTCGGGACGGATGGTGTCGTCCTCGACGACGTCGCCGCCGCCCGTGCGCAGGGGATATGCGCCGGCGGGGTCTTTGGGGACATCGCGGTGGATTCCATGGGCGGAATCGTCGTGAGTGCCTTCGTCCAGGTGTTCGACGGGACCCTGTGCAATTTCGTCATCGGATTCAATCCGCCGGCGGCCTTCCGCTTTCGGATGGATGGCTCCTTCGATGAAGCCTTCGGCGGCGGCGGAGTCGAGGCCGGTGCCGAGGGTCCGATCGGCTTCGACCCCGATGGGCACGTCGTCTTTGGAAACGGCGCGACCGCCCTCGCCGTGGACGACGGGGGACGTATCGTCACGTCGAACGGGGTCGTCACCATGCGACGCTCCCCGACCGGCGACTTGGACCTGTCGTTCGGCGATGCGGGATTCGCTTCGCTCGGAGCCCAGGCCATCGCGATCCAGTCGAATGGACGCATCGTCCTCACCACGAGCTCCCGCATGGGCTTCGCCACGTACGACGCCGGTGTCGTACGGCTTCTCGAGTCCGGCGCACCCGATCCTGACTTCGGCATCGGCGGGCTCGTGACGCCATCGGTGGTGGGCCAGCCGGCGGTATTGGTGTGGACGGGGCTCGCGCTCCAGCCCGACGGGAAGATCATCGTCGCGGGATTGAGTGAGGACACGCCGACCCGCGCGGTCGTCGCCCGCTTGACGGATGCCGGCGCTCTCGACGTGAACTTCGGGAACGGGGGGATCGCGTGGGCGACCGTGGGCCCCCCCAACTATTCGTCGCCCTTCTCTAGTATCAACGTCCCCTTCTCGGGCATCGACGTCTTTCTGCAACCCAACGGTCGCATCGTTGCCGCCGCGGCGACGCAGTATTCGGACAACTCGCCGGTCATAGTCGCCTTCGAAGGCGGGTGGTGCGGCGACGGCACGGTGCAGCCGGGCGAGGGCTGCGATGATGGTGCCGTCGCGAACGGTTCCGCCGGCTCCTGCTGTACGACCGACTGCCTCCCGCGCCAGGAGGAGGCCGCCTGTGCCGGCGGTACATGCCAAGCCGGTATCTGCGTCGCGACGACGAGCACGAGCACCACGTCGATCAGCACGACGTCGACGAGCACGACGTCGACGAGCACCACGTCGACCAGCACCACGTCGACCAGCACCACGTCGACCAGCACCACGTCGACCAGCACCACGTCGACGAGCACCACGTCGACGTCGTCCACTACGACATTGCCCTGTACCACGGTGCGGTGTCTGCTCGACCCGTCGACGCTCACGGAGTGTGCGCACGACACCATTCCGCAGGCGATTTCGCGCAAGCTCGCCAACGCCGGGCGTTTGCTGGAACGGGCCGACGGCTCTCCCCCGCGACGGGCGCGAGCGCTGCGACGACGGGCGCGAACCCTGCTGGCGGCGGTTCGGCGCGCAGCGAAGGCTGCCGCACGTGGGCCAACGCCCAGCGTCTCGGCAACGTGTGCGGCCGCGATAGGGGCGCGCGTCCAGACGATCGCCAGTCGCACGTGAGGGTCCGTCAGGGAGTGTCGTGACGGAGCCGCGAGGCGTTGCGTGATCCGGTTTGCATAAGTGTGGCTGGCCTCCTATCTCGAACCTGCCAGCCGTCCACGGAGATCCGATCACCCATGCTCGTGCGCATCGCGACCTTCAACATCCGCAGCATCTTCGATCGCTGGCCCGAGCGGAGACCGTTGCTCGTAGAGGCCTTTCGCCAGATCGCTCCCCATGTCGCCGGACTGCAGGAGGTCGATTTCGAGGACGAGAAGCAGGATGCGCTCCTCGCCGATGCCGTCCCCGACCGCCGGTACCAGTCGTTCGCGGGCGAGACGCGTCCCGGGTTCGGCAACGCCATCCTGGTCGGCGACGGCACCGCGACGGCACACGAGACGCGAGGCCTCGAGCTCTGGCGCGTCGCGCATCGGGTGCGCATCGAGCTGCCGGGGGGTCGCGCGCTGTGGTTCGCCAACACGCACCTGCATCACGTCGCGGACGACGTCCACGTTCGCGTCGAGCAGGCGAAGGTCCTGTGCGACTTCATGGCCGTGGCGCGACCTGATGACACCGCGGTCGTGGTCGGTGACTTCAATGCACTACCGGACGAGGCGTCGTGCGCCGTGATGCGGGAGGCCGGCTTCCGGTCGGCGCACCACACGGTGCACGGTCATGAGCCGCCGATTACGTGGCCGTCGGGCATTCAGGCAGAGACGATGGATCTCGAGGGGGACCGTGGCTGCCTCGACTACATCTGGGTGCGCGGTCCAGCCCGCATCGTGGAAGCGCACGTCGCCGCCAACGAGCCGCCGGCGCACGATCCGACGATCTACCCCAGCGATCACTTCGCCGTCGTCGCCGACCTCGAGCTGTGAGACCCGCCACGGGCTGGTCACCGATTCGTCGCTTCTCCCCGATGGTGCGGCCGCGGGGCGCTCGGCCACTTCGTCCGGCGCAAGGGCAGCCTGCGAAGGAGCGCGTCGTGAGTGAGCGTGGTGGGGAAAGGGGCGGCGTGGTGCCGAGCGAACCGCAGGCCCCGCGCGCAACGCGCAGCCCCCGCGCAGCGAAGCCTCAGCGCGACGCTTCGACCGGAGCGAGGAACCCGTCCGGAGGCGACGACACCGGTACCATGCGTCCGTCCCGCTGCACCCGCAGCACCTGTCCACTCCACTCGACGTTGCGCCCCATCCACGACGCGATCCACACCGACGAGTAGGCGAGATCCTTCAGCGGCACCAGCCACAGCCAGCGCGGCGTGTGTCGCTCGCGCAGCAACCGCATGATGCCGCGCAGCCCGCCGACGCGACACGCGATGGCCCCGCCGAGCGCCGACCATCCGACGACCGATCCGCCCGTCACCAACACCGACAGCACGCCCCAACCGACGGCGTGCGTGATCACCGAGCAGAACCAGCCGAATGGCTGCTGCGCGCGGTACGTCCGCGCCCAGCGCACCTGGTGGCGCCAGACGTCGGCGACGCGGGTGGAATCGAGGATGGTCTCGACGACGTAGGGCAGCAGCACGAGACGGTAACCTGCCTTCGCGATCCACGCGCCGAGCAGGTAGTCGTCGGCGAGATAGTCGGCGAGCGGAGCGAAGCCGCCGATGGAGTCGAGCGCCTTGCGCGTGAACGCGATCGACGCGCCGTAGGCGTTCTTCAGCCCCTGCACCCACTCGGCGGTGATGAACATGGGGATCGAGTCGGTGTTGATGAGCAGCGACTCGATCACCGACGGCAGCCCGAAGTAGCCACGGCCCCGGTAGAGGCAGGTGGAGAGCCCGACGGTGGGATCGGACAGCGGCGCCGCCATGGAGCGCAGGTAGTCGGGACGGACGCGGATGTCGGCGTCGCTCAGCACCAGGACGTCGTGCTTCGCGTGCCGCATCATGTGCACCAGGCTCGCCACCTTGCGGTTGGCGCCGGGCTCGTCGCCGATCGAGAGCACGATGTCCCGATCGGGGAAGGCGCGCATGATGCGCTGCACGACCGTCACCGCGGGGTCGTTCGCGTCACCGACGCCGAAGACGATCTGGTACTCGGGATAGTCCTGGCGGCAGAAGCTCACCAGGTTGGCGTAGAGGTCGATGCCGGGGCCTTTGAGCGGCTTCAGGATCGTCGCCGGCGGCTGATAGGGCCGCTGCCGGCGCGACACCCGTCGCGCGCGCCGGAAGAAGCGCTGCGCGGCGACGAGCTGGAAGAGCTGATATCCGCTCGCGATCGCCGTGCAGCCGAGGACCAGCCAGGCGACCGGGTGCATCAGGCCTGCGCGGGGCTTCCCGCCGTCGGCTCGTTGCCGATGCTGCGACGCTTCCACATCGAGCCGAGGAACTGCTTGCCCTCGGTGAGAAGCCGCTTCGCCTCCTCGCGGTCGCTGGCCATCTTCTTGATCGACTTCCAGATGTAGCGACGGCTGAAGTAGTAGCGGCGGTAGAACGTCTCGACGGCGCGAAAGATCTCGTCGGCGGAGATCTCGGGGTACGACACCGTGCACTTCTGGTAGCCGGTCTCGTCCACCAGGCTGTCGACGGTGAGATACTTGTGCTCGCGCACCCAGTCGTACATCTGCGTGCCGGGATACGGCGACGCCAGCGACACCTGCAGCGTCTCGGGCTGCATCTCCTGCGCGAAGCGGATCGTCTCCTCGATCGTGTCCTTCGTCTCGCCGGGGAGGCCGACGATGAACGTGCCGTGGATCAGGATGCCGATGTCGTGGCAGTCCTTGGTGAAGCGGCGCGCGCGCTCGATGCCGACGCCCTTGCGGATGTTCTTCAGGATCTGCTCGTTGCCCGACTCGTAGCCGACGACGAAGAGCCGCAGGCCGCCGTCCTTCATGGCCGCGAGCGTGTCGCGATCGACGTTGGCGCGCGAGTTGGTCGACCACGTGATGCCGAGCTTGCCGAGGCCCTTGGCGATGGCCATGGCGCGCTTCGGATCGGCGGTGAAGGTGTCGTCGTCGAAGAACAGCTCCTTCATGTCGGGGAAGTGGCGGCGCAGCTGCGAGCACTCTTCGAGCACGTTCTCGACGCTGCGCGTGCGGTAGCTGTGCCCCGTCGTGACCTGTGGCCACAGACAGAAGCTGCATTTCGCCGGACAGCCGCGACCCGTGTACAGCGACACGTACGGGTACTGGCAGTAGGGGCTGTTGTACTTCTTGTAGTCGAGGTCGCGGGCGTAGACGTCGGTGGAGAAGGGGAGCGCGTCGAGCTGCTCGGTGGTGAGCGGCTCCGGCTCCTCGTTCTGCACGTAGGTGCCGTTCCTGAGGAAGCAGATGCCCTTCACGTCGTCGAGGTCGCGGCCGTTGGCGATGGCCACCGTCGACTGGTCGAACTCCTTGCGGGCGACGTAGTCGATGACGCCGGCGTAGCGCAGCGACTGCTCGGGCTGGGCGGTGACGTGGCCGCCCACGAAGCCGATCACGATGTCGCGCTTGGCGCTCTTGATGGCCTGGGCGGTGCGGACGTCGGCGCGGAAAGACGGTGTGCTGGTGTGGATGACGACGTGCTCGTACTCGGACGCGATTCGCACCACCTCGTCGATGGGCATGTCGAGAGGGGGCGCGTCGAGCAGCCGGGCCCCCGGCAGCATCCCCGCCGGATACGAGAGCCAGGTGGGATACCAGAACGACCACACCTCGCGCTTCGCCTGGTAGCGCGCTCCGGCGCCGCCATCGAAATCGTCGTACGAGGGGGGGTTGAGAAAAAGCGTTCGCATCCTGTTCCTCCTGAACGAGACACGGCGCGGAAGACCAGCCCCCGCGCGGTCGGCCGCGGGGGAGAGAGCATTCCTGACCGAGCGGTAAGTTCGGCTTGTAGACGACGGTTCATGCACGCGCAAGCAAGGCGCAACCTGCTCATCATGTCTCACTGGGCAAAACGCCATACCTGGGCGGGGTCGCCGCTGGCGCGTCCTGGCAACGATACGCGCAACGTGGCGTTTCGTCCCGAACCTCTCGGTCGAGCATCGACGGCGGTGCCGGTCGGGTACGACGCATGCTAACTTCCGCATGCCGTGTCGCGCCGACGAGCCACCTACGAGGACCTGATGCAGGTACCCGAGAACCTGGTGGCGGAGATCATCGACGGCGAGCTCGTCACGAGCCCCCGACCGTCGTCACCCCATGCGCTCGCCGCAATGGGAATCGGGGCTGGGCTGTTCGACCGCTTCCACGGGCCACCCGGCGGATCCAGCGCGCCCGGCGGATGGTGGATCCTCTTCGAGCCCGAGCTGCACCTCGGTGCCGACGTCCTCGTGCCCGATCTCGCCGCATGGCGACGGGACCGTATGCCCGTCTTCCAGAACGTCGCAGCGTTCACCCTGGCGCCGGACTGGGTGTGCGAGGTCATTTCGCCGAGCACCGGACGCATCGATCGCAGCCGGAAGATGGGAATTTACGCCCGCGACGGCGTCGGTCACCTCTGGTTCGTCGATCCGACGCCGTGCACCCTCGAGGTCTACCGGCTCGAGGGAGGTCGCTGGATCGTCCTGGCCAATCACGGCGGACCGGTCACGGTGCGTGCCGAGCCGTTCGACGCGGTCGACGTCGATCTGCGTCGCTGGTGGCGCGAAGCGTAGGCTGGACCGGAAGCCGAAGACCTCAATCCAGGGGCGCCGCAATCGAACTGAGACCTGACCGAAGCGTAGACCCGCCTTGCGTAGGCCCCGAAGCCGCCGATATAACCCGCGCTTCCCGCGTGGTGGTGATGCACACATCCTGGAGCGCGAGCGCCCATGGCTGACGGCCTGCTCCCGCTCCTGCAGCGCGGTCGGGTGGCGCTGGTCGCCGGCGCGCACGACGCTCTCTCGGCCAAGCTCGCCGAGGAGGCCGGCTTCGACGCCATCTGGGCGAGCGGCTTCGGCATCTCGGCCGTGCAGGCCGTGCCCGACGCGAACATCCTGACGCTCACCGAGACGCTCGATGCCGTCCGTCGCATGTGCGACGCGGTCACCATCCCCGTCGTCGCCGACTGCGACAACGGCTACGGCAACGCCATCAACGTCATGCGCACCGCGAGCGAGTTCGAGCGCGCCGGCGCGTCGGGCATCTGCATCGAGGACAACGAGTTCCCGAAGCGGTGCAGCTTCTACGCCGGCGTGCGGCGCGACCTCGTCGCCACCGCCGAGCACGCGCGCAAGGTCGAAGCCGCCGTCTCGGCACGACGGAGCCCGGCGTTCGCCGTCATCGCGCGCACCGAGGCGCTCATCTGTGGGCTCGGCATCGACGAGGCCCTCGACCGCGCCCGCGCCTACGCCGACGCCGGTGCCGACGCCGTCCTGGTGCACTCGAAGGAGAAGGACTTCGCCGAGCTGCGCCGCTTCTGCGACGTCTGGGATCGCGAGGTGCCGCTGGTGGCCGTGCCCACCACGTACCCCGCCGTCACCACCGATCAGCTCTACGCCGCCGGCTTCCGGCTCGCGATCTTCGCGAACCAGGCGCTGCGCGCCGCCATTCCGGCCATGCGCGACGCGCTGGTGCGCATGCGCGAGACCGGCCGCGCCGACAGCGTCGACGACCGCATCGTCAAGCTCGACGAGGTCTACCGTCTGGTGGGCGTGCCCGAGCTCAAGTCGAACGAGAAGCGCTTCCTGTGGGCCGGAGAGGAGCCGCCGCGCGCCGTCGTGCTGGCCGCGGGCTTCGAGCCGCAGCTCCTGCCGCTGACGCAGGATCGCCCGAAGGCCATGCTCGACGTGAAGGGTCGCACGATCCTCGAGCGCCAGGTCGACACGCTCGGCCAGGTCGGCATCCGCGACGTCGTCGTGGTGCGCGGCTACAAGAAGGAGCAGGTCACCGCGCCGGGCGTGCGCTTCGTCGACAACGACCGCTACGCCGACACCGGCGAGCTCTACTCGCTGTTCTGCGCCGAGCAGGAGCTCGTGAAGCCGTTCGTCCTGATGTACGGCGACATCATCTTCGAGGCGTCGATCCTCGAGAAGCTGATGCGCACGCAGGCCGACATCGCGGTCGTCGTCGACCGCGCCTTCGTCGATTCGCAGCGTGCCGGTCTGCCGCTGCCGCCCGGACCGCTCGACCTCGTCGTCACCGAGACGCCACCGAACGGCCGTCGCTTCGTGGCGCCCGAGGGTGGCAGCCGCGTGCTGCGCATCGGTCCCGAGGTCACGCCCGCCGAGGCGCACGGCGAGTTCATCGGGCTGGCGTCGTTCTCGCTCGCCGGCGGCAAGGCGCTGCGCGAGATGCACGCCGAACTGGCCGAGAGCCGCGCCGAGGGGCTCGAGCGTAGTAGCGTCACGCACATCCTCCAGGCCATGATCGATCGCGGTCACGCCGTCGTCGCCGTCGACATCCACAAGGGCTGGATGGAGATCGACAGCTTCGACGACTACCGCCGCGCCTGGGCGGAAGTCGCGCGATAGCTCCGGTGCCCTACCCCGCCGATCGCTTCGTCGACGGTCTGCTCGCGGCCGGTATCGACTGGTTCGGCGGCGTGCCCTGCTCCCTGATCGCTCCCGTCATCGCCGAGCTCGAGCGCCGCAAGATATACCTCGGCGACACCCGCGAGGACGCCGCGCTCGGCGTCGCCGCCGGCGCCTACATGGCGGGTCGTCTGCCGATGGTGGCGATGCAGAACTCGGGCCTCGGCGTGTCGCTGAACGCACTCGGCTCGTTGCAGCAGCTCTATGAGATGCCGGTGCTGCTCCTCGTCACCTGGCGCGGCTTCGAGGGACATGACGCGCCCGAGCACCTCGTCATGGGTGACGTCCTGCCCGGTCTGCTCGATCTCTTCCGCATCCCGTGGCGCGCGCCCGACCACGACGGGCTCGACGCCGACGTCGGCTGGGCCGCCGATACGATGCGTGAGACGCGGAAGCCGGTCGCGCTGGTCGTCAAGCCAGGCCTCTTCGCGGAGCACAAATGACGCTGAACGACGCCCTCGCCGTCATCGCGCCGCTTCTCGCCGACGAGATATGCGTCTGCTCGAACGGCTTCCTGTCGCGCGCCGCGTTCGGCGCGCGCGACACCGACGGCTGCTTCTACATGATCGGCTCGATGGGCCTGGCGTCGTCGATCGGCCTCGGCATCGCACTGTCTGTGCCCGACCGTCGCGTGTGCGTCTTCGACGGCGACGGCAACGTGCTGATGAACATGGGGACGCTGGCGACGATCGCGGTCGCGGCGCCGGCGAACCTGCGTCACGTCTGCTTCGACAACGGCGTGCACGCGTCTACCGGCGCACAGCCCACCATCGCCGACCGCGTGCCGCTCGACGGCATGGCGCGCGCGGCCGGCTATCGCTCGGTGACGCGCGTCGAGACGCCCGAGGCGCTGGCCGAAGCTCTCCCCGCCTTCCTCGCCGCGCCGGGCCCGTCGTTCCTGCACGTGCGCATCGCGCTCGGTCCGAAGGGTCCGCCCGGACCGCGCATCCCGTTCACGCCGCCCGAGATGACGGCGCGCGTGCGACGCGCGCTGGGCGTGGAGTGAACCAGGAGGATTGGCGTCTCGATCTCCGCGCCTGTTCCTGGGCGGCGATCGCGGGGCTCTTGTGCGGCGTCGTCGCCGTCCTGTTCCGACTGGCGCTTGCGAACGCCGAGGCTGCGCACCAGCGACTGCTGGCGTGGGTCCACACGATGCCGGCCGGCGTCTGGCTGCTCGTCCCGGTTCTCTTCGGCGTCGGTGCGGGCATCGCGGGCTGGCTCGTCGTGCGCTTCGTGCCGGAGGCGTCGGGCAGTGGCATCCCGCACGTCGAGGAGATCCTCGCCGGCAACGAGAAGATGCGATGGCAGCGCCTCCTGCCGGTCAAGTTCGTGGGCGGCATCCTCGCGCTCGGTTCGGGGTTGTCGCTCGGCCGCGAGGGACCCACGGTGCAGATGGGCGCCGCCATCGCCGATGCGATCGCGCGCGCCAACGATGCCGCGGTGCCACTGCGGCATGCGATCCTCGCCGCGGGTGCCGGCGCGGGGCTGACGGCGGCGTTCAACGCGCCGCTGGCGGGCTTCGTCTTCGTGCTCGAGGAGCTGCGCCGTCCGCTCAGCGTCTTCACGTACACGACCGGACTGATCGCGACGCTCGCCGCCAACGTCGTCATGATCGCGGGCCTGGGTCCAGCGCCGGCGTTCTCCGTCGCCAAGGCCGCGCACATGCTGCCGACGGGAACGCTGCCATTGTTCGCGCTGATCGGCATCGTGACCGGGCTGCTCGGTGTCGTCTTCAACGCAGCGCTGTTCGCGGCCATCGACGGCATGGCGCGTATCCCCGGACCGCGATGGGGCCGCGCCGTCGCGGCCGGCGTCCTCGCCGGCGTGCTGGCACTCGTCGTGCCGGCGGCGATCAGCGACGGTGAGCCAGTGGCGCAGGCGATCCTGCACGGCGAGCTCCCCGTCGATCCCGTGCGCTGGCTCGTCGTCCTGCTCGGCGCGAAGTTGCTGCTGACGGTCGTGAGCTATGCGTCGGGCGCACCCGGCGGACTGTTCGCGCCGCTGCTCGTGCTGGGTGCGGCGGCGGGCGCGCTGGTGGCGCATCTGCTCGCGGTCGATCCGGCGGTCGTCACGCCGCTCGTCATCGCCGGCATGGTCGGTGCGTTCACCGGCTCGGTGCGCGTGCCCATCACCGGCATCGTCCTGCTGCTCGAGATGACGAGCAGCCAGCACCTCGTCCTCGAGCTGACGACGACGGGCCTGGTGGCCTATCTCGTGGCGGCTCTGGTCGGGGCCCGACCCGTCTACGACGTGCTTCGCGAGCGCGACGAAGCGCGCGCGCACCCCGTTTGACGCCGAACCCGGGATCGGGGCACAACCCGCCCATGAAGCCCCAGGACTGCGTGCTGTTCAGTGGAGCGGCGGGCGGCGCCGAGGCCGAGTTCGGTTCCGCTGCGGAGCGCTACGGCATCGAAGAGGTGAACTTCACCTTCGAGGGCCACAACGATGCCCGCACGCGCGGCATCCGCGTGCTGACCTCGGCCGAGCTGAAGCACGGTGACGTCAGCCTGGCCTACGTCAGCAAGCTGATGCATCGCCGCTACCCCGACACGCCGCTCTTCCGGAAGGTGCTGCAGAGCATCTGGCACCAGGTGAACAACGGCCAGGAGATTTACCTCGTCGGGAAGATCCAGGACGA
Source organism: Binatia bacterium (assembly GCA_036009625.1). Lineage (GTDB taxonomy): Bacteria > Desulfobacterota > Binatia > DP-6 > DP-6 > DASYLJ01. Next base: position 11,880 of record DASYLJ010000117.1, read on the forward strand.
CGACACCGTGGTCGGCGGCACTGGCGTCAGTGCGGAGTACGCCAAGTTCTTCAACAAGCCACTGCACGTCTTCGATCAGGAGCGCCACGGCTGGCATCGCTGGACGGGCGAGGCGTGGGAGGCGGTGAACGACCCCGTCATCACGCACCAGCACTTCACCGGCACCGGCACGCGCTTCCTCACCGACGAGGGTCGCGTGGCCATCGCCGGCCTGTTCGATCGCACGTTCGGCGCGCGCTGATCAGTCCGGCCAGGTGCGTGCCGGCGGCGTCGTGCCCGGCACGAGTCGCTCGTCGGGGACGGCGGGTCCGCGCTGGAGGGCGAGCGGGATGACGCCGGCCCAGACCGCGAGGGCGTAGTCGTCCTCGTCGTCGATGGGAGCGCCCTCGCGCACCTTGGCGACGGCCTCGTCGAGCGGCAGCGACACGATGAGCGTGGCCTTGAGCTCCTGCGCCGACGGTGCCCGCACGGCATCCCATCGACCGGGATAGAGCCGCTCGGTGAAGGCACGCAACGCGACGATGCGCTCGTCGTGATCCTCGATCGGCGTGGCGCGACCGAACACCACCACCGACCGGTAGTTGAGCGAGTGGTGGAACGCCGAGCGCGCCAGCACCAGGCCGTCGAGCAGCGTCACCGAGCAGCACAGCTCCGCGCCGGCGGCGGCCGCCATCATCGTGCGGCTCCGGCTCGCCCCGTGCAGCACCAGCGTGTCGCCGACGCGCGCATAGCCGGTCGGGATGACGACGGGTCGTCCGTCCTCGACGAGACCGACGTGGCAGACGAGGCCGGCGTCGAGGATGGCGTGGATGACGTCGCGCTCGTGAGACGCGCGCTGAGGCAGGCGTCGGACACGGGTGCGGTCGGTGACGACGAAGGACTCGGCCATGTTCGTCCTGTCGCACGGCATTGGCTCCATGACGAGGGCCATTCGTCTGTTCCATCGGGAGCCAATGTGTCGTAAGCCGGCGCATGCCCAGGCCGAGCCCCGTGTTCGGGACCCTCGCCCTCGACCGCGGCGCGGCGGACACGCTGCACCACCAGCTCTATGCATCGTTGCGCGAGGCGATCCTGGCGGGACGACTGGTGCCGGGCGTCCGTCTGCCGTCCACCCGCACGCTGGCGGCCGACCTCGTGGTGGCGCGCAACACCGTCGTCACCGCCTTCGAGCAACTCATCGCCGAGGGCTACCTGACGTCGCGCGTCGGCGACGGCACGCGCGTCGCGGCCGTGCTCCCCGAGGCGCTGCTCGAGGCGCGTCGCGTGCAACTGGTCGGCGCCGTCGGCCCGGTGCCGCAGCTCTCCGAGCGCGGCCGTCTGCTGGCCGGCTCGCGACGACCCGGGCCCTACACCGACGGCCAGGCGTTCGTTCCGGGAATGCCCGCGCTCGACATGTTCCCGCGCGAGCTGTGGGCACGGCTGGTGGCGCGCCGGGCGCGACGTCCGCCGCCGACGAGCCAGGGCTACGCCCATTCGGCCGGTCTGCCGCTGCTACGCCAGGCTGTGGCGACATACCTCGGCGCGGCGCGCGGCGTGCGCTGCGATCCCGATCAGGTGATCGTCGTCGCCGGCGCGCAGGCGGGGCTCGACCTCGCCGCCCGCCTGCTGCTCGACGCGGGCGACCCCGCCTGGATCGAGGAGCCGGGCTACCTCGGTGCTCGCGGCGCGCTGATCTCGGCCGGTGCGCGTCTCGTGCCGGTGCCGGTAGACGCCGAAGGAATCGACGTCGAGGCGGGGGCCCGCGCCGAGCCTGCGGCGCGTCTCGTCTACGTGACGCCGTCGCACCACTTCCCGCTCGGCGGCACGATGACGCTGCAGCGACGGCTGGCGCTGCTCGACTGGGCGGCGCGCTCGGGCGCGTGGGTGCTCGAAGACGACTACGACAGCGAGTACCGCTACGGCGGGCGTCCGTTCCCGGCCATGCAGGGGCTCGATGCCGCCGGCCGCGTCGTCTATGTCGGCACCTTCAGCAAGACGATGTTCCCGGCGCTGCGCGCGGGGTGGCTGGTCGTGCCGCCGGCGCTGGTCGATCCGTTCCGCGCCGCCGTGCGCAACACCGGCCACACCGTGCCCGGCGTCATCCAGGCTGCGCTCGCCGACTTCATGAACGACGGCCACTTCGGCGCCCACGTCCGTCGCATGCGGACGCTCTACGCCGCGCGGCAGGAGCGTCTCGTGACGGCGGCGCACCGTCGTCTCGACGGCCTGCTCGACGTGCGTCCCGCCGACGCCGGCATGCAGCTCGCGGCGGCGCTGCCGCCGGGAACCGACGACCGCGCGGTGGCGCAGGCCGCCTACGACGCCGGCGTCATCGCGCCGGCGCTGTCGTCGTACTACCTCGGGTCGCAGTCGTCGCCGGGGCTGTTCCTCGGTTACGCGGGGGTGAAGGAGCGCGACATCGGTCGCGGCG
>DASYLJ010000118.1:0-3818 GCA_036009625.1 Binatia bacterium
GAGCGCGTCTCGCACGCCGGTGCCGTCTACCTGTTCGATCTCGCCACCGGCGTGCTGGTGCGGAAGCTCACCAGCCCCGCGCCGCAACCGAGCGGACGCTTCGGCACCGCGGTGGCGTTCCGCGGCAGCGACGTCGTCGTCGGCGCGCCGTTCGAGGACGTCGACGACAGGGCCGACGTGGGTGTGGCGTACGTCTTCGACGCCGGCGGCGTGCTGGTGGCGACGCTCGACAACCCGACGCCGCAGGGCGACGACCAGTTCGGCAACGCCGTTGCCACGGACGACGGCGTTACCATCGTCGTCGCCGCGTGGCACGACGACCAGGCGGCGCAGGACGCGGGCGTCGTGCACGTGTTCGTCGACCTCGGCACGACGACCACCACGACGGCGCCGGGGGGCACTACCACCAGCAGTACGCTGTCGATACCGTCGACCTCGGTGACCACGACGAGCACCAGCACGACGGTGACGACCATCGTCACGACGACGACGTCCTCGGCGCCGGACGGCAGCACGACGACCACGACGACGACCGTCGACGGCGGCAGCAGCTCGACGATCAGCAGCCTGCCGGCGACCACGTCGACGACGATGCCGCTCGCCTGCACGCCCGGCGTGCCGTTCGCGTGCGACGATCGCGACGCCTGCACGAACGACGTCTGCGATCCGCTCGGCATCTGCATGTACGTCACTGCCACCGGGCTCGACGGCGTCACCTGCCGGCTCGACACGCTCGGCGCCGTGATGGGGCAGGCGGGCAGCGTCGCGCTCGGTGGACGTCGCACCGCGCAGCGGCTCGAGAAGCAGCTCGGCGCCGTGCGACGACTCGTCGAACGGGCGCGGCAGACGACGGGGAAGGCGGCGGCGAAGCGGCTGCGGCGCGCACGTCGCGCGTTGGATCGGTACATCGCTGCCGTCGAGCGGTCGCGCAGCAAGGCGCGCATGGCCGGCACGCTGGCCGATGGCCTGCTGGTGCTGGCGGGCGAGGCCGCACAGCGGCTCGCACTGGAGGGAGGAGTTCGATGAGGCAGGCGAACGTTCGCAGGCTGCTCCACGCCGACGGCCACGTCGTGTCGCTGCGCGTGCTGCCCGGCGGACAGCGTCCGCCACGCGAGTGGCCCATCGGGCGCGCCGAGGTGCCGGTGGTGGCGGCGACGTTCGGGCTGGTCGCACTCCTCTTCGCGTGTCTCTACCGCGTGCTGCAGACGTCGATCGACTGGTTCTGAGTTGCGCCGTGTGGGGGCCGCCCCTACAGTGCGCGGCATGCTGATTCGGCCGGGGGTGGCGGCGGTGATCCTGACGGCCGACGGCGTGCTGCTGCAGCGGCGTGACGACAACCGTCTGTGGGGACTGCCGGGGGGCGCCGTCGAGCCCGGCGAAACGGTACGCGACGCGATCATCCGCGAGGTCTTCGAGGAGACCGGGCTCGACGTCGAGCCGCTGCGCCTGATCGGCGTCTACTCCGACCCCGCGCACCACCAGATCGTCACGTACCCCGACGGTAACGTCACGCACTACGTGAGCACCGTCTTCGAGTGCGTCATCCGCAGCGGCACGTTGACGTGCTGCGAAGAGTCGCTCGAGCTGGCGTTCTTCCCGCCCGACGCATTGCCGCACGATCTCATGCCGATCTCGCGCGTGCGCATCCACGACGCGCTCGCGAATCAGGTGGGAGCGTTCGTCCGATGATGCGCGTCCTGCTCGTCGTGCTGCTACTGGTGGCGACGACGGCGGCGGCCGTCGATCGCTTCTTCGTCATGGGCGACGGCACGCTCGCGGTCACCAACGTCCACAACGGCGAGCGCGTGACGGTCGTCTACCGTCGCGCCGATGGCACCTACGACGAGACGCAGCTCGCGAAGCTGGCGCGCGTGTTCCGCTCGAAGGACGACAAGATCGGTGACATGACGCTGCGGTTCGTCGAGGTGCTGAGCCACGTCCAGGGCATGACCGGCGGCAAGCCGCTGCAGCTGCTCTCGGGCTATCGCAGCCCGGCCTACAACGAGGGCCTGCGTCGGGCCGGGCGCAAGGCGGCCAGCGGCTCGCTCCACACCGAGGGCATGGCTGCCGATCTGGCATTCCCGCGTCCCGGCATGAAAGACCTCTGGTTGGCTCTGCGCGCTCTCGAGTGCTGCGGCGCGGGCTACTACGCCGGCAACGGCTTCATGCACGTCGACGTCGGCCAGCCGCGGTTCTGGGAGGCGGCAACGTCGAAGGTCGACGAGAACCTCTCGGGCGGAAATGCACGAGTCTTCGGCCGCACCGAGTTCGACCACTATGCGCCCGGGGAGCCCATTGCCCTGCGTCTCCACGCGGTGACGACTCCCCCGATCCACGTCGCCCGGACGGCAAAACTGCTGGCAGATGGGGTTTCCGAGGGTCCGACGGTCCAGATCGAGGACATCGAGGCTCCGAATCAGCACGATGGCTGCATCGAGGTCGACGCCGAAAGTCGGCTCCGCGTGGTCGGCGCCGTGGCGGTCGAGCGCGCTCGGGTGGTTCTGGAGACCTGCGAACCCCGGGTGGAGCGGACTCCCACCCAGGTCCAGTCGAATCCAGTATCGGTTCGGTAAGACCACTAGCGCAAATGCGCTTGTGCAATGGGAATACCGACGGTAAGCCTTTAGGGCAGCTCGAGTGACTTCACAGGAGAACACATGACAGGTCGATCGATACGCACCGTAGTCCTTTTCCTTCCGTTCGCTCTGGTGCTCGCCCTCGGCCGACCAGTCCTCGCTCTGGCCGATTGTGGTGACGGCGTCCTCGACGGGCTCGAGCAGTGCGACGACGGCAACACCGCGCCGGGCGACTGCTGCGATGCGACCTGCGCATTCGAGAGCGCCGACACGATCTGTCGCGCCGCCGTCTCGAGCTGTGACGTCGCCGAGACGTGTACCGGCGACAGCGATCAGTGTCCCGCCGACGTCGTCGAGCCTGCGGGCACTGCGTGTCGCGAGGCCACCGGCATCTGCGATCTGGCCGAGACGTGCACGGGCGACAGCAACGAGTGTCCCGCCGACGTCCTGAAGTCTGCCGGCACGCCGTGCCGCGCCGCCGCGTCCACCTGCGACTTCGCCGAGACGTGCACCGGACTCAGCGACGCGTGCCCCGCCGACGTCACGAAGCCGCTCGGTAGCTTCGATGCCGGCTGCGATGCCTGCGAAACCTGCAACGGCGCCGGCGCCTGCGCCATCGGCCCGGTCATCGGCTGCAAGCTGCCGACGGAAGGCGTGCGCTCGAAGCTGTCGCTGAAGAACCGCACCGACGACGATGGCGACGTGGTCGAGTGGAAGTGGCTCAAGGGCGAGGAGACGGTTCCCGCCGACTACGGCGATCCCGTCACCACCACCGGCTACCGCCTCTGCATGTACGATCTGTCGAACCCCACGCCCGCGCTCTACCTGCAGGCCGCGGCGCCCGCCGCCGGCAACTGCACGTCGAAGCCGTGCTGGAAGGGTCTCGGCAAGACGCCCGGCATCAAGGGCTATCGCTACAACGACAAGGAGACGACGCCCGACGGGCTGAAGCTCATGGTCCTCACGCCCGGTCCCGACGGCAACGCCAAGATCATCCTGAAGGGCAAGGGCGAGAATCTCGGCCTGCCGATCGCGACCACCCCCGTGCCGCTTCCGATCCGCGTGCAGCTGCAGGTGTCGAACGGGACGTGCTTCGAGGCGACGTACAGCGCGGCGGAGGACAACGACGGGGATACTTTCAAGGCGGGCTCCGACTGAGGGGGTTCGCGCTCGGGGTGCGGGCTGCGGCGAACGGCGTGGGCCTCCGGTCCGCGCGGCGTTCGCTCGGCACCACTCCACCCC
>DASYLJ010000119.1:0-18633 GCA_036009625.1 Binatia bacterium
CGAGCGGCCGCACTCGGCGCTGGGCTATCGGACGCCGAAGGAGTATCGCGAGAAATTAGCGGCGTGAGCTGTACGGAATCGAGGGGGACACCACAGCCGCCCGGTGCGGACGGCGTACCCTCGTCGGAGATGTCCTGCAACGGCGTCGCAGCATTCAGTCCTATTCGAGGCGTGCTTGCCCAGCCCGAGCGTCCCGGTGAGCGCGGCGCGACACCTGACATGAAAGGTCCTGCCCGGCTTGCCCGAGCTTCTTCAGCGCCTTACGAGCTCATCGGCCAAGTGTTCGAGGTCCGGGAAGATTCGCCTTTCCTGAAGCCGCAAATCATCCGATTCGCGAGCGAGCTTCCTCACTGCTTGCGTCGGGATGATGAGCGTAGAGACGTACTCTTTCGAGCCCTTCGTTCGTCCAGCGGCATTGGGTCTGAATGACTGGTGAAGCACCCCTGCTGCACGAATATCCGCAGGTCGCGCTCTGCGGCCATCACGGCGATCACCTTGTGTGGCTCAGCGGGGCGAGCTGTGAATGCTGGCCCGAGTAGGGGCTCGCAAACTTTTTGCATCAACAGGAGGAGTGACGTCGCCAATCGCTTCGACAGTTTCTGCCCGATTTAACGTGCGGCCTCAGTATCCAATTGCAGGCATCATCATCCGCTAAGGCGTTGCTGTAGATGTACCCCTCGACAGCGAAGTAAGCCGCTATGTCTCGGTAGCTGGGCACGAATGAAGCGTGGCGCGTTCCAGCGCGCGCCCTGAATCGATTCGTCAGGTTGCGTTCATCGGCCTTGCCATAGCGTCCCCACACTGCGGCCGTCAGATTCCAGGCTGCGCTTCTCTGGCCACGGAACCACAAGCTCCCGCGCTCGGCGTCGGCGATGCGCGCGACCCGCTCGACGAGGTCACCGATCGAGTCATCGCAAATAGATTCCGCTTGTGCTCTCCGCCCGCCCAATTGGATGCATCAACTGCCGGTCGCGCGGCGACAACCAGAAGGCCCACCGTCCGTCCGCCAGACGTCCGTCCGCCAGACGTTCGGCCGCAACGGCGGCGAGCATCGCCGTTCGCGCAATCGATCGCGAGACATCGTGAGTAGCACTCCACAAACCTCACTTACATCGTTGTTCGAGGAATGGGCGAAATCTCTCAACGATGACTCCACCGTAGAGCGCGTTTAAGTCTGGCTCCATGTAGTCCGGCCCCCTGCGGAGCATCCGTGATGGCGCAGTGTTGTGGGTTTGAAGTGCTCGAAGATCAACGGCCTGAAAGACAGAGAGGTCCTCAGTAAGCACCTCGTCAGAGAGCAGTATCGGAACGATCGGACGCCGAAGCCTGAGCGCCAGCGAGTACTCCCACTTCACCCACTTCGATTTGCGCGAATGCTCGCACCAGAAGACGAAGAGTCGCCTTGAAGCGGCAATCGCAGCGCCAAGATACTTGGCCCACTCTTGACCTCCAGGAATTGAGTCGCGCGACCAGAAAGCAACTCCATCCGGCTCAGAAAACGCAGCGCGAAGCACCCTGACGATGGGACCTACCGTCATTGAGTCCTCGTCGGCGTACGACACAAACACCCGCCACAGGTCGGTTGTTTCGCGCTCGCCCGTCGTATCACCCATACGTTCTCCGCCGCCGCCAACCGCCCGATGGGCAGACGCGCCCAGCCCCAAGCCTCGCGGCGTAGTCCCGGCGTGCCTCCGACGCGATGGCACTCACGTGATTTCCAATGCAATGCCACCGCGGGGCAAAATCATCGCCGCTACTGCACGCGCGCGGCCAAACACGCAGGAGAGGCACATCGGCGTGCCTCCCCCGATCTCGCGGACGGATTGCCGCGTGCCCCCCATCGCCACGTGCGCATACTGCCACCCACGCAGGATAGCAACATCCAGAGCCAGCTTCCCGCCCTACGCTGAGGGGACCGTGACGTCTACCCGATGCGCGTCATCGGCCAGGGTTAGCCGCACCGCGCCGCCCTCGACCGACACCGCGGCGCCGTCGACTTCGCTCCCCGCCACGGCACCGCGCCGCACGTTCACGTCCCACACCGCTCCGCCCGGACGCATCAGCTGTACCCGGAACCCCGTCCACCCAGCCGGCATGCAGGGCGCCACGTGCACCACGCCCCCCTCGACCCGCACCCCGAGCACCGACTCCAGCGCTACGCGGTACATCCACGCCGCCGACCCTGTGTACCAGGTCCACCCACCCCGCCCGACGTGCGGCGCGACCCCATACACGTCCGCCGCAACCACGTACGGCTCGACGCAGTACGACGACGCCTCCCGCCCCACCGGCAGCATCATCTCGAGCACCGCGCCCGCCTGCTCCCACCCCAGCTCCGCCATCGCGCGGACGACCCAGCACGCCGCGTGCGTGTACTGCCCGCCATTCTCCCGGATCCCCGGCACGTACCCCTTGATGTACCCAGGATCATGCGACGTCCGATCGAACGGCGGCGTCAGCAGCCGCACGATCCCCGCCTCGCGATCGACGAGCATTCGCTCGGCGGAGCGCATCGCAGAGACGGCACGCTCCGCCGGCGCGACCCCCGAGATCACCGCCCACGCCTGCGCAATCGCATCGATCCGGCACTCGTCGCTCGACGACGACCCGAGCGGCGTCCCGTCGTCGTAGTACGCGCGCCGATACCACTCCCCATCCCACCCCGCGTCATTCAACGCCGCAGCCAACGACGCCCGATACGCGCCCCACCGCGACGCGCGCTCCGACTCTCCCCGCGCCTCCGCAATCGGCACGAACGCATCCAACACGACGCAGAAGAAGAACCCGAGCCACACGCTCTCCCCGCGCCCTTCCCGCCCGACACGGTTCATCCCGTCGTTCCAGTCGCCGGTCCCCATGAGCGGCAACCCATGTGCCCCAGCCGTCAGCGACCGATCGATCGCCAGCGCGCAGTGCTCGAACACGGTCGCAGACGCATCCGCCACCGACGGCGTGAGGAACTCCTCGTCCTGCCCCGGCTTCAGCTCCGGTGCCGACATGAACCCGACGACCTCGTCGAACACCGACGCATCGCCGGTCGTCCGCGCGTAGAACTCCGTGACGTACGGCAACCACAGCAGATCATCCGAGAACCGCGTCCGGATCCCGATGCTGTTCGGCGGATGCCACCAGTGCAGCACGTCCCCCTCCGGAAACTGATGCGCGGCATGCAGCAGGATCTGCTTCCGCGTCAGATCCGGCCGCGAGTACACCAGCGCGCTGACGTCCTGGAGCTGATCGCGGAACCCGAACGCGCCGCTCGACTGGTAGAAGCCGTTCCGCCCGCGCAGCCGCGACGACATCGACTGGTACAGCAGCCAGCCGTTCATCATGAGGTTCAGCGCCGGCGACGGCGTCTCCACCTCGACGGCCCCCAGCACCGACTTCCACTCCGTCGCCAATGCCTCCAGCGCAGCATCGACGGCCCCGGGCAAGCGCCACCGCTCCCACAACGGCTCGAGCGACGACGACTCCGTCACCTCGCCGAGCAGGAACGAGCACTCGAACGTTGCACCCGGCTCCAGCGTGAACGGCACGAGGAACACTGCACACGCATCGAGCCCCTCGCCCGTGCGCCCGTTCAGCGCACCCCCGGCACACAACGCCTCCGGTCGCGACGGCGACCCGCCGCGCCCGATGAACGCCGCTCGATCCGACGTCAGCGACACCTTCGCGGCATCGTCCACCACGACGCCCGCAAACGTGATCCCAGACGCGAACACGCCCGCCTTCGGGTTCTGCGCCAGCAGCAGACGCTTCGATGCATCGGACCCGGTCACGACGTCGAGCCCCGGCTCGACGCCGAGCACCAGCCGCGCATACGACGCGACGGACATCCGACGGCGCGCAGCCCCGACGTTCTTCAACCGCAGCGACACCACCCGCACCGGATCGGTCACCGGCACGAACATCCGCACCTCGTGCTCGATCCCATGGCTCTCGTGCCGCCAGCGCGTGTACCCGAACCCGTGCGCCACCTCGTACGACCCCGCGCCCACCGGCCCCGGCTGCGGCGACCAGAACTCGCCCGCATCGTCGTCGCGCACGTACAGCGCCTCGCCGTGCGGATCGCTCACCGGATCGTTCGTCCATGGCGTCAGACGATACTCGTGTCCGTTGCGGCTCCACGTCGACGCGGCGCCGGCCTCGCTGACGATGCAGCCCACCGTGTCGTTCGCGAGCACGTTGACCCACGGCATGGGCGGACGACGCGCGCCGTCGACGCGGATCACATACTCGCGCCCGTCCTCCGAGAACCCGCCATACCCGTTGTCGAACTGCAACGGCACGATCGAACGCGCCAGGCCCTGTGACACAGACGGCTTCATCCGCCCCGCCGGTGCAGGAGCATCCTTCACGGCGCGCTGGACGTCCGCCGCCGCCCCCGGCACCTCCGGACACGTCACGCCGAGCTCCAGGAGGTACGGCGACGCCGGCACGTCACCACCCGCGCGCAGCGCCGGATGCCGATACTCCACCGCCCCCGCAAGCGCCTGCAGCCCTTCGGCAAGCGCATCGTCGAGCTCGAACCGCGCCCGCCGCTCGACCTCCGCCGCCACCGCGGCCGCGATCCCGGCCTCGGCAGCATCGACCGAGGTGAACCGACGCGCCAGCGCCAACGCCGCCGCACGCTCGTCCGCCGCCGCGACCAACGCGACCAGCGACACCGTCTCCCCCGCCCCGACGACGACCTCGCGCCGCATCGCCATCACCGGATCGAGCACGCTCCCGACGGTGCCCTCCATGACGAACGCCGGATCCGTCACCGACCGCCCACGCCCGACGAACCGCACGCGATCCGTCTCGAACGCGAACGCTCCCGACAGCGCGTGCACCATCCAGCCGAAGTGGTCGCCCTCGCTGCGCGGCCGACGTCGCGCCAGCAGCGTGTCGCCATCGCGCTCCGTCTGCACGAACAGCTTCGAGAACGCCGGATGCGCCGCGTGCGCCCCGAAGTCGTTCAGCACGACCTCGAGACACGACGTCACCTCCACCCGACGAGACGACGCGCCGCGGTTCCGCAGCCGCACCACGCGCAGCTCGACGTCCGCATCCGGCACGACGCACACATCGACCGACGCCTCGACGTCCAGCACGGTTCGCGACAACGTCACGACCCCCGGCCGCGTCCGTACCGAGCCGACGAGGCGAGACGGCGCGCCACCCTCGACGCGCAGCCACAGGAAGACGCCCGAGGCATCTTCGACGCGGTCCGGCCGCCACGACGTCAGCGACAATCGACCCCACCGCGAGCGCCCGGTTCCCGCGCCCGTCAGCAGCACCGAGTAGCGACCATTCCCCAGCACCCGCGCCCACGGCGTCGGGTCGTGCATGCGATCCATCGCGACAGCGCCCAAGCGGCGCAGGGCCTTTCGATCCGTCACTCTGCGGTCCCCTCTCGCGGCCCGTACCACAGCTCGACGTCGGCGGGGCTCGCTCCAATGATCACCTGCGCCGGGTCCGGCGCTTCGATCGGCATACCATTCACCATCGCACCCACGATCGGCCGATCGAGCGGCGACGGCACGACGATCTTTCCCGGCGGCACGACGAGATCACCCGAGATGCGCAGCCGCACCACGTCGGGCCCGTCGGCACGCATCGTGTAGTTCAGAATGCCCCAGTGCGTCGGCAGACGGCGCACCGAGACGCCTTCCTTGCTCTGCACCCACTCGGGCTTGAGTCCCGCGCCGAGCACCAGCGCCTGATCCGAGTCGCGCTCGTAGACGAGCATCGTCCGCACCGCCTGCACGAAGCCGGCACCCACCCACGTGTGCGGCATGTCGCCGATGAAACGCGGCAGGTCGCGGTCGAGCCACACCACCTCGGCCCACTCGTTCCACGACTTCGGCCGACGGTCCTTCATCAGGTAGTCGAGCAGCGCGTGCGCGCGGTCGCGCCAACCGAGCCGCACGAAGGTGCCGACGTTGCGCAGCTCGTAGGGCGAGTACGCCGTCCCGCTCCAGGTGCCGCCGAGTCGCGTCTCGATCTCCTTCCAGTAGCGCTCGTACGTATTCTGCACCGCCGCCGCCGGCAGGCGCTCCAGCTCGCCCGCCGTCACGATCGCGAGGCTCGTCGACGTCGGGTCGTAGTCGCCCAGCTCCACCGATGCCGGGATGTAGTCGATGCCCTTCTGCCCCATCGTCGTGTTGATCGACTCGATCAACGTCGTCTGGAAGTCGTCGCGCAGCGCCGCGAACTTCGCGGCATTGTCGTCGTCGCCCACGACGACGGCCAGCGCCGCCGCATCCTTCAACCCGCGCATCGCGAAGAAGTCATCCCAGTACGAGTGCACCGGATGCCCCGAGTACCCCTCGTGGCTGATCGACTCGGGCATCAGGCCGAAGTACGCCTTCTTGTCGGGCTCGCGATACGCCGACGTCATGCGCTGCGCGCGCAGCTTCTGCAGGTGGTCGATGGCCTTCACGACGTTCGGCCACAGATCGTGCACGAACCCCGCGTCGCGTGTGAAGCGGTAGTACTCCGCCAACCCGTAGACGAACGCGCCGATGCTGTCGTGCTCTGGCGTCCAGTCCGGGCCCCGTCCGTCGACGCAGCACGGAATGCCGCCGTCGGGCGCCTGCATCGTGACGTACCAGCGCAGGAACTCGCGCACCTCCTGCACGAGCCCCATCTGCAGCAGCGCCTCCGCCTCCATCGCGCCGTCGCGTATCCACGAGCGCGCATACGTGCGCGAGCCCGGCTGCAGTGCCGCGCCGTCGCGATTCAGCAGGATGTACGCGATGGTCGAGCGCAGCGTCCTGTCGATGGGCTCGGCCGCCGGCGGCAGCGCGATGTCGACGCGCCCGAGCATGCGGCTCCAACGCTCGCGCTCGAGCGCCTGCACCGTCTCGGCGCGCGTGGGTGTCATCGTCGGTAGGCCCTCGGCCGTCGCCGCGTGCAGCGGGACGGCGACGGACACCTCCGTGCTCTCACCGGCGCCGACGCCGTGCAGGTCGAAGCTGAACGCGCCCGACGCGAAGCCGAACGGGTCTGTCACTTCGTTCGCGCCCGGCGGCGTGCCGAGCAGCAGGAACTCGGTGATCGCGCCGTCCTCGAAGGTCGCCGCACCGAAGCGGTCGGGGGCCCGCATCGGCACCACTGCGCGCGTGCGATCGATCCATGCCGCGCGACCGTCCCAGCGGATCTCGCCGATGCGCGACACGCCGCCCTGGATGTTGAGCGACTGCCACGGCGGCAGCACCTGGAACGGACGCAGCGCCAGGAAGAGCCGCAGCGGACCACGACCGTCGCCCGTCACGCGGTAGCGCACGTACAGCGTACTCTCCGTTGGCGGGCCCGCCGCGAACGCCGTCACCTGCAGGCGCAGCGCCCCGTAGCGCCACACCACCGACGGGATCGGCAACGCGCCGTCCTCGAGCTCCTGCTCCAGCTCGACGTCGTTCCACGTCACCAGCTGATCGCCCGTCCACAGGAACGGCTCGATCGAGAAGGCGCGATCGACCTCGACCATGCCTTCCTGGTTGACGAGCGCCTTCTGCGATCCGCCGTCGACGCCGACGACGGTCCAGTACGTCTGCTTGCCGGAGAGGTACTTCGGGAACAGCCCGGCAGGCGAGTCGTAGGCGATGGCGGAGAAGAACGCGTTCGGCGAGTCGGAGAACTCCACCGGCTTGACGGTGACCTCGGCGATCCCGACACCGCGCCCGTGGCTCGTCTGCGCCATGACGATGCGCAGGAAGCGCGCCTCGGTGTCGGGCACGTAGATGTACGCGCGCCCGCCCTTCCCGGTCTCGGTGTGGAAGACGCGCGTCCACTCGGTGGCGTCCGACGACACCTCGACGTCGAACGCGGTGGCGTACTCGGCCGCATCCCAGTCGACGACGAGCCCGCCGAACTCGCGGCTCTGCCCGAAGTCGAGCTGTAGCCACGGCGACGCATCGGCGACGTCGGTCTTCCACTCCGTGTCCGGCCCGCCATCGACGGCCTTGTCCGCGTCGGACCCCGAGCGGACGCTCGACGCCAACGCGACCGGCGGCGGCGGATTGGCGACGATGGGATCGCGCGACTCGAAGGCGAGATCGTCGATCCAGAGCGTGCCCGCGCCGCGCACGCCACCACCGATGGCGATCTCGATCGCTGCCACCTGCGACGGGTTGCCGCCGCCCTGCGGGCCCCACGCGAACGCCAGGCGCGAGCGCCGGATGACGAGCGGCGCCCACTCGTGCGGGAACGAGTAGTTCGGCTCGCGCCGCCACCACACGTTGCCGTCGGGGTCGACAAGCTTGAACTCGAGCGTCGCCCGCGGCGCCTCACCGCGGATACGGTACGAGAACGCGAAGTTCTCCGGCAGCGGCAGCCGGAGCTCCTTCCGCACGATGACGAAGCCCGAGGCGTTCGCCAGGTTGAAGTCGAGCCGCAGCGACGAGCCCTCGTCGCTGCGCTCCCACGACAGCTGCGCCTGCGAGCCCGACGACGCGGTAGCACTCCAGCCCTCGGCGCTCTCGAAGTTGTCGAGCACCAGCCGCTCGGCAGCAGCCGATCCTGCGAGCAGAGCGACCAGGATGAGCGCCGCGAATCCCCTCATCCCTTCACGCCGCCGCTCGTGATGCCGGCGACGTACCATCGCTGCAGCACCAGGAAGAGCACGATCACGGGAAGCACCGTCAGCACCGCCCCCGCCATCACCAGCTCGGTGTCCTGCACGTGCTCCCCAACGAGGTTGGCGAGTGCCACGGGCAATGTGTAGCGGTCATCGTCGGCGAGTACGATCAGCGGCCAGAGGAAGTCGTTCCACGCCCCCATGAACGTCACCAGCCCGAGCGTCACCAGGATGGGCGCACAGAGCGGCAACGCGATCGACCGGAAGACGCGCAGCTCGCCGGCGCCGTCCATGCGGGCCGCGTCGAGCACACCGTCGGGGAGGCCCGCCGCATACTGCCGCACCAGGAAGATGCCGAAGACGCTCGCCATGCCGGGCACGATCACCGCGATCCACGAGTCGATCCAACCGAAGGCGCGCATCAGCAGGAAGAGCGGCAGCATCGCCACCTGCCCCGGAATGACGAGCGCGCCGAGCAGGCCGCGGAAGATGCGGTCGCGTCCCGGGAATGGCAGCTTCGCGAAGGCATAGCCCGCCAGCGTGTTGACGGTGAGCGCGATCGCCGTCGTCACGATGGCGAGCCCGGCACTGATGGCGACGTGACGGCCGATGTCGAGCCGTGCGAACAGCGCCTGGTAGTGTTCGAGCGTCGGCACGCTCGGCCACAGCCGCAGCGGCACCGCGCTGGCCTCGCCCGGCGGCATGAACGACGCCGCCACCATCCACCACAGCGGCAGCAGCGTCAGTGCCGATGCCACCAGCAGCAACGCGTGCACGAACACCGTCCAGAGCTTCATGCCACGCTCCGTCGCTGCAGCCGCAGCTGCACCAGCGACGCCGCCAGGATGACGAGGAAGAGCACGACCGCCACCGCCGCGCCGTAGCCGAGGTTCCACCAGCGGAACCCCTCCTCGTACATCAGCAGTACGACGCTGAGCGTGCTGTCGGCGGGCCCGCCCTGCGTCATCACGTACGGCTCGGCGAAGAGCTGCAGGTAGCCGATGGCCGTGATCACGCCGACGAAGAGGAACGTCGGCGCCAGCTGCGGCATCGTGACGTGACGGAACTCCTGCCAGCGGCCCGCGCCGTCGAGCGCGGCCGCCTCGTAGAGCCGCTCGGGAATGCCCTGCAGGCCGGCGAGGAACACGAGCATGTTGAAGCCGAAGCCCTTCCACACCGCCAACAGCGCCAGCGCGGGTAGCGCCCACTTGGGATCACCGAGCCAGTCGATCGGCGCGATGCCCGCCGCGCCGAGGAGCTGGTTCAAGACGCCGTAACGCGGGTGGTAGAGGTAGCGCCACACGACGGCGACCGCGACCAATGTCGTCACCACCGGCAGGAAGAGGATGGTGCGGAAGATGGCGCGGCCGCGCACCACCTTGGCGTCGACCAGCAGCGCCGCCGCCAGCGACACCGCCACCGACAGCGGCCCGGCGACGGCGACGAACCAGAGCGTGTTGCGCAGCGCGGTCCAGAAGCGGTCGTCGTGCAGCAGGCGCTCGTAGTTGCCGAAGGCCACGAGACGGAGCCGCGACGGGTCGGCGACGGTGTAGACGTCGAAGTCGGTGAAGCTCAGCAGCAGCGCCGCCACCGTCGGCAGCAGGAAGAACACCAGGAGCAGCCCCAGCGCCGGCGCCACGAATCCGAGTCCCGCCCACCGCTTCATCCGCATCCCCCCAGGAGCCAGCGCCGCTTCTCGAGGATGCCGTCGGCGGCCGCATCGAGCGCGGTGGTGGCGTCGTCGACCGACATGGTGCCACGGATCGCGGCTTCGGCGAACTGCGTGATCTTACCGGCGATGCGCTCCCACTCGGGAATCTTCGGCGTGGCGCGAAGCGCGTCGAGCTGGCTCCGGAATGCGGCCACGCGCGGATCGTCGGCCAGCTTCGGATCGTTCCACGCCGCGGTGTGCGCCGGCAGGTCGCCGGTCAGCTCGTGCAGGCGGATCTGCTGCGCGGGCTCGGAGAGGAACTCGATGAGCTTCCAGGCATCGTCGGCGCGCGGCGACGTGCGCACCAGCACCAGGCTGGCGCCGCCAGCGAGCGACGGTCCGGGCGGCGCGCCCTGCGATGCCGGGATGGGTGCGGTCGACCACTGCACCGACGACGGCACGCGCGCCGCGAACTCGCCCAGGTTCCACGGCCCCGTCACGACGGCGGATATCTCGCCGCCCGCGAAGTCCTGGTAGACGTTCGCCGCCGACGCCGCACCGCCGAGCGGGGCGAGCCCGCTGCGGAACAGCTCGACGTAGAACGCCAGCGCGGCGCGGAACGCCGGGTTGCGGAAGTCGCCGTAGCAGTCGTGCTGGCGCAGCAGCGTCGCGCCGCGGCCCATCGCCATGATGACGAGCGGCTGCCACTCGCCGAGCTGCAGCAGGATGGCGTGCGCGTCGGGGCCACCGTGCCTGCGCGCCTCGGCCAGCGCCGTCACCCAGGCGTCCCACGTCGCCGGCGCCACGGGGATGAGATCGCTGCGGTAGAAGAGGATGCGCGTGTCGACGTACCACGGCACCGCCCAGATCGTGCCGTCGACGACGTTCGGGTCGAGCACGCCCGGGAACCAGTCGTCGCGTTTCACGCTCGACGTCGCCAGGCGCTCGTCGAGCGCCGCGGGCGCGCCGAGTACCACCAGCTCGGGCACCCACGTGTTGCCGACCTGCACGACGTCGGGCATGGCGCCGCCGACGAACGACGTCAGCAGCTTCTCGTGCGCGGCGCTCCACGGAATGCGCTGCACCTTGACGCGCAGGCCCGGATGCCGCGCCTCGAAGGCCGGCACCATCTGCTCCACCACCTCGCCCTCGCGCCCCATCGCCCACAGCGTGAGCGGCTCGTCCGCCGCACGACGCTCGCCACATCCGACGACGGCCCACGCGACGACGACGAGGAGCAGCGCCGCCCGGATCAATCCACCGCCGCCGGCGTGCCCGACCCCGGCCGCCCCCACGGCGCGGCGTGCACGCGATCGGGGATCGCCCACACGCGCGCGTGCATCTCGTCCACCGCCTCCGGGTCCATCAGAAGCACGCGGCGCTCTTTCGGCGTCAGCGACGACGGGCCGTCGGCGAGGGCGCGATCGATCAACGCCCGACGCTCGGCGCGCAGCGGCTCGCCCATGCGACGTCCGCCGCGCAGCAGCCAGCGATGCAGCGCGTTCACATACGGATCGACGATGGCGCGCACGAAGCCGGCGCGTTCGGCCGGCGGCACCGCCGCGCGCTCCCGCGCGCTCTCGGCCTGCAGCTCGACGAGGTCGATCAGCTCGGGCGGCGGGTTGATCTCCTCCGGAATGCGGAACAGCCCCAGACGGCGCGTGCCGTCGCCGAGGCTGACGCGGCTCAGCAGCACCGACACCGGCACCGACAGGATCAGCGCGCCGATGATGGGTGTCACCCACCAGAAGTAGGCCGGGCTGAGCCAGTAGAGCCCCGCCCCCCACGCGATGGCGATGATCGTGTCGATGCCGTGCTGGCGCACCGCAACGCGCCACGAGGTGTCGGCGTCGTCGCGACCTTGCGCCGTCCACACCACGGTGCGGCCGAGCAGGTTCGTCAGCACGAAGCGGGTGTGGAACACCATGCGGATCGGCGCCAGCAGGCTCGACGTCACCACCTCGAGCACCACCGACAGCAGCAGGCGGAAGAGCCCGCCGTACTGCTTCGACTCGCGCCGCTTGAGCCAGATGAGAATGATGGCGAGCACCTTCGGCAGGAACAGCAGCACGCCGACGACGGCCATGAGCGACATCGCCCAGTCGGGCCGCCACACCGGCCACTGCGGGAAGAGGCTCGGGCCGTTCGGGAAGTAGTCCGGCTCGCGCAGCACGTTGTAGATGGCGGCGATCGTCGACAGGCTCAGGAACGCGAACCACAGCGCCGCCGACACGTACGAGAACACGCCGTTCAGGAAGAGCGCGCGGTGTGCACCGAAGAGGCCCTCGGTGAAGACGAGGCGCAGGTGCTGCAGGTTGCCCTGACACCAGCGCCGATCGCGGCTCATCTCCTCGAGCAGCCCCGACGGCACCTCTTCCCAGCTGCCGCCGAGATCGTAGGCGAGCCAGATGCCCCAGCCGGCGCGACCCATCAGCGCCGCCTCGACGAAGTCGTGGCTCAGGATCTCGCCGCCGAGCGGCTCGCGCCCCGGAAGACGCGGCAGGCCGCAGTGATCCATGAACGGCTCGATGCGGATGATGGTGTTGTGGCCCCAGTACTGGCCGTCGCCGAGCTGCCACCAGTGCAGACCGGCGGTGAACATCGGCCCGTAGACGTGGCTCGCGAACTGCTGGATGCGCGCGAACAGCGAGCGCCGGTTCACCGCCGCCGCCGCCGTCTGGATCATGCCGACGTGCGGATGCTGCTCCATCAGCTCGACCATGCGCACCATGCTGGTGCCGGCCATCACGCTGTCGGCGTCGAGCGTGATCATGTAGCGATAGCGCGCGCCCCAGCGACGGCAGAAGTCGGCGACGTTGCCGCTCTTGCGCTCGATGCGCACGCGCCGGCGACGGTAGAAGATGCGCCCGAAGCCGCCGACCTCCTTGCACCACGCGAACCAGGCGATCTCCTCGGCGATGGCGACGTCGGGATCGTTCGAATCGCTCAGCACGAAGAAGTGGAAGCGATCGATCTGGCCGGTGCGCTCGATGGAGCGGTAGATGGCGCGCAGTCCGGCGAAGACGCGGTCCACCGGCTCGTTCGCGATCGGCATGATGACGGCGGTCGGCACCTCGCCGTCGAACGACGGCGCCGGCGGCGCATCGGGTGCGATGTGCGTGATCGCGAAGCGGTCGCGTCCGCGCATCAGCGTCAGGAAGCCGAAGAGCGCGGTCCAGAAGCCGATCGAGACCCAGCCGAACAGCACGCCGAAGACGACGACGATGGCGCGCTCGAGCCACGTGCGGCCCTGGAAGGGCAGCACGTCGGCCATGAAGGCGCTGGCGATGAACGTCGGCACCAGCACCAGCAGGACGAGCAGCAGGCGGCGACGGTGCGCGACGCGCGTCCACGGGAACGAGCTGCGCAGCTTGCGCAACGGACCACCATAGAGCACCGGCTCGGCGACGTTCGCGCCGCGGCCGGGCTTCTTCGCGTGCCGGCGCCAGGCGCGACCGACGGGTTGGTAGCCCATGGGACGACGGCGCATCTCCGGCGTCGCGATCGGAATGACCTCGTCGTTGCCGACGGCGCGTCCGACACGCCAGCGCAGGTAGGCGTCGCCCGCCGCCGCCGCACCGACGACCTTGCCGCGCAGCGCATCGAGCGTGGCGGCGATGGCGTCACGCTGCGCCACCGACGCCGATGCGTCCTGCACCGCCTCGAGGGCCAGCGCCTCACGGCGATCCTCGCGCACGTCGAGGGCGCGGAGATAGGCCAGGGCGCGCTCGTACGCGTCCTTCCAGTTGTGGACGAGATGCGAGCCGAACGGATGGGGGTCGCCCATGGATCAGGGCACGATAGCGTAAGACCAGGTTTCCGTGAGTACCTCTTCGCCGAGCATCAGGTGGGCGCGCACCTCGATCGGGTCACGGGTCTTCGGCACCACCTGGAAGCTCAGGCGCCAGCCGCCGACGTGCGGGTTCGCCACCACGTGCTGGTCGCGGATCTCGGCCACCTGCTCGCCACCCTGGATCTCGACCATGCCGTGCAGCACCTCCTGCGTCGGCACCTTGGCGAGCTTGCCGCCGGCGAAGTCGATGACGAAGCGGTTGGCATTCTCGACCGTGCCGTGGTCGCGACGCGTGGCCACGACGCGGCCCGCGGGCGGACGGGTCGGATCGTCGGCGTACCACCACTGCGTGTAGCCGAAGCGGTGCGGCTTGTCGGGCTTCAGTTCGCGATCGGCCACCCAGTACGACACCAGGTTGTCGTTGGTGTCGGAGTTGGTGGGGATCTCCACCACCTCGATGCGTCCCGGTCCCCAGTTGCCCCAGGGCACCTGCCAGACGCTCGGTCGTCGCTCGGCCGCAGTCTCGAGGTCCTGGTAGTGGTCGAAGTCGCGATCGCGCTGCAGCAGGCCGAACCCCGCCACCGGATCGGCCTTGAGACCGCTGACGCGCAGCCGCTCGGGATTGTCCGCCGGACGCCACAGCCACTCGCCGTTCGCGAGCGTCATCAGCACACCGTCGGAGTCGTGCACTTCGGGACGGAAGTCGACCACGGAGCGGAGGGAGTTCTCGCCGCGATAGAACATGCTGGTGAGCGGCGCGATGCCGATCTTGTGCACGTCCTTGCGAAGGTAGAGCTGCGACTCGACGTCGACCCGGGTCGCGGCGCCCGGCGTGACCACGAAGCGATACGCGCCGGTGACGCGCGGGCTGTCGAGGAGCGCATAGACCGTGATGGAGGTGGCCTTCGCATCGGGCCGCACCAGCCAGAACTCGCGGAACCAGGGAAACTCCTCGCCCCACGACTCGGCGGTGTCGAGCGCCAGCCCGCGTGCCGACACCCCGAACATCTGGTCCTTGCCAACGGCGCGGAAGTAGCTGGCGCCGAGGAAGACGATGACCTCGTCGCGATACTTCGGGTTGTTGATCGGAAAGTGGATGCGGAAGCCGCCGAAACCCAGCTCGGGGGGGACCCGGCTGGCGAAATCGTTGCGACCGTAGTCGAACAGCGACGGCGAGAACGGCACCGGCTTCACACCCTCGGGCGAGACCACGTTGATGGCGATCGGCTGGTCGTAGAACAGGCCCGGGTGGAAGAACTGCACCTGGAAGTTCCCGGGCTTGTCGGCCCAGAGGGCGCGGTCGGGCCGGTAGCGGATGTCGCGCCACTGGTCGTAGGTGATCGACGTCAGGAAATCGGGGACCTTGCCCTTGCCGTCCTGGTAGTCCGCCGCCGCGAGCTTCTCGGCGTGCTGCGCGAGCGTCTCGAAGTCGAACGGGGCAGGCTTTGCAGGCTTCGTTGCCGCTGGCTTCGTCGCCACGGGCGCGGGGTCCGCGGCACGGGAGGACGTCACCACCAGCATGCTCAGCACGAGCACCACGAGGGCACGCCGCGCACCGAGGGTGGGCGCGTGCGGCCGCGCGAGATGGTGAGATACGCTGCGGATTCGCTTCACGTCGAGTGCCAGGGAGGCCGGCTCAGGTTCCATACGAGCCACGGCGCGTCAAGGGGTGTCGTGCACCCGGCGGCGCTGGTCCGAGCGCTGGGCACGATCGCACGCGCCCGATTGCGTACGACCCCGGGGGAATGGTTTCACCTACTCCCATGTCGACTGCACGATTCACCGGGCGCACGGCGCTCGTCACGGGAGCCGCGTCCGGACTGGGCGCAGCGACGGCGCAGCGTCTCGCGTCGGAGGGAGCCGCCGTCGCCTGCTGCGATCTCGCGGCGGACGGTGCGGAGCAGACGGCCGCGGCCATTCGTGCCGACGGCGGCAACGCCAAGGCCTACGCCGTGGACGTCGCCGATCCGGACTCGGTCCGCGCGGCCGTCGCCAGCGCCGTGCGCGATCTCGGGCGGCTCGGCGTCGTCGTCAACTGCGCCGGCATCGGCCGCTTCTACCATTCGCACGACATGCCGTTCGCCGACTGGCAGCGCATCATCGGCGTCAACCTGACCGGCACCTTCCTGGTATCGCAGGCGGCGCTGCCGCACCTGCTCGACGGTGGCGGCACGATCGTCAACGTGGCCTCGAACGCCGGCCTCATGGGGCAGCCGTACAGCGCCGCCTACTGCGCTTCGAAGGGCGGCGTCGTGCAGCTCACGCGGGCCTTGGCCGACGAGTACCTCGAGCGCGCCGTGCGCGTGAACTGCATCGCCCCGGGCGGCATCGCGACGCCGCTGCAGGACGCCTTCCGCAACGCACCCGAGGGCGTCGATTTCAAGAAGTTCGCCAAGATCCGCACCCCGCTCGGCACGTCGACGCCGGAGGAGGTCGCCGCGCTGATCGCGTTCGTGGCGTCCGACGAGGGCCGCTACATGACGGGCGCGATCGTCTCGATCGACGGCGGGCTCACGATCTAGTGTCCGTGAAGGGAGTTGCCACGTGTCAGGATTCTGGATGGTTCGAGCGGGCCAGGGCGGATACCTATTTCGGGAGTTCGAGGAGAAACGGACCATGGGAGTCGGCTGGGGAGAGGTCGGCGATCTCAGCTCGGTTTCCCAGGTCGATGGCATCCGGGCACGGGTCGCAGCGGCCTTCCCCGAGCATTCTCCAGGCAAGCAGGTCATAACGACCCGGCAGCTGTTCAAGATCAGGACCCTGATCGAAAACGGCGATCGCGTACTCACCTACGATCCGGTCCAACGCGAGTATCTCATCGGGACCGTGGATGGCCCCTATCGCTATTCCACCGGAACGATCTCCGATTCCGCTCACCTCAGGAACGTCACCTGGGATGTCCGGGTGAGTCGCGACAAGCTCACGCCGGCCTCGCGCAATACCCTTGGATCGACGTTGACGATCTTCGAACCGGGCGAAGATGTCCTTGCCGATATCGAGAACGCGATCGCGGGGAAGTCCGTGTCACCGGCACCGCCCTCGGCCGTCGTCTCCGAGCCGGAACAAGGGCTGGACGAGATCCGAGAGGACACACTCAATCGAGCCCACGAGTTCATCAAGGACCGCCTTCTGCGGCTCTCCCCGGACGAAATGGAGGCTCTGACGGCGGCTCTCCTGAGAGCACTCGGATACAAGGCCAGAGTTACCCCCAAAGGGCCTGATCGCGGTCGCGACGTGATAGCTTCTCCAGATGGACTTGGGTTTCAGTCGCCCCGAGTGATCGCAGAGGTCAAGCATCGTCGCCAGCAGATGGGATCACAGGATCTGCGATCCTTCATCGGTGGTCTTCGTGACGGTGATCGCGGGCTGTACGTTAGTACCGGTGGCTTCACCCGAGAGGCACGCTATGAAGCGGATCGCTCCAGCGTGCCGGTGACACTGGTCGACCTCGACGACCTCGCTACGCTCGTCGTGGAGCACTACGAGCGCTTTGACTCGGACGGCCGAGCCTTGGTGCCACTCGTACGAATATACTGGCCAGCAACCTGAGTGCGCCCTGCCCCTAAGCGCGCGCCCGCCGCACGCGCTGCTCGGCCACGGCGCGAAACCCCCGCGCCTCCCAGAACCGCCACGCCGCCGTGTTCGCGGCATGCACGTGCAGCGCGACGTGACGGTAGCCGATGGCATGAACCCAGCCGAACGCCTCGGCCACCAGCGCGGCACCGATGCCGCGCCCGCGCGCCGTCGGCAGGACGATGGCGTCGGGCAGGTGAATCGTGGCGGGCGGCAGGTGCAGCGGCGAGAACGCCGCCGCCGGCGGCTGCAGGACGAGCATGCCGAGCGTCTCCCGACCGTCGACCGCGATCCACACCCCGGTACGCGGATCGTCGAGCGATCGACGCTGGCGAATGCTCTCGTCACCACGCGGCGGCGGCAACGACATCGGCGGCGCGGCGTGATGCGCCTGCTGCGCGCGGGCGAGCATGACCAGCGCCGCGAGGTCGTCGATCGTCGCCTGCCGGATCGTCACCGTCGACGGCACCGTCGTGCCGACGACGGGCAACGCCGCCAGCGCGATCATCAGGAACGGCTCGAAGCCGAGATGGGTCAGCACGTCGCGCGAGGCGGCATCGTGCACGCCCACCTGGATGTGCCGATCTCGCGCGCGCCAGCGCGCGGTCAGCGCGGCGTGCAGCGCCGGTATCACGTCGGGCGCGGCGGCATGACCCGTGGCCGGCACGAGGACCGCCGGCGCCACCCCGGCAACGGCGCTCGACGGCGCCCCGATCAGGAACCCCGCCAGATCGCCGTCGGTGGTGGTCGCGCCCCATCCCACCGCACCGGGGCGCGCCAGCGCCCCATCGACCAGCGCCCGCGCATCGTCGATCGACAGTGCGGGCAGCAGCGGCTCCAGCCGATGCTCGGCCGCGTGCCGTGCAGCAAGGAGGTGCGACGCCGCGGTCAGGTGCGACGTCGCCAATCTGACGACGTCGAACCCCACGTCGTTCAGTAGACGTCTACTTCTTCGGGCACGGGCAGCTGATGGCTCGCCGGCTGCCAGGTGGCGAGCAGCTCGGTGGCGATGATGTCCGCAGCGGCGCGCGTCGAGTCGGCCGCCGAGTCGAC
>DASYLJ010000120.1:0-83263 GCA_036009625.1 Binatia bacterium
CATCCAGACCGTCCATCGCCGCGGCTTCCGCTTCATCGCGTCGATCGCCAGCGCGCCCGCGCCCCAGCAGACCGATGCTCCCGCGCCACGTGCGGTCGGTGGCGCGTCGAATCCGCTCGTCGGCCGCGAGGGCGAGCTCGACGAGCTGCTCACCGTCGCCGCCGAATCCGCGCAGGGCACCACGCGCGTCGTCCTCATCAGCGGCGAGGCGGGCATCGGCAAATCGAGCGTGGTGGATCGGTTCGTCGCGACGCTCGGCCAGGGCGTTGGCCCGAACGAGACCCGGGTCGCCGTCGGACGCGCCGTCGGTTACCTCCAGGGCGCGCCGCCCTATCTCGTGGTGCTGTCCGCCCTCGAAGCCCTGGCCACGAGTGCCGACGGTCCCGTGGTGCTTGCGGCCATGCGCGCGCACGTCCTCGACGTCCTGCAGCAGATGCCCTGGCTCTGTGCCGGCGATCCCGCGGGGATACCGGTGGCGGAGGCGTCCGATCGCCAGGATCTGACGTCACGCCTGGCGACGCTGTTCGAGGCCCTCGCATCGCAGTTTCCGGTGGTGGTCGTCCTCGAAGATATGCACGACGCCGATGCGCCGACGGTGGACTTCGTCGCCGCCCTCCTGGAGAGCCACGCGCGGCTGCGGCTCATGATCGTCGTCACGTATCGCCCCGGCGAAGCCGTCCTCGCGTCCAACGGCCTCTTCCAGGCTGCGCAGGCCGTGTGCCGGCACACCGGCGGACGGGAGATCCGCCTCGATCTGCTCGGCGCGGATGACGTCTCGGCATATCTCCGGCGCCGGGACGCATCATTCTGGACGGAGGCGATGGCGTGCGACGTTCATCGTCAGAGCGGCGGAAACCCGTTGTTCATGGTGACGGTCGCCGACACGGCGGAGCTGACCGGATCCGTCGGCACGGACACCGACCGCAGTGTGCCCGACAGCCTGCGCGGGCTGCTCGAAACGCAGCTGCGGACATTGAAGTATTCGGAGCGCGACCTCCTCATGACCGCGGCTGCGGTCGGCGCCGAGTTCTCCTCGCTCGCGGTCGCATCGGCGTCGGACGTGGCGCTGGAGGGAGTCGAGGAAGTCTGCGAGACGCTCGCACGGCAGTCGCGCTTTCTCCGAACCATTGGGGTCGTCGACTGGCCGTCCGGAGCCGTCGGGCAGGCCTACGCGTTCCGTCACCAGCTCTACCGCAGCGCTCTCTACGAGACGCTCGTACCGGCGCGCCGTCGTGCGATGCACCAGCGGATCGGCGAGGCACTCGAGAAGGGGTATGCGGGCGCCACGCGCGAGGTCGCCGCCGAGCTCGCGGACCACTTCGCGCGCAGCAACGATCACGAGCGCGCGATCAAGTACCTCCGCGAGGCCGCGCAGCTCGCGCGCACGCGCTTCGCCCATCGCGAAGCCGTCGATCTACTGGATCGCGCGTTCACGCTGCTCGGACGCCAACCGGCCGGCGCCGAACGCGACCACGTCGAGTTCCGCCTGGAGATGGATCGTGCCGCGTCGGCCGGCGCACGACACGGGTACGGCTCGGCGATCGCGCGTGTCGCCACCGAGAAGGTCGAGCACCTCGCCGAGCGGCTGCCGCCGAGCCAGGAGCGTTTCGTCTCGCTGGGCGTCGTCTACGGCTACCACCTCTTTCGCTCCGACGTTCCCGCCGCTACGCGCGTGGCGGAGCACCTGACGCGAGCGGCCAAGGAGCTCGACTGGCCGCTCGCGGCGCTCGGTGCGACCTCTGCGACGGCGATCGTCGCGCACACTCGGGGCGACTACGAGCTCGCCGACCGCAGCGCCCGCATCGTGCTCGCGTCCATGCCGGCGGACTTCCGCCTGCCGAATTTCCGGGACGTGCTGACCGTCACCCGCACGGCGATGGCCCAGAACCTCTGCTACCTCGACCGCCGCGCCGAAGCCGAGAGCGTCAGCCGCGACGCAATCGCGCGCGCCGATTGGCTCGAGGATCCGTACGAGATGGCGCACACCCGCATGTCGGCGTCGTATTGCGCGATGCTGTTCGGCGATCGCGAAACGACCCAGCATTGGGCAGCCGAGGCCGCGACGATCTCACGTCGGTACGACATCGAGGTGATCGCGTTGAACACGGAGATACTAGCCGCCTGGGCCGACGCCGACGGCGCCCTCGCCGCACGCCGCCAGCGCGTCGCGCGTGCCCTCGAAGCGCTCGACAAGACGGGGCATCTCAACGGCAAGGGCGTGTTCCTGGGTCTACTCGCCGAGCTCGAGATCGAAGCCGGCGACCTCGCCGCGGCGGCCGACGCTCTCGCTGCAGCCCGCGCCTTCTGCGAGTCGACGGCGTCCCACTGCCACTTGGCGGAGCTGTATCGGCGATCGGCGTGGGTGGAGGAACGACTCGGTACCGGCCCGGGTCGCCGCGGCCATCGCGCGCGCGAGTTGCTCGAAGAGGCCGAGCGCATCGCCCGTCGTCAGGAGTGTGCGTTGGTGCTGGGGCGCCTACGATCGGGCGGCGGGGGACTGCCGCGCTGAGCCGTCGGAGAACCTTGACGCCCCCTCATTCTGGGTGTGCATATCGACTGGCTCGCTCACGCTTCGAGATCTCTGAGGGCAGTCGATGAAGGAGACGGACGTTCTGCTGGTCGGATTCGGGTTTTCCTCCATCCCGCTCCTGCGTGAGCTCGACTCCTCCGGCGTGGACTACACGATTATCTCGGAGAAGGACGGTTCGATCTGGGCGTCGCTCACCCGTTCGGGCGGGCTCGATTTCGATCTCGTCAGCTCGTACTACACCAGTTTCTACACCTTCGACCTGGTCGAGGACTTCAGCGAGGACCGCTACACGACCGCGCGGGAGTTCTACGACATGCATCTCCGGTACTACCGCAAGTACCAGGATCGCATCGTCGTCGATCGCGTCAGTCTGATCGAGAACGAGAGCGACCACAGTATCGTCCACACCACGAGCGGCGAGCGCTTCAAGGCGAAGCACGTCGTGGTGTCGACCGCATTTCGTCGCAGAATCGTCGAGTCGCTCACGACCTTCGACTGCAGCATCCGCAACAAAACCGTCGTCTTCGATACGATCGGGGACTCCGCCAATCTCCTGATCTCGAAGCTGGTGACGGGAGACAACAAGATCATCGTCCTGCAGAACGGCTTCCTGGCACTCGACAAGCTGTTCTACATGGGCGACACGACCTACAGTCTCGATCAGCTCGAGGCGCATCAGATGGCGCGGAGCTTTCCGCGCCTCTACGGCGCGGTGATCAATTTCAACTTCGTGCCGATGTTCACGATCTTCGTGAACTTCAAGCCGGTCGCCGCCTACATGTCCCTGATGCGGCGCATCCAACACGCCCTGGGACGCCTGTTCACCCCGGAGAACTTCCACGTTCCCTTCGCGGACACACGGCGCCAGATCGAGGCCGATCGTCCGCCCAAGGCACACGTTCCCAACGGGATCATCGCGATCAAATACTGGCCCATCGACACGTATGCGCGGCAGTTCGCCGACGATCTGCCCGAGCGGATCAAGGAGGGCTTCCTGCTCAACGATCTCCCGTACTTCGTGTCCGAGGGCCTGGTGACGCTCGAGCGGAAGGACGCGACCACGGTCGACGAGGCGAGCCAGACCATCGAGTGCAACGGGGAGTCCGTCCACTACGACTACTTGATCAAGGGCGATGCGGAGGTTCCGAGATTGCCCCGGATCACGCACGAGAAGGACGGACGGACCGTCGACTACGAGTACGTGTATCGCGAGAACCACCTCGGTGTGATTCCGAGCGCGCTCAACAACGTCTACCTGCTCGGCTACACGAGGCCGCTCACGGGCGGCCTCTCCAACATGACCGAGATGCAGTCACTGCTCATCCACCGACTGATCACCGACGAACCGTTCCGTTCGGACATGGTCGACAAACTCCCGAAGAAGATCGCGGCGTACAATCGCAAGTACTACATGACGAGCGCTCCGGGTCCTCGCGACCACCTGACCTACTACGGCTTCTACACGGACGAGGTCGCCAGAGAGCTCGGCATCGAGTTGAGCCTCGGGTCGTGCCGCAGCCTCAGGGACGTGGCCAAATACCTGAGCTACCCGAACAACCCCGACAAGTTCCGTCAGACCGGCCGCTACAAGATCGACAAGTGCGCCGAGTTCGTCGACCACGTCTTCACCCAGCACAACGGATTCAAGCTGGTGTGGCAGCTGGGCCTCACGTACCTGGGGTATCAGCTGCTGACGATCGCCATCGCCGCATCGTTGTTCCTTCACGGATGGATCAACGGCTACGTGCTGACGGCCGCCGTCGTCGGTCAGCTGCTCTCCGGATACTGGGCAATGATTCCCGTCTCGAACAGCTGTCCCTTCTTCGGCGCGAAGCTCGCATCGTTCCTGCTGTACATACCGATGCTGTTTCACCCGGTATCCGCGCTGCTGATCTTCCCGCTCGATTTCCTGCTGACGTACGTCCTGCGACAACGTCCGGGCGCGCGCTACCCATTCAACGACCTCAAGAACAAGAAGCAGCACCGAGGATTCTGGGAGCGGTACAAAGAGGTCTACAACCGCGTGCGGCGACCGGCAGCTCTGCAGTCGGCGGTGGGCAGCTAGGCGCGCCGATTCCGTCTCGGCCCATGGAGGAGGGCAGCTGGGTACGTCCTTCGGGCTTCGCGCCTGCAGGGCTACCCCGACGACTCCGTCAGCGCGCGCGTCCCGTCTCGGGGACGCGAAGCGGGTCAGGACCGCGCGATGATGGTCACGGTGCCGGCCAGGTGGCCGCCTGCGGTGTTCCCGCCGCAGGCGACCTCCTGCCGACAACGGTGCTAGCGGCGCAGTCCCTGCGGACGCAACGGCAGCGCCGACGCGCCTTCTGACCCCGAGGTCCGGGCAGCGGCGAGCGGCGCCGGCAGCGCCGGGCGGCCCGGGGTGAACAACCACGTCTGGAAGAGGTCGTCCAGATCTGCTCCGGACATCTTCTCGGCGAACGCGATGAACTCCTCGATCGTGACGTTGTCGCCCTTCCGCTCCTGCGTCCAGCGCTTGAGGATGGCGAAGAAGGTGGGATCGCCCACGGCGAGGCGCAGCTGGTGGAGCGTCATGGCGCCGCGGTCGTAGACTGGGTAGTCGAAGAGGTGATCAACGCCCGGATCGCCGATGATGACCTGCCAGAACGGATTGTTCGCGGGGTATCCGAAGTAATAGTAGTCGAAGTTCTCCTGCACCGGCACGCCGTGCTTGGCCTCGTCCCAGAGCCACTGGGCGTAGGTGGCGAAGCCCTCGTTGAGCCAGATGTCCTTCCAGCGGGCGATGCTCAGGCTGTCGCCGAACCACTGATGTGCAATCTCGTGGGCGAAGGTGCCTTCGGCGTCCTGCGGATACTGGGAGAACCACTCCACGGCGTAGATCGGGCGACTCTGGTTCTCGAGCGCGAATCCGAGCCCGACGTAGTCGTCGACGATGCCTCCGCCAGCCCGGAACGGATACTTGCTGAGAAGATCCTCGAAGAACTCGATGATCTCGGGCTGAAGCGAGAACAACGCGTCGATGTGTGCGCCGTAGGGCGCGGCGAGATCCGGATCGACCGCGTCCCAGAAGCGGACGTTCTCCACCCGGTAGGCGCGAAGGTCGAACGCGCCAATGGTGGCCGTCGCCAGGTACGAGGCCATCGGCTCCCGCTGCTTCCACGTCCAGGTCGTCCAGCCATCTACCGTTCGCTGGCGCTCGAGGATGCCGTTGGCCACCGCCGTCAGCCCCTCGGGAACGGTGATCTCGAAGGTGTAGGACGCCTTGTCGGAGGGATGGTCGTTCACCGGGAACCAGCTCGCTGCGACGTGTGGCTCGCCGGCGACGAGCGCGCCGTCGTCGGTGTGGATGAAGCCGGCCCCCTCCAGGGACACCGGGACGCCGCTGTAGTCGATGAGGACGGTGAAGGCACGGCCCTGGCGCAGGCCGACTGCAGGCGTGATCGTGAACTCGCCGCCGTCACGGCTGAAGGAGGCGGGGAGACCATTCACGGTAACGGAGTGCACGGTCAGCCCGACCAGGTCGAGATTGAACGTCGACAGGTTCTGCGTCGTTCTGGCGCGAATTTTAGCGCGGCCCTCGAGCAGGTCCGTCGCCGGATCGTACTTCACCTCGAGGCCGTAGCTGCGGACGTCGTACCCGCCGTTTCCGTCCAACGGGAAGTACGGGTCGCCAGCACCCGCCGCGCCCGGCAGGAATTCCTGCCCGGACGCGACCGAGGGTCGCACCGCCAGGATGAAGACGAGGCACGGCAGGAGAAGCAGCAGGGTGCCGAGCGTACGCCTCCTCTCCTCATGAATCATCTGAAAGTTCTTCTTCATGCGG
Source organism: Binatia bacterium (assembly GCA_036009625.1). GTDB lineage: Bacteria > Desulfobacterota > Binatia > DP-6 > DP-6 > DASYLJ01. Next base: position 6,333 of record DASYLJ010000120.1, read on the forward strand.
TCACTCCTCTGTCTGTTGTTGAACTTGCCACAGGACGCACATTTCGCCCGGGCGACGGGATTCCTCGACCCGCCGCCGCCGACAGCTCTTCGACGAGGCGCCCAAAGCCCGCTCGGCGGTTCGCCCGCCACCACTCGTCGACGCGGTGTGCGTACTGACACGCCGGCATGGTCAGCAACGCCTGGCGCCTCGCGAGCAGCAGAGACGACGACGCGTTGTTGCCGCGCCTGGCACGACCACGAGCGCGACTCCGACCAAACGGCATGTCCCGCTGGTTCGTCGAGCGAGCTCGTTGCCGAACGAACGGATGGCCGGGTGCGGGACGGTCGGCGTTTGGCGGCCGAGGTAGCAGTCGCCGCGAGGTAACACCGGCGGCGCTGCGACTGCCGTTGCGAGCGCCAACGGTCCTGCCGAAATCAAAGTCTAACAAACCACGGTCCGTTCACAGTGACTCTCTCCGCCTCCGCGTGCGACCCAGGGGGGCCTTTATGGACGGGCGCTGGCGGGGGAAATGCCGCGCGCGTGGTCCGCACTCTGCCCTGAAACCTGGCTGCAACGCCACGAAAAATCGCACACAACTTGCGGGCTGGGTGCCGGCGGCGACCCCTGCGACAAGGCGCCACTGACTTGGGGTCCACGGTTCATGGGCCCGCGATCCCGGACCGTGAGCACGAGCCCGGCGGCGACGGCGTACAGCTGGCGGCCTCACGCGCGCCCGGCAGTCGCATCGTGAACGTCATCCCCAGCCCGTCGTTCACGGTAGCCCACAGATGCCCGCCGTGGGCCGCGACGATCGAGGTGTGGGCCCACGGCGAGCCCCATCGCCATGCCCCGCTGCCTGGTCGTGTAGAGCGGCTCGAAGAGACGCGCGATCGCAGTGGGCTCGCCGCCGACGCCTTCGTGCCGGACGGCGACGACGATCCAACGCCGGCCGTCGCGCACCGTGTACCTGACGTCGATCGTGAGCCGCTGCCGCGGCTCTGCGACGTGGCTCACGGCGTCCGCGCTCGACGACGTTCGCCGCGGTTGCGCCCGTTCCGTAGCGCGCACGCGCTTCCTCTGTCCTGCAACGTTTTGCTAGCGTGAGCTGGCGATGAGCTCGAAGGCGACCGTGCCGCCCGACGATCCGGCGGCGACCTACGCGAGCCTCCGACCACGACTCTTCGGGATCGCCTACCGGATGCTGGGCAGCGTGGCCGACGCCGAGGACGTGCTGCAGGATGCCTGGCTCCGCTGGCAAGCGACGAATCATGCGGAGGTGCTCGACGCGGCGGCGTTCCTTGTGACGATCACGACCCGGCTCGCGCTCAACGTCGTGCAGTCCGCGCGCGCGCGTCGCGAAACCTACGTCGGCCAGTGGCTTCCCGAGCCGGTCGACACCGCCGCCGATCCGGCGCTGGGGGCCGAGCGCGGCGAGGCGCTCGAGGTGGCGGTGCTGCTGCTCGAGAAGCTGCCGCCGGCCGAGCGGGCCGCGTACGTCCTGAGCCAGGCCTTCGACTACTCGCACGCACAGATCGCGGAGATATTGTCGGTGAGCGAGGTCAACGCGCGACAGCTCGCGAGCCGCGCGCGCAAGCACCTCGCCGACGAACGATGCGAGCCCGTCCCGGTTGCCGAGCAGCGCCGGCTCCTGGGCGCGTTCCTGACCGCCGCGCGGGCGAACGATCTGGAGGCGCTGAAGAGCCTGTTCGCGTCGGATGTCGTCAGCTACTCGGATGGCGGCGGAGCGGTCCGGGCCGCCGGCAAGCCCATCGTCGGCGCCGACCGGGTGGCGGACTTCTTCGTTGCGGTCGGAAGCTGGTTCTGGGCGGACGCCGCGGTCGAGCCGGTCGAGGTGAACGGCCAGGGCGCCTTCTTGGTCGAGCACATGGGCGCGCCGTACGGCGTGCTCACCATCGGTGCGTCGCGGGACGGAATCGATCGCATCTTCTGGGTGATGAATCCGGCCAAGCTCGCCAGCGTTCTGGCAGGTCGCGCGACCGGCGCGGTGCGTTGACGAGTCGGCGAGCAATTGCGGAACGGTCCGTCCGAGTTACTAGGCCTCGGTGCGTGCTCCCAGTGACGGACTCCCATAAGAACGGGTGTGTGCCTTACGGACGACTTCCTCGAACCGGCGCCGACGAGTAGTGACATGAACAGCCTGGCAATCGCGTCGATCGTGTTCACCTGTGTCTTCGGCGGCGCGCTCCTGGGTCTCGTGCTTCGGCGCGTGCTGCCGGACGACCATCTCGGCTCCGATTCGAAGGACGTGGTGAAGCTGGCGATGGGGCTGGTCGCTACCATGGCGGCGCTCGCCCTCGGGCTCCTCACCGGCTCTGCGAAGAGCACCTTCGATGAGGAGGACGGCCAGCTGAAGCAGGTTGCCGCCAACGTGGTCTTGCTGGATCGTACGCTGGCCCACTACGGGCCGGAAACGAATGATGCTCGTGAGTCGATCCGCCGGCTGATCGCCTCGCGGCTCTCGACCATCTGGCCAGAGGAGGGGGCGGGATCGGTCGAGCGGGATGATCCCGAGGCGACGGCGGCGGTCGAGCGAATCGACGATCAGATTCGCGCACTGTCCCCGCAAAACGATACGCAGCGGACCCTTCAAGGGCGTGCGTCAGAAACCCTTGGCGACGTCATTCGGACACGCTGGCTGTTGTTGGGAGAGGCAGGGAACTCGGTTCAGCGGCCGCTGCTGGTGGTGCTGGTGTTCTGGCTCGCCGCGCTCTTCATCAGTTTCGGGTTGTTCGCCCCTCGCAACCCGACCGTCGTCACCGTGCTGGCTGTTGCCGCCATCTCCGTCGCGGGTTCGATCTTCCTGATCCTCGAGATGAACCAGCCGTTCACTGGCTTCGTGAAGATTTCGAGCGCTCCGCTCAGGTTCGCGCTCGCCCATCTCGGGCAATAGACGACCCGCGCACAGCAACATCGGCTTGCCCGCCGGAAGACGACCGCGGTAACGTCACCGCGCGGGCACGATCACGGCGCCCTGACGGAGGGAGCGTTCCGGATCATGATGACCGTCGACCTCGACCTCGCGCGCGCGTCCTACGAGGCGGACGGGCAGTGGACCGCTCCGGTGCTGTTCGCGCCCACGGAGATCACCCGCTTCCTCGACGCGACCGAGCGGGTCGTCGCGGGCCAACATCGCCACGGTCGCGCGCCGACCTTGAGTCTCCCGTTCGCGCCCGGTCCGCGCGATCTGCGCAAGATCGACAATGCGTGGTGGGCCGATCCCGACCTGGCCGCGCTTGCGACCGACGCGCGCCTCGGCGAGATCGCGGCAGCACTCCTCGGCGCGTCGGCGGTGAATCTCTGGCAGGACCAGCTCCTCTACAAGCCGCCGGGGGGCCCCTCGGAGACGACGATCGGATGGCATCAGGACTGGGCAAGCTGGGACACGGTCGCGTCGCATGCGGCGTTCGTCACCGCGTGGGTCGCGTTCGACGACGTCGATGACGCCAACGGAGCGATGCAGTGCATCCCCGCGAGCCACGCGTGGGGTCTGGTTCCAGGCGGCAGCAACTTCTTCGGCACCGATCGCGACGCGCAGCTCGCACGTCTCGGAGACGGGCGTGTGATCGAGTCACGATCGATCGTCATGCGCGCGGGCCAGGTCAGCTTCCACCACCCGCTCACGTTCCACGGGAGCGGGCCGAACACGTCGGACCGCATGCGTCGATCCCTCGCCATCCACTTCGTCGACGCCGAGGTCTCTGCGGTGTCCGAACCGGGCATGTGGCAGCACTACAATCTCGCGCTGTTTCTCGAGCGCGGGGGTCGGTTGGGCGAATGCTACCGTTTCGACGACCTCTGCCCGACGGTCTTCACGCGCTGACCGGCGTTGCGTCACCCAGCGGCTGACGAGAGTGACGCCTCGCCGTTCGATCGTCGAACCTCAGTCCGCGAAGGGGATCGTCAGCTCCGTCTCGTTCGTGTCGACCACGAACACCGCGAGCAGCTTGGACGGCTTCGTGGTGCTGGCATTGGCGCTGACGCCGTGGCGATCGCCGGGCAGCTCGGTGAAGCTCTCTCCGGCCGTGTAGACCGTCGCCGGTCCATCGTTGATCTGACTGCGGACCTCTCCCTCGAGCACGGTCGCATAGATGAAGGCCGACTTGGCATGCGTGTGACCAGGCGAGTAGCCGCCCGGGCCGTACTCGACGAGCACGCCCTTGATGCTCTTGCCGGGAACGTTCGGTAGCTCGTGCTGGTAGACGAGGGTCACCTTGGCGTTCTTCGACTTCGGCTGATCGGCGAGCGCGCTGCCGACGAGCAGCGCCACGCCGAGCAGTGCACAGACGATGCGTTTCATGCCGGGTGAGGCGGCGACGATGTCGCGACCAACCTTGCGCAGTGTCGTGGCCGCCTTCGAGCCGATCAGGCCGGTGTCGCCGATGAGGACGATCGTCATGCTGTACCCTCCCTTTTTGTCGATGACTCGGAATTCGGGTGGTGCGGATTCAGGGAAGAAAAATCATAGTTCATTCCAAACCTGAGTCAGCAGGTCACGCCAACTGATCGAGCAGCGCCTTCGCCTGCTTCAGGTCGGCGGTGTCGAAGCCCTCCGTGAACCAGCCGTAAACCGGCACGAGCAGATCGAGAGCCTCCGTCCGCCGGCGCTGTTCACCCCAGAACCGCGCAAGGCTAGCCGCAGCGCGCAGCTCATAACGGCTCGACGACGTGATCGGATACGTGCGTCGACACCTACGGACGCTCCTCGGTGGGCATCTGAGCTCGATGTCGATCGATTTCGGGGACGACGAGGAGACAATGGCTGGGTGCTGCCACCGGGCTCGACGATCACTGGGCTGCCCTGGGGCGTACGGGGGAGGCTGGACGCTTCCCGCCGCAGAGGTCTCGCACGCCCGGTAGACCGTCGCCGTCGGCCCGGTGATTCCCGTTGACGCGACGTTCGAACGCTTCGTATCGTCGAGCCAGCCGATCCCCATGCCTCCCAACCGGCACGCGCTGCGTCTCCTGTCCCCCGCGGTGATCCTGCTGCTGACGCTGTGGGCGCGTGCCGGGCACGCCGACGAGGCTTGCATGGGCTGGACGAAGATCGATCCGGTGCTCGTTCCGCCGGCGCGCGGATCGCACGGTCTGGTCTACGACCCCGTGCGGGCCGAGCCGGTCCTCTTCGGGGGCTGGCTCGCCAGCATGCAGCAGATTCCGCTCGACGACACCTGGGTCTTCAACGGGTCGACGTGGCTGCGACGGTTCCCGGATCACATCCCGGAGGCGCGGGCCGGACAACTGATGACGTTCGACTCGAAGCGCGGGGTCGTCGTGATGGGCCACGGCGTCAACGCCATGATCCACCGGCTCACGGACCTGTGGACCTGGGATGGCCTCGATTGGAAGAACATCCTGCCGAACGGGGCGCCGAACGGACCGGAGGCTCGTGCCGAAGGCGTGTTCGTCTACGACAAGGCGCGCGATCGCATCGTCCTCTACGGCGGTAAGAACGTCGGCATCGGCGAGGACTGCTCGGACGCGTTGTGGGAGTGGGACGGCTCGGCATGGAGCATGGTGCCGATGAACGCGGCGTCCGCGGCCGCGGCGAAGACGTTCGGATGCTACGCCGGCATTGAGGGCTACTACGACGACGCCCGCGGCGTGACGACGCTCACGAACGGCACGTACACGGTCGACCTGACGTCGAGCTTCCCACAATTTCTGCCGCCGCCGTCCGCCACCTTCCAGCTCGAGACCGAAGGCGCGGCGACCTATCACCCGGGGCTCGCCACGGGCTTCCTGTTCGGCGGCCACCGCTACAGCTGCTGCGTCTACGACACGATCAGTCGGCGACCGCCGGGCGCCGAGGAGTTCCAGCCGCTTCCCGTGACGGGCCCGTCGCCTCGCGGTCTGACCGGCCTCGCCTACGATGCGCCCCGCGATCAGCTGCTCATCTTCGGCGGCCGACTCGTCAACCCGAACAGCAACCTTCCCCTCTGGGACGACGAGACCTGGGCGTTTCACTACCGGCCGCCGATCCTCTCGACGTCCCCCACCTCGGCGAACCTGCTCCTCTGCAGCGACCGCTCGATCTCCGTGGAGCCGACGGGCGGGGGTCCGTACACGTATCGTTGGCAGAAGCGGGTCGACGGCGAGTTCCAGGACGTCGCGGACGCGGCGCCGTTCAGCGGCGTCGCCACGGACACGCTGCGCATCAACCCGTTTCGCGCGATGGACGCCGGCGACTATCGCTGCGTCGTCTCGAACCCCTGCGGCACGACGGCCGGCCGAACGTACACGCTCGCCGTCGCGGAGAGCTTCTGGGTGAACGGCGGCGCCGGGCCGGACCTCGGCGGACCGGGGCTCGCGTACGACGCCGGCCGACAGCGGCTCGTGATCTTCGGCGGCGGCACCTACGCGAACGGCCTGCACGTGACGAACGGAACGTGGGAACGCGTGCTCGGCCACTGGGTCGCCCGCGCCGTCGGCATCGCTCCCCCGCCGCGGACCGAGTCGGCGATGGCGTACGATCCCGTGCGCGGTGTGACGGTGATGTACGGTGGTCGCTACTTCAGTCCCGGCGGCGGCAATCCGACCGGCGTCTACGGCGACGTGTGGGAATGGGACGGCACGACGTGGACGCAGCGGCCCGACGGCCCGGGCCCGCGCCATCTGCACGCGATGGTGTGGGACGGCGAACGGCAGCGCATCGAGACGTTCGGCGGTCGCTACAACGGCACGCAGCAATCGGGGGAGCTCTGGGAGTACGACGGCACGTCGTGGACCCAACGCTTTCCCGTCGGCGATCCGAGCTACGGACCGGCCGGAGGACCCGCCGCCCGCGAGAATTTCGCGCTCGCCTACGACGACGACCGCAAGGCGCTCGTCCTGCACGGCGGCTTCCTCGGGCAGCCGAGCCTCGGCCGGCAGTACGGCGAGACGTGGGAGCTCGTCGCCGACCACTGGACGATGAAGAACATCGACCCGTTCCTGGCCAAGTACACCGGATCGATCGCGGGCTTCCACGCGAGCCACCATCGCGTCGCGATGTTCGTGCCGTCGGGCGTGCTCGGCAACGGCACGACATGGGAGTGGCACGGAACGCCGCCGTGGAAACAGCTGCTCGGGCTCTCACCCGAGGGTCGCGAGCGCGCCGGCGCGGTGATGGCTTACGACAGCGCCCGGCGCCGACTCGCGATGTACGGTGGGCTCGCGGGCCAGTATCGCAGTGACGAGCCGGAGCTCGTCTACTCCGAGGACGTCGATCCCACCTGCGGCTCCGGCGGCTGCGGCGACGGCGTGATCGATGCCGGCGAGGATTGCGACCCGGGCAGCGCCGGCACCGTCGGATGCTGCGAGGCGTGCCACTTCGCGGCCGCGAGCACCGTCTGCGGCGCCGGAGGCTCCTGCGACGCCGGCGGTCAGTGCGTGACGGCCACGTGTGGCAACGGCATCGTGGAGGGCCCGGAGCAGTGCGACACCGGCACGTCGTCCGACGCCTGCTGCTCTCCGGACTGCATGATCGACGCCGCCGGCGCGTGCGGAAATCCCTGCCGCTCCGACCGCTGCGTCGCCGGCGTCTGCACGCCGGGCACCGCAAACGCCAGCGGCTGTGGTACCGACACGTCCGTCCTCGCCTACCTGTCCAACGGATCGATGACGACCCCCGACGGCTCCGCCACGCTCACGCTCGATCAAGGCATCGGCGGCGCGCTCCACTATGCGATCGCGTCCGGGCTCACGACGAGTACGTTCGGCGTGGGCGCCGCAGGGACGCTCGTCGTCGCCGCGCAATTCCAGCCCGCGGGAGCCACGTTCGTTCCACCGGGCGCGGCCATCACGCTGCGATGGCACGACGACGATGGCGACGGCCAGGTCGATGGGCTCGGTCTCGACGAACGGCTGCTGGCGCTGTTCCGCGACGGCACCCAGATCACGCCGACGTGTCTTGACGATCCTGGATGCGATCGCGCGGGGAACAGCTGGAGCTTCCGCACGACGTCGTTCAGCGAGCTCGCGATCGCGGGGACCTCGTGCGCGGGCGTCCAGCATGGCGCGCTGCGGTCGTCGGGAAAGAAGCTGCGGCTGACCGCCGCGCTGGCATCGGCGATCGATCCCGCGGTTGCGGGCCTGCGCATCCTGGTCGACGCCGATGGTCGGACGGCCGGTAGCGTGGCCCTGCCGGCTGGGACCTGGAAGTCGAACCGCAAAGGCACGCGTGTCGTTGCGGGGATTCCGGGCGGCACCGTGCAGCTTCGTCGCGGCAAGAAGGGAACCAGCCTCGTCGTCACGAGCAGAGGCGGTGCGCTCGCCACCGTCCGCCCGCCCCTGTCCGTGACGATCCTGGCGGGCGAGCGGTGTCTCACCGCTCGCTTCACCTCCTGTGCGACGAAGCACCGTGGCCAGGCCGTCTCCTGTACCGTCGCGCCGTGACTCGGCCATTGGGAACGCCGACTCGTCCAGGCCGGTGCAGCCAAAGAGCGGAATGCGGCCCCCTTTTCGGCGGTTCCTCTCGATCCGTGCCGATTTCGCGTTGACCGCGAACCGACGCCGGCAATAGTCCAGCAGTACCACGGAGAGTCTCGGCCTCGACGTGGCAAGGAGATCTCATGTCGTCGCGCTTCGTGCTCCTGCTGGCTCCGATCGTCCTCTTGTGGCAGGCGACGTCCGCCTGCGCGGGTCAGTCGGTGCTCGGGAAGTCTTTCGTGGTGAAGGACCCCGTCCCGAACGTGGCGCCCCAGAAGCGCAGCATCGGGATCGTCGCCAAAGGATCCGTCATCGACGACACCATCTTCGGCGACCCGATCGTCGGCGGTGCGTCCATCGACGTGTTCGCGAACGGTGCGACGTCCACGAGGCAAACCTTCGTCCTACCGGCCGGTCTCTACTCCCCCGGTGGTGCGGGATGGAGGGCGAGCGGGAACCCGGTGCGCTCCTACACGTACAAGGATGCGAAGGGCATTCACGGCCCGGTCAAAGCGGTGAGCCTCAGGATCGCGTCGAACCATACCCTTTCCATCAAGGTGACCATCAAGGGGGACCTTGGCCCCGGCCCGCAGCCGCACGTGGCTGTCGTGCCACCGACCCCCGGTACCGACGGCGGTGTGCGGTTCACGATCAACGGGACCGGCGGCGGCAGCTACTGCGTGAGCTTCGGCGGCACCGCGGGGGGTCAGGTGACGAATTCCCCCACGGGCAGCGATCCCGACAAGACGTTCAGGATCGCCAGCACGGGCGCCTTCCCGACATCCGAGACGGGCTGTGGGCCGGTACTCGGCGTCAGCGGCCGATCCCTGACGGTCGACGGGGTGCCGACGTTTCTCAAAGGGCACGGCTACGGCCATCTCGAGCTCGCGCTCGATACGGACGCGGCAGACGACGCTGCGAGGGGGGCCCGGATCGTCCGCATCCCGGTCCGGATGCTCGGCCTCTACGCCAGCCGCACGACCGACGGCTATCAGGCGAATGCCCCCGGCAACCTCGATCCGGCTTACCTGCAGATGGTCGTGAGCCGTGTGACCGAGGCCAAGGCCGCCGGACTGTTCGTCATCCTGTTCGTCGACACGAACTGCGGACAGAAGGCCCACTTCCCCGGCGACGGCGACTACGAGCACTGCACGTTCGGTGGACAGCCCGGCGGGAACTTCTGGTCGGCCGACGGCCAGTTCTACCGCGACACGGTGACGTCGACGTGGGTCTACCTCGCCAGCCTGCTGCGCGGAATGATCGACGTCCATGAGCTCAGCCCCGAGCTCGCCCCGCCGAGCGGCTCGGTGGCCGACGTCAAATCCGTCTACACCGAGTTGCGCGATGCGATCCTCGGCGTTGTGCCCGAAGCGAAGTTCCTGGTCGGGCCGTACAGCTACGACGTCGACAAGATCGGTACGATCTACGACGCCACCTGGTCGGCGAACACGATCTGGACCGCGAACCTTCTCAAGGGCGCGACGCAGAGCGGTAGTCCGCCCGGATCCAATTTGGCCGCGCGTATCGCGACGCTGACCGGTTTCGTGGACGCGAACGACGCGCCGGTCTTCATTCAGCAGATCGGCACCGAGTCGAGCGTCGATACCGACGACAGCTTGCTTGACGCCGCGTTGACGGCGACCGAGGCCTCGAGCACAAAGCTGGCGGGCTACACGTCGTGGGAGAAGGTGAGCCTCTTCTCTGGCAGCTACGGCGAAGCCTATCTCCCGACCCCGGCCGCGAGTCCCGAGGCGCGCGTCTACAAGCCGAATCGAAGGGCCGTATTCACGGCGCACTTCCAGGGCCAGTAGCGGCGCCACCGAAGCTCGCAAATCCGAACGAGATCGGGCGCACACCCGCGTGGCGGCGCCGTATTGCGCAATACGACCGTCGGTTTCGTTCGTCTTCTTGGGTACGGGCGCAGGATCGGCCCGCCAAGAGGAAGCCATGACGAATTCGACGACGAGCGTGGAGATGCGTGACGGTGGTGTTCCGTGGCCACCGATCGGGGGCGAGACGGCGGTGACGATCGAGCCGGCGACGCTGCCCATGACCCCGGAGCTTCGGCTCTGCTACGCGGTCCTCGAGCAGGCGCTGCTCGACCTCGACAGACGGCACCAGCGTCCCGGGCGCCGCGGCGTCGCCAAGGCGGCCGAGGTGACGCGCTGGTTCCGGTCGACGGACGCGAGCTGGCCGTTCACGTTCGAGTCGATCTGCGCGACGATCGGGCTCGACTCGGGCGCGGTGCGCCGCTCGGTCTTCCGAACCGGCTCGCCCGCCCCGCGGCCCGGGCTCCTCCTCGCGAGTGACCAGCGGCTGTCGGCCTGACCCAGCGGACGCGACCGCACGTCAGGGGAGCGGCGAGGCCACGAGGCCGCCGTAGGCCGACGGCGACACCGCCGTCACCGCCTCCGTGTTCCCGCGACTGATCGCGAACAGGACACCGAGCCGGGCGGCGGTCGTCGCCGCCGGCGCCCCGAGGGCGGTCAGCGCGCCGGTATCGGGATCGAAGACCGTCCGGGTGCCAGGCGTGAGAGCACCGAACCACCCTGGCTTCAGATAGCCGTTCGAGCGGACATAGAGGAGGTTGGCGCTGCCCGGCGTGCCGTCCCCCCAGCCGCTGCGATTGAAGGGGTCCTTGAACGTGTCGCCGCTCACCACCAGCACGACGTTGTCGGCAAGCGACAGCGGCCCATTGGCGTGACCGCATGTCGTCTCCGAATGCGCGGAGAGCTCGGCGTAGAAGCTGTCGAGAATTTTCGTCAGCGCATCGGCGCGCGGCTTCAGCGTACCACCGATGTCGGCAAAGGCGCCGTGCGGGTCGTCGTTCATGGCTTGGATCACGACGGTCGAGACCATTCCGAGTCGGAAGGCGTTGGCGGCGAAGAGCAGGTTGCGCGCCAGATTCGCCAGTATCACTGGGGTGCTGCCGTCGACCCCCCAGGTCGCGAGCGCGGCGATGGTGGGACGCAGCGACGCTTCGACCTCGGACGAGAGCGGTGTGACGTCGTCGATGGCGCTGATCGCGCCCTCGACGTCCGCAACGGCCGCCGCCAGGGGCGCGTCGGGCGCGGGACCGTACTGCCCGGAGCCGATCTTGATCACGGCCACCGGTGCCTGGAGATCGCCTTGCAGCGCGGCGCCCGCCGCGATGATCTCGACGCTCCCGACACTCGTCACATCGGGCGAGCCGGTGTGCGTCTGATTCGCACCGGCCACGAAGACGGATGGCTGCGGCTGCGTCCCCGTCCCGTCGAAGAGCGTTCGTGCGCCGATGCGCCGTGCGTAGAGCGGATGACCAGCCTCGGTTCCCGGCACCTGCGCCGCGAGCGTGACGTCGTCGTAGGAGTAGGTTGCACTGTTCGCGGCGATGACGGCCGGCAGCGGCCAGACGATCGTGAACCAGGCGAGTCCGCCGTTGCCCCCGATGATGTGAACGGTCCGCTGGGCGGTGCACTCGGGCAGCGGCGGGAACGTCGTCGTGGTCGTCGTGACCGGTGTCGGCGTGACCGTGCACTCCGGCGGGTAGGGCGAGACGAACGACGGGACCGCGGCCCGGTCGGCGCAGTCGACGTCGAACTCCGTCACGCACGCGACGCAGTCGATGAGCTGCGCGAGCCCGTCGACGGCGCCGCCGCAGGTCGATCCGCCGACCGTCGCGACGTCGGGGCAGGTCGACGGGAAGCCGATGGCGGCCGGCGTCAGGTCGTCGGCGGTGGCGAAGGCCTTGTCCGGACCCGCGCACGCGCGCTGCAGCGACTTCGCCTGCTTCGCCCTTGCCTTCGTGATGGTCGCGGTGGCGCGGGCGTCGGGACAGCCGCCGCTCCCCGCCCGGCTTGCGGCATGCCAGCACGTCGCGAGGGCCTGTGTCCGCGACGCGAGGAACGCGGTCGTGGACTTGCCGATCGTCGCCTGGCACCGGCGAAGCGCCTTGACGGTCTTGTCCTTGGGGTCCGTCGGCTGCAGCGCGCCGTTGTAGAGCCCGGTCGCCTGGGCGGCCGCCGCCTCGTTCACGCAGGCGAGGCAGGCCGAGATGTCGGCACAGCTCGCGATCGCGATCGCGCAGCTGTCGGGTGCGAAGGCGGGACACGTCCCGACGTTCCAGCCGATCGCGCCGAGGTCCACGTCGTCCGCCGCATTGGCGCCGCCACACAGTCGGTCGCCGCCGCCGCAGGCTCCGGCGATCGCTTTCGTGAGCTTGGCGCGCGCCTTCGCGAGCCGTGCCGTCGCCTTCGGTTCCGTCGCGCATGCGGTCGCACGGTCGAGCTTGCCGGCGAGCTTCTTCGTTTCGCAGGACTGGAGGGAGAGCGCACGGTCCTGCACGAAGCGCGCACTCGCCGTTGCGATGGCGTCCGTGCACTTCGCCGGGGTTGCGACGGCGGCGTCCGACCACGTGACGGGGCAGCTGAGGGAGGCGACGAGCAGGAGAACGAGCGAACGAAGGCGCATGCGTGATTCTTCCCCGTAAACCGCTATGTCGCCAGGAGGCCAATTGTCGGGAGTGACGCGTCGTCGTCCCCAGCGGATGCGTAGTGAGCGGAGAAGCGTCAGTCGCTGCCGCCACCCGCGCGCGGGTACCGTCGCGCCATCTCGGCCAGCATCCACTCCCGCGCCGTGGGATTGCCGGCCACCACCTCCCGCAGCCGCTCGCGCGAGATGGCGTAGCTGATCACGTGCGTGATGGCGGTGACGGTGGCTGCGCGCACCGTATCGAGCAGCACGCCACGCTCGCCGACGACATCGTCCTCGTCGATCAGGCCCGCACCCTTGCGACCGATCGTGACCACGGCCTGGCCTTCCTCGACGATGTAGCACTCCGGCGACTCGGCCCCTTCGCTGCACAGGAGGTCGCCGGGCTCGAACGTCATCGCATAGGCGGTGGCGGCAAGGCGCTCGAGCTCGGCCGGCGCGCAGCGCGCGAACAGGCTGTTCCGCGCCAGCAACGCCACGGTTGCGGCGAGACGCGCGCCGGTGCGCACGGGGACCGAGTCGTCGCGATGGGGATCCGTCTCGATGCGCGCGCGCAGGTCGGCCCGCCAGCGCAGGTCGGCGGTGGCGTCGCCCGATCGCGGGCGCTGGGTCCCGTCGGTGGTCTCGGTCGCGGTCTGCGGCGGCGCAACCGGCGCCGTGGCCGGGGCGGCCGCCGTCGTGTGCCCGGCGCCCGCACGACAGGTGACGTCGAGCGCGTGCAGCCCACGCAGGGTGAGGCGATCTTGGAACACCGGCTCGCCGTCGAGCGCGATGCGGTCGAAGCGCTGCACCAGCGTCCGGAACGTGATCTCGATCTCGGCCCGGGCCAGCGCGGCGCCGAGGCAGAAGTGCACACCGCCGCCGAACGTCAGCGGCTGCACCTCGGTGCGCGTGACGTCGAGCCGATCCGGGTGCTCGTAGCGACCCGGGTCGCGGTTGCCGGCGCCGAGGAGCGCGAACACCTGCTCGCCGGCGGGGATCGTCACGCCCCCCACCTCGACCGCCGCCTCGGTGATGCGGCTCACCAGGTGCACCGCGCCGTCGTAGCGCAGGAGCTCGTCCGGGAGGTTCGCGACCAGCGATGGATCGCGCCGCAGCAGCGCGAGCTGCTCCGGATGACGCAGCAACGCGAGCAGCCCGTTGCCGAACAGGTTCGTCGTGGTCTCGAAGCCGGCCGCGAACAGCAGCGACGCCATGGTCGCGATCTCGTCGTCGCTGAGCCAGTCGCCGCCGACCTCGACGGTGGCGAGGTTGCTCAGGAGATCGTCGACGGGCCGACGACGCTTCTCGGCGATCAGCGCGAGGAAGTACGTCCGGATCTCGACCTGCGCCGCGTCGGCCCCGGCCAACTGCTCCGCAGTCGGCTGCATCTCGAGGATGGCGACGAGATTGCGCACCAGGACCCGGAAGCGCGGATGGTCGGCGCGCGGCACGCCGAGCATCTCGCCGATGATGGTCACCGGGAGGGGAAACCCGACCGCCTCGAGGACGTTGCCGCCACCGGCTTCGGCGATCGGCTCGAGCAGATCGCCGACGACCCGCGCGATCACCGGCTTCAGGTTCTCGATCATCCGCGGCGTGAACGACTTGCTGACGAGCTTGCGAAGTCGTGAGTGCTCGGGGCCCGTCGTATTCAATATGGAGTGCTCGCCGGCGGTGAGCGAGGGGTGCTCGCGCCAGTCGGGCCCGAACCGTTGCGCGACCTGTCGGGCATAGTCCTTGCCGAGCCGAGGGTCGCGGGCCGCCGCCCAGCAGTCGTCGTAGCGGCTCAGCACCCACATCCCGAGGGCGCTGCGATGGACCGGCTGTGCCTCTCGCAGCTGGTGGTAAAGCGGATACGGGTTCGAGCGGCCTTCGGTCGTGAAGAAGAGCTGGGTGAAGACGGCATCGGCGGTCGCGGCGGCGTCCATGGAGCCTCGCTGATGGCATGACAGAGACTGGTCGAGCAATCCTCGTTGGATCGCCAGTTGCTCGACTCAAAAACTTCTTGTGTGCGGAGGAAAACGCGGGGTACGACTCCGCTCCATGCGCGCGCGATTGACCGGGTGGCCCTGTGCGTTCGGTGTCTTCCTGCTGGGCCTTGCCATGGCGGGTGCGCAGGACGCGCGGGCGGCCTGCAATCTCATCCCCGGGACGGCGAGGACGTTCGGGGCCACTCTCGGCGCGACGAACCGCCCGTTCGCAGCGCCGGGCGAGCGCGTCGAGCTCCGCCTCCGCGATTGCGACGCGTCGAGCGGATTCCTCCCCGCTGGCACCGATCACGTCGTCACGCTGCTCTTCAAGCCCACGTCGGGTGCGAACCTCCGGGCGGTGGTCGTCGCCGCCGACTGCGGCCCGATCGACATGACCGCCTGCAGCAACGCGCCGAATGTGGTGTCGGCCACCTGCATCCAGGCGACGCCCGCCACGCTGCAGACTCGCATCGACGTCGACCAGGGCGACCGTCGCCTGTCGTTCGCCTTCCCCGACACCGACGCGATCCTCGCCCCCGACGCCGACGACGTGACGCTCGCCGGTCCAGTGGCGATCGGGGTCACGGCCGCCGGCGCGCCGCCCGCCTGCGGGCTCGCGACCGGGACGTGCGCGACCCAGTCCGGCCTGCTCGCCTGCGTCGACGCGCTCTACGCCAACGATGGCGCCTGCGGCAGCGCGGCTCTCGACGCCCGCTTCACGCACTTCACGGCGCTGCCGCCGCCCAACGACTTCCAGGCCGACTGCTTTCGCGAAGGCCCGCCGTGCACTGCCACGGCTACCGAGACGCGCGCGGCGATCGACGCCGCCGGTAACCTGCTCATCCCGATGGGCTGGGGCGGCGTGCTGGTGCAGGACGGCGGCGTGCCGGTGCCGCGTCTGATTCGCACCCGCTTCGGCTCGCCGTTGCCGTTCACCATTCCCGGGCAGGTGTTCCTGCGCTCGTTCACTCCGGAAGGCGGCCTGCTGCCGCCGATCCTCGAGCCGCAGCTCGATCCAACGGTCGCGGCGCCGGACGTGGTGACGTTCTTCGGCTCCGTCGACGCACCGTACACGATCATCTCGGTTGCGCGCCGTCACGGCACGTGTGCCGGCGGCGACGAGGCCGGCGCGCGCTGCACCACGGACGTCGACTGCAAAGGCGGCGCCTGCGCCACCTCCTGCGTCGACGCACCGGCGACGCCGTGTACCACCGACGGCCAGTGCCCGAGCGGCGCCTGCGGACGCCTCTTCGACTTCGGTCCGCTGGTGGCAGGCGGCGCCCCCGTCGTCCTGCCGCGCGCGGTGCCGCGCTTCTGCCAGTTGCCGCCGCACGCGACCTGCGCCGGTCCCGGCGACTGCGCGGGCGTCGGCAACGCCTGCGTGGCCTACGCCTTCGAGGCCACCACCCCCGTCCCGCTCGACGGTCTCGCCGCCAGCCAGACGGCGCGGACGTTCACGATCAGCGAATCCATCGACGGCATCGACCGCAACGGCGACGGCGACACCACCGACTCGGTGATGACGTTGCGCGATCGCTCCACCGGTGTGAGCGACCTCCTCGGGGCCGCCGCCGGTTGCGGCATTCCCGGTTCGCCCGAGGGCCGCGCGGCGGTGCGCGTCCAGCAGCCGCCGTTCAGCTTCCCGGCGGTGTCGGTCGAGGACGACGTGCTCGCCTTCCTCGAATCCGAGAGCGGCCAGCTCGCGTGCGATCAGAACGACGACGACGACGTCGCCGACGGCATCTTGCGCGTATTCCGTCTGGGCGCCGGCGAAACACCGATCATGATCCCGCGCGCGATCGACGTCGCTCCGCGCATCGATGGGTCGCCGCTGAAGGTGTCGAACGGCCGCGTGTACGTGCGCACCGGCGAGGCCGACATGGCGACACACGACGTGGTGCGCGCGAGCGAGGCGTTCGGCGGCGGCGACAGCACGATGCCCATGGGCTTCGTGGCGTCGCGCTCGCCAGCCTCGGTCTCCGGCGACGGGTCGCTCGTGGTGTTCTCGTCGTACGCCAGCGACCACGTCGCGCCGGGACTCGACACGGGCGAGCAGGACGTCTTCGTGCGCGACGTCGCCACCGGCACCACCGTCCGCGTGAGCGACAAGTTCGACGGCACCACCGTCTTCGGGCTCGCCGGAGACCAGGGCGCGGACATCTCTCGCAACGGGCGTTACGTCGCCTTCAACAGCGAAAAATGCAGCCTGCTCCCGGTCGCCGACGACTTCCCCTGCAACATCGACGACATCTTCGTCCGTGACCTCGTCTCCGGCACGAGCGAGCTGGGCAGCGTCGCTGCCGATGGCACCTTTCCGAACAACGAGTCGCGCAACCCCGTCCTGTCGGCCGACGGCCGCTTCCTCGCCTACGTGAGCAAGGCTTCCGACATCGTCGCGGGCGACACCAACGGCAGCGGGCCGGACATCTTCGTGCGCGACCGCTGCGTCGCCGACGGCGTCGCCGTGCCCGGTTGCACGCCGACCACCGAGCTGGTCTCGAAGTCCACCGGCGGCGTCCAGGATCCCAGCCCGGCGTTCGGGCCGCCCGAGATCGTGATGAGCGCGGACGGTCGGTTCGTCGCCTGGGTCTCCTTCTGGAATTTCGTCACCAACACCGCCGATCCGAACATCCAGCACGTGTGGCTCCGCGACCGCCTGCTCGGCACCACCTCGAAGGTGTTGCGGGCCTTCGATGGCGGCGAGCTCGACGACATCGTCGGCAACGTGGTCGGCATCTCGGACGACGGGCGCTACCTCGCCTACCAGGCGTTCACGACCAACCTGATCGCGCCGGGGAAGGACACCAACAGCCAGCGCGACATCTTCGTGACGGATCGCCTCCTCGGGGTGAACGAGCGCGTCAACGTGACCAGCGACGGCCTGCAGTCGACCGGCATCACCGCGGCGGCCCCGCCGCACGCGTTATCCGCCGACGGCCGCTTCGTGAGCTTCTACGCGTTCAGCACGCCGCTGCCGGGAACGGTCGGATGGGGGTACGTGCGTGACCGGGCCAGCGGCACGACGATCACCGTCGATGGCCTGGCCGATGGAACGCCGTCGAACGCGACCAACTTCGGCGTCGGCCCCGTCCTGATCTCGGCCGACGGCCGGACCGTCGTCTTCCGCTCGGACGCGACGAACCTGCTCGGCCCCGGCGGCGACGGCAACGCCGACTTCGACGTCTTCGTGCGCGCCGCGGACGCCGCCGATCCCAACGGCATCGACCCGCTCCTCTTCCCGAACGGCGCACTCGACGACACCGTGCTCGAGGTCGTCGACGCGATGACGGGTTCCGTCACCACGCACTGCCCGGCCGGCGACGTGTCGGTTGCGGGTGACGTCGCGGTTTATCTGCGGCCCGAATCCGCCGTCGGCACGCCCGCGTGCCCGGGCGGCTCGCTCAACGGCGACGGCGACCTCGACGACGAGGTCGTGCAGCTCGTCGAGGGCGCCGGCCCGACGCAGAGCCTCGGCCTCGCCGTCACCACGGCCGTTGCCTCCCCGGCGATCGTCGCCGCCCTCGTGCCGGAGGCCGGCCAGAACGCCATCCTCAACGCCGACGGCGACACCGACGACACCGTGCTGCACGTCTTCACGCTCGCCGGCGGCACGTGGGCCAACGTCGGGCAGGCGGCAGACGCACTCGCGGCGTCCGGTGACCGCGTCGCCTTCGTCACGCCCGAGGCGGCGCAGGACGACGGCTCGCTGAACGGCGATGGCGACACCACCGACCGCGTCGCGCAGGTGTACGACGCCGCAACCGCGACGACGCGGAACGTCGGCCAGTCAGTCGCGGACTTCGTGCTCGGCAACGCCACCGGCACGGTGTGCGGCACGCGCCATCTTCTCGCCATCCGCTCGCCGGAGTCGGCGCAGGGCGCGACGGTACGCAACGGCGACGGCGACGTGCTCGACGACGTGCTCGTCGTCTACGACTTCGAGACCGACACCGTGGTCGACGTCGGGCAGGCCGTCACGCCGTGCCGCCTCGAGGCGTGCGACCCGAGCACGCCGTACCGGGTGAACGGCGGCGAGGTGCGCTTCCTCACCTTCGAGACCGAGCAGAGCCAGGATCTCGACGGCAACGGCAGCATCGGCGGCCTCGTGCTGCAGAGCTTCGACGCCTGCACCGGCGTCGTGCGCGTGATCGGCGCCGTCGATCCCGACTCGAAGTCCGACCCGCTCGCGATCGTCGACGACAGCCAGGTGTTCTCCACTCCGGCCGGTCGCTGCGCCGCCGACCCCGCGATTCCGTGCAGCGCGGAGGCCGATTGCGACGCCGGCAGCTTCTGCAACGTCGTCACCAGCCAGTGCACGCTCACCACGCCGGCGACGTGCCGCACCACGGGCGACTGCCCGAGCACCTCGACGTGTGTCCCGCAGCGGGTCACGGTGGGTGCGCCGGTGCGCGATCTCGACGACGACGGCGCGCCCGACGCGTTCGACAACTGCCCCGCGGCGCCGAATCCGTTGCAGGCCGATGCGGATTTCGACGGCGTCGGCGACGCCTGCGACGCGGCCACGATCCCCGTGTGCGCTCCCGAGCCGCGCTCCGACTGCCGGACGCCGGTCGCCGCGCTCAAGTCGCCGCTCGTGATCAGCGACGCCGCCGTCGCCACGAAGGACAAGATCACGTGGAAGTGGGTCTCGGGTGCCGCCACCACGGCCGCCGACCTCGGCAACCCCGTCACCACCGACGACTACCGCCTGTGCGTGTACGGCGGCACGCCGGGATCGCCGATTGCCCAAGTCGACCTACCCGCCGGCGGCACCTGCGCGGGCAAGCCGTGCTGGAAGGCGCTCGGCTCGCCGGCCGGTGCCAAGGGCTTCAAGTACGCGAGCAAGACCCTCGGCACGCTGTCGCTGAAGCCCGGCCTCGCCGGCAAGGCGAAGATCACCTTCGTGGGGAAGGGCCCGGTATTCCAGCCGCCGGCGCTTCCAGCGCAGCTCCCCCTACGGGTGCAGCTGACGGGCGCCGGGCGGTGCTGGGAGACGATCTATGCGCCGGCTGGCGTATCGGTGAACGGCCCGACGCAGCTGAAGGCGAAGGGTCCGCCGCCCGGGCCTTGAGGGCGCTGGTCCGAGCCGAACGGGACGAACGCATCGGCATTCATCGCGTCGCGACGTCCGCGCACGATGTCGTCGCCGGCCGCATGGACGACGACCACGCTGCCAAGCGGCGACGCTCGGCGCGCTACGCGGGCCCGATGACGGACGTCAACGAGGTTTCGGCGCGCGGATCAGGTGCCGGATCGCCGGCCATTCGTCGAACGGCGATGGCCACCGCTCCGAGAGGGTCCGTCAGTCCTCGTCCTCGTCGTCCGGGATGTCGTTCGGGTTCTCGAACGGTTCGGCCGAAGCCGGCTTGTCGGTCGTGATGGAGCCGTCGCTCTCGCGTGCCTGGGTCCCGGCCTCGGTGTCGTTGGCCCGCTCGCCGTCGTACCGCTCGTTCCCGAATGTGCCTCCACGCTGCCAGCCGTCGCCTTGCGCGAGCCGTTCGTCGGCTGGCTGGTCGGTTCCCGGCTGAACGGCGGGATCGCTCGGGGCAGAATGGGCCAGGCAGGTTGCCGCCCCCAGAGCGACGGTGGTCAGCAGCACTCGAAGCAGATGCGTCATCCTCTCCTCCTCACAGCACGTGGGCCTGATGGCCAGCGGATCCGAGGGTAGTGCGAAGCCTGCCGAGTGACCAGCACCGCCGCTCTTTTCGTGGGTATCGGCAGAATCGGGTGCGGGCACGAATGGCGGGCGGCTCGCCGGCGCGTCGGAGGGGTATCCGCACTCGGCACTAGCCATGCCGGCCGCGTGCGGCGCCCTCGGCGACGTTCGGGTCGGTCAGCAACCGGCGCGCGAGGCCGAGCCCGATCTTGACGATCGTGCGCTGCGCGTCGCGGCAGGCGATGCCCGGGAGCGGCTCGCGGCTGTCACACAGGTCGTCGCTCTGCAGCTGCACCACGACCGCCGATCGGCTGCTCGGCGAGGTGACGACGACGGTCGGAAGAAACGCCATGCCGTGGCCCACGACGACGACGGTGAAGTACTCGGCTTCGGGCCCGGAGCGCGTGCGGCGGTGTCCCGGGCGCAGCACCGGGAGCCGCTCGAACGCGGCATCCGGCGTCGTTCCCATCGAGAAGAGGATCTCCGCCGGCCGCGCGCGGGCATCGCACACCTCGGACCATCGCAGCTCGGTCGCGCGGTCGCAGACGGTGGCCACGAGGGCTCCGCGTTGGTTCGGCGCGGCGAGTGGGAGCGAGGCGCTGACAGCGCAGTTCGCCTGGGCGATGCCGGGCTCGTGGTCGCCAGGCTGGGGCGGCACTTGGCCCAGGACAACGGTCGGTCTCTCCCGGGGATGGTGCGGCACACGGGCGGGCTCTTCGCCGTGGGTGCTCGCCGAGACGACGTCGGCGAAGATGCGCTCCAACGCGGCGGACGTGACGCCCGGCGCCGGCGACTCGCCCACGGGCGGCGGCGAGCCGTCGGCGGAACAGGCGAAAGCCGTCGACGGCGCGGGGCTGGGCATGGCGGGCACGGGATCGATCCGTTCGACACCGACGCAGCCGTCCGCGTTCCGCGAGCCGTAGTACTCGCACGACGGACCAGTCGCCAGACCGCCGTTCACCTCGACGACCTGCAGGACTTCCGTCCGCCGCGTCGGGACGCCGTCGCGGAAGGTGATCTCCGTCCATTCGGGTCCGACCGCGACGTTGTCATGGATCGTTCCGCGATACAGCGTCTTGCGTCCCCGATAGACGAACACCTCCTCGGTGTCGGAGGTGCGCCGGCGCTCGTCCGGGTCTCCGTACTTCTTCATGATGTCGCGGACGGTCCAGCCCCGCTGGATGTCGTTGATCGCTTTCCGGGCGAGATAGAGGCGGCCGTTCCACACCGCCATCTGGTCCGCCCATTGCGCCGCGCCGATCCGAGAGTCCTGCGAGCGCCGCTCCGAGAGATAGTCCGCCCGCACCGGAACGCCAGCGAGCAGCACGGCCATGGTCGTCACCAGCCACCGCATGGAGCCACGGTAGAGACCAACCAGGCGAATCGCGAGCAGCGCCCACAGAAAGACGCCAAGCGTCCTTCAGCAGCTTTTCGAGCCCGATGGCCGGCCCGTGTCGCGCGGCCGCCTACCGCACGCCCGCCACCGGCTGCATCTCGACGTCGCAGACGCCGCCGAGACGCACCGTGTCCTCGGTCATGGCGCCGTTGCACGTCGCACCGCTCGCCCGCACGCGGCAGGTGAGCGTCATCGGCACGCCCTCGTCGAGCCAGGATGGGACTTTTCGGTAGCGACCCACGCGCTCGAACCGGCAGCCGCGTGGCACGCCGTACGGGCGGCATCCGGACGGACCCTTCAACGACACCTTGCGGCTGTCCACGACCCATTCCGGATATCGATCGGCGATCTCGACGACGTCGCCGTCCGCGGACGTCTCGATCAGCGCCTCGCGGAACAGGTAGCCCGCGTCGTCTCGTGCGCCGACCTCGATGCGGGTGCCGGCGATCAGCGCGAACTCGTCGCCGCGACGCGCGACCGCGCCGGTCATGAACTCGACGCGCGGATGGTCGGGGAAGCACTTCCCCATGGCGGGCGGATGATAGTAGTGCCGCAGCGCCGTCAGCGACGCGCCCTCGGTGTCGGGAAACAGGGCGGCGAGATCGCCATCGTCGCCGTACAGGATGTCCTCCACGTCGCCGACGTTCTGGGCGTACATCACGCGGAGCCTCACGTAGTCGGGATGACCGGCCAGATCGGGGCGGAGAAAGCACGAGGTCAACCCCGACACCTGCGTCAGGAGCTCGTCCCACACGTTGTACTGAGACACGGACGACGCCACGCCCTCGAAGTCGCCCTGGAAGCGACAGCTCACGGACGCCGTGCAGCCGCCGCGCCCGCGGTTGCGGATCGAGAGCGCGATGACGTTGCGCTCGCAGGCGCCGTACGGGCTGCAGCCGCGGTCGAGGTGGCCCTCGTAGAGGGCGGTGCGCATGACGTAGTCGAGGTTCCGGGCGCGCGCTAGATCGCTCGCGGACCAGTCGCCGGGGTTCGCACGGGTGAAGGCATCCCAGGCGCGCGCGAGCGCGGCGCGACGACCGATGAGACGCGCGTGTGCGTCGGCGCACGCGGCCGACCCATGGAACGCGCGCACGATGCCGTCGAGTCCCGTGCCGCCCGAGACGTCGCGGTCCTTCGTCGACGTCGCGATCGACGGCGGATCGAACGAGGGCGGCTTGTCGATCGCGGCGAGATCGCGGACGTCGACCACGTTCTTCACGTCGGATGCACAGTGGTGGTTCTCGACGCGCATCGCGCGCCGACCGGCGGCGGTCGCCTTGAATCGCGCCGTGTCGGCGGGCTCCGCGCGCCGCGCGTCGACCACGATGTCGAAGCCCACGTACGGCGTGCCGTCGGCGTCGACCAGCGGGCGTCCGTCGCGTACGACGAGGCAGGGAATCACCGATGTGCCCTGCCACAGCGTGCCGACGGGGGACTTCGCACCGATTCGGGCGAAGGCGTCCGCATCGTAGTAGGGCACCTCGAGCGGGCCGTTGAACGAGTAGACGGTCATGACGCGCGTGGCGGGAATGTCGGCGCGAGCCGACGGCGAGCCGACGGCGAGCAGGCCGAGGAAGGCGGCGAGCATCCGGATGGCGAAACGTCGTGCAGACGGCACGACGTCGGTCACGACGGGCGGCGAAGCGGCCAGCACGCCGGCCTTGGAACGATCCTCGATCAAGAATTGCCACCGCCTCGTTGGATGATGCTCGCCAGCGGCATGTAGTGGCGCGAGCGCTGCAAGTCCAACGGCGGGGGCCGAAGCATTCCCGTCGTCGGCTGACGCGGCCCGGAGACGTCGCGCGACTCACAGGAAGCGCGCGAAGAAGTCCCAGATCGCCTCGGCGGCATGGTCCCACACGTCATGGCCCAGGCCCGGCACGGCGCACCAGACGACCGGTTTACCCTCGGTGCAGCCGTCGTGCTCGACGCACGGGCTCGGGGTGATCGCGCTGGTGCTGTCGTCGCATCCGTTGCCCCACACCCATTGACTGCGGCTGTACTCGGCGTCGGAAATCAACACGACCTCGTCGTCGACGCCGTGGATCATGAGGGCCGCCGCCGGTGTCGACGGGCAGATGTAGTGCCCGTCGACGTCGTACTCGGAGTCGTCTTCACCGTACGGGCCGCTGCCGGAATGCGGCGCGATCGCGTCGAGGTACGATGCTCCCAGCGTACAGTTGAGGAAGTTCGCGAAGTATCCGCCCCGGGAGTGGCCCGTGGCGAACACGCCGTGGACCGGGAAACGAGCCGACAGCTGCGCGACCAGATCGATGAACATCGCCATGTCGGGATTCGCGGCAAGATCGGTGTCCAACGTGAACGACCGGCCGGATTCCTCGGTGGCATCCGGATACACGAAGATGGCGGCGCCGTTCGCCGCCGCTTCGAGACCGAGGCTGGCGCGCACGTCGGCACCCGTTCCACCGTCGCCGTGGTACGCGAACACCAGCGCATACGTCTGCTCGGGATCGTACGTGGGCGGGACGTACAGCGCGTAGGTGCGGTCGACGCCAGACGAGGTCACGTGCTCTTCCGGAAAGAAGCCGGTCGGGCAGGCGTCGCCGCACGGCGGGGGCAACGTGGTCGTGGTCGTCGCCGAGACGACGGTGGTGGTGGTGACTTCCGCGAAGCACAGGCCCTCGTGGGCGCGGCAGCTCGAGACCGCCTCCTTCCGGCACGTCTTCTTGCAGCGTCGCGGGCGCGTTCCGTCGGCGACACAGGCGCTACGACAGGCGACGATCGCGGGCTTGCAAGCGCGAAGACATGGCTTCGCCCGTCCGACGGACGGCGCGCCGAGCAACAGCGCGACCAACAGTGGGACGAAGATTCGGGTCGACGTGGTCATCGAGAATCTCCCTAGCACGAACCGCAATACGGGTGCCGCTGGAATCGTGCGCTGACCGCGCAGACGCTCAGCGAGCCCCCCCGGACTTCTGCAGTCGGGTGCCTTCTGGCGAAGGGGTGGACCGTCGAGACCGGTGGGTATCGGCTGTTAGCCGCTCCCGAGGGGCGCCCGCGTGCGGCCGGGCGCCCCTCGGTCGGGATCGCGTCAGCCCGGCAGTGGCGCGTCCGGGCAGGACGCCGGCGCCGCGTTCTTCGAGCCCTTGAAGAGCTTGCCGGTCTTGTAGGTCTTCTTGCTGGAGGCGCCGACCCCGGCGCACAGCGAGTCGTCACCAGACGACACGACGATGCTCACGTCGGCCGGCTCGCTGCCGAGCGCATGGCTCAGGCCCGCGCCCTTCCCGGTGACCTTGATGCCTCCGATCGTGATCTGTGCCGCGGAGATCGGGCCGAGGACGCGCTTCGAGTCGGCATACTTGTAGCCGGCGACGACGCCCTTCTTGACCACCGCCGTCCAGTTCGACGCGGGCAGCACGTAGGTGTCGTCGAACGTGCTGCTCACGACGCGCACCGTCGCGCCGTTGACCGTCGGGTCGATGTCGGCAGGCACGACGCCCACTTCCTTCGCCACGACGAACGTGAGGCCGCGCTTGTCCGGCTTCGCCGGGTCGTCCTTCAGCAGGAGGTTGGTCGACGATATCGGGGTGCCCCCAGCCGGCGGCTCGACGAGGGGCAGGATGATGCGCATGTCGTCGAGCGGGTCGCCGGCGGCGAGGAAGCCGCCGAGCGCCGTCGCCGCCTCGTTCGTGATTGCGCCGCTGCCGATGTTCCAGGTGACGGTCGTTGCCCCGATCACCGGGGCGGTCGTCAGCTCGAACTCGCCGAGATCCATGCGCTGGTCGACCGGCGGCGTCGTGCCCATGGTGACGACGAGCTTCACGCGCGCGTTGACGACGACGGTGCCGTCGTCCGCGATCGTGATGATCGGATCGATGATCGACAGGTTGAAGAAGTGGTCGGGCCGATCGAACAGAAAGGTGCCCTGGCTCTCGATCACGCCGTCGCCGTCCGGCAGGTCGTAGGAGAAGGTGGTCGCGGTCCAGCCGAACACACCCGGGCCGGTGACGCCCGCCTTCGGATCGCAGCCCCCCTTGGCGACGTTCGGATTCGGGTCGCAGGTGGCGCCGGCGCTGGTGCTGATGGGCGGCGTGCCCGAGCCGGAATGGATGTAGGAGCGGAACGCTGCGCGAAAGCCCCAGTCGATCTCGTCGGCGGCGAAACCGATCGCGGGGACGGCGAGGAGCATGGCCGTCACGGAGAGCGCCTGAACACGGGAGCATCGAGTCTGCGAGTGCATGAAGCCTTTCCTTTCGATTGTGGCTCGCCGCTCGCCCGGCGGTCAGTCAGAGCGTGTGGAGGTCCGCATTTAGCAACCACCAACGGTCGCGACCAGATGAGAAATCGAATGGCCGCCGGGTGCGAAAAAATGGCGCCGTCCACGGAAAACTCCAAATCCGATGCCTCATCCTCGTGGCCAAATCGGCAACACCATCGGGACTTCCTACGAGACGCCCGAGGGCTAGGATCGACGTGGAGGCAGCATGACGTCACAACCAGCCTTCGGAACCGATCGCGGTCGCGCGCTGGTCGCGTGGCTGCGGGAGATGCGCGACGAGCATCCGGTCTGGCAGGACGGGCAGGGGCTCTGGAACGTTTTTCGCTATGCCGACGTGCAGCGCGTGATGACCGACCCCACGACCTTCTCATCCGACACGACGAGGCTCGTGCCGAGCATGAGCCACCTGCAACGCGGCACGCTGACGCGGATGGATCCGCCGGCGCACCACAAGCTCCGCCGCTTGATCAGCCACTCGTTCACGCCGAAACGTGTCGCCGGGTTGGCGCCGCGCATCACGGCGATCGCCACTCAGCTCCTCGATGACCTGGTCGGCGCGGAGCAGTTCGACCTCGTCGGCGCGTTCACGTATCCGCTGCCGGTGATCGTCATCGCCGAGCTCCTCGGGGTGCCGACCTCGGACCGCAAGCTGTTCCACGAGTGGGCCGATCACCTGCTCGGCGTGGCGCGCACGAACTTTCGAACGGAGGAGTTCGCAAAGATCGTCGAGGAAGGGATGCGCGAGATGGACGCATATCTCCTCGCGCACTGCCGGGAGCGTCGGCTCACCCCGCGCGATGACCTGATCAGCGATCTCGTCACCGCGGAAGTCGACGGCGAGCGGCTCGACGACGAGGAGGTCGTCAATTTCTCACGTCTGCTGCTGCTCGCCGGTCACATCACGACGACGCTGCTGCTCGGCAACACGGTGCTCTGCTTCGACGAGAACCCGCAGAGCGCTAGCGACGTCCGCGCTGCCCACGGGCTGATCCCGTCGGCGCTGGAAGAGGTGCTGCGCTACCGGTCCCCATTCCCGATGATGGCGCGCGTCAGCACGCGCGACGTCGAGATCGCGGGCACCACGATCCCGGTGAATCAGATGGTGCTCGTGTGGCTCCTCGGCGCGAACCACGACGAGCGGCAGTTCGCCGAGCCCGAACGCTTCGACGTCCATCGGGCGTCCAATGACCACGTCGCGTTCGGCCACGGGATCCACTTCTGCATGGGCGCGCCGCTGGCGCGCCTCGAAGGCCGGATCGCCGTCGAGCTGCTGCTGACGCGGCTCGCCGACATCCGAATCACGCCGGGAGACCCCCTCGAGTTCTACCCGACCGTATTCGGCGCCAAGGCGCTGCCGCTGACCGTGCGCTGGGCGTAGGGGGCATCCATCCGGGCGACGCGGCTCCGAGGTTCACCCGTCACGCGAGCCGTTCGAAAGGTCCAGACGCTCGCCAGGTGGCGGCTCGCGCCGTTCGCCGAGGCTGTGACGACACGGGTGCCGCCACCGCGCTGCTGGCTGAGTGCGATATTCGTTGACCGGTCCGCCGCTCCCACGGTAGCCAACCTTGCATGACCAACGCCTTCCTCGTGGGCATTCGTCGGGTCGTCGTGTTGGCCGGGGTGGTGATGGCGGTCGTGCCCGCAGCCGTCGTAGCCGCCCCGTTGCTGGAGCTGAGCGGATTCGTCCCCGATCCGCAGGGGAGCCACGCGGCGTTCGACGTGGTCACGAGCTCCGACGGCAAGCATCTCTATACGCGCTCTCCCATCGACGGCCTCGGTGTCTTCGCGCGCGACGCCGTCACGGGAACGGTGACACGGCTGGCCTCCTACCAGGACGGCGTCGGCGGCGTCGACGGTATCGAGGGGTCCGGGGCCGTCGGCATCAGTGCCGACGGCGCCAACGTATACGCCACCTCCAGGGACGAGGCGGGCCTCGCCATCTTCTCACGCAATGCGGCGACCGGCCTGCTCGTGCAGACCGCGGTGTTCCGCGACGGCATCGGCGGAGTGGATGGCCTCTGGGGTGCGAACGTCGTGACGGTGTCCGCCGACGGTGCCAACGTCTACGTCGGCTCGGTCTACGACAACGCGGTCGCGGTGTTCACGCGCGACGTCGGTACCGGGGCGCTCACGTTCCTCGAGGCCGAGCGCGACGGCTTCGGCGGCATCGTGGGGCTGTCCGCACCCGCGGCATTCGTCGTGAGCCTTGATGGCGCGCATCTATATGTCGCCGGCGGTGGCTTCACGACCCACTTCTCGCGCGATGTCGGCACGGGTGCGCTGACGTTCGTCGGCTCGATCAACGGCGGCGGCAACACGCTCGCCATGCCGGTGAGTGGGAGTCATCTGTACGCCGCCATCCCGGGTGGCGTCCGTATCCTGTCGCGCAATGCGACGACGGGAGCCCTCACGCCGAGCACCACCGTCTCGCTCGGTTTCTCGGGTTCCGTGGCGATCGTGCTGTCCCCCGACGACGCGTATCTCTATGCCACGCGATCGAGCTCCACGTCCGTCGCCGACGTCAGGATCTTCGCACGCGACGCCGTGAGCGGTGCCCTCACGTCGCTGGGCACGACATCGGCGCTTCCTGCGGGTGTCGTCGATACCGTCGGCGTGAACCCGAGGGACCCCCTGGTGTCGCCCGATGGCGCGCATCTCTACGTGCTCGGCGACCTCAGCGGCGGATTCATCGGATTCACCCGCGACCCCGCCACCGGTCTCCTGACGCGCTTCGAGGTGCAGCCTGGTCCGCTCTCCACCGGCGATGGTCTCGACGGTGTCCAGGGTGTCGCGCTCGATCCCGACGGCAGCCATGTGTACGCCGTGAGCTCGCGGGACGACGCGATCGTCGTCTTCGACCGCGACGCGACGACCGGTGCGTTGACCTGGATGCAGGCGATCCAGGGGGGGCCCGGCGCCATGCCACGGCTACTGGGGCTCGCGTCGGTCGTCGTCTCGCCCGACGGCGCTCACGTGTACGCCGGCGCCATCAACGCCGTGATCCGCTTCGCGCGTGACGCCGGCACCGGGATGCTGACGTATCTCGGGACCGACACCCCGCTCGGTGTCGCGGGCGCCGGCTGCCGAACCGAGGTCGTCATGGATGCGAGCGGGACGTCGCTCTATTCCGGCTGCAACGACGTCCTGCTGCGCGATCCGGTCGACGGCAGCCTGACGCTGGTCGACGAGAATGGTCCCAGCGGGACGTTTGCCGTCAGCCGCGACGGGCAGTTCTTCTACTTCGCCACCGACGCAATGGTCATGTACGCGCGGAATCCGATCGACGGCACGATCGGAGCGTTGGTCGATGTCATCTTCGAAGACGATCTGCCGACGGAGACGTTGGCCAACACGGCGTCGATCCTCGTCTCCGCCGATGATCGCTACATCTACACCACGTCACACTACATCTCGGTGTTCGAGCGGGAAGCGAATGGGGGACTGCGGTACCGGGGGCGACTGAGCGACTACGTCTTTTCGAGGCTCTCCGCGATCACGCCCGACGGCGCCTATCTCGTACACGACCGCAACGGTTTCGAGCTGCGCGCACGCAATCCGACGAGCGGGACGACCGTGCTGGCGCAGACCCTGCCGCCCGAGCCGTCCCTCACGCAATCGCGGGACGAGATGGCGGCGTCGCCCGACGGGCACTTCATGTATTTCACCATCACGGCCCTCTCGAGGATCGGTATCCTTCGCCTCGATCCGTGCGGACCGGTCGTCCTGAAGCCGTCGCTCGCGGTCACCAAGATCCTCGCCGACCCGACGCCGGGCAACGACGGGTTCAGCCTGAAGGGCTTCTTCCTGCTGCGCGGCATCACGTTCGCGTCGCTCGACCTCGTCGCCAGCGGAGCGCGTCTCCAGCTCGACGCTGCCGACGGCTCGTCGCGCGCCGACGTCGTGCTGCCGCCCGGCGGGTACGCGGGCGGCGGCACACGGGGATGGGAGAAGAAGGGGCGGACGTGGCTCTACCGCGATCGCACCGGTGCGCTGCTGAACGGCATCGGCGTCGTGAAGCTGACCGAAGGCGCGAACACGGCGGCAGGTATGGTCGCGGTGACGCTGAAGGGCAAGAACGGCACCTATCCACTGCTCGCCGGTGACGCTCCGCCCGCGGTCACGCTGACGATCGGCGCGTCGGGTCAGTGCTGTCGAACGATCTTCGACGCCGACGATTGCGGCAGTACGCCCACGTCGGTGAAGTGCCGGCCGCGATGACCGCGGTCAGTCGAGAGAATCTGTCCTATCGCGACGACGCGATGACGTCGTCGGCGTAGCGTCGCAGATAGTCGATCTTCTCGCCGACCGGCGTGTCCGGCATGTGGTACGGATCGCGGAAACCCACGATCACGTCGGTGACGCCGAGGTCCTCGAGCATGCGAATGCCGTCGGCCGTGTAGGCGTGCAGGGAGATCACGTGCACCTCGAACGGCTCGCGCTCACGTCCGTATTCACGGCGAAGCTCTGCCAGTCGGCGGAGGTACTCGACGAGAAGCTCATGGTCACCTCCCGCGTGCATCCACCCGTCTCCCAGGCGCGCTGCGCGCCGCAGCGCCGGCTCGGTGTGGCCGCCGATCAGGACAGGGACCGGCGAGGGTGGCACCGGACATATCTTGATGCTCGGCACTCGATAGTGCGCCCCCTCGAACTCGAAGTACGCGCCGCGCAGCAGGCCGCGGATGATGGTGATCATCTCGTCCATGCGCTTGCCGCGCGTCTTCCACTCGGTTCCGGTGACGGCGAAGTCCTCGGGCCAGGGGGAGAGGCCGACGCCGAAGCCGAAGCGGCCCTGCGTCATGACCGCGACCGACGCCACGGATTTGGCGACGAGCACCGGCTGGCGGATCGGTAGCTTGACGACGAACGTCGTGAAGCGGAGCCGGCTCGTCACCGCACCCATGGCTGGAATCAGCGAGAACGGCTCGAGGAACGGCTTGTCCTCGAGGAACTCGCGGTTGCCGTCCGGGGTGTAGGGATACTTGCTGTCCGAGACCTCCGGATAGCAGATGCTGTCGGGGACGATGAACGAATCCCATCCGGCATCTTCCACCGCCCGAGCGAGCGGGAGGTAGTGCGTGGGGTCGCAGAGGGCTTCGGCGTAGGAAAATCGCATGACGTCGAGGTCGCACTACCTCGCCCGTCGCACGCGCGCCAGTCGCCACGCCGGGCGGGTCGTCTCGGAGACCGTCAGCCATCGAGTCCGCCGGCCATCTGGGCTAGGGACGTTTCATGGCCTCCCCGCTGATCAATCGCCGTGACCTCGACTTCGTCCTGTACGAGCTGCTCGACGTGCTCGCTCTCACCGTGGAGCCGCGGTGGGCGGAGCACCGCCGCGAGACCTTCGACGCCGCGATCGACACCGCACACGACCTCGCCGTCACCCACTTCCGGTCGCACAATGCGAAGGGCGACCGGCAGGAGCCGAGCTTCGACGGCGAACGCGTGCACGTCATTCCGGAGGTGAAGGTGGCGCTCGACGCCTACGTCGCCGCCGGGTTCATGGCGGCGTCGAAGGACTACGATCTCGGCGGCATGCAGCTCCCGTGGACGGTGGCACAGGCGTGCAGCGCGATGTTCCAGGCGGCGAACGTCGGCACCGCGGCGTATCCCTTCCTGACGATCGCGGCGGCGAACCTGATCGAGGCATTCGGCTCGGCCGAGATGCGGCAACGCTTCATGCGGCCGATGCTCGACGGGCGCTTCTTCGGCACGATGTGTCTCTCCGAGCCGCAGGCAGGATCGTCGCTCGCAGACATCCGCACGCGCGCCGAGCCTGCCGGCGAGGGAGTCTATCGGCTGTTCGGGAACAAGATGTGGATCTCGGGCGGGGATCACGAGCTGTCCGACAACATCGTCCATCTCGTGCTCGCGAAGATTCCGGGCGGAGGCGCCGGAGTGAAGGGCATCTCGCTGTTCGTCGTGCCCAAGCTTTTGGTGGACGACGACGGCCGTCTCGGCGCCCGCAACGACGTCCGCCTCGCCGGCGTGAATCACAAGATGGGCTATCGCGGCGCGATCAACACGGTCCTGAACTTCGGCGAGAAGGACGGCGCCGTAGGGTATCTGGTCGGCGAGCCGCATCGCGGGCTCGCGTACATGTTCCAGATGATGAACGAGGCGCGCATCGGCGTCGGGGCCGGGGCGGTGATGCTGGCGTACACCGCATACCTGGCGGCGCTCGAGTACGCGCGGGTGCGCCCGCAGGGCCGGCCGGTGGAGGCGAAGGACCCGTCGCAGCCGATGGTGCCGATCGTCGAGCACGCCGACGTGAAGCGGATGCTGCTCTACCAGAAGGCGGTGAGCGAGGGCGGGCTCCACCTGTGTCTCTACGCGGCGTGGCTCGTGGATCGCCAGCATGCGACCACCGACACGACGGAACGCCGCGATCTCACGCTCCTGCTCGACACCCTGACGCCGATCGTGAAGGGCTGGCTCAGCGAGGCGTGCCTGCGCGCCAACGAGCTCGCCGTCCAGGTTCTGGGTGGCTATGGCTACACGCGCGAGTACCCGGTCGAGCAGCACTATCGCGACCAGCGGTTGAACCCGATCCACGAGGGCACCGACGGCATCCAGGCGCTGGATCTGCTCGGGCGCAAGATGACGATGCAGGGTGGCGCGGGCTGGGCCCTGCTGCACGATGCGATCGCCGCGGCGATCATGCGCGCCCGCGCTCACGACGATCTGGTGCCCCTGGCGGCCCAGCTCGACGCCGCGTTGCTGACGCTCGCGCGCGTGCGTGACCGGCTGTTGGAGACGATGGCCGGCGGCCGTATCCCGCTGGCGTTGGCCAACGCCAGCCATTTTCTCGACCTCGCCGGCCTCGTCGTGTTCGGCTGGATGTGGCTCTGGCAGGCAACCGTGATCGCGAGTGCTCCGCCGACGGACGACGCCGAGATGGCCTCGTTCCGAGCCGGCAAGCTCCAGGCGTGCCGCTATGCCTTCACCTACGAGTTGGCGCGCGTGCCGTACCTGGCGTCGCTCCTCGAGTCGCTCGACGACACCACGCTCGGCATGCGCAGCGAGTGGTTCTGACGGCGGAACTGGGACGGCGCGCTCGTCGTCGACGGGTGCGTGGTCGAGCGAAGCCCGTCGGGCATCGAGGCCGGAAACCTTCGCGAAGCAGCGGTGACCCATGTGCGGTGGTTTCGCGCAGCACCGCGTCGATCAAAATGACTTGAAGCCGGCCAGCAGGCATGCGACCCGTCTTCGGGTGAGACATCGGCTCAGCGGCCTGCTTGCGCTCTGCCTGGCCTGGACTCCCGCTATCGTCGCCGCCGAAACGTGGCGATCGATCGGGCCGCCGGGCGGGCCCGTCTCGTCGCTCGCAGTCGATCCGACCGATCCGTTGCACCTGCTGCTAGCCTCGCCCAGCGGAGAGGTGTTCGAGAGCCGGGATGCCGGCGCGTCGTGGGTGCGGACCCCGGGTTTGCCGCCGCCATCGACGAGCGTGGCGCTCGGCCCGACCACGCAGTGGGCGGGGACACCGAGCGGTATCTGGCGCCGCCCGTCCGGCGACGCCCAATGGACGCAGACGACGAACACCCGTCTGGTCGAACGCGTCGTCGCAGATCCGACCGACGATCTCGTCGCGTGGGCCATCGTCGACAACAGTCCGCCCTACGAGGGTCACGTCGTGCGAACCGTCGACGGCGGCGGCTCGTGGCTCGACATTCCATTGAGGCACCCTGTCGGCGATGTGTTGCTCGACCCGGACCACCCGACGACGGCGTACATCTCGCTGCTCGCGAAACGCGCGATGACGCTACCGAGCTGCGCGGCCGGAGGGTCGAGCGGTGGCGTCTTCCGCGTCACGAATCGTGGAGAGTCCCTGGTATTGATCAGCACGGGGTTCGAATACGCCCAGCACGTGGTGTGTGGGACGTCGCACATGCCGACGTGGGGCGGCGTCGGTGGTGTTGCGATCGCGCCGACCGCCCCCCGTACGCTCTGGGCAACGACGAGCGAGGGGAACCCTCCGTTGTATCGGTCGATCAACGACGGCGCGTCGTGGACGTCCGTCGACGGCGCATTCCCGTTTCCGAATGGCGCGGTCGTCCGAGCGTCGGGGCATTCGGTGTACGCCTTCGGTCCGCTGCAGGCGACCACGCTCGTGCGGAGCGACGACGGCGGCGAAACATGGACGACGGTGTACGAGGTGCCGATCGACCAAATCGATCCGCTGGACCGCCGCAACCTGGTCGTGTCGGGCGAGCGGCTGTACGTGACGTCGATCGGCGACGTCGGGCTCACCCGCAGTCCCGACGGCGGTGCGACCTGGAGCGACGACAACCCGGATCTCATCACCAGCGACGTACTCGCCGTTCGCGTCGAGCCGGACCTCCCGGACACCGTGCTCGCCGGAACGCGCGCTCGATGGACGGCGGCGCGACGTGGGCGCGGAGCACCCTGCGCGGGCAGGTGTTCGAGTTCGCGGCCACATCGGCCGTGCCCACCACCGTCTATGCTGCCACGAGCCGGGGCGTCGCCGTCAGCACGAACGGCGGGACGTCATGGCGCGCGCCACAGGGAAGTGGCTTCGCTCCGCGATCGCTCGCGTCGACCGCGCGACACCGCCGTCGCTCATGTACGGGATCGAGGCCACGGGCTTCGGTATGGTGCGGAGCACCGACGGCGGTGAGAGCTGGTCGGCGTCGACGCGCGGCTCCCTCGGCGCGCCACCGATCGCTGTAGCTGTCTCGACGCTGCCGGGGAACTCGGCGGGGGCGTTCCTTGCCGTGCTGGAGGACGGCGGCGTCTATCGCGCGACGGGCGGTGTGGACGTGTGGGAGCGCGTCGGCGACCTTGCCCCTGCGCAAGTGCGAACACTCGTCGTCGGGGCTACGGCCGATGCCGGCATGTGGGCGGCAACGCACCTCGGGGTGTTCCACACGATCGATGCGGGCGCGACGTGGTCGCAGATCGCGGGCTCCTTCGTCGCACGGACCGTCGTTCCCGATCCCGGCGCGTCGGACGTCCTCTATGCCGCAAGCGAGAAGGGCGTGCTGCGCTCCATCGGCGGCGGGCCGTGGCGCCCGATCGGCGACGGGCTCGAGGGCGTCGACGTGCGCGCGCTCGCCATCTCGGGTCGGCCGAAACGCATCGTCGCGGGCACCATCGGCCGCGGCGCGTTCCGCATCGACGTCGAGCCGTGTGGCGACGGCGTGGTGGACGACGGCGAATCGGCCGTCGCGGAGGTGCGTTGCGGGCTCCCCGACCCTGCCGCGCTGTCCGCGTGTGTGACCAGCGGGAAGGGCGTGCGGCGCGTGCGCCGCCTGCTCCCGAAGTTGCTGCAGCGGGCAGAGAAGGTACTCGATCGCGCCGTGGCACGCTCGACCCGTGCGGAGGCGCTCGTCAGACGCGGCCGACGCCTACTCGATCGCCTGGCACGGGCGACGGCCGAGGCCACCCGGAAGGGGCTGCTGCGCCCGGACTGCAGCGGGTACGATCGTGGGCTGGAGCGAACGGCGCGCCTGCTGGTTTTCCCGCAGGGCTAGACGCCCGATGGGACGAGTGTCGATTGGCACCATAGTGCACCGCCCCATGTACGCGCGCCGCGCGGGCACTATGCTGCAGCCATGACGAATGCTCGCTCGCTCGTGTGGCGGTGCTCCGGCCTTCTACTGTGCGCGGCCGGTGTTCTCACCGGCACCGCCTTCGCGTTCGTGAGCCTGTCCCCCGGGACCAACCTCCAGAGCGCGCCGCGCTGGAACGCGGCCGCGGGCGTCGGCGGCAGCCGCGTGCACCTCCGGGTCGCCATCGAGGAGACGGTCGCCGAGAAGCTGACGTTCGCGGTCACCGGCGCCACGGCCCCCGCGGACGTCGCGGCCGCGGAAGCGAGCATCCGGGCTGCATTCGCCGCCTGGGCGAGCCCGGTGCTGGACTTCGAGGTGACGGTCGGTGGTGCCGTCGAGGGCGAGGCCGCGGGAGCGGACATCGACGTGTTCGCGGTACCGAACACGCATCCGATCTTCGCCGGCACCAGCTTCTTCGGCTACACGGTGACCAACACGCTCTTCGCCGCCGACCGGCGTCTCACGAACGGCGCGATGCTCGCCGGCTTCGTCATCGACGGCGCCGACATCTACCTGAACGTCGATCGCATCGCGTTGATCGCACCGATCTTCACGGCGGCCGAAGGCCCGCGCGCGCTGCAGCGACTGACAATCCACGAAGCGGGGCATGCGATCGGCCTGCACCATCCGAACGAGTTCCCGGGTGCCAACTACGACACCGATGCGAACCCCCTGAACCGGATGGCGATCGATCCCTTCGCGCCGTTCGACGACCTGCAGGCGTCGTCCGCCGTCGATCCCAACAGCATCATGTCGAACCTGCCGGCGATCATCCCGGGGGCGCTGCTGTACACGACGTTGCGTTTCGACGAGCGCGGCGGGCGCGACGTGCTCTACCCGTCGCCCATCCCGGCTCCGGGATGCGATCCGGTGCCCCGCACCGACTGCCGCGCATCGACGCGTCCCGCGAAGTCGACATTGCAGATCGTTCACGGTGACGAGCCGGACGACGACGTGATCCGTTTCGTCTGGAGCAAGGGTGCTGCCACCGACGCGAGCGCCTTCGGCGATCCGCTCACCGTCGACGCGGTCACGCTCTGCGTCTACGACCGGAGTGCCACCGGCGTCGTCTACCGCGGGGACGCGCCCGCCGGGGGACGCTGCACGACGAAGGATTGCTGGAAGCCCAAGGGCAGTCCGGCCGGCGCGAAAGGTTGGGTGTACGTCGACGAGGCGACGACCCCGCACGGCGTGAGCAAGGTGACGCTCACGCCAGGTGAGGCGGGGAAGGCGCGCGTCGCCGTCGAGGCGAAGGGATCGCTGGTGGAGACCTCGCCGGTTGGGTTCCCCACCATGCCGCTCGCCCTGCCGGTCGAGGTCCAGGTACAGGTCACGAACGGCGAGTGCTGGGCAGCGACGTTCGGCAGCGCACGCCGGAACGACGCGGGCCGGTTCCGCGCGAAGTCCGACTAGCGTTTTCGGGCCTTGTGCGCTGCGACACTCGTCGAGCCCGCCCAAGCCCCTGAACCGCACCGAGGCCGATCAGCGGCTCTGGCGGGCGGACCAGCATCGGTGCGACGCGGACGATCGGTCCCGCGTTGGCGGCCGTCACGCTCGGCGATGTTGCCGCCTTCTTTCGTCCAGAAGCGGACGGCGGGCCGTCGTCGGAAGTCACGTGCGTCGATTCGGTCGGCGAGTGCAGTCGCCGATCGGACGACGAGCGATCGCCGCGCCGGCGTGCACGGTGCTCTACGCCGACGCCCAAAACCTGTCCAGCGACCTGCGACGATCGCGCGCCTATCCCATGAAGGCCGAGGTGGAGTCGGCCCGGGTGCCGCGAGATGCGATGGGGGCGCCGACGAACCGGTGCCCTACGGCAGGATCGCGAGCGGGCTGGACAGGAGCCGATCAGGTGTTGTCTGGGACCAAGGCGTCAGATAAGAACCGGCTCTATGAAATTCCCAAGCTTGTTTCACCGACGGCCCGATGTGCAACTGTCGACTCTATTGATCGGTGCGCTGCTGCTGGCGAGCACTGGGGGAGCATACGCGTCGAACCTCGTCTTCGTCACGAGCGGAACCTTCAACGGAAACCTGGGGGGAATCACTGGGGGCGACACCATCTGCAATGCCCTGGCGGCGAATGCGGTGCTATCCGGGACGTGGGTGGCCTGGCTCAGTGACGCCTCGAACGATGCTCGGGATCGCCTGACGGTGGGTGGCGGCCCCTATGTCGGGACGAACGGCGTCACGATCGCTCAAGATCTGACCGACCTGACCGATGGACACATCGTCGCCATCTCGAGCGACGAAACGAATCAACCCGTCAGCGTCGATGGTGTCTGGACGGGTACGAACAATGACGGAACATGGCACGGCACCGATTGCATCGGTTGGACCTCGAGCATGAACGGCGGGAGCGTTCGCGGCCGGACGGGCAACAAGGGGTCGAGTGGCAGCTGGAGCTCGTTCACGAACACGGTCTGCTTCTCGTCGCGCCACCTGTACTGCTTTCAGCAGTAGACGACGTCAGCACGAACAGGCCGGAAGTCTGCAAGTAGCGGCGCGAGATATCGGGACCGTCGAGCCGGACGCTCCGGCGTCGAAGAACTGTCTCTCAAGCTCGGCGCCGAGGGGAAGGCGCGGATTGCGCTCAAGGCGGGCGGTAGCAACCTGCTCGTTCCGCAGATGCCCATCGCCACGGACCGCGTCCTGGTACAGTTGGAAAATTCCTCCGCCACCTGTTGGGAGAGCACGTTCTCCGGCGGCAACGCCTCGGCCACGAAGTATTCCGCGAAGTCCGATTGAACCTGCCGACGAGACACACCGCGATCCTCGAGGTGCATCGTCTCGTCCCGCCGGAGGAGGACCTCGCCGGTGGGGTTCCCCACCATGCCGCTCGTCCTGCCGGCCGAGGACTGCTCGCCGCGTTCGTTGTGGGGGATCTCGTGCGAATTCGATTCGAACGGCACCGCGTCCTTTTCGCCGCCTTCCATACCCCCGGCTCGAGCAGCGCACCGGTGGCGAGGGCGCGGGTCCACACGCGTATGTCGGCGAGCGTGGCGGAACCTCGCAGCGACTCCGTCAGTGGCGCGCCGCCATCGCACCGCGTGACAGCAGCAGCAGCGCGCCGAGGGTCAGCAGACCCGCTGCGGAGAGGTAGTAGCCCACCGCCGCGAGCCCGAACTCTTGCGCGAGCGAGGTGGCCGCGTAGGGCGTCAGCGAGGCGCCGACGATGCCGGCGAAGTTGAAGGTGAGCGAGGCGCCGGTGTAGCGCACCGCGGTCGGGAACAGGGCCGCGAGCGCCGCGCCCAGCGGCCCGTAGGTCATCCCCATCAGCCCCAGTCCGAGCGACAGGCAGAGGAGCACCATCCCGGTGCTGCCCGCCGCGAGCAGCGGTGCGAAAACGAAACCGAAGAGGGTGATGCTGGCGGCCGCGGCGATCAGCACCGAGCGCGGATCGAAGATGTCGGCGAGCCACGCCGACAATGGAATGGTGATGCCGAAGCACACGACGGCCGCCATCTGCAGGATCAGGAATTGCTCGCGCGAATAGCCCAGATGGCTGGTGCCCCAGGAAAGCGTGAACACCGTCATCAGATAGAACGTGACGAAGGTGGCCACCGCGGCGAACGTGCCGAGCAGCAGCGGCGTGCCGTGGTGGCGGAACACCTCGGCCACCGGCACGCGCACGCGCTCGTCGTTCTGCAGCGCGCGGCGGAACGCTGGCGTCTCCTCGATGTGCAGCCGCACCCACAGCCCGACCAGCACCAGCACGGCGCTGGCGACGAACGGCACGCGCCATCCCCACTGCAGGAACTGCTCCTCGCTCAGATAGTGCGTCAGCGGCAGGAACACGCCGGAGGAGCAGATGAATCCGATCGGCGCGCCGAGTTGCGGGAACATGCCGTACCAGTTCTGCTTGCCCGGCGGCGCGTTCTCGGTGGCCAACAGCACGGCGCCGCCCCACTCGCCGCCGAGCCCGAAACCCTGACCGCAGCGGCACAGCGCCAGCAGCGCCGGCGCCAGGAGGCCGGCGCTCTCGTACGTCGGCAGCAGACCGATGCACACGGTGGACAACCCCATGGTCAGCAGCGCGGCCACCAACGTGGCCTTTCGGCCGATGCGGTCACCGTAGTGTCCGAAGACTGCCGAGCCGATGGGCCGCGCGAAGAACGCGAGCGCGAAGGTGGCGAGCGACTGCAGCGTGGCCGAGGCCGGGTCCGCGGCCGGAAAGAACAGGTGCGGGAACACCAGCACCGCGGCCGTAGCGTAGATGTAGAAATCGAAGAACTCGATCGTGGTGCCGATCAGGCTCGCGAACAATATCCGGCGCGGCGAATTGCCCTGCATGCTCCCCCCCTCACACGACCCTCTGTGGACCGCGCCGCCGTCTCGGCGAAGGCGCCCGATCACATAGTCGAGCGGCCCGCGCCGTGCCACGCGACGACCGCCCACCCGATCACCGCCGCAGCCAGGTTCACTTTCCGCGTCGCTCGTCTGCGTCGACCTCGTCCGCGATGTCGAGGCGTCCCACATGGTAGCCGAGCCGCGACTCGACATCGCCCGGCTCGTGGAACCCGCGCTCGAAGAGCAATCGGATGCGCGCCTGAGCTCCCGGTCGCCCCAGCGCAGCGAGGAAGGCATCCCATTCCGGCGCGATCTCCGCGTCGGTCGGCAGGCTGTTCACGTTCACCAGGTGCTTCGTCTCCGCGAGCGCCAGCTTGTCGAACGACGCGATCCGCCGGGCGAGCGCGTCGACGAACGCGTCGAGCTCGGCGTCGGGCAACGAGCGATTCACGTAGCCGTAGCGTTCCGCGACGTCGCCGTCGATGTCGTCGGCGCCGAGGAGCACTTCCAGTGCACGACCCCGCCCCATCAGACGCGGCAGACGAGCCATGGGGCCGCCGCCGGGCACGAGGCCCGCTCCCACCTCCCACTGCGACAGGATCGCCTTCTCGCGACTGGCGAACCGCATGTCGCTGGCGAGCGCGAGCTCGCTCCCGACGCCGGTCGCACGCCCGCGAATGCAGGCGATCGACACGACGCGAGAACGACTCAGACGCACCAGCATGTCTGGGAGCTGCTGCAGGCCCGTCGGCCCCGGTCCGAGACGGGTCGACTCTTCCAGCTTCGCGCGAAAGTTGTAGTGCGTGAGGAAGAAGCCTTCGACCGCGCTGTCGAACACGACGACCTTCACGTGTTCGTCCGTTTCCAGCGCCGTGACGACCTCGTTGAGCTGGGGAATCGTCTCGGGACCGAAGATGTTGAGTGGCGGGTGTCGAAGGTCACGCGCCAGTAGGCGGGCGTCACTCGCGTCAGAAGGATCTGCTTGCTCGCGTCGTCCATCGTCAGCTTTCCTTCGACTGTCTGTGATCGGCAGCGTTCGAGAGTTGCTCCGCCGCCGGTGTCGCCGCAAAGGCTCGGCGGCGGCCTCTCGACCTTGAATGCGCTGGAAACGGCTGGCTGGCGAGCACTCACTTCGGCCCGAAGCGTTGCCCGCCGTCCACGCGGAACGTCGAACCGTTCAGCATCGGGTTCTCGAAGATCGCCCGGGCCAGCATCGCGTATTCCTCCGGATGGCCCATGCGCTTCGGGAAGGCGGCGTCTCGCGTGAGCCCTTCCGCCATCTGTGGCGGAATGCCGTGCGTCAGCCCGGTGTCGAACAGGCTCGGCGCGATCGTCATGACGCGGATGCCGAGGCTGCCGAGGTCGCGCGCCATGGTGAGCGTCATGCCGGCGATGCCGGCCTTCGCTGCGCTGTACGCAACCTGGCCGATCTGTCCTTCGAACGCGGCGATCGACGCCGTCATCACGATCACGCCGCGCTCGCCGTTCGCGTCGGGCTCGTTGCGGCTCATCGCCTCGGCCTGCAGGCGGGCGATGTTGAAGCTCGCGATCAGATTCAGATCGATGACGGCGCGGAAGGCGTCGAGAGAATGCGCCCCGTTCTTCGAGAGCGTACGCATGGCGATGCCGCCCCCCGCCGTGTTGATGCCGAGGTGGACGCCGCCGAGCTCGTCGGCCGCGCTCCTGATCGCCGCTTCGGTGCCGGCGAAATCGGTGACATCGCATGCGTAGAAGCGCGTGCCGCCGCCGATCGCGGCCGCGACCTCCTCACCCTTCGAGCCCGGACGATCGAGGATCGCCACACGGGCGCCCTCGCGCACCAACATCTCGGCGGTGGCGCGTGCCATGCCGGACGCGCCCCCCACGACCATCGCCTTCGCTCCACGGATATTCATGGGTCTCGGCATACGACAGTGCCTCCCACGTTCGCCAGCAGA
This sequence comes from Binatia bacterium, assembly GCA_036009625.1. GTDB lineage: Bacteria > Desulfobacterota > Binatia > DP-6 > DP-6 > DASYLJ01. Next base: position 48,254 of record DASYLJ010000120.1, read on the forward strand.
GCAGGCGTCGGTTCGCGAGCTCGCTACCTCGCCGCTATGGTGAATGCGGACCTGCGGGCCCGAGAAGGAGTCAGCCGATGGCACCCGTTCGAAGCGAAGCCCAGCGAGTCCCGCGTCCGGACGGCGTGTCACGTTTTTTCCTCGCGCTGACGATCGTCGTCGCGACGCTGACGGGCGGCGCGGTGCGACCCGCGGCCGCGGTGGTGCAGTGCCCCAATGGCGGCAACGAGTCCCTGCCGACGGGTGGCGACGGCCAGGACCTCGAGGTCGTCGGCGAGTGCCACGTCGGCGCCGGCCTGTATCAGTACGGCAACGTCAACGTATTCGGGACGAAGGAACGCCCGGCGACGCTCCGGTTCCACGACGACGATGTCGAGCTCTGGGCGCGCTCGATCCTCGTCGAGAACTTCGGGAGCGTCCTCGCCGGGGCGCCGACCACGCTGGCGAAGACGAGGTCGAACGCGATCGGCCCGCGGGCGCACCTGACGATCGTGCTCTACGGCAAGGCCGACGACCCGCCGATCGCGTGCAAGTCGCCCGGCGACATCTGCGGCGTCGAACCCGAGATATGGGGCTCGAACGTCTGGAACCCGGCCGTCGAGCCGAAGCGAGCGCCCGTCACGTCGAAGCTGCCGGGCGGCGTCACCGACTTCTTCTACAACTACGACGTCATGACCCATCACGCGGGCCCGGACGCCCACAGCCGATTCGGATCGAAGGTCCTCGCCGTTTCGTACGGCGGCACGCTGCGGCTCGTCGGCAAGCGCGGCACGGTCGCGGGCAAGCGCGACGACGACCCGTCAGACTCCGGCCGCAGCTGGGGCCGGCTCGAGGGCTCGCTCGTCCCCGGCGTCGACACGCTCGTCGTCGACCGTCTCGTCGACTGGACCGAACGCGATCACATCGTCGTCACGACGACCGACTACATGCCCGGCCACACGGAGGAGCTGATCGTCCAGAGCGTGATCTCGAACATCCAGTCGAAGACGACGAAGATCACGTTCACGAACGCCGACCCCGGTGTGACCGGGACGCGCTGGCACCACCATGGCGAAGAGTCCCCGCTCACCGAGAAGGCGCATCCCGGCATCGGCCGGCTGGACCTCAACCTGAAGGCCGTCGACACCCGCGCCGCGGTGGGGCTTCTGAGCCGCAGCATCCGCGTCGTGTCGGGCGGCGACACCCTCGGTGCGCCGTTCCCGGCGGAGGAGACCGGCTACGCCTTCGGCGGGCACACCATGGCACGCCAGGGCTTCAAGACCTTCCAGCTCCAGGGCGTCGAGTTCTACCAGCTGGGGCAGGGCGGCGTGATCGGCCACTACCCGATCCACTTCCACCTCGCCCGCAAGGTGCCCGACGAGACGTTCGTGAAGGACTGCTCGATCCACGACTCCATGACCCGGTGGATCACGCTGCACGGCACGCAGAACGTGCTGCTCGCGCGCAACGTCGGCTACAAGTCGATCGGGCACGGCTTCTATCTCGAGAGCGGCACGGAATCCGACAACCAGCTCTACTCGAACCTCGGCGTCCTCGCGCGCGCCGCGATCGACAATCCGCAGAACCCGCGCAAGGTGCCCGGCATCCTCGCCGCAGCGGCGACCGAGTCCCCGCACCGGTTCCCGTACCACTCCGATGCCGAGAACCCGACCGTGTTCTGGATCATGAACGGCTGGAACGACTTCCGGTACAACATGGCGGCCGGCGCCGGCACGTGCGGCGCGTGCTACTGGCTGCTGCCGGGCTTCAACAGCGGCCAGGAGAACACCGACGACCCGAACCGCGCGCGCATGGCATGGCGAGGCTACGCGGCGATGCAGCGTGGGCTCGGTCGCGCCGGCATGACGCCGCTCGAGAACTTCGTCGGCAATACGTGCACGGCGGCGATGAACTCGTTCCAGACCGTTGGCGAGATCGCGACCTGCAGCGGCGTCGCGCCGCTGGTGAGCGCCAACGACAAGGAGCACCTCGCGCCGATCACGAACCCGCTGGCGCCGGTGCCCGATGGCAACCTGGCGACCGAAGCCTACTACCCGCGCGTGGTGGCCGGAGGCTCACGGCCCGCCACCCGCTGCGGTGACGACCCGAAGATGGTCCCCGACCTCGACTGCGGCGACGACGCGAAGTTCCTCAAGTGCGCGTCGAACCCGTCGCCGCCGCTGCCGCCCGTCGCGAATCGCCCGACCACGAATTGCATGGTGACGGTGCTCGACCGCTACACCACGTCCTTCAACTGGGCGTCGACCAACTTCGCCGCCGTCTGGCTGCGGCAGTTCTGGTACGTCCTGTCGAACAGCGCCATCACCGATGTGCAGAACGGTGGGCTCACGTTCGTCACCGGCGGCGACTATACGCGGTCGTCCGTGATCGATGGCTTCTGGTCGGTCGCGACCAAGAGCGCGTTCATCGGCGAGACGCAGAAGCCGGGCAAGGGACTGCCGCCCGTGAACCCGTTCGCGTCGGCGCTCGGTCCATTCAACCCGACGAGCGGCCTCGCGTGCCCCATCACCAACCCCATGCGGCTGCCCTCGCACTGCATCGGGCGCGACGACGGCGTGGTGTTCGAGGTCGCGAACTTCGCATCGAACCAGCGGCTCTTCAGCGTCTACGACGGCCCGTCGTACCAGGACTCCAACGCGTATCTCGACATCGAGCCGACGCGCCTGCCGAGCCTGCGCGAGCAGTGTGGGCCGACCCAGTCCGACGCCTGTCCGAAGGCCGTGGAGCTCTACGGCCGCGGCGGCGGCATTCCGAAAGATGCGACCGACACGTGCTACCTGCCGAACGCCGCCATCGGATGGAAGCAGCCGAACGGGTTCTTCTATCCGCCGGCGTTCCACTCGCGGAACCTGTTCTTCGACAACGCCGAGATCCGCCACTTCGTGATCGAACCGGAGTTCGTCAAAGGCACGCTCACGACGGACCAGGCCCGGGTCGAGAAGCGCTACTGCTCGTACCCGAAGCCGATCGACCCGAACTTCGGCCTGTTCCAGGGCTTCACGGCCGTCGATCGGCAGACGGTGCTGAACGACGACGACGGCTCGCTCACCGGGCTGATCGCGGTTCCACCGCGCGACGCGCACGGGGCGGACGGCGGTGTCCCGGCGGAGCGCGAGACGATCTCGGTCAACTTCGACGACTACTTCGACGCGCCGATCGAGGCGCTCGAGTGCGGCTCCGACATAGCGAATCCGCCCGAGGGCTTCTCGCCGGGCACCGCGAAGACGAGCCCGTACGACTACCTGACGACCGTCGTGTACCCGGCGTGCGCCAAGCTGAACGGGCCGACGCCGCCCGAGAAGGGGTGCGGCTACACGCCCACGCCGCCCCCAGAGCCAGTGCCGTCCGAGCCGCAGCAGAACCCGCTGTGGGCGAGCGACTGCACCACCGGCACGTGCTTCGGGGTGCCGCTCTATCGTCAGCGCCTGCGGGGCGGCGAGGCCGAGGGTGACGTGCAGCGGATCCAGATGATGGGCGCCAACCTGTGGCAGCGCAGCAGCCTCACGGCCGACGAGGGCGTCTACTACATCGACACCGCAGCCGGCGTCGCGACGCAGTCCGGGTCGCCGTTCAAGAACGTCTTCGAGGCCGACAGCACGTACTACGTCTTTTTCGTGTACGCGAAGCCGACGACGAACCAGGTCTACCAGCTCTGGGTCGGCCCCAACCAGCCGCTCGGGTTCCCGGAGAGCAACGTCTTCCTGACCCGCGTCCTGCCGAACATCAGCCATTTCGAGTTCCGCGACGAGCCGACGACGTGGCCGTCGACGTGGGAGCGCCGGTACGACCCGATCTCGGGTATCCTCACGGTCACCGTCAACATGGACTTCGATCCGTTCCGTGACGAGTTCGAACGCGCCGAGCGCGACTTCTGCCTGCCGCCGAGCTTCTGTGAGATCGAGCGCGGCGAATGCACCTGCAGGGACGACGGCCCCAACGCCGCGCTCTGCAAGGACAGCAAGATGTGCAACCGCTGGGCCGGCAAGGACATCGACTGGCCGGACGGCGGCGCCTACGGCTTCGGCATCAAGTTCCCGGCGAACTTCAATGCCGACGACGCGAACCACCGCCCGACGTCGAGCTGCATCAAGAAGACCGACGCGAGTTGGAACACGCCGCTCGTGCGGGTGTCCGCGAAGGTCGCGGGCGACTGTGGCGAGACGCCGATCCCCGAGGCGCGCTTCTGCGAGTGACGCGCGTGTCGTAGCGAAGTCCGCATCGGCGGCATCGAGGGGCGGTTGGGCGTCGTCGCCGTCACGTGAAGGCCGTCGCGCCGGCCTCGACAGGGTCACCGTCGCCGACGCTATCTTGTTGCGATTGACGAACGGTGCCTCTGAGGGGGACTGTGCGAACCATGACTCCAATCATGGTTCGGGCGCCGTGGTCTTTCATCGCCGCCTCCTGTGTGGGGGCGCTGCTCTGGGCGGCTTCCCCCGCCCGAGCCACGGTCTTCACGGTGTCGAACACATCCGATGCGGGCGGCGGCAGCCTACGCGCGGCGCTGATCGCCGCCAACGCCAACCCGGGATTGGATCAGATCGTCTTCGACGCGGGCGGGAGCGGAACGATCACACTCGCCAGCTCGCTCAGCGTCACCGACGATCTGACCATCAACGGCCCCGGCGCGCGCGTCGTGACCGTCACCGGCAGCAACGCCAGGCGCATCTTCGACGTGACCGCGCCGACCACGATCTCGGGTCTACGTCTGGCGAATGGGTTTGCCGATCGCGGCGCGGGCATCCGTTTCGACGACCCGGGCCTGCTCACCATCTCGGACTGTCATTTCGATCAGCATCTGGTGACGGTGGACGGCGGCGCAATCATCCTGCTTCAGGGCAGCTTGGTCGCGGAGCGCTCTTCCTTCACGACCGATCAGGCCGCCGGCAACGGCGGCGTCATCGCCTACGGCGAGGGCGGCGGCACGCCGAGCGTCACCATCACCAACTGCACCTTCGTCAATAACTTCGCCAGCAACTCCGGCGGCGCGATCCGTCAGGGCAACACGACGGCCTACACCGCCGCCGTGACCAACTGTACGTTCGTCGTCAACAACGCCGGCAGCGGCGGCGGTGCCATCGCCGTGAATGGCGGTACGATGTCGTTGATGAACAACCTCTTCACCGCGAACGGAGCGGGCGGCAACCCGGGCGGCCACGTACACGAGAACGGCGGCACATTCGTGTCACTGGGACACAACCTCTTCGGACACCTCAGTGGCACGACGTTCGTCCCGGATGTGAGCGATCGATTCGGCTCGGTGGCCGCACAGCTCAACACCGGCGTCCTCATCGCGTTTCCGTCCAACAACGGCGGCGCGACCGACACCCTTGCGGTGTCGGCCACCAGCATCGCGATCGACGCGGGCGGAGCGACCGGCGCGCCGCCCACCGATCAGCGGGACTTTCCACGCGTCGGCTGCGCCCCGGACATCGGCGCGTTCGAAGTCCAGACGCTGACGGACACGGACGTGGACGGCGTGATCAACTGCCTCGATACCTGCCCGGCCACCCCGACGTGCGCTTCCGTCGACCAGGGCGGATGCCCGACCGATTCCGACGACGACGGCGTCTCCGATGGCTGCGACTCCTGCCCGGGCACACGCAACGAGACGGTGGATTCGAACGGCTGCGCGACCGACGACGAGGACGGCGACGGCATACTGAACGACGCCGACCGGTGCCGCGGCACCCAGCCGTGCGCGGCGGCGACCGTCGATCCGTTCGGCTGCCCGACCGATGCGGACGAGGACGGCGTCTTCGACGGCTGCGACTTCTGCCCTGGCGAAGACGACCTCACCGACACCGATGATGACGACGTTCCCGATTGCCTCACCACGACCAGCACCACCTCCACCACGACGACCACCACGACCACGCTGAGCACCACCACCACGACGCGGCCCGAGCTCCTGACCGGGAAGAAGCTGCTGCTCAAAGACAAAGCCGGCAAGCCGCAGAAGCGTGCTCTGGACGTGATCCTCGCCGCACCGACACTCGCGGGCGGCAACGGCAGCGAGGATGACCCGGTCCTGAACGGCGGCGCGCTGCGCGTGCTCTCCGCGTCGGGTGGCTTCGATGCCACGTACCAGCTGCCGGCGAGCGGCTGGAAGTATCAGGGCGCGGCGGGCGCAGGGAAAGGCTACAAGTTCACGGGGAGCGGCGCGATCAGGTCGGTCATCGTCAAGCCGGGCAAGGTCGCGCGGGTGATCGGGAAGGGCTCGAGCCTCGAGCACACGCTCGCGACCAATCCTGCTCCCGTGGACGTCGTCCTCGAGCTGGGCGCGCAGTCGTACTGTGGGCGATTCGGCGGCTCACCGGAGTTCACGCAGGGAATCAAGTATCTCGCCAAGAGCGCGCCGCCGCCGGCCGAGTGCGGCTCTCCGTCGGGCGCCTTCCTCGACTAGCGCTCTGGTTTCGCGCCGTGATCGCGCCGGCAGGCCATCTGCGCTGGAGACGGCGGATGGCCTCGACGGCTGGTCGGTCGCGGTGGTGAAGCGTCACGGGAAGGCGCGCGGGGCTGCGACCGAGCACGTCGACCAAGTGGGTGCGCTCGGTTCGGCCGCGAGCGTCGGTGCCAGCGCCGCCACGCCGCGCACGGATTCGTCCAGCGTCCTGCGAGCGAACGCCGTACCCAGGTGGACGTGGGGTCGGTCGCCGATGCGGTACCGGAGCTCGACGGCGACGAACCCTCGCTGGTCCGGTCGCGATCGGCGTCTCGACGAGTGTTTCGGGGAGGGCATTGACGGCTCACCCCGAAGCGAGCGATGGCCAACCCGGTAGCAACGCCGCCAGGCGCCACCACACGTAAAGGAGACGACGATGGGACTGATCGATTTCGTGCTGAGTGCCGGTGAGAAGCTCTTTGGCGGTGACGCGGCCGCCGCCGCGCCTCCGACCGACGACGTGGTGCTTTCCAAGCGGGCAACCACCCTCGAGGATCGCGTGCGTTCGCTCGGACTCGCGGCCGACGATCTGAAGATCAAAGTGGCCGGAGACACCGCCGTCGTGAAGGGAAAGGTGGCGACGCAGGAGATCTGCGAAAAGATCGTGCTGGCGGTCGGCAACACGGCCGGCATCGCCAAGGTCGACGACCGTCTCGAGGTCGCATCGGCGGAGCCCGAGGCGCGCTACGTCACGGTGCAGAAGGGCGATACGCTCTCGAAGATCTCGAAGGAGCAGTACGGCGACGCCAACCGCTACCAGAAGATATTCGAGGCCAACCGTCCCATGTTGAAGGACCCGGACAAGATCTATCCGGGCCAGGTGCTGCGCATCCCGGCCTGAACCGCGATCCGTGGGAGGCGCTCAGTCGCGCGCTGGGCGCACTCCCGATCCGCTTGCTCAGGTGGGTGCAGCTGCATCCACCGCCGGCCGGTACTTCGTCGCGTCGGTCGTGAAGCGCGCGTGCCCATACTGCACGAGCAGGTCACGCACCTGCTGCACCAGCAGGGACGTCGCGAGGTCCCGCACGACCGGGATGCTCTCCGCGATGTCGAAGAGCTTCATGCGCGCCGCGATCCCGACGCCGACCGCGAGACCGATCGCCATGTCGACGTTGCCGATCGGGACGCCGATCTTCTCGGCGATCGCGTGGTCTCCGCCGAGGAAATGCTTCACGAAGATCAGCTTCGCGAAGCGGCGCTCGAGCTGATCGAAGACGAGATTGGCGTAGCTGCGATCGGGCGGGAGGTACGCCTCGAGCGTCGCGCGGATCAGCGTGCCGCAGGTCTCGTCGTCGAAGCCGTTGCGCAGCGTCGTGTTGCGCGCCGTCATCATGCGCACGATGCCTTCCGGCGTGTCGGCGAGCAGGTCCTCCGGGAGTCCCAGGAGGAAACAGCGGTAGCGCGCCAGCTCGACCTGCGCGCGCTCGGCCGCTGTGAACGTGCGGCGGCCTTCGCCGATCAGACGGAACGCGAGCAGGAAGATGGGAATCAAGCCCGCCGGCATCTGGTCCACCTGGGGGATCGGCATGCCGTAGACCGATGCGTCCCAGCGCCCCGAGCGCAGCACGTGGACGCGCACCATCGAGTGCATGAGTCGCACCATCGCCGCCGCCTTGAAACCTTCGCCGTGGCGATCGAGCGCACCGGGCAGAACGGTGCAGGCGAAGAAGTGCGCGGTCTCGCGCACGCGCCGGGCCGCGGTCTCGTTGGTGAGCGTGCCGGTGAGCGCCATCGGCAGCGCGGAGTACTTGTTCAGGAAGGTGGCGATGAACGCGCCGCGGATGGCGTAGGGCGAGACGTTGGCGGTGGCATTCAGGTCGAGGCGCGCGCCTTCGCGCACCATGTCCATGTCGACCCACGCGGGCGTCTGCTCCATGCTGCGGATGAACGTCACCAGCTCGGGTGGGGCGCCGTCTACCTGCTCGACGCCGCGGTCGCAGGCCTCCTGGAGCATGGCGACCAGGCGGCGGAACGGGATCGCCGGCATGAGGGCCGCGTAGGCGTCGGCGACGACGTCGCCCAGCATGGTGTAGGCGCGCACGAGATCGAGCTCGTAGTCGGTCATCGCGACGCCGCCCGGGGCGCGGTCCTGCACGATCGCCTCGGCGGGGTTCTCGGTGAACCGCTCCGGCATGCGGTCGAAGTCGATCTGTCCGTAGAGCGACGGCAGGAGCGTCTTCTGCGACGCAACGCGGGCGCGAACCTGTTCCAGGGCGGCAGTCATGGGCTTCCAACGTATGGGATCATTGCTCGGATTCGTACTCGGCGCGCAGGCGCCATGTCTAGCTCAGCGCCTCGGCGAGCCGCTCGTACGCGGCGAGGAAGTCTTCCTTGAACTCCTGCACCACGGTGCGCACGGACTTGGCCTGGTTCATCAGGCCCACGCCCTGGCCGACCCAATAGGTCGCCAGCGTCCGCGCCCCTTCGTGTCCACCCTCGGCGAGCTTGTCGACCTTGCGCAGCGCCGGCTCGCTCACCATCGACTGCAGCGGCATCGGCAAGGGCTTCGGCGCATCCTCGCGTTCCCACGCGTCGGTCCACGGCGAGCGCAGCTGGCGCGAGTATTTTCCGGTGCGCGCCTTCGAGCGCACGGTGTCTCGCGAGCTCGCGACCAGCATCTTCTCCTTCACGGCCGGATTCGTCTCGGCCTCGTGCGTCGTGAGCCACACCGAGCCAGTCCATGCGCCCGCCGCGCCCATCGCCATGCACGCCGCCATCTGCCGGCCGGTGACGATGCCGCCCGCCGCGAGGATCGGCGTGTTGCCGTACGGCGCGATTGCCTCCGCCACCTCGGGGACGAGCACCAGCGTCGACACGTCGCCGCAATGGCCGCCCGCCTCGCCGCCCGACACGATCAGGATGTCGACGCCAGCCTGCACCTGCTTGATCGCGTGCTCCTTCGCGCCGACGAGCGCCGCGACGGCGACACCGTGGCGTTTGCCCATCTCGAGCATGATGCGCGGCGGAACGCCGAGTGCGTTGGCGATGAGCTTGATGGGATGGCGGAACGCGATCTCCAACGAGCGCGCCGCGCCGTGCTCCTGCATGTTGTCGCCGAGTGCCCCGTGGCCATGCCGCGCCTGCTCGAGGTCGCTCGCGTCGATCCCGTGCGCTGCGAGGATGTCGGCCGCGAATCGCTTGTGCGCGTCGGGGACGAGGCGCACGACGTCGTCGCGCGAGATCGTCTCGCCCTTGCCGGCGAACGTATTCGGGACGATCAGATCGACGCCGTACGGCTTGCGGCCGACGTGCTCGTCGATCCATGCGAGCTCGGTGTCGAGGCGGTCGGGCGGCAGGCTCACGGCGCCGAAGACACCGAACCCGCCGGCGCGCGACACCTCGCACACCACGTCGCGGCAGTGGCTGAAGGCGAGCAGGGGAAACTCGATGCCGAGCAGGTCGCAGATGGGGGATCGCATGCGTGCTGGACGTCGTAACCGGCGCAGAAGGCCGGCGTCAAAGGGCCGTACGCCGGTCGCGGCGGCATCCGAGGCAGATGCCGCCGCGCCGACGGACCCATCGCGGCGCCTGCACGATCGCCGGGCGCCGCCCCACGTCTGCTACAGCGTCTTCAGATACTCGACGATCGCCAGGCGCTCCACGTCGGTCAGCACGTCGGTGAACTCGTGGCCGGTGTTCGCCTGGCTGTACATGCGCGTGTTGTAGATCTTCCGGTCCTCGATCTGGGCGTTGGTGAGCGTCGGGGCGAGGGCCGTGCCCAGGATGTTCCACGCGAGCGACCCGTTCGCGAACAGGATGCTCAGCGATGATTGCACGAACGGCGTGGCGAACGGGTCGGCGGGATCGCATGCGAGGTACGGCGTGAGCCCGGGCGATCCGCACGACAGCGCGTCGTATCGCCAGCCCACCCGGGTAGGGTCGTAGCCGCGCGCGAGATCGGTTTCGTAGCCCATCACGACGCCCGGCCGCGCCGGTTTCGACAGGCGGCGCCAGAACGACGGCCGATCGGACGACTTCAGCACGCCCCAGACGTCGGGCACCGAGCCGTTGTGGAAGTAGGGTGCCGACGCCCACACGCCGTAGAGCGGCTGCGCGAGGTACCCGATGAGATTGTATTCCTCCGCGCAACCCTCCTGGCCGTAGTACGTGAACCAGCTCGCTTCCGCGGCTTGCTCGACGGCCTCGTCGTTCCCGAGCATGCGGGCCGGATCGGTGTCGATGACGTCGATCGGCGTGACGTTCGCCGCAATGCCGGCCAGCACCGGGGACGCGAGGAATCGCCGGCTCTTCGTATAGCGGGGCGCATATGCGCCGTGACAGCTGGCACACGAGCCGTTCCCGAGCTGCGGCGGGGGCGGCACGGGATTGTGGCGCCGCGGGTGCCACAGGTTGAGCTTGTGGAAGAGCGCGGCGCCCTTCCTCGCGAGCCGCGTGTCGATCGGCAGTGGATACGCTGGCGAGCGCAGGCCGAGCATCCAGGTGTTCGCCGCGTACTCGTGATCGAGAATCCAGTCGTATCCTTCCTGGAAGGCCGGGGTCGCGGCGCCCGGCATGTGCCAGGAGAGCTCGATGCGCGTGGAGTCGCTGCTCATCCCCGCGTCGTAGAACTTCGCGGGTCGGTGTCCGAGGTTCCACCAGTTGGGCGGATCCTCGCTGCCGGTATTGCCCGAGAGCCAGAGCCGCGGATTCAGCACCATCCCCGGCAGCGTGGTCCGGAAGTCGAAGGCCGTGAGCAGCCCGAAGAGCTGGAAGTTGGTGATGTTGCCGCTGCCGCGAACGCGGTTCAGGCTCATCAGGGCGAACCCGTTGCTCGCGCTACCGAACTCCGTGAGCAGCAGATTCACGTCGGCGAGGCCGTTGTTACCGAAGACCGGTCCGAGTCCCGGGCCGTCGGTCGCCGCGCCCACCTGGCCGCCGTGACAGATGGAGCACGTGATGCCGATCTGACCGGTCCAGGTGCCGTCGGCGTTCCGTGTCTGCGTCAGCGCCATCGGGAGCTTGCCCGAGCCGCCGTTCGTGAGGTTGGGATTTTCGCCGGGCAGCGGGTACGGATTGCGATCGGCGCTGAGCGGTGTCCCGTAGCGCTCCGCGACGAGGGCGTCGAAGTCCGCCGGTCGCTGCAGCAGGCCCCAGCGGAGCCACAGCGCATTGTACAGGGTCGCCGGCACCGACCAGATGCTCGACGGATGATCGCCGCTGAACTGCCATCCCGCGCCGACCTCGCCGTTGCCGCGCAGGAGGCGGCCGCCGGCGGCTTGCAGCGCGCGGAGCTCGCCGCACGTCGCGGGCTGCTGGTTCAGGCATGAGTACCAGGCGACGTTGAACACGACCGCCTTGTCGTACGTCGGCGTCACGAGCGAGCGCGGGTCGGGCGGCAGCGCCGTCGAGTCCGGTTGGCCTTCGCAGTGACGGAACCAGTAGTGGCCGCCGCGATCGGTGTTGGCGAGACTCGCGGGCAGCCCGGTTGCCGTCGCGACGGCGATACCGGTGACCAGGCACGCTGACGTTGCGATGGCGACGACGAGGCGACGGCTGACGGACGGAATCTCCACGAAGGCCTCCTTCCGGGCGCCACCATCGCGTAGCACCGGCAGGTATCCTCGCGGCTCACGCCGACGACCGAGACCATCCGCAAAAGAAGGGTGGCGCGCGACCCGAGATGGGGGAGAAGCCCCGCCGGGATGAAGGGGGCGGGTGACCGAGCCGGACAGCCGGCTCGGTCACCCTGCGATCGTCTCGACGATCCGTCCTACTTGCACTTGAGCGTCGCGCCCGACGCGTTGAGCGTGCACGACGCGAACGCCGTCGTGCCGCACTGGCCGTTCGGCTCGAGCACGACGGTCACCGCGAGCGGCAGCTCCGGTGCGGCAATCGGGAACGCACCCTGCTTACCCACGACCTTGAGCTTCTGCAGGCCCGGCTGCTTCGCGTTGCCCTTCACCGAGACGGTCGTGATGCCCGAGACGCCGGTCTTGCTGGTGAACTTGAACGCCGTACCGGCCTTGTTGACCTTCCAGCCGGTCTTCGTGACCTCGTCGAAGGCGCCGCCGGGAATCTCGACGTCGGCGACGGTTCCGCCCGTTCCCGCGAGCAGGATCCGCGCACCGTTCGCGCGCGGGTCGATCGGCGGGGTGGTGGGGATGGTCATTTCACCGACGAAGCTCAGGCCGTCGTCGCCGGGCGCGGTCGCGAGCTTCGTGAGCGTCGCCTTCGCCTTCACGATGTCCACACCGCCGGCGCAGTCCGAACAATCGGGCGTGGCGCACGCGTCACAGACGTCGGCCGGTCCCTGCACCAGCTCGTGCCCCGGTTCACAGGCGTCGCACTGCGAGTCCGTCGCCGTGGTGCAGGTCGGTGCGGATGCGCAGGCGTCCACCGGAGAGCACGGCGAACAAACGCTCGAGGGGCCGCTCGAGTCGAGGTAGGTGCCGGGCTCGCAGGCGGTGCACACCGAATCGGTGGCGGTGGTGCACGTGAGCGCGGAGGTGCAGGACCCGACTGGGGTGCAGGGGAGGCAGGCGCTGCCGTCGGGTGTGAGGTAGGTGCCCGCGGCGCATGTCGTACAGGTCGAGTTGGAGGGGCCCGTGCACGTCACATTGGATTCGCAGTTCGGAATCGACGAGCACGCCGAGCAGACCGTCGGCACGCCCGCCGAGCGCCAGAATCCTGGGTCGCACGCGTTGCAAATCGAGTTGGATGGCGTCGTACACGTGATCGCCGACGCGCAGTGCGCGACCGGAGAGCACGCGGCACAGGAATCGGCGGGCCCGTTCACGAGACGGTACCCCGAGGCGCAGCTCGTGCACTGCGACGTCGTCGCGGAGACGCACGTCAGGGCGCTGATGCAGTTGCTCACGGCCGAGCACGCGCTGCAGGCGTCGGCAGGACCGGTCTCGTCGAGATAGTGTCCAGAATTGCAGAACGTGCACTGCGAGTTGGTCGCACTGGTGCAGCTCACAGCGGACGCACACTGCGCGACGGACGAGCACACCGGGCAGGTGGAGGGCGGGCCGAACTGAAGGTAGCGTCCCGACTGGCACGCAGTGCACACCGAATCGGTGGCAGCGGTGCAGGTCACGCTCGACACGCAACCCGTGACCGACGCGCACGGGGCGCACGGACCGAGCGGCCCGGACACGTAGGCCCCCGCGGCGCAGGTGCAGTTGCCGAGAGGGGGCGTCTCGCTGCAGGTCAGGCACGAGGGATCGCACTCGGCCCACGCCGAGTACGTTCCGAGACACAGCAACGCGACGACCGTGACGACACCCAGCAATCTGGCCATGGCGAATTCTTCCCGCACCTGGATGCAGCTTGTCCAGTCGAATTGTGCTTGCCGCCGCGCCGCAAGGTGCGTGACGGGGAATTCGACATCGAATGCAGGCGCTATCGCGGCGCGCCCAGCTCGTCGCGCGCGATCGCGAACACGTCGTCTGCCGAACCGACCGCCACGAAATGCCCGGCTCCCTCGACGGGGTGCCATACCGCCCCAGGCATTCGCTCGGCCACCCGCTGGTTGATGGAGGCCGGCACGAGCAGGTCGTCCAGTCCCTGCCATACGTGGACTCGCCGTTCGATCGTGCCCACGTCGAAAGCCCACTTCCGATAGAGCGGCTCACTGTCGCGAACGAGCCCCTCGCTACCCTGAGCGAAGCATTCCGCGCTTGCTTCGCAGAAGGCGGATTCGAACTCGGGTGGCTGCAGAATCCGTCGATCGTAGTCGTTGACGGCTTTCCGCAATGCCGAGATGTAGCTCTTGCGGAAGTGCTCGGCGGTCAGGCCGATGGCCGCATACATGAGGCGAAAGCCGGGCTCGAAATGCAATGCGAGGAATCCCCCCATCGCGTCGGCCTTGGAGAGGTACGTCGCTGCCCAGTCGTCACCGAACGTTCCGTAGCTTCCGCCGGCGATGCTGGTGACGTGGCGCAGTCGACGGGGATCGATGTAGGCAGCTGCCGCAAGTGCCCATGGGCCACCTTCCGACCAACCCGTCACTCCGAATTCGTCGTAGCCCAGCGCGTCGGCGATCGTCGTCAGGTCGTCGGCCCAGCCGGAATAGGTGCGCGTCGTCTGGGGACTGGACTGTCCCATGCCGGGCCGGTCGACGCAGACCAGTCGCACGCGGTGCTTCGATGCCGAATCCGCGAAGAGGCGTGCCTCGAGCCGGCTGCTGGGTCCACCATGATTGTGGATGACGAGCGGCCCGCTCGGATCTCCGACTTCGAGATACGCGAGTGCACGCCCGTCGTGGGTTGCGACCGTCTTGGTCGATTCACGTTCGGTGTCGGCCATGGGTCCCCTCCGGTGATGCGTGATGCCACGGATTCAACGTCGTCGATCGAAGTGCAATAGGTCCGACCACCATGCGTGTCACGGCGACGACGATCGTACTGTGCGTCCTGCTCGCGACGACCGCCGCGGCGCAAACGTCGCCCGTCGCGTCGCGTCCCAACATCATCTTCATCCTGGCGGACGACCTCGGCTGGGGCGACCTGGCCTCCTACGGCGCGCGCGACATCGCCACGCCCAGCATCGATCGCCTCGCGCACGAGGGCGTGCGCTTCACCGACTTCTACTCCGTGGCGAACACCTGCTCGCCGTCGCGCGCGGCGCTCATGACGGGGCGGTATCCGGCGCGCTCCGGCGTCAACGCCGTCCTCTTCCACGACACGCCCGAGGGATTGCCGCAGCACGAGATCACGATCCCGGAGCTCTTGCGCGACGCCGGCTATCGCACCGCCATGGTCGGCAAGTGGCATCTCGGCAATACCGACGAGTTCATGCCCTGGAACCACGGCTTCACCGAGTTCTTCGGCGTCCCCCACAGCAATGACGAGAAGAACTTCTTCGTCTGGGACGGACGTCGCCGGCTGCCCGAGACCGTCGACCAGTCCCGCCTCATCCGTCGCTACACCGATCGCGCGCTCGAGTTCCTGACGTCGGTGGCGAAGGACGGCGTGCCCTTCTTCCTCTACCTGGCCCACAACGCGCCGCACGTTCCGCTCTATCCGTCGGAACGGTTCCGGGGCCGCTCGCGTCGCGGCACCTACGGCGACGTGGTCGAAGAGCTCGACGCCTCGACCGGCGAGCTGATGGCGCGGCTGGTGGAGCTCGGGCTCGACCGCAACACGCTCGTGGTCTTCACCAGCGACAACGGACCCTGGCTCGCGATGCGAGACTGGGGCGGCAGCGCCGGCGGATTGCGTGGCGGCAAGACGAGCACGTTCGAAGGTGGTCATCGCGTACCGGCGGTGGTGCGGTGGCCCGACGGCATTGCGGCGGGCCGGACCGTGTCCAGCTTCGCCGATATGATGGACTGGCTGCCCACCCTGGCGCAGCTCGCCGGTGCACCGATTCCCAACGACCGCGTCATCGACGGCCGGAGCCTCGTCGACGTGCTCGAGGGTCGCGGCGAGCGCGCACCGACGCCGTTCTACTACTTCAGCCTGCGCATCCCCTTCGGCGACCAACGTCCCGCCATCGGGGCCGTCCGTGACGGGCGCTGGAAGCTGAAGCTGCCGCAATCCGGCTGGTACCCGGAGCTCTTCGAGCCGCTCGCCAGAGCCGAGCTCTACTCGCACCCGCAGATGCTGTTCGACCTCGAGGCCGATCCTGGCGAGCAGCAGGACGTGTCGGCCGAGCATCCCGAGGTCGTCGAACGCTTGTCCGACGAGATGGCCCGCTTCGCCGCTGCGCTCGACCCGGCAGTGCCCGTGCTGCCGTCGGCTGCGCCGTACGATCACACCGGCTGGGGGTATCTCTGGCGCGGCATCGGCATCGTCGCTGGCATCTTCGCGATCGCGGTCGCGCTCCCCGTCGGCGTCCTCGTGCTGCTGTTCCGGCGGTGGCGACGACGGCGTCGCAGCTGACGTTCAACTCCCCGAGCTCGTACGACAGCTGCTCCAGCCGGAGCTCTTCCGATAGCGACAGTGGCGCTTGCGGACGAACGTCTTCGCCTGCGATCGCACGAGGCTCGTGAGATTGCCGAGCGCGATGTTGCCGTCGACGAGGTGCAGCCCCCAGTTCGCATCCGGAGCGGGCGTGAGCCGCGGGGCGCCCGTCTCCGCCGTGATCTGCAGGACGTTCGCGTCATCGGCGGACGAGCACTCGCCGTCGTACGCGCCCTGGACGTAGATCCATGGAGTCGACACGGCCGGGAACACGAGGCCGATGTCGCGTATCGAGGCACCGATCGTCGTTCCGGGTGCGAACGGCGTGGTCGGAACCACCGTGCGCAGCGGCGCGGAGCCGCTGCCGAGCGCGGCGGGATTGGTGCACAGGACCTGGGCACCGTGCTCGTCGCGGCCGTAGCGCGCATCCTTGGGTACGGGCGCGTCGAAGGTCGAGAACGCGACGACGCAGCCGAGCTGACGCCGCGAGGCGCACGGAGCGACGTTCTTGAATTCGCTGCCCGTCACGTTGCCGCCGAGCAGGATCGCGGAGACGAGCTTGCTGCGCATGGCGGGGTCCGGATCGATCTCCTCTGCGATCAGACGCCGGAGCATGTAGCTTCCCTGCGAATGCCCGAGGAGCACGACACCGCGGCCGTCGTTCTCGCTCCGCAGGTACTCGTGCCACGCATCGCGGACGTCGACGTAGCCGTGCGCGAGATCGCCCGTATGATCGCGTAGGCCCTGCAGCGTGACCTGGCGGTACATCGGGGCGAAGACCCGGCACACCTCTGAATAGCGCGCGGCCTCGTAGAGGGCGATCGACTGCTGTTCCGGATCGATGTCGAGATTCGCGTTCGCCGTCGGCTGGTCGCTGACCGTGGGATAGACGTAGAAGCAATCGACCTTGGGCGATCGCGGGGGACTGATGGACATGACCCGGAGCACCGCCCCGGTCGGCGACAGGACCGTCGTGTCGAGACTCGGCTGGCAGGGATCGTCCGCGACCGACGGATTGCAGAGCCACACCGTGTCGGCGGCGTGGGCGGCGGACGCGAATGCCAGCATCGCAGCGAGCATCAACAGAGGCACCGCACGGCGACATGCCGCAGCACCGCGCATGGCATGGGAGTGGTTCATGTGGATGCCGTCGATGAGCAACGACGATCATTGTGCAGGACGCGTCAGGGAGTCTCGAACAGGGGATGGCCACTCTGGCGCGAGCACGAACTTCGTCGGCTATTGACGCCTTCCTGATCGATCGAACAGAGATGCTTCCATGACCGACCACCGCGCTCGCTACGGACCACACAACCTCGACGACACCTACGTCGCCCACACGATCGCGGAACAGCTGGTCGACCTCGGCGAGATCGAGATGAACTACGCGACGCTGGGCGATGCCGCGTCGCCGGCGCTCCTCCTCATCCCGGGCCAGACCGAGTCGTGGTGGGGATACGAGGCGGCGATGCCGCTGCTCGCGGAGCGCTTCCAGGTGTTCGCCGTCGATCTCCGGGGCCAGGGCCGCAGCACACGCACGCCCGGCCGCTACACGCTCGACAACATGGGCAACGACCTCGTCCGTTTCCTCGACCTCGTCGTCCGGCGACCGGCGATCGTGAGCGGCCTGTCCTCGGGCGGCGTCCTCGCTGCCTGGCTGTCGGCGTACGCGAAGCCCGGTCAGGTGCTCGCGGCGCTCTACGAGGACCCGCCGCTGTTCGCGTCGGAGGCCCGGCCGGCTATCGGTCCAGGCATCCGCCAGTGCATCGGCCCGCTGTTCGACCTCTGGAGCACCTATCTCGGCGACCAGTGGTCGATCGGGGCCTGGGACGCGATGCGCGAGGGATCGGCGTCTCGACTGCCGGAGCACCTGCGGTTCATTCCAGTGCCCGACGAGCCGCCCCAGAGCCTCAAGGAGTACGACCCCGAGTGGGGCCGGTCGTTCTGGACCGGGACGGTCGCCGCCGCGTGCGACCACGAGCGAATGCTTCGCAGCGTCACGGTTCCGTCGGTGCTGCTGACGCACCACATGCGCATGACCGACGAGGCGAGCGGCTTCCTGTTCGGCGCGATGTCCGACCAGCAGGCACAGCGGGTGCGGGCCCTACTCACCGGCGCGGGCGTCGACGTGACGTACCGATCGTTCCCCGACGTCGGCCACTCGATGCACGGCGACAGGCCCGACCTCTACGTCGAGACCCTCTTCGACTGGGTCACGAGCATCACGACGTGAGCGCGTCCCGCATGATCGACGTGCACGCGCACTACGTCCCGTCGAGCTATCGGGCGGCGCTGCTGGACAACGGCCACGGCCAGCCCGACGGCTTCCCGCAGATCCCGGAGTGGTCCGCCGAGGAGCACGTCGCCGCGATGGACCGGCTCGGGATCGCGACGTCGCTGCTGTCGATCTCGTCACCCGGCGTGCATCTCGCCGACGAGCGTGCGGCTCGGGACCTCGCCCGCGAGGTGAACGAGGCCGGCCGGCGAGCCGTCGTCGATCATCCCGGACGGTTCGGCCTGCTCGCCTCGCTCCCCCTGCCCGACGTCGACGCGGCCATCGCCGAGATCGCACACTGCAGCGACCGGCTCGACGTCGCCGGCTTCACGGTGCTCACCAACATCGGCGGAACGTACCTGGGCGATCCCGCGTTCCAACCCGTCTTCCGCGAGCTCGACCGGCGCGGCGCCCGGCTCTTCATCCATCCGACCTCGCCGGCGTGCTGGGAGCACACCTCGCTCGGGCGTCCCCGGCCGATGCTCGAGTTCTTCTTCGACACCACTCGTGCCGTGGTCGACCTGGTGCTGAACGGAACGATCGCCAGGCATCCGGGAATCGAGTTCATCGTCCCGCACGCTGGCGCGACCCTGCCGATGGTCGCCGACCGGGTCGGCGTCTTTTCCCGGCTGCTCGGCGTCGACCCCGCGGTGGACGTGCTGCGCGACCTGGGGCGGCTCCACTTCGACCTCGCCGGCTTCCCGGTTCCCCGCCAGCTCGACGCGCTTCTCACGCTCACCACGATCGAGCACCTGCACTACGGGAGCGACTACCCCTTCACGCCGGAGTTCGCCGCCGTCATGGCGAGGGAACGACTCGCAGAAGCGGGCGACCCGCCGGGTTCGGTGCTGGACGCGCTCCGCGCCAACACCGCCCGGCTCTTCCCCGCGCTCACCGACCGGCGCTGACGCGCAGCCCGTCCCTCCGGCGCGGTGAATGAAGCGCCGCAGCATCGCCTCCGCTCGCATCGAATTCCTTCGCGGCTCCCGTGGAGCTGGTAGTTACGTCTTGACCGGCCGCTACATCTTCCCTGATTGTCACGGCTACAGACGGCGGCGTCTCGACGACCTGTGGAGGATCCATGCTGAAGCATTGCATTCTTGTCCTTCTCTTCGGGTCGCTCCTGGTTCGTCCGGCTCGCGCCGAAGAGATCACGCTCAGCGTGCACGGCGGCACCTCCGCCGGTACCCTCCCCACGTTCTTCGAGCCGTCGGCCTTCTTCGGCTGGACGAGCAACCAGATGAAGCAGGACTTCGCCGTCGACGCGGGCCCTTCCCGCGGCCTGATCGTCGAGTCGACGCAGCTGCTCCTCGGCCCGTCGACCAGCCTCGCCGACTATCAGGCGCGCCTCGCGCAGAGCGGGCTCGCCACGGTGGCGGCGCTTGCCGCCGGGTCGGGGGCGCAGTTCCTGCTGCAGGTGCACGGCATGCCGCGCTGGATCTCGAAGTCGTCGGTCATCACCATGCCGCCGGGCTGCGAAGAGGAGTGGCCGACGTATCAGACCCTCGCGCCGGACCCCGCCAAGTGGGCCGCCTGGGAGGCGGCGATCGCGGCCACGGTGACCTACTTCAACGTCACCCACGGGCTCGACAACGTCTGGTACCAGCTCTGGGAGGAGCCCGACGCTCCGTGCTTCTGGACCGACACCCAGGCCAACTATCTCGAGACCTGGCGTCACTTCGTCGCGGGTGCGCGCAGCGTTGATCCCGCGGCGCGCGTCGGCGGTCCCGAGCCCGCGGGCGGCCCCGAGAGCATCAAGCCCGGTGAGTCGGTGCCGCTGACCCAGGCATTCATCGAGTTCTCGGCGGCCCAGGGGATCCGGCCCGACTTCATCAGCTACCACCTGTTCGGCACCGCTCCCGAACAGAACCGCCGCGCCAACGGCAAGGTGCTCGAGCTGCTCGCCGCCAACGGCTTCGGGCCACTCCCCATCATCGTGGGCAGCTGGAACCCCCTCGACGCCTGCTACGAACCCAACATGCAGCGCGACGACCCGAGCTGGCCGTCGCCGCCGTCGACGCTCGGCTGCTGGCAGACCGACAACGAGATGGGCGCGAGCTATTCGTTGGCCTTCATGTCGCACCTCGCCGAGGGCGGGGTGACCGGCTACCAGGCGATGTTCCAGCTCGACGACGCCGACTGGGGTGGGAGCGAGGAGTTCCCGCACGACTGGGGGCTGCGCACCAACAAGAACAAGCACGGCCTCCGCAAGGCCATCTATCAGGCCCAGACCATCGTCGGTCGCATGCCGCGCACGCTCGTATCCGTCAGCGCGACGCACGCCCACCCAGCCGACGAGTACTTCCCGCACGTGTACGCAACGGCGGGCGTCGAGGGCGACCGCCTCAGCGTGCTCCTGTGGAGCTACGTGACCAGCCCAGGACGCCAGGCCGTCGAGGTGCTCCGCGACATGGGGTACGACCCCGACGACTTTGCGCGCTGGGGCGGGCAGACGCGCATCGCCGCCTTCCTCACCGGGGCGATCGCAGTGGGCGCGGTCACGTCGGTGCCCTCGGAGCAGACGGACCTCCTGCGCATGAAGGCCGTCTTCCAGCGACAGCGCGCCCTCGTCACCGAGTCGAGCCAGGTGTCGCTCGCGATCGACGGCTTCACGTCGACGGGTGGCTACCGGGTGAAGCGCTGGCTCATCGATGCCACGCACAACAACGCCTACGGCACCTATGTCGCCTCGGGGTTGAACGCGGCGATCGCGGCCGAGGGATTGCAGCAGCTCGATACGCAGCTGGTGGCGCAGCTCTCGCAGGTCCAGGACGTCGACCTCGCGCCCTATGCGGTGATGCTGGTCGAGGTCGAGCGTGGTGCCGGCACGAGCGGCTGCACCAGCCCGTCCACCGTCGGCGCCGCGCGTCTCACCCTGACCAAGCTGCAAGCGCCGTCGGGCGACGATCAGCTCAAGCTCGCTGGTGCCGTCGCAGCGACGACGAGCCCGCCCATCGACCTGGTCGCGCACGGCCTGGGTCTCGTCCTCACCAGCAACGCCGGCGTCGTCCTCGCCGACCTCACTGCTGCCGCGGGATCTGGGTGGTCGGCAAACGGTGCCGGCACGGCGTGGAAGTACCGCAACCCGTCGGTGTCGAGCGGCATCCTCAGCGCGACGGTGCGGGCGATCAAGCCGGCCGGCACGCTGCGCGTGAAGCTGAAGGCCCGCGGCCTCGCGCTCGGCGCCGCGCCGGCGGGTCCGCCGGCGGTGGCGAGGATCGCGTTCGGGGTGCCGACGGCGGCGCCGGGACAGTGCGGTGTCACGGCGTTCGCGGCGTGCCGGACGACGGCGAACGGGGCGACGGTGCGGTGTCCGTGAAGGGGTCCAACGAGGCGCGCCACTCGACAGCGCGGCAATGATCCGCTGATTCGGCGTGCGCGGATCGGCGAGGAACGCGCCACCGCCGGTGGGCAGCGGCGATGCGGAGAAGGGCCGGGCCGTATGCCATCGCTGGGCAAGGGCCGCGGCGGACTGCGCCGCGTGCTACCGCGTGCAACCGGTAACGGCGCCGAGGGCGCTCGCCCGTCCCGTGAGTGCCCCGGCGTCCAGCCGGATCGCCGCGGCGCAGTCCTCCGACAGGCGGCGCTTACGGAGCCGCTTGCCCACGATCCGATCGACCGGACGGAGCGTGCGCAGCGCGCGCTTCAGGAGCTTTCGTCGGAGGCGATCGAGGCAGCATGGATCGCCGGACGGCCCGTCGGTTGGGCACGTCCGGACAGCGGCCCTATCGATCAGCTTCATCGCCCGCGTGAGACGCTTGTTGATCGGCCGCGGGCGTTCCCGTGCGAGACACTGCAGCGGTGAGATCGTCACGGGCAGCGTGGTGCTGGTCGTCGTCGACGGCGAGGACCCCGCGCATCGTCCTCCCTCACAATGATCCCCCGACGTCGACGGATCGCCATCGTCGCAGGTGGTGCCATCGCCGAGTGGCCGCGCCCGGCATTGCCCCGAGCGGGCATCGCACGTTCCAGGGAAGTTGCATCCGTCGGGCGCCCCGCATGCGACGTTCACGCACCGGTGCGGGGCTCCGACCACGACGGCCGACTCGACGCACGACGCGCCTGCGGGGCAGTCGCCGCCGCCCGCCGCGTGCGGGTCGCACGTCGACGGGACGAGTAGGAAGCGATCGTCCGCACCGCGGCAGCGACCGGTCGAGGTCACGAACGGCTGATCGTCCTCCCGCCCCGCCATCAGCGGATCCGCACCGGGCGCATCGACGATCGGCCCGAGGGTGGTGACCGTCCGGGTGCAGAAGTCGACCTCCTGCCGGACGAGCCCCAATCGGCCGTCGTCGTTCAACGGCCCTTGGTCTCGCTCGTCGGTGAGGAATCGCACGAGATGTCGCGCCACCCGGTACGGGCGGCGCGGATCGCACGCCTGCAACTCACACGGCGTCACTGCGACGCCCGTGGCGAGACGTGTTTGCGTCACGGCATCGTAGATTTCGAGGACGTCGTCGTCCGCGTCGCCGTCGCCGTTCAGGTCCTGTCCGCCGCGTGGGCACGGACCGGCGCCGCTCTCGGCGCACTCGTGAACCCGATACGCCAGCAGCTGCACCGTGCCGCAGGGCGACGGGGCGGACTCACCGAGGACGAGGTCGACGGCGGGCCGGCCGAGCCGCTCGACGTGCGAGCCGGCGGCGTCGCGCAACGCGATGGCGACGATGCCATCGTCCAGGTCGCCGTCGCCGTTCAGGTCCTGATTGCCCTCATCACGCTCGGGGATGCGGAAGGCGACACAGTCGCCAGCGAGCTGGATGTCGTCCGCGGCGGTTCCGGTGTTGATCCAGCCTCCGCCCGTGACGTCGAGCAGCATGAGAACCCGATCGATCGCGTCGCCGTCGCCGTTCAGGTCGTTGAGGGTCTGGCCGGCCTCGTCGGCCAGCGCTGCGATGGTCGTTCTCGACAGGGCGACGTCGGTCGCCGCGAGGCCGAGGTTCCTCGGCGTGGTGCCGCCGGTCCAGAGGTGCACGACCTGATCGGCGACGTCGCTGTCGCCGTTCAGGGAGCCGCCCGGGCAGCGTGTCGTCCCGGTGTTCGACTCGGGGCGCAGGAACGCCGCCAGGCCGCCGGCGGTGGCGACTCGGGTAGCGGGACAGAGGCTGGTCCTGCCGCCCGTCGTGGTGTCGACGACGGTGAGAACCTCGTCGTCGAGCGCGCCGTCGGCGAAGAGATCGCTCTCGGTGTCGTTCCGGTCGGGCCCGCGCCGGAACACGTCGACGCGCTCGTTGGTGTCGCTTGCCACGAGATCGTCGGCGCCGCTCGCGAATGCGACGAAGCGGCCGTCTGCGGAGATCTGCGGATCAGGATTGGCCGCGCCGCTCGTCACCACATCGGTCACGCCTGTGAGCCGGTCATGCAGCAGGACCTCGCCGTTGTTGTTCTGGAAGGTGACGTATCGGCCGTCGGCGGAGATCGAGGGCGCTTGCGACCGGCCGGTGAAGGGCTCGCCGCCGGTCCGTACGCTCACGAGCTCGGTCGTCGCGAGCACGCGATCGCGGACGACGATCCGGAATCCCGGAGCGATGCCAGGCACCAGGTTGGTGGCCAAGGTCTCGAAGACGACATAGCGCCCGTCGTCGGACACGGCGGCGGGGCCCGATTGGTCGTTGCCGGAGGCTCCGCTGGACGAGACGTCGATCTGCTCGCGGCGATCGAGCAACCGGTCGTACAGATGCAGGGAACCGGCCGGAGCAGGGCCGAAGGTGGGGACGAACCCCGGGTCGATGAACACCCGATACGAGAACACGATGAAACGCCCGTCCGCGGACATGTCCTCGACGGTCGGGCCGTTTCGTGCCGGGTCCGGCGGGGCGGCCTCGATGCGCTGGATCGACGGGTTGCCGGACGTCGCGCCAACCACCACGAAGAGGTTCCCCGTGTTCGGCTCGTCGCCCGGTACGAGGTTCGTCGCGGTACTGTCGAACGCGACGAGGGTGCCGTCGGCGGAGATCCTCGGCGATTGCGACGTGTCGTTGCCAGGCTGACCGTCGAACCCGATCGTCAGGATTCGCGCGGTCGTGATCGCGGCCGTGTCACGCAGTACGACCTGGAGCGGGCCGTCCTCGCTCGGTGCGAGGAAGGCCGCCCATTGGCCGTCTGCGGAGATCGCAGGGGAGAACCCCTCGCCGAGCCCCACGGAGCCTGTCGCCTGCGTGTCTCGGACACGGACCTGCGAATCGAATTGCGTCGGGGACCTGGAGATGAAGGCGATATACCGGCCGTCCCCCGAGATGGCCGGCGCAAAGCTGTCACGCGCAGACTGCGCACCTGACGTCGTGAGGCTCGCTCGCACCGTTTGCTGTCGCGCGCTGCCGCTCTCGCTGCGCCGGAAGAACGCACGGACACCGGAGATTGCAATGGGCTGCCCATCGATCACCGGCAGCGCGTCGGCAACCAGGGCATCCGTCGTCACCGCCGTACCGGTGGCGCGGAAGATGCGGAAGATCGGATCGCGCCGGTCGCCGTCCCCGTTCGCGTTGCATCGTCCTTCTGCCGACTCCGATTCCAGGACCGCCAGGACGTTCGCCGGCGAGTCGGCGACGACGACGGCGGGGAAGCTGAACGGCGGGACTCGGACCCGTATCGCGGATCGGGCGGGGCCTCTCGGCGTGCAAGCGGTCAGTGGCGGCAGCGCGGCGACAACGCCCGTGGAGCGGTCGCGCGTGGTCACGACGGAGTCGAGGGTGTCGCCGTCCTGGTTGCGGTCACGCCGCGGGACGCCCTGCTGGGTCACGGTCTCTTCGGCGACCAGCCCGAGCAGGCTGTCGCCCTCGACCAGTCCCTCGAGCGACACCGACGAGCGCGCCTGCAGTGCCACTCCGACGCAGGCGCTGGCTCCAGGGCAGCCAAGAGCCGAGGCGCATGGCTGGCTGGGGCGGGACTCGCACACACCCGGCAACCCAGCTGGTCGACTACGACTCAGCACGAGTGGTCCGGCCGGCTGGCGGAACGGCGACAGGTCGAAGAGCGTGCCGCAGATGCCCGACGGGCACTCGCCCGCGGACTGGCACGCGTCGCCGTCGTTCGGTCCGCCGTTGCAGACCGGGTCGCACGTCCCGCTGCCGCAGTCGGCGTCCAGGTTGCAGCGGTCGACCTGCGACACGCCGTCGGCGCAGCGCCCGACGCCACGTCCGATGCGAAGAATGGTGTACGGTGCGTCGACCAACCCGAACAGGTTCAGCAGCGTCGGCGCCGACGTGGCAGCGCGCTCGGGCTCGAAGATGGGGTGGAGCAGTCCGCCCTCGGGTGTGTAGGAGCGCACGAACTTCCGATCGGGGAGCGACACGGGGACCGGCGTGGCGAGGCCGGCCTGCACCTCGCGAGGGAACGGGACGTCGTCGACCCGCACGAGGACGTCCGTCCAATCCATCGGTACCAGCACGTTGCCGTCGCGATCGATCGCGGCGCGAATCTCGCTCGCGGCGCCGGAGCATGGCGGCGTCTCGGCCGTACAGGCGGCCGCGTACACGTTCGGTGGCGGCAGCGCGGTGAAGCCGTCGAAGACCCCGTGCAACGAACCGAGGCAGCCCTCGGTCGGGTCGCGCAGCTCGTCGATGCACGCCAGCAGGCCCTCGCGCGCCGTACAACCGTCTCGGGCGACGTCGCACGGCAGGGGCGACGTTCGCGAGGTGACGGCGATCGCGACCGGTCCGGCCAAGGTGCGCTCGTCGTTGCCGCCGACCGTGCACGTGGCTCCAGGACAGCCGATGTGGCGGGTACAGGTGGCTCCGTCGCCGTCCGACCGCTCGCACACGCAGGACGGTCGCACTGCGCCGTCGCCAGCGCATTCGCGGAGGATCGCATCGGTGTCCGGGAACGTCAGCCGTGCGCGGTCTGGAGAGAGGATCGTCAATCCGCCGTCTGCCGGCGGCCCGGTCACGCAGCTGACGCTCCGCACCCCAGCTCGCACCCGGCACGACGCCAGCGCAGGTGCGATCGCGGCGCAGTCGGTTGTCGCCACGACGACATCCGCCTCGGTGGTGGTCGACCGGAACAGGTAGGTCACGACCTGATCGTCCGGCGTCGTCGAGAAACCGGCGGCATCGCACCGCGGGTCGAGCGTCACGTCCAGGGTCTCGCCCGGTGCAGCGTACGGACGGTCGACGGAACCGACGGCCGATCGGTACTGGAGCGTCGTGCCGGGAATCACATTGCATGCGCCACCGGCGGGACGGGGGGCGCCGAGCGTGGCCCATGTGGCGAGGAAACCGAGCCACCATCGGGCGCGCGCGAATCGAAGGCGGTGCACGCGTTGCAACTACCTTCACAGCGAGACAAGCGTCAATCCTAACGGCATGTTCGTGAACGATACGGAGGGTCGCGCACTTTGCGTAGCATTCCCGCACCGCGGACGTTGCCGCGGCGCTCGCCGCGCTGCCGTCGTCGGGCCTCGCCCGCGGCGCACCGCCGGCGGAGGCCACGCACGTCCGCGGCAGCTCGACGAGCTGGGAGCGCGACACCTCGTTCGTGGATCCTACGGTACAGCGCCTCGTCGTCACGCTCGACAGTCGCCGGCGCCGGTCGTACCCTGGCCCGCGGGCATGAACCCCGCAGTGGGAACCCTGGTCGCAATGTGCATCCACTCGACGTTCGACGCGCCGTTCGAGAAGAACGTCGGCGGGAGCTTCGCCGCCGGTGCGGACTGACGGCGTTCACGGAGGTGCGCCACGTCCATTCGCGATCACGACAAACGTCCGGGCTGGCTGCTCGACGAAGTTGCGAGCGCCGGGCGCGAGAATCTCGATGTCGATCACGTGTCGCGCTACGACGCGAAGGAGGACGCACGCGCCGCGGCCGAGGTCGCGGTCCTGCAGCGCGCGGGTCTGACGTCCGCGTCCGTCGTCGTCGAGATCGGGGTGGGGACGGGGCAGTTGGCAATCGCCGTCGCGCCGGTGTGCGCGCGGGTGATCGCGGTGGACGTGTCGCCGGTGATGCTGGAGCGATTGCGTGCGAAGGTCGCCGCGGCGCGGTCCGGCAATGTCGACATCGTCCAGGCGGGCTTCCTCACCTACGAGCATCGGGGGCGCCCGGCCGACGTCGTCTACTCCCGCTACGCGCTCCATCACCTCCCGGACTTCTGGAAGGCCGTCGCGCTGGCGCGCATGCATGCGATGCTCCGACCCGGTGGGGTGCTTCGGCTCTGGGACGTCGTCTATGGCTTCGATCCAGTGGAGGCGACGGATCGCATCGAGGCCTGGTGCGCCACCGTTGGCACGACGGTCGAGGCTGCGTGGAGTCGCGACGAGCTCGAAGAGCACGTGCGCGACGAGCATTCGACGTTCACGTGGCTGCTCGAGCCCATGATGCGTCGGGTCGGCTTCGCCGTCGAGGAGGCCGAGTACTCGGCCGACGGCATTTTCGCGAAGTACATCCTGCGGCGATCGCCCTGACGACGTGATCATGGACGAATACGCGGAAGAGTTTCGCGCCCTGACGGCGCGCTGGCGTCGCGGCAGGACGCTCGGCCTGCTGCACCTGCTGCTGGTCCCGATCCTGATCTACGTCGTCGGGATTCCGGTGGGTTGGTACCTCGGCGACGATCCCGTCTGGTACTTCATCGTCTCGGTCGTCGTCTGGTTCGTCGTCTTCGTCTGGCTGCTCGTGCGTGACCGCTACTACCGGTGTCCGCGCTGCGGCACGCGGGTGAGACCGTTCGGTGGGACGAGCATGCCCAACTATCATCCCCATCCGTGCCCGAAGTGCGGTCTCACCGCGCCGTCACCACCGTACTAGGAGGCGCGACGGGACCGCGTCGGTGCCGAACTGCTCGTCGATCGACAAGAGATCACCGTCAGCAGCAATTGCGGGACACTCCCCACCGGCAGGTCGTGCACCGTGCCGTGCGCGCCCGACTCGCATCGCGACGACGGCGGCGTCGGGTCGAGCGCGACCGGTGCCTGCAGCGGCGTCGCGCCGGGCGTGTGGGTGTGGACGTACTCGACGTTCACCTGCGCTGCGGACCCAGGATGAGCACACGACCCGCGCGTCCAGGCGGGTGCCTTCTCAGGCTGGCGGATCGACGCGCACCGTCGCTTCGCGCGACGTTGGTGCTGCTCGTCGTCTCCGATCGGCAACGTGTGGCCTCGGGTCGAGCCAGCTGCGAAAAAGGCCGGGCCACCGGGAGGTGACCGCATGGGACGTGAGGCTCGAGGTCGTGGCTGGAAGGTGTCCGGCATCGCGGTGCTGGCGATCCTCGGGTCGCTGCAATGGCCGGCCCAGGTCCATGGAACGGAGCGTGCCGTGGAAGATCAAACGTACCGCACGATGCAGGTCGACGGGCTCGCGATCTTCTACCGCGAGGCCGGCCCGAAAGACGCGCCGACGCTTCTGCTGCTGCACGGGTTGCCCTCGTCGTCGCGGATGTTCGAGCCGCTCTTCGCGCGGCTTGCCGATCGCTACCACATGATCGCGCCTGACTACCCGGGTTTCGGCCACAGCGACTGGCCCGATCCGAAGACCTTCGCGTACACCTTCGACCACATCGCCGAGATCATGAATCACTTCACCGAAGCGCTCGGCCTCTCGCGCTACACCCTCTACATGCAGGACTACGGTGGCCCGGTCGGGTTTCGTATGGCTCTGGCCCATCCGGAACGCATCGAGTCGCTCATCGTCCAGGACGCCGTCGCGCACGACGAAGGTCTGAGCGCGAGCTGGAAGACGCGTCGGGCCTTCTGGGCCGACCGCGCCGCAAACGAGAGCGCGCTCCGCGCGAACCTCCTGTCGCTGCAGACGACGCGGACGCGTCACGTCGGCAGCGATCCCGAGGTGGAGCGCTACGACCCCGACCTCTGGACCGACGAGTTCGCCTTTCTCAACCAGCCCGGTCAGGTCGAGATTCAGAGCGACCTCTTCTACGACTATCGCACGAACGTCGAATCGTACCCCCGGTGGCAGGCCTGGATGCGCGAAACGCAGCCGCGCCTGCTGGTGATCTGGGGAAGGTACGATCTGTCGTTCGATCTGTCGGAGCCGGAAGCCTATCGGCGTGACGTGCCGAAGGCCGAAGTCCACGTACTCGACGCCGGCCATTTCGCCCTGGACACGGCGGCGGACGAGATCGCCGCGTTGGTGCGAAGTTTCATCGGTTCTGCGCGCTGACACGGGCCCCGACGGGTCTGGGGCACCGACCAACATACGTTTGCAAACGTATGTAACTTCCCGCAGGTACCGCTCGGGACATGCGGGTGACGCTCGACGATGCATCTGAACGAACCGTGAGCCTCACGCCCGGCTGGGCGTCAGGGGTTCGGCGCACCCAGGCGGATCGCCGCGCGACGACCCGTGCCGCGCTGGCCGACGCGGCGATCGACTTGCTGATCCAGCAGGGGTGGGCCGCGCTCTCCGCTGCCGAGGTGTGCAAACGTGCGGAAGTCACGCGGGGTGCATTCCACCACCACTATCCCAACCTGCCAACGCTTCTTGCCGACGCCCTCCGGCGCCTCTACGCCGAGATGCGTCGGAAGGACGGACCTCCGGCGTCGGACCTGACCACGCTGATCGACGCCACCTGGGCAGCCATCGGCAACCCCCGCTTCAAGGCGGTCCTCGAAGCCTGGCTGGCGATGGCCAACGACCCGCGCCTGCGCGCCGAAATCGGACCCGTCGTGGCCGAGTTCTCGACGTTGGTCAGCCCGGATGCGATGGCGTCGACGATCCTCACCGCCGACGAGCACCGCGCCTTCTACCTGATGGCACGAGAAACGATGCTCGGTCTGGCGCTCGGACGAGCAACCAATGGCGGCGAACCGCTCGCGCACGAGCAGGCCGTGTTGGTCCGACTCCGTGCCGACGCTTCGCGGATCTAGGCGAGACGCATGAGACCTCCCGACAGCGCTCCACGTCTGAAGCCGGAAGTGCGTGGCTGGCTGCGCCACCTCTGGCGCAAGGCGATGACGCCAGACGACTGGTCGCGCGCTGGACGACCGCACCCCTGGTGGGACGACAGAAGCCTGGCGCCGATGTTGTCGTTCGCGCGCTTCGACCTGTCGGAATCGTCGTATGGCCTGTTGCTGCTGGGGCGTAAGACGCCGGCGTGGCGCGAGGCCTATACCAAGATCCTCGACGAGCTGCTCCGCCGGCACACGACCCATTGGGCGGCGATCGACTGGCTCACCAAGCTCGGACCCGATCCGGATCGCGGCCGGTACCCGAAGGCCTATCGCCGACTGATTCCGAAGGACCTCTGGGGCAACTACGACGTCCCAGGATGGACCGCGAACGGCATCGAGCCGTGGGGCCTGCAACCGGATCCCATCGGCGCGACCGGCAATCTGTTCTTTCGCGGCTTCTTCAACCTGATGCTGGCGATCCACCGCGCCGTGTCGGGTGAGGCGACGTGGGACAAGCCCTTCGAGATGACCGGTCTCGACGATCGCACCTTCGGGTGGACCCATCGCGGCATCGCCGACTACCTGAGCGAGCAGTGGGCGCAGACGCCGCAGGGGCCACATTGCGAGAACACCAAGAGCTGGCCGTTCTGTCTGTCGGCGGCTGGGCTCGGCCTCCAGCTCACCGACCAGACGCTCGGGACGCAGACGCATTGGGTCTACGACCGCTGGGTCGAGGAGGCGTTCAAGAAGAAGTACATGGGCTTCGATCGGCGCGGACGTCTCGAATGGGTCGCGCTCTACTACGATCCGGTGCTCGATCGCGTGCACGGCGATCGCCGCGTCCTCGGACTCTTCCCGTCGATCTACGTGGTGCCCCAGAACCGCGAGCTCGGAGAGCTGCTGTATCGCAGCGCCGTCGCCTCCGTCGGCTGGGACAAGCCCTGGCTCCCGGTGCTGCAACCGGGACGCGACCCCCGACCATTGACGTTGGGGTTCCTGATGGCGCGCGAGTACGGCGACCACACCACGGCGCGGCGCCTCGGCCGCAAGCTCGCGAAGCAGGAGAACGCACGCTTCTTCGATTCGACCGGCGGCGGCGACGAGGACGACTACGGCCACTTCTTCCGCTATGGCGAGCCCTATCCGCGTGGCCAGGAGAGCGCGCTCTATATGCTGAAGGACCTCCTCGACGGCGAGGGCGAATGGAGTCGCGCCTTCAACGAGCCGGACACGGAGAAGTTCTCGGCACCGACCGTCACCGGTGTCGCCTATCCGGCGATGGGATTCTCCGTCGCGTGGAACGATCCGGTCGCTGCCGTCCTCCAGCTCGAGAGCTACGCCGCGACCACCAGTGCGCGCGGCGATGCCACCCGGTTCACCGTGTGCAAGCTGCCGGACGCGAGTCGCGTCAACGTGCTGCGCGACGGCCGCGCCTACGGCGCCTGGCGGCTGACTGACACCGACGCGATCGAGATCGAGACCGAGATCGGCGACCACCGCTTCGAGATCGCGACCGGCTATCGTGGGCCCGCCAACGGGCGCGACGGCACCGCCGCAGGATCGACGGTGAGCGCTCGTGTCGCAACGCGATCGACCGTGCGCTCGCGGACCACCGTCGCGGAGATCGTCACGGCCGCTGCATCGGTCTCCGCAGCCTGTCCCTGTTGCGCGGGGATGGCCTGACCACACCGCGCCCTGCCGAAAGGAACCCGATGCCCCCTTCCAATCCATCCTGGCACGCGCTCGCTGATCGACTGGTGCTCGCTCTCAAGCCGATCGGCGTGCCGATCGGCATCGCGTTCTCCTCCACCGACGACGAGGGCGCGCCGCCGTTCGCGGCCGTCTTCCCCACGCCGAACGCGGCAGGTCGCACCGGTGCGGTTCCGGCAGGCTGCGTATTCTGGATGCGGGCGGCGCAGGGGGCGTTCTCGACCAGCGCAGCGGACCACCTCAACTGCAGCGTCGGGTCCTACACGCACGGCTTCCTCACCCTCGAGGAGGCGGCGGCGCGCGACGACGTCGCGGCGGTGCTCGAATCGGGCTGGGTGGACCAGGCTGCCGTCGTCGCGCTACCGCACGTGCGCGAACGTCCGGCGCGGGTGGTGTACGGACCGCTCGCCGAGCTCGAGATCGACCCCGACGTCGTGTTGATGCGCATCAACGCGCTCGCACTGATGACGCTGAAGGACGCGTTTCCCTCGTTGCGCATCGAGGGCAAGCCGCAGTGTCACATCATCGCGATCGCGAAAGAGGACGGCGAGATCGCCGCGAGCGTCGGCTGTGCGCTGAGTCGGGCTCGCACCGGCATGCGCGCCGACGAGATGACCTGCGCACTGCCGGCAGCGCGACTCGGCGAGATCGTCACCGCGTTGGAGGCCGCCGTCGACCTCGACCGTGCCTTGGCGCGATACGCCGGCGTCGACGCGCAACGCTTCGCCGTCACGACCTGAGGCCAGGAGCGCGACCCGGGCACGGGTCGGGAGCCGAGATTGCCTTGACCGGAAGCTATCTCGCCTTGCCATGCTCGGCCACGATCGGCGAGAGTGACCGCGTGCCGGGCCGAGCCTTCATCAACTATCGCGTCTCCGACACGCTAGCCTTGGCAACGGCACTCCATCGGGAACTGGAGAAGGCGTTCGGCCCTGAGTCCGTGTACCTGGACCATCGCGAGCTCGAGCCGGGCGAGCGCTGGCCGGACCGGCTCCGCGACGAGGTGCGCAACGCCGGCGTCCTGCTCGTGCTGATCGGGCCTCAGTGGATGTCCGCAAAGGACGAAAACCACATCCGGCGACTCGATCTTCCCGACGACTGGGTACGACTCGAGATCGAGACGGCTCTCGAAGCAGGTCGACCCATCGTGCCGATTCTGGTCGACGGCACGGCTCCGCCCGTCCCAGGTGCATTCGCGACCGAAGCGACCCGGCGCATCATCGCACTCACGGAAGTGCAAGCCCTGGAGCTCCGCTCGCTAATCTGGGAGCACGATTTCGGGCGCCTGGCCCAAAAGCTGGCGACGATGGGGTTCGTGCCACGCGCGTCGGGTGGTTCGGCTTCCGAACACGAACCGCCGGCACCTTTCCAGAGCACCATCCCGAACCGAGGCCAAGCGCCCTTCTGCGGACGGGAGCGCCTGCTCTCCGATCTCGCCGCGAGGCTCGACGACGCGTCGAGCGGCCGTCTCGTCGTCCTTCATGGCCAGCCCGGTGTCGGAAAGAGCGAGCTGGCGCGCGAGTACGCGCGTCGTCACATGCACCGATATCCCGGCGGAACCTTTCTCGTGGACGTCAGCACCAGCGGACCGCCGACCGACCTCGCGAAGCTTGGCCTCGACGTTCTGCGCGTCGGCGTACCGCCCGGCCTCGCCCTCGACGACCAGGCGTTGCAGGCGCTTGCCCACGTCGCGCAGACGCGCGCCGTCCTCGTCTACGACAACGTGCCGCACCCCGCGGCGCTCGAACGGTGGCTCCCCCCGGCAGGATCGGATTGCGACGTCGTCGTCACGTCCACGTGGGACGTCTGGGACGAGCGGTGGCACACCCTGCGGGTGCCGCCACTCGAGATCAGCGAGGCGCGCGAGCTGGTCTCTCGGCTGGCTCCGGATCCTGCGGCCAAGCCTCACATCGACGCGTTGGTGTTTCATGCCGGTGGCCTGCCGGCGCAGTTGTGTCCCGCGGCGCGAAGCCTCGGTGTTGCGATCCGTCGTGGAGAGCCGCCCGGCGTCGTGCTCGACGAGGACATGGCGTCGAGCTTCTCGGGGCCATGGGGTCGATTGACTGCCGACGCCCGCCTGCTGCTCGTCGCTGCGACATTCTTCGAGCCGACGCGAATCGCCCGGAGCGAGCTTCGGCGAGCGACCGAATCGCTCGAGTGGTCCGAGACTCGGCATGCAGCGGCGAAACGTGGATGCCTCGACGTCTCGATGCTGGAAGCCGATACCCCCGAACGTTTCCGGTGTCATCAGCTCTGTGTCCAGTTCGTGCGCCAACGGTTCGGCGAATTCGATCGAGACCAACTGGACGTCCTCGCGAAGTCGCTCGCGAGCCAGGTACTCGATGCGGCCAGGACCGTGGCAGTGAATCCGGCTAGTGTGGCAGAAAGCGAGCGACTGCTTGCCTTCTCGCTCGACGTCCAGACCTGGGAGCGCGACGATGGCTCCTCGTATGTGAGAGATGCGCACGCGATTGGTTTTGGTCTCGCGGAAATCGGTCGCTTCGTGGCCGCGCGTCCGTGGTACGAGCGCGCGGTTGGCACCAAGGAGCGGGGCGATGTTGACGGCCGCATCGATCACGAGAGCCCCGGCAGCAGCCTTCATGGTGTGGGCTTCTGCCTGTCCTCCGTGGGCGACTATGCGGCGGCGCGCGCTTGGTACGAGCGCGCCGTCGCGGCCGCCGAGCGGGGCGACGTTGACGGCCGCATCGATCACGCGAGCCTCGGCACGAGCCTCCATCAAGTGGGCGTCTGCCTATCCTCCGTGGGCGACTTTGCGGCGGCACGGCCCTGGTACGAGCGCGCCGTTGCGGCCAAAGAGCGGGGCGACGTTCGCGGCCGCATCGATCCCGCGGGTCTCGGCACGAGCCTCCAGGGAGTGGGCGGCTGCCTGTCCTCCGTGGG
>DASYLJ010000121.1:0-22485 GCA_036009625.1 Binatia bacterium
TCGACGACGTGGTGCTGGTCGACGACGTGGTGCTGGTCGACGACGTGGTGCTGGTCGACGACGTGGTGCTGGTCGACGACGTGGTGCTGGTCGACGACGTGGTGCTGGTCGACGACGTGGTGCTCGTCGACGACGTGGTGCTCGTCGACGTCGAGCTCGTCGAGGAGGTGGTGGTGCTCTCCGTGGTCGACGTCGAGGTGGACGTGCTGGTCGATGTCGAGCTCGTCGAGGAGGTGGTGGTGCTCTCCGTGGTCGACGTCGAAGTGGACGTGCTGGTCGATGTCGAGCTCGTCGAAGACGTCGTGGTGCTCTCCGTGGTCGACGTCGAGGTGGACGTGCTGGTCGATGTCGAGCTCGTCGAAGACGTCGTGCTGGTCGACGTCGAGGTGGACGTGCTGGTCGACGTCGAGCTCGTCGACGACGTGGTGCTGGTTGACGTCGAGGAGGTCGTGCTGGTCGACGTCGAGCTCGTCGAGGAGGTGGTGGTGCTCTCGGTGGTCGACGTCGAGCTGCTGGTGCTGGTCGACGTAGAGCTCGTCGAGGAGGTGGTGGTGCTCTCGGTAGTCGACGTCGAGCTGCTGGTGCTGGTCGACGTCGAGCTCGTCGAGGTCGTGGTCGTGGTGGTCGTCGAGGTGCTCGTGCTCGACGACGAGGTCGTGGTCGTCGGGGGAATGACGCACGTTCCCTCGGTGAGAGGACGCTTCACCTTGAACAGGCGGTCGCCCTTGTTGGTGAGGTTCCCGGTCGCGAAGGCGACGCTGTAGGAGTCGCCACCGCCCAACTCGAGAAGGAGGCACGCGCCGGTCCCGAGGTTGGGGGGAACGATCGCTATCGGGGCGTCCTTGGCGGAGGCCTTGAGCTTGATCAGGAAGATCCCGCTGCCGGTCTTCTTTATCTGCGCGTACTTGACGGGCCCCTGCTCGCCCCTCGAATCCTTGTATTTGTAGCCGGCGGTCGCGCTGCCCGACCAGAACGGGCGCCCGGTGAGGCCGATGCCTTGCGGGAGCGGGAACGTCTGATCCGTGGGGTTGTCGCCCTCGGCGCGAACCGTGAGCGTGGCCCCGTTGAGCACCGGGTCGCCGACCAGCGGGTTCGGGCTCGCCTTTTCCTTCGCCTTGCCGACGAAGCTCCGTCGTTCGGGAGTGCTCGGATTCTTGACGAGGAACTGGCTGCCGAAGATCGGCTGGTCAGCGCCGTGCACCGTCGTTGCAAGAAACGCTAGTACCAACGCAGCGATCGATGCACGCATGCTCCCCCCAGTTTCTGTCATGGCAAGCACTATGCGTGATAGGCAATGAGGAAGTCCGCCGTCAAGGAATTTCTGGCGGGGCACCGCCAGATACTACCGCCCGCTTCCGGGACGGGCTCCGCCCCACAAAATCGGTGGACGCGTTGGGGCGCCGGGTGGTAGGGCCCCACCGTGCTTCGCCATGTCGTGAACAAGCACTCGGGCTCCGGGTGGAACATCGGGATCGTCGGCCTCCTCGTCTTGAGTACCGCGGGCGCCCTCTTCGCCGCCGTGCCTCCGGAAGTTAAGTGCGCTGATCTCAAGGCGAAAGCGGCCGCAGCCGCGGTGTATGCCCGGGTCCAGTGCGACGCCAAGGCGGTACTCGCCGGCACCAGCGTCGACCCGAAGTGCCTGCTGAAGGCCGAATCCAAGCTGCGGGCGAGCTTCACCAAGGCGGACGCCAAGGGGGCCTGCCCGGGCGACGCCGAGGCGGCCCTGACGACCGCCGGTACATGCTCGACGACCCTCGGCCAGCTCGTCTCCGGCGACCCGAGTTGCGCTGCGATCAAGCTCAAAGGGGCGGGACTGAAGGCCCGCGACGATGCCGCGTGCGCCGGGAAGCCTGCAGACAAGGGCTCCGAAGCCCTGGCCAAGTGCCTGGCGAAGGCCGCGACGAAGTTCGCAAAGACGATCGCCAAGGCGGACGAAAAGGGGACGTGCACCGGGACGGCGTCGGAGCTGGAGGAATCCGTCGACGCGTGCGTCGTCGCGCTTCCCCCGGGGCACTGCAACGCCGCTGGCTATGCAACCTGCGGCGGAGCCTGCCCCGACGGATTGACGTGTCGGCCATACGAGGTGTTCGCCAACGGCGCCTCGACCGAGACGGGATGCTCCTGCGTGGACGTCGTGAACGGGCCCAAGTGCGGCGCGCCGGTGTGCAGCGTGGACCGGCACTGCGACGATCCGAGCTTCGTCTGCGAGCAGTGGCTGGACGGTGATCCTCTCGGGTGCGACCACACCATCTGCCAGCCGGCTCTGACGACGCCGCCGTCGGTGCCGCCGGGGGGAGACAACACGACCGTCTGTGACGGCGGCAGCGAGTTCCCGACGTGTGGCGGGACATGTCCAGACGGCATGCGGTGTCAGGCCCTCGAGGGCTTCTTCGAGGGGGAGACAATGTTCGCCGGATGTCTCTGCGTCGATCCCCGTGCCCCGCGCTG
Organism: Binatia bacterium; assembly: GCA_036009625.1. Taxonomy (GTDB): domain Bacteria; phylum Desulfobacterota; class Binatia; order DP-6; family DP-6; genus DASYLJ01. Next base: position 2,449 of record DASYLJ010000121.1, read on the forward strand.
CGGAGCCGGTCCCGACTGCGACATCGAGGTGCTCCCGTACTCGCATTGCGCCGACCCGTCGCTCACCTGCCTCGTCACGCTGGGCTTCGAAGGGGGCGACAAGCCCTTCTGCCTGGACGCGCATTGCGGCGTGGCGGTGCCGACCACCACGACGGTCAGCACGACCTCGACCAGCAGCGTGAGCTCGACCTCGTCGAGCAGCACCTCGTCGACCTCGACGACCTCGTCGAGCACCACCACCACCACGATCCCATGCGTCTCGACGCCCAGCGTGTCGGGCTGCTTCGAAGATCTCGGCAACTGCACCATCCGCGACAACTGCACCGGCCTCCAGTGGGAGAAGAAGCAGACGGTGCCGGGCCCGCACGACGTCAACAATCGCTACGTGTGGGCCGGCTGCTGCGGCGACGGCTGTCAGACCATGTGCCAGCCGAACGCCGCGGCCGCCGCCACCTGCGTGGCCATGGCCGAGCACAACACCGACGGCTGCGGGACCCAATGTCCGGACGGTGGCGGGTGTTACGTCGAGCGCGGCGGGTTGGCGATCACCACCATCTTCGATTGGATCAACCAGCTGAACGCCGAGAACTTCGCCGGTCACAGTGACTGGCGTGTCCCCACCGAGGCAGGCTTCAACCCGAGCGGCTCGAGGGAGCTCGAGTCGATCGTACGGAGCCCCTGCGGCGGCGTGCCCTGCATCGATCCCATCTTCGGACCCACGATCGGGACGGGCTACTGGTCGCGCACCGGGGACGTCAATCGTTCGGTCGATGCGTGGTTCGTCAACTTCTTCGACGGGCCCTACAGCAATCTTCAGAAGCGCGAGGCGCTGTTCGTCCGCGCGGTCCGGTAGGGGTGCGCTCGCACCGTGATCCACACACACTTGAGATTCCGGAGGTAAGTGAATGAAGCAGTTCACGTTGGCGCTTCTCGTGAGCGCCGCGCTCGTACAGGCGGGGCTTGCCCTCGCGGGCTCCGTACCCACGGGAGAGCAGACGATCCTCGGCGACCAGTTGCTCGTGAAGAACCCGAGCACGGTCGAGAAGCGTAAGATCACCGTCAAGGCGAAGGAAAAGAACAGTCCCGCCGCGGTGGTGGGCAATCCGACGATCGCCGGCGGCAACGCCTACGTCCGTGCCGAGGGCGACAACCCGTCCGAGCAGATCTTCGGGCTCCCGCAGGGCACCGATGCGAAGGGCAAGCCGCTGTGGACGGGCGATGCCGTCAAGGGCTTCAAGTACAAGGATGCGGCAGGCCAGAACGGTCCGGTGAAGACCGTGCAGATCAAGCGCACCAGCAAGGGTGTCTTCACCATCATGATGCAGATCGACGGCAAGCTCGGGCCGGTCGGCGTGGTGCCTCCGAACCTCGGCGATGGTGGCTGCGCAGCGCTGCAGCTCGTCGACGGCGACGTCTACAGCATGCTCTTCGCCCCTGGTGACGTGGAGGTCACGAACAAGGGTGCGACCCTCTTCAAGGCGGCCAAGCCGAGCCTGGAAGGCACCTGCTTCCCGCCCGAGACGACGACCACCACCAGCACGTCCACCTCGACCTCGTCGACGAGCTCGAGCAGCACCAGCTCCACCTCGTCGACCGTCACCACGACGACCTCGACCACGGTGACCACGATCTTCGCCGGTCCCGCGTTCCCGCCCGTCGGCGGCAGTGTCGAGTTCTCGTTCACCGGCGACGCCGGGCAGCCGGGCGGTGCGAACGTCTCGCTCTTCGGATACTCGCCGACCACGTGGACCGCGCTCTACTGGGGTCCGTTCGATGCGAACCTGCCCGCGGCTGGTCTCGATGGATCGACCCACGTCCTGTCGACGTTCCTCGGCATCTCCGGCTCGGGGGACACGGTTGCGACCTGGGAAGGTTCATCCTCCTGGACCAATCCCGCCGACAGCATGGTCTACGTCGTGCCGATCCGGTTCACGCTCACCATCACCTCGCCGGCGAGCGGCCTGTCGTTCGTGCCGTCGACCAGCATTCCCGGCCTCGATCCGGGGGCGGGTACCGGCATCGATGCCGTGATCGACGTCGCGCCGGCCGGCACGGCGACGAACATGACGACGAACTGGTCGTTCACCGCCGACATCCCCACCGACGCCGCCGGCTTCATTCCGCTCTCCAACGTGCCGACGACCGGTGGCGGCCTCACCCTGAGCTCGTTCGGCGGCGGGTTCTACTCGCAGCCGTAGTCACACCGCGTCGCTCCTCGGTTCCATCGACGTGGGCCGAGCCGGTCCGACACGGACTGGCTCGGCCCCTTCGGCGATGTCTTCACGCGGCGCATGCGATAGGCGCGGCCTCTCCTCGGGACTTGCCATCGTGCCCATGGCGGCCACCCGCCGGCCGTGCCAGTCTGCCCACTCGTGCAGACGTTCCTCGCACGCTGGCTCGTCGCCCTCGACGTCGTCACGCTCCTGATCGGCCTGGGCCTCGGTATCGCCGGTACCCCACGCGGCTACCTCCTGGCCCTCCTGGTTCCGATCGCGATCGGTCCCTTCACCTACGCGCGCTGGCGGCTGCACCGCTCGCTCGCGCCCGCACTCGGCGATCGCGGCGCCACCGTGCTCGCCGTGATCGGCATCACCTGCGACGTCGTGCTCTTCGCGCAGCTGCTGACGGCACGCGCCCCCGAGACGCTGCCGTTCCTGCATGGCGACGGCATCGGCTGGATCGGACCGGTGTGGTTCAGCACGCACGCGCTGTGGCTCGGCGGTCACGGCATCGCCGCCGCGGTACGTGGTCTGCGTCGACTCGGACAGCGTGGCTGGGCGTTGATCGCACGAACGAGCTCGCCGCCCGACGCGCCGGAATCACCCGAGCGTCGCGAGTTTCTGCAATACATGGGTGCGGCCGCCGCGGTGGTCCCCTTCGCCGCCGCCGCGTCCGGCGTGCCGCTCTCGTACGACTTCCGCGTCGAGGAACGCGAGCTGATCATCCCCGGCTGGCCCCGCGCGCTCGACGGGCTGCGCGTCGTCCACCTTTCCGACATCCACGTCGGCGGCGGCATGACGCGCGAGCGGCTGCTGCGCGTGGCCGAGCTCACCAACGCGTGCCAGCCCGATTTCGTCGCGCACACCGGCGACTTCCTGATCCACGCCAGCGGCGACTTCGACGCGCCCCTCTACGAGGCGCTGTCACGCGTGCGCGCGCCGCTCGGGCAGTGGGCTTGTCTCGGCAATCACGACTACGACGACGCCGACCGCTTCGTACGACGCCTCGGCGACGCCGGCGTGACGACACTGCGAGATCGCCTGACGCGTCTCGAGATCGACGGCCAGCCGCTCGAGCTCGGCGGCCTCGAGTTCGTCTTCCGGCCGACGCCGCGCGCGGCGTCGCACCAGCGCATCATCGAGGGATGGGGCGAGCGCACCAACGCGCCCCGGCTGCTCCTGAACCACGACCCCAGCACCTTCGGCGCGCTGCCCGCCGATGCCGCTAGCCTCGTGCTCTCCGGACACACGCACGGCGGCCACGTCGGCATGCAGCTCGGGAAGTCGCACGCCATCACCGTCATCGGGTTGGTGGGCCTGCCGGATCAGGGCGTGTTCGCGCGTGGCGACATGCGGCTCTTCGTCACCCGCTGCGTCGGCTTCTATGGCTACCCGATGCGCGTCGGCATCCCACCCGAGATCTCGCTGCTGATCCTGCGGACGCCGGGCTCGCCCACGGCGGGCGAGCCCGTGCGTTCGCTCTAGAGCTCACGAGGCGCGCAGCGAGCTCATGTCGATGACGAAGCGATACTTCACGTCACCGGCGAGCAGACGATCGTAGGCCTCGTTGATCTGCTGCATGCGGATCGTCTCGACGTCGGCGGCGATGTCGTGGTCGGCGCAGAAGTCGAGCATCTCCTGCGTCTCGGCGATGCCGCCGATGCCGGACCCGGCCAGCCGTCGACGCGCCAGCAGCAGCGGGAAGGCCTTCGTCGCGAGCGGCTTCTCGGGCGCGCCCACCAGTGTCAGCGTGCCGTCGAGGCGCAGCAGCTCGAGGTAGGCGTTGATGTCATGATCGGCCGACACGGCGTCGAGGATGAAGTCGAAGCTGGCCTTGTGCTTCGCCATCTCGCCCGGGGTGCGCGACACGACGACCTCGTGCGCGCCGAGTCGGAGCGCGTCTTCCGTCTTGCCGGGCGACGTCGTGAAGAGCACGACGTGCGCGCCGAGCGCGCGCGCGAACTTGACGCCCATGTGCCCGAGACCGCCGAGCCCGACGATGCCCACCTTCTGTCCGGCACCCACCTTCCAGTGCTTCAGCGGCGACCACGTCGTGATACCGGCGCAGAGCAGCGGCGCCGTGGCCGCGAGGTCGACGCCGTCGCGCAGCCGCAGGGCGAACGACTCGTCGACGACGATGCGCTCGGAGTAACCGCCGTAGGTGACGCCGCCACCGTGCGGGTCGTCGCCGTTGTAGGTGAACACCGGCCCGCGCTCGCAGTAGTTCTCGAGGCCGCGCAGACAGCTCGCGCAGACGCCGCACGACCCAACCATGCAGCCGACGGCGGCGACGTCGCCGTCGCGGAACTTCTTCACGGCGCGCCCCGTCTGCACCACCCGCCCGACGATCTCGTGTCCGGGAACGGTCGGATACTTCGTGTTCGCCCACTCGTTGCGCGCCTGGTGCAGATCGGAATGGCAGACACCGCAGTACTGGACGTCGATGACGACGTCGGTGGGGAGCGGGTCGCGTCGGGTGATGGTGAACGGCGCCACCGGCGAGGTCGCGCTCTGGGCGGCATAGGCTTTCGTGCTCATCGGCTCTCTCCTCCTGGCGACCTACATAGGCGCTGGAAAATGCTGAGAGAATACGGGAGACACGCACGGCCGCGCTCGCGGGCGTGGGAATCGCCTACGTCATCGACAGCGCGGTGACGGAGCACGTCGCCGCCGGCCGCCTGGTGCGCGTGCTCGCCGACTGGTGTCCACCTACCCCGGCTACTTCCTCTACTACCCGAGCCGGCGACAGCTGCCGGGCGCGTTGCGCGCCTTCGTCGACTTCGTACGTGCCGGCGGCACCCAGACGGGCTAGAGAACCCGCATGCCGACGCTCTCCGCCGCCGACGTCCTGGAGTTCCACACCAGCCTGTCGAACTGGGGCCGCTGGGGCGCGCGCGACCAGCTCGGCGCGCTGAACCTCATCCGTCCCGAGCAGCGCGTCGCCGCGGCGCGACTCGTCCGCAGCGGACGCACCGTCTCGTGCGCGCGCCCACTGCCGACGGAGCCCGCCGCCGACAACCCGAGCCCCGTCGTGCACCTGATGACCGGCACGGCGACCGAGCAGTACGGCGGCGACTACTTCGCGATCGCATCACACGGCTTTGCGACCTCGCACATCGACGCCCTCTGCCACATCTTCCACGACGGCAAGCTCTACAACGGCTACCCGACCGAGCGCGTCACCGCGCACGGCGCGCTCGACCTCGGCATCCACGAGCTGCGCGACGGCGTGGTGTCGCGCGGCGTGCTGCTCGACATCCCGCGCCTGCGCGGCGTCGACTTCCTCGAGCCGGGCACGCCAATCCTTCCCGACGACCTCGAGCGCGCCGAGTCCGCGTGCGGCGTGACGGTCGAGGAGGGCGACGTCCTGCTCGTGCGCACCGGCCGCTGGAGGTGTCGCGATGCGCGCGGACCCTGGGATGCCCGCTTGCTGCTCGCCGGCCTCGACGCCTCGTGCCTGCCGTGGCTGCACCGGCGTGGCGTCGCCGCGCTCGGCAGCGACGGCGTGTCCGACGTCCTGCCGTCGGGCATCGACGGCATCTCGCTGCCGATCCACAGCGTCGCGATCGTCGCGATGGGCGTTCATCTGCTCGACAACCTCGCCCTGCGCGGGCTTGCCGATGCCTGCGCCGAGGCAGGGCGATGGGAATTCCTGCTCACGATCGCGCCGCTGGTCCTGCGGCGCGGCACTGCGTCACCGGTGAACCCGATCGCGATGTTCTGAGAAACGCCTTGACGGCGTCGTATGCACGGGCGGATACGTCCAACGCATGCAGCATCGCGCCTCGGCTCTCTGCGCGCTCGTCTTCACCGCCGCCGCAGTGCGCCGTGCGGGTGCCGTCGTCCCGTCCACCCGCGTCGATACGCAGACCTCACCGAGTCTCACCAGCGTGTGGATTCCGCCCGCCTCCTACGAGGACTCCGGCGTGCATCCGACGTTCACGTTCGCGGCAAAGCCCGGCGGCGTGACCGAGGCGAAGATGAGTGGCGACGCGGGATATCTGCTGTCGTTCTTCGGTCCGGGTCTCCAGCAGTACTTCCTCGCCACCGCCAGCATCTACGGCGTCGCGCACGCGGAGTTCGGCGTCCTGCGCGCGTACGCCTATGCCGCGGGCGGCGTGGCGCCGAAGCTCTGGGGCCCGGGGTTCGTGCTCGGGGTCAATCCCTATGCCGGCTACGCGCGCGCCGTGATGCGACCGCAGTTCACCGACGGCTTCACGTCGCCCGCCAGCCCTGGCGCGCCGAATACGGGCAACACGCAGATGCTCACGGCACAGATCGAGCTCGACGGCAGCATCGGCACCACCGGCAACGCGAGCGCGACATGGCTCATCACGCTGCAGATCGTGTCGGACACGAATCCGCAGGAGTCCGTGTTCAGCGCCACCTACTCCTCGTCCGGCTGCGGCGGACCGTGCCCGTTCCCGCTGCACACCACCGCGATCGACTTCCCGACCAAAATCGGCACGTCGTACATCGTCGTCGGCGACCTCGGTATCACCGCGTTTGCCAGCGGCAGCGCCACCTCGACCGACTCGGGCTTCAACGTCGCCGCCATCGACGCCGCCAACACCGGCAAGTTCTTCGTTCGCGTGAAGGAGACCGGCGACGGCGTCATCGGGCTCAGCGGACACGACTACGGCGCCCCCGTCCCGCCGGGCACGATCGAGATACCCACCACCACGACGCTGAAGCTCCCGCCCGACTCGACGACGAGCACGACGCCGGCGACCACCTCCACCACCACGACGACGCTCGACGGCGTCACCACCACCAGCACGACGCAGCCGACGGCGAGCGAGCAGTGCGACAACTGCCTCGACGACGATGGTGACGGGCTCGTCGACGCAGAAGATGCGGACTGCTGCGCGGGCACCCCGCTCCTGCTCACGCTACGCAAGGTGCGCATCGCCAGCGCCTCGGCGACGACCGCGCTCCGCCTGAGCGCCGCGCTGCCCGGTGCCGCAGTCGCCGGCCTCGACCCGACCGTCGCGGGACTCACCCTGCAGCTCCGCGATCCAGCCGGCGGCGAGCTCTTGTGCACGCACCTGCCGGCGGCAGGATTCGCCCGCAAGAAGAAGGGGCGTCTCTTTGCCTTCCGCGATCCCGCCGGCGCAGCCCACGGCATCACCGCCGCCGCGCTGCACGCCGGCAAGCGTGACGACATCCTCACGCTCGAGGGCAAGCCGATCACGCTCGACGACGCACCCGGCTCGACGCTGCAGGTGACGGCGGCGATCTCCGATGCGAGCGGGCGACGCTGCCTCGCAGCCCCGGTGGCGAGCCTGCGCAGCGCAGGGAAGAAGGGCGGGCTGCGATTCCCCTGATGCCCCGGCGCGCTGGATGACGGCGTGTCCCCTCCCGTAGAGTACGCTCCCGCATGTCCCGTTCGTCCGCGTGCCTCGTCGGGCTCGTCCTGCTCGGCGTCGTGACCCCCGCCCTCGCGGCGCCCGAGTGCCCGCCCGACGCCGCGCGCGTCGGCGAGCTCTGCGTCGACCGCTACGAGGCGAGCGTCTGGGCCATACCGCCGACGGAAGATGCATTGCTGGCGCGCATGCGCGCGGGCACGACCACTGCCGACGAGCTGCACGCCGCCGGTGCCGTCCAGATCGGATGCGGCGGACGCGTCTTCGGGCTCACGCCCGCCGCCACGGTGCGCGATCGCGTCTTCGTGGCGCAATCGCTGGCAGGCGTCCTGCCCTCGACCTGCATCACGTGGGACGAGGCCGCGCGCGCCTGCGCCACCGTCGGCAAGCGCCTGCCGTCGATCATGGAATGGCAGGCGGCCGCCGCCGGCACGCCGCGCGGCATGCAGGACGACGAGCGGTCCGACTGCAACCTGTCCGGACCACCGTTCGCCATGGTGCCGACGGGAAGCCGCGCGCGCTGCGTGTCGTCGGCCGGCGTGTACGACATGCCGGGCAACGTCGAGGAGTGGGTCCACCTCTCGCCGCTGGCGCCCGACGCGCGCGTGCGAACCGGTCGCAACTGGTACGCCGGCGCCGTCGACGTCCAGTTCTGGACCACGCGTCCGCTGAGCCCGACCACCGGCTTCCGCTGCGTGCGCCAATCGTGAAGCGCGTCGCGCTCGACCTGGCGTGGGCGCTGCTGGTCGCAATCGCCAGCACCGCGATCCTCGTCCACGCCGGCGGCATCTGGGATGCCGTCACGTCGGGCGACCTGCACGCGCTCATGATCCCGAAGTTCGAGTACGCCGCCCGCCGTCTGTTCGGCGAGGGGCGGCTCGCGCTGTGGGACCCGTACGACTTCTGCGGCATTCCCATCCTCGGGACGTCGCAGGGCCAGGTGCTCTACCTACCGACGCTGATCGCCTTCGCGCTTTGGTCGCCGTGGACCGCGCTGCAGACGCTGTTCGCATTCCACGTGCTCGTGCTCTCGCTGGGGATGACGGCGTATCTCCGCCGACACGACGTCGGGCGGCCGGCGGCCGCGGTGGCGACGGTCATCGCGCTGGCGGGCGTGCTGACGACGTCGGACTTCGTCGGCATCGATCATCCCACCTTCCTGGCGGGGGTGGCATGGATGCCGACGTTGCTGCACTTCGCGGGGCGCGCGGTCGACGGCGATCGAGCCATCGGCATTGCCGGCATGGCGATCGCCTGGGCGATGCAGTGGCTGTCCGGGTATCCCGACTTCGCCCTCACCTCGTGCCTGCTCGTCGTGGCGATCGCGGTCGTCACCGGCTCGGCGCCGCTGCACGTACGACTCGCGACGCTCGCGGGTGGCTTCGGTCTCGGCGCCGCCGTCGCCGCGCTGCAGATCCTGCCGCTGCTCGAGACCATCGACGAGGGGGTGCGCGCCGGCCTGCGCTGGCAGTTCGCGTTGTGGCGCGGTCGCTCCGGCGTGCACTCGGTGTCGGACGTCGTGACACAGCTCTCGGTGCGACAGGGGGCGGCACCGCTGGCGCTGGCGGGATGGGCCCTCGCCTGGTCGCACCCGCGACGGCAGCGGATGGCCTGGGCGGGTGCGCTGGTGTGGTGCGTGCTCGCCCTCAACGAACCCTTCGACCTGCTGTACTCGCTCCCCGGCTTCGACGGCGTGCGCTTCGGGTACGCGTGGTCGGCGCTCGCGGGCGTCTTCCTGGGCCTGCTCGCCGCCGACGGCCTCGCCCGCCTCGAGCGTGGCGATCGCGCGTGGGTTCCGTGGCTGGGTCGCATGCTCGCGGTCGTCGTCGTCGTGGTCGGCGCGCGCATCATCGACGCGGCTCCGACGCTCGACTTCCCCACCGTCGGCCTACGCTTCACCGCGCCCGACCTGTCGATCGTCACCGAACGCGCGCCCGTGCTCCGCCATTGGCTGGACGGCGCGCCCGGCTCGCGCCTGGTGGCGGAGCGCGAGCTCGCCGCGGGCAGCGGGCTCCGCGACCGGCTGCCGATGCCGTTCGGGCACGAGCCGGCGATCCCTCCCCGCCGCGTGATGCAGCTCCTCGAGGAGGCCGGTCTCCTGAGCCCACTCGGTCGATACGGCGGTGAGCGCTGGGTCGGCGCCGCAGCGCGACCCGAGCTGCTCGCACTCCTCGGGGCGCGATTCATCGTCGTCCCGCGCGGCGCCGAGGGCCCGTTCCTCGCCCTCGGCTTCGCTCGTCGCGCCGATCTGCCCCCGAACGACGTCCTGCTCGAAGGCGCCGCGATCCCGCGCGCGCGACTCGTCCACCGCCTCGCCGTCGCCGAGGCACCGACGGACGACGCCACGCTCGCGGCGCTCTTCGAACACGCCGGCGAAGCCGCCGAGCTGGCGGTCGTCGACCGGTTGCCGGCGACCGGGCCACGGCCGACGCCAGGCGGCGAGGCCGCCGACCGCGTCGCCATCGTCGAGGACTCGCCCGACCGCGTGGTGATCGACGCCACCGCAGGCAGCCCCGCGCTGCTCGTCCTGACCGACACGTACTTTCCGGGATGGGTGGCCGAGGTCGACGGCATGCCGGCAGAGATCGTGCGCGCCGATCATGCGTTCCGCGGCGTGCTCCTCGACGTCGGCCCGCACCGCGTCGTCTTCCGATACACGCCGGCGTCGGTGCGGGTGGGCGGACTGCTCAGCGCCGCCGGACTGCTGATCGTGCTGGCGCTCGCCGTCAGACGTTAGGACGTGGCCGGTATCTTCATCCCACGTTGGACGGCGGGGCGTGCCTCCATCCGATCGAGCCAGCGCTGCACGCCGCCCATCGCACCGATCTTCTCCGGCATCATGTTCCTGAACGGCGTCCAGGCCGCGACGATCCATGGATAGGTCGCGATGTCGGCGATGGAGTAGTCGCCCGCCAGGTACACGCGATCGCGTAGCGCGGTCTCGAGGACCTCGACGATGCGGAGCGACTCGCCGACGAAGCGCTGGATCGCGTACGGCACCTTCTCGGGTGCCTGGTTCGTGAAGTGTCCGGCCTGCCCGATCATCGGCCCGACCTGGCTCATCTGGAACATGAGCCACTGGAACGTCGCGGCGCGCGCCCGCGGCGCGCTCGGCAGCAGCGTGCCGCTCTTCTCTGCGAGATGGATCAGGATGGCGCCGGACTCGAACAGCGTGAGCGGTCCACCGGCGACGTCGTGATCGACGAGCACGGGAATCTTGCCGTTCGGGTTGAGCGCCAGGAACTCCGGCCGCTGTTGCTCGAGCGCGCCGAGGTCCACGGCGTGCACGCGATACGGCAGCCCGGTCTCCTCGAGCATGATCGACACTTTGTAGCCGTTCGGCGTCGTCCAGGTGTGCAGGTCCAGCATCGGTGGAATCCTCCGGTCACGACCATAGGGACCCGCTACGCGCCGACTCAACGTGCGCGCCGTCGATGGAAGACGGGGTGTGTAGCATAGTAATCCGAGCAGGAGGCCGCCTTGCCATTGCGCGCCATCTGGAGGATTTGGGGACGGCTTGCCCATCGCAGCTTTCCCCATGTCTTCTCCTGCGCGGGTCCCACTCGTCCGAGTCGCCGGTCTCGTCCCCGCCATCCGCTTCCTGATCCGACAGGGCGTTCGCGTCGAACGATTCCTGGAGCGGGCCGGTCTGTCGCCACGCGTGCTCCTGCGGCCAGAAGGTCTGGTCCCCCTCCATCTCGCGGCACGCTTCCTCGACGACATCGCCAGGGTCGAGGGATGCCCGACGCTGGGCCTGCAGTTCGGCAACGATGCCACGCTCGACGACCTCGGCACCTTCGGCCAGGTAATCGCGCGCGCGTCCACCCTGCGCCAGCTACTGGAGTCGCTGTTCATGAACGCGCCGGCATACAACTCCGGGGTGTCGTGGTGGCTCGAGGAGCACGGCCCGTACATGCGCCTCTGTCATTCGTTCAGTGGAGATCCAGATGGCTCGTTCGTCCAGGTGAGTCAGAGTGCGATCTCGCTTGCACGCAACACGCTCCGGCGCATCGGCGGGCCACGGTGGCACCCCGTCGCGCTGCAGCTGTCGGTGGGCACTGCCTGCCGCCGCATCCCCGACGACCCCGTTCTGGAGGGCATTCCGATGCGGATCGATCCACGCGTATCGGCCGTGACGTTCGACCCCGAGTTGTTCGCGCTGACGATCCCACAGGCTCGGATCGCACCGCGATTCGACTCCGTCGCACTCGACCACTGGCGCGATCGTGGTCCGGCCACGGAGTTCCCCGCCATCGTGCTCCAGATCCTACAGACGCTGTCTCAGGATGGCGTGCCGCCCAGCGTCGGCGAGACCTCGGCCGCGATCGGCATGAGCGTGCGCACCCTGCAGCGCTGGCTGGCCGCAGCGGGGAGCAGCTTCGAAGCCCTGATCGGCACCACCCGGCTCGTGACCGCCCGGCACCTGCTCGACAATACCGATGCCAAGGTGGTCGAGATCGCGCTCGAGCTCGGCTACTCGGATCACGCGCACTTCACGCGCGCGTTCCGACGCTGGACCGGTCTGTCGCCCATCGCCTACCGGCGCGCGCGGCTGACGACGCCGACCGCGGCCACCGGCTGAGCGCGACGCTTCAGAAGTTGAAGCCGAGCGCGGAGTAGGGTCCGCGGAGCTCGAGGTTCGCCTGATTCGACCCGGCGAAGTCGTGGTCGAAGGAGACGGCGCGGTAGCCGACCCCGAGCCACGTCGTCGAGCCGAACGGGCTCCAGTCGAGCCACCATCGCGCTCCGCCGACGAGGCCCCAGATGAGCTTCGAGCTGGCGCCGAAGCCACCGATGTCACCACGGAAGTCGAGCGAGATGCGGTCGAGCACCGGCACCTCCCAGCGCACGCCGATCATCGGATCGGCCCAGCTCCAGCTGTTGGACGCGTCGAGGCTGCGCGCCACGAACCCCGGCCGGTCGACGTCGGCCCGGATGCGCGAGGAGAGGTACATGACGCGCGTGCCGGCATACACGCCGAGCGTCAGCGGGCGTCGGCGCTCGGGCAACGTCCAGGCACCGAGCTGGTAGCCGAGTCCGACGTCGACGATCGCCTCGTACAATTTGGCCTTCGCCGAGAACGTCGCACAGCACACCGAACCGGAGGCGTCGGACTTGGCGAAGCCACCGAAGGCGTCGACGAAGACGCTGAACCGGTCGTAGCTGGCGCCGAGATACGTCGCGCCGCCGAGCATGTCGCCGTCGAACAGCATCTTCACGGTGTCGTAGACGGTGGAGTCGACGCGGGCCGTGCGCCCGAGCACCTCCAGGGTTCCGAAGGTGCCGGGGAGCCAGGCGTAGGGAACGATCTCGAACTTCCAGGGCGACGGTGCCTCGTCCTCGGCCAGGGCGCCGGTCGACGAGCCGAGCACGAGCATGACGGCGAGGACACGGAGAATCGCGCGTAGGTTCACCGACGCTCCTATTTCGGAAAGAGGAACTGCATCTGAGCACGGAGCTGCCACTCGCCGGCGAGCTCCGGCCGGACGGCGTTGTAGAACGCTTGCAGCTGGACGTTGACCGGCAACGGGCCGATGCGCAGCACTTTGCCCGCACCGCCGCCCACCGGCACGGTCCACTGATTCCCGCTGTCGGCGGTCCAGTCGGCCGTCATGATCGGCGCGCTCGACAGGTAGAAGGCGTGTGGCAGGTTGAAGTTCAGGAACGGCTGGATGAGGAACTGATTGACGTTCTCGTCGCCCCAGCCGGCGAACGACCACTGGTTGTTCGCGAGCGCACCCACCACCCACGGCCCGTCCATCAGCAGGCCGACGGCCGCGGGCCCCGCGCTCCACTTGCCCTGCCCGAGGAGCGAGACGCTCGCGGTGGGCAGCGTCATCGTCGGGCCGACGCCCCAGATGAACTTGCTGTCGTTCGACGGCGACAGGAACACCGAGGGGTTGATGTCGCCGAGCCCGAAGGCATTCGGCACGCCGGGGGCGATCGAGGGCTGGTTCACGATCGGCATGATGGTGCGCGTGATCAGGTTCCAGTGCTCGGTGATCTTGATCGGGATCACCGGCTGGACGTTCAGCACCCAGACGGCGGCGTCCTTCGGTCCGACGCCGAAGTTGATGTTGTTCTGGAACGGGACGCTGATCAGATCGGCGACCGGGTTCTGCGTCTTCTTGGCGAGGTCTTCCTCGCTCTCGCCCGGACCTTCCGTCGCCGACACCCGACACGCGGTGGCGAGCAGCAGCGCCAGGGCCACGATCCGGACCCACGTCATGGCGATGCCTGCGCCGGGCACGCCCGCACGCACGTCGCGTACTGATCGTTGCACGCGCTGAGCCCGGGCGCGGCGGCATCGCGTGCCGCCAGCCGACAGTTGAAGGCATCGGCGCCCGCACTCTCTTCGCAGGACGCCAGCGCGGCGCTGCCGGCGGGATTCGCGGCGGCACAGGCGGCCAGCGCGGCATCACGCACCTGCAGACAGGCCGCGACGGCGTTGCCGAACGCCGCATCGATCGGCGCCTCGCACATGTCGCGCGCATCACGGCAGGGCTGCACGCAGTCGTCGTCCTTGCCGAGACACGCGCTGCCGCTCACCTGCCAGGTGCGCCGGCACTGCACGAGCGCCTCGCGCCGCGCCGCCGTCGCGTCGTCGATACAGGTCTCGGCTCCCGCCGGTGGCGTGCCCGGGCCGCAGGCCCGCCGACACGCCACGCCGGTCGCGGTGCATTGACGCAACGTCGGCGCGACCGCCTGCAGCGCACCCTGGCGGCACTGATAGGCGTCGAGCTGCGCGCGGTGGATGCACTTGCTGCGCTTCGATCCCGCGGGATGCTGCACCACACAGGTTGCCACCGACTGCTCGAGCACGGTCGTGCAGGCGCCGATGGCGGCGCCGATGCCGGTCGCCTCGCGGCATTCCACGCTGGTCTCGAGGCAGGCACCGACGCACGCGGGGTCGCGGTCGAGGCACAGCGCCCGGTCGAGGAGGAACGCGGCGTCGGCGCTGCCGCGACACTCGCGCGCCTCGCCACGCGCCGCCCGGAAACACGTGCCGCCGCACAGGGCGGTGTTGCCGTTCGCCCCGGCGGCGACACCCACCATCCCCGCCAGCGCGAACGCCAACGTCAGCGCGAGTGCGCGCATTCGTTCCCCACCCGATGAAGATATCCCCGCGCCCGCTGGACCTCTTGCCATCTTGCGCCAACCTCGCGCGCAATCATGCGGATCGCTGCGACGTGTGCAGTCCGACGAGGCGCGAGATCATCACCGCCAGATACAGCTGGCCCACCACTGCCTCGGTGACTGCAACCACACCCGCGGCGAGTCGCAGCGGCACGATCGGCCCGTACGCCACGGTCGTCAGCGTCGAGAAGCTGAAGTAGATGCACGCCGCCTGGAGGTCGCCGTCAGGCCCGAGGCGCCATTCGGTCGGGATCTGGAACGACCCCGGCGAGTACGCCTCGATCAGGAGGTAGCAGACGCCCCAGATCATCCCGATCAGGAGATACCCGCACGCGCCGCCGGCGATGGTGTCGAGCGTCACCTGCCGATCGCCCAGCACGCGCCGAAGGATCGCTGCACCCGCGTAGCCGAAGATGACGAGCCGCGCGATCACGGTGCCGAGCCAGATCATGGGATGGTTCGAACCGACGGACACCAGCTGCAGCGCGAGCGCGGGCGTCATCAGCATGAGGCTGCCCCGGGTGACGCCGACCGCCGGGAGGATGGCCGCGAGAACCAGCAAGCCGATGATGCGCGGTGTCCGGATGCCATCCGACATCGGCATGATGGGGGACAGCAGCATCTCGAGCAGCAGCGCCACCAGCAGGACCACGAACCACGGTAGCGACCGCTTCTCGTCCGGGCTCTCCGTCACGACTCGATCTCATGCCTGCGGTCGCTGGCGGCGCACAAGGGCAAGACGCGCCGGACACCACGGTGCTAGTCCTGTGCCGGAAGAGCAGGAGGAGCGGATCGATGATGCGACTCGGACCCGTTGTATTCTCACTGGTGCTCGCGCTCGGCGCGTGCGTCGGCGGCCTTGCGCACGCGAAGGATGCGGCGAAGAAGGCCGCCCCGCCCATCCCCCATATCGATGCCGTCATCGAGCCCAAGGCGACGGCCATGCTCCAGGCCATGAGCGCCAAGCTCGCGGCCGCGAAGACCCTGCGTTTCAACGCCGTCTCAAGCTACGAGAGCCCGAGCATCCCCGGCCCTGCACTGGTCTACATGACCCTCTCCGAGGTGACGTTGCAGCGCCCGGACAAGCTCGTGATCGTGTCGCCCGGCGACGGCCCCGCCTCGGAGTTCTACTACGACGGCAAGGTGATGATGGCGTACGCTCCGGCCGAGAACATGGTCGCGATCGCGGATGCGCCGCCCACCATCGACGCCATGCTGAAGGCGGCCTACCAGACCGCCGACATCTACTTCCCGTTCACCGATCTGATCGTCGCCGATCCCTACAAGGACATGTCGGCGGGACTGAAGTGGGCCTTCGTCATCGGCCAGTCGAAGGTCGTGGGCGGCGTCACCACCGACGTGGTGGCGATCGCCAACGAGGACGTCTTCGTGCAGCTCTGGATCGGCGCCGACGACAAGCTGCCGCGCATGGCGCGCGCCGTCTTCCGCGACGACCCGTCCCGACTGCGCCAGCAGGTGACCTTCTCCGACTGGAAGCTCGACGACGCGGTCGCCGCCGAGGCGTTCGCCTCGACCAAGGCCTCGGGCGCCCAGAAGATCGGATTCGCCCGTCCCGAGCTCCGGTTGCCGTCCGCGCCCGCCGCGGACCCCAAGGCCAAGAAGTGACGAGGATCACGACCATGAAAGCGACCATCGCAAGCGCGCTGATGACCCTGCTCTGCCTCCAGCCGGCCGCCGCCTACATGCACAGCGGCGGATGGGGCCATGCCGAAGGCAACTCGAGCAACTGGCACGCGCAGGGCCGCGACGGCGGCACGGCGTCGGGTGGTGACGGCTCGTGGAGCGCAAACGGCGCCCGCGGCGGCTCGGCCTCGGGCGGTGACGGCTCCTGGCACGCCAACGGTGCCTATGGCGGCCACGCCTCCGGTGGCGACGGCTCGTGGCACGCCAACGGCGCCGACGGCGGTCATGCGTCGGGTGGCGACGGCTACTGGCACGGCACCAGCGCCTACGGCACGACCGCCTACGGCGGTTACAACAGCCACTACTACGGAGGCAGCTACTCGACCTACCACCCGCCGACGGTGGTGAACCACTACTACGGCAGCGGCTGCGGAAGCTGCGGCGGGTGGTCGGCCGCCGGGGCCGCGGCCGTCGGGCTCGCCGCCGGCACGGCGATCGGTGTCGCCGCCGCCAGCAACGCCTACGCGATGGGCGCGATCTACCCCGCACTGCCCGCAGGCTGCGTCTACACGCCCGTCGGCGGTGGCTCCTACTACTCGTGCTCGGGGGCGTGGATGCAGCCCGCCTACGGTGCCAACGGAGTGTACTACCGCGTCGTGCCGGTGCCCTGAGGACGTGCGCTGCGGTGGCGCGAAGTGGTAAGACCTCGCGTCGCCGCGCTTGCTAGGGTTCATTCGCCGATGCGCCGCAGCGGGCGCGCGGCACTCGCATGCACAGCCAACCCGTCGCCGATCCGACCCTCGTCGCCTGCCCCGACTGCGACCTCCTGCTGCATCTGCCCGACCTCGCCCCGGGCGCGTCGGCCCGCTGCCCGCGCTGCGACATCGAGCTCTGGCGCCGGCGCGAGGACTCCCTCGAGCGTTCGTTCGCCCTGGCCCTCGCCGCGGCCGTGCTCTACGTGATCGCGAACACCGTGCCGATGCTCGGGCTGCAGGCGGTCGGGCACAACGCGTCCACGACGGTGTTCGGGGGCGCGCTCGAGCTGTGGGACACGGGCCAGCAGCTGGTCGCGGTGCTCGTCCTGCTGACGGCCGTCGTCGCGCCGGCGCTGCAGATCGGCTTCATGCTCGTCATGCTGATCGCGGCTCGGCGCACGCCCGCCCCGCGCTGGGTCGGCACGCTGCTGCGGCATCATCCCACCGCGTGTCTGTGGAGCATGATCGAGGTCATGATGGTCGGCGTCCTGGTGGCACTCATCAAGATCGCCGACTACGCCACCGTGATCCCCGGCCTGGCGCTCTATCTGCTCGCCGTGCTGGTCGTGCTCCTCGCCGCCATCCAGTCGGTGTTCGACCCGCGCGAGGTCTGGGCGCGCATCCGCTGGGCCGAGGGCACGTCGTGAGCGCCGGCCTCACCGCGATGGCACAGGGCCTGCAGCGCTGCGAGGGCTGCGGCCTCGTCGCACGTCCGGTGACCGACGACGAGGAGTCCCGCTGCCCGCGCTGCGACGGCGAGCTCAGCTTCCGCAAGGCCGACAGCATCCAGCGCACGTGGGCGTTCCTGCTCGCCGCCGCCGTCTGCTACATCCCGGCCAACCTGCTGCCCGTCCTCACCACGACGACGGCCGCCGGCGCCGATTCCGACACCATCCTCCAGGGCGTCGTCCTGCTGTGGTCGCCCACGGGTTGGCCACTGTCGATCATCGTGCTGGTCGCGAGCATCATGATCCCGAGCGCGAAGATCCTCGCCCTCGGCTATCTGCTGCTCTCCGTGCAGCTCGGCTGGAACCAGGCCCCGACGCAGCGCACGCGTCTCTATCGGATGGTGGGATTCATCGGACGCTGGTCGATGGTCGACGTCTTCGTCGACACCTTCACCGCGGCACTGGTGCAGCTGCAGCCGCTGATGTCCGTCGAGCCCGGACCGGGACTGGTCTTCTTCGCAGGCGTGGTCGTGCTCACCATGCTCGCGGTCGAGTCATTCGATCCGCGGCTCATCTGGGATGCCGCCGGCACCAACGAGGTTCGTCATGCCTGAGTCGCATCCCCCGCTCCCCCCCGTGCCCGAGGCCAGAGCCGTGCCGCGTCGCAAGACGAAATTGTCGCTGGTGTGGGTCGTGCCGATCATCGCCGCCATCGTCGGCGCCTGGGTCGCCGTCGCGAAGATCATGAGCGAGGGTCCCACGATCACCATCGTCTTCGACACCGCCGAGGGTCTCGAGGCCGGCAAGACGGCGATCCACTACAACGGCGTCGACGTCGGCACGCTCGGCACGATCCGTCTCTCGGACGATCACAAGACCGTGATCGCCACCGCGCGCATGGCGCCCGATTCGGAGAGCTTCCTGGTCGACGACACCACCTTCTGGGTGGTGCGACCGCGCATCTCGGGGGCCAGCATCTCGGGCCTCGGCACGCTGATCTCCGGGGCGTACATCGGCATGGAGATCGGCAACTCGTCGAAGAAGGAGCGTCACTTCACGGCCCTCACCGACCCGCCGGTGGTGAACCGGGACGTACCCGGACGCTTCTTCGTGCTGCGCACGTCGGAGCTGGGCTCGCTCGACTACGGCACGCCGATCTACTTCCGTCGCCTGCAGGTGGGTGAGGTCGCCTCGTACGCGCTCGACGACGACGGCAAGGCCCTCACGGTGAAGGTCTTCGTCAAGTCGCCGTACGATCGCTACGTCACGTCGTCGACGCGCTTCTGGCATGCGTCGGGCATCGACGTGTCGTTGTCGGCCTCGGGCATGAAGGTGCAGACGGAGTCGATGCTCTCGATCCTGGTCGGCGGCATCGCGCTCGAGACGCCGGAGCTGGGCACCGTGGAGCCGCCCGCCGACGCCAACGCGGTGTTCAGGCTCTTCCGCGACCGCGACCAGGCGTTCCAGCCCGTCCGTGGTGAGCCGCAGGCCTACGTTCTCGTCTTCCGCCAGACCGTGCGCGGGCTCGCGCCGGGAGCCCCCGTCGAGTTCTGGGGCATCAAGATGGGCGAGGTCGTGGACATGCGCTCCGACTTCGATCCGAAGACCTTCGACATCTGGGTGAGAGTGACGGTCCACATCTATCCCGACATGCTCCACGTCACGGCGCCGGATCTGACGACGGCGACCGGCATCGCCGAGCACCACGCCCGCTTCGACGCGTTGGTGAAGCGCGGCATGCGGGCGCAGCTGCGCTCCGGGAGCCTGATCACCGGCTCGCTGTTCATCGCGCTCGACTTCTTCCCCGATGCCCCCCCGGTCACGATCGACTGGTCGCAGTCGCCGGTGCAGATTCCCACCGCCGACAGCGAGATCGCCGCGCTCGAGGCGCAGCTCGCCGGTATCGTCAAGAAGATCGACGCGCTGCCGATCGAGGCCTTGGGCAAGGACGTCACCAAGGTGCTCGTGACGCTTGATGGTACCCTGGCCGAGGCACACCGCACCCTCGCCGCGGCCGAGAAGACACTCGCCGACGCCGGAACCGTGGTCTCACCCAACTCGCCGCTGCGCTCCGAGCTCGGCGCCATGCTCGACGAGGTGAGCCGCGCGGCGCGCTCGCTTCGCGGCCTCACCGACTATCTCGAACGACATCCGGAGTCGCTCCTGCGCGGCAAACCCGGGGAGGCGAAGTGATGATCACGCGCATGCTCGCGCTGGCGCTGCTGGCAGCGACCGTCGGCTGCGGGAC
>DASYLJ010000122.1:0-23904 GCA_036009625.1 Binatia bacterium
GTCGGCCGGCATGCGCCAGTCGCCGCGCGGTGAGAGCGAGCCGCCGGAGCCCACCTTCGGGGAGCCTGATACGCAGTCGCGCTTGTACTGGCTCGCGAAGAAACGGCGCAGAAAGACCAGCAGCCAGTCGCGGATGATGGCGACGTCGTAGCGGCCGTCGAAGGCGGTGACCGCGAGGCGGGCAATGCGGCGCGGGCCGAAGCCGAAGCGCAGCAGCTGGTAGAGGAAGAAGTCGTGCAGCTCGTACGGGCCGACGACGTCTTCCGAGCGTTGCGTGATCTCGCCACTCGCCGACGGACGCAGCAGCTCGGGACTGATCGGCGTGGCGAGGACGGCGTGGAGTGCCGCGCCCACCGACGGCTCGTCGGCGAAGATCGACTCGGACGACCAACGGATCATCTCCGAGATCAACGTCTTCGGCACGCCGGCGTTGACGTTGTAGTGCGACATGTGGTCGCCGCCATAGGTGGCGAAGCCGAGCGCCAGCTCGGAGAGATCGCCGGTGCCGAGGTCGATGCCGCCGACCTGCGACGCGATCGAGAACAGCATCATCTTCCGCAGCCACGCCTGCACGTTCTCGAAGGTGACGTTCTCGACCGCGGCGTCGTGCCCGATGGCGTCGAACATGTGTCCCGACAGCTCGCCGATCGCGACCTCGCGCAGCGTGCCGCCGAGCGCCGTCACCAACGCGCACGCGGCGCGATACGTGCCGTCGGACGTACCGAGCCCCGGCATCGTGACGCCGACGACGTTCGCGCGCGGCAGGCCGAGAAGATCGACCGCGTGCACGGCGACCAGCAGCGCCTGCGCCGAGTCGCGGCCGCCCGACACCCCGACGACGATGCGTCGCGCCCCCTCCGGCAGGGACGTCAGCCGTCGCGCCAACGCCGTCGCCGTGATCAGGAAGATCTCGCGGCAGCGCTCGTCGCGTCGCGTGGGGTCGGCGGGAACGAACGGCGTCGCGTCGACGCGGCGTCGGAGCGCGTGGAAAATCGTGGCGTCGCGCGCGTCCTGCACCGGCGCCGGCGTCACACGACGTAGTGGACGGCCGTGCTGGCCGGCGTTCTGCGCGAACGACGTCTGCCGCATGCGGTCGAGGTCGAGCGCTGCCAGATCGACGTCGGCGGTCACCAGGGTGCCTTCGAGGGCGAAGCGCGTCGTCTCGGCCAGCAGCTCACCGCGATCGGCGATGAGGCCATGGCCGTCCCAGGCGAGATCGGTGGTCGACTCGCCGAACCCAGCTGCGCTGTAGAGCTGCACGGCCAGGTTCTTCGCCGACGACATGCGGACCAGGTCGCGGCGGTACTCGAACTTGCCGACCGTCACGTTCGACGCCGACAGGTTGGCCAGCACCGTGGCACCCGAGAGCGCCGCGATGGCACTCGGCGGTACCGGCGTCCACAGGTCCTCGCAGATCTCGGTATGGAGGACGCCGCCGCCGGGCAGTGCCACCAGGACGTCGGTGCCGAAGGGGACGGCGTGGCCGAGGAGGTCGATGGTGTCGACGCGTGCCGTGGCCGCCGGCTGGAACCAGCGCAGCTCGTAGAACTCGCGGTAGCCCGGCGGATAGGCCTTCGGCGCGACGGCGACGACGCGGCCGCCGTAGAGCGTCACCGCGCAGTTGTAGAGCGCGCCATCGACGTGGACTGGCGCACCGACCGACACCGCCAGGTCCCATCCAGCGGTCGCCGTCGCCAGCCGCGCCAGCGCCTCCTGCACGGTGCGGAGCAGCGTCTCCTGGAAGAAGAGGTCGCCGCAGGTGTAGCCGGAGACGCCGAGCTCTGGACAGACGGCATAGCGCGCGCCGTCGGCGTGGGCCTGGGCCAGGAGCCGCAGGTGGGCGTCCGCGTTGAAGGCCGGATCGGCCACCCGCACCTCGGGCACGCACACGGCCATGCGTGCGAAGCCGTGGCGGCGGACGTCGAGGAATGCGGAATCCACGGGCGGCATCATACCGGGGCCCCCAGGGGCTTCCCAGCCGCGCGGATCAGAGGATCGGGGCGGTACCGGCGATGCCGTGGGCGATGCGCAGGGCGACGGCGATGATGGTCAGGGTGGGGTTGTAGCCCGACGACGTCGGGAAGACGCTGCCGTCGCAGGCCCAGAGGTTGTCGACGTCGTGGAAGCGGCCGCCGGCATCGACCACCGACGTCGCCGGATCGGTGCCCATCCGCAGCGTGCCGAGGACGTGGCTCGACGACGGGGGGTCGCCGAGCGCCCCGTCGGTGGGATTCACGAACGCCTGCGACGCGCCCGCGTTGGTGACCACGTCCCGCATGAACGGGACGTAGAAGACGCGGGATGCACGCTCGAACGCATGCGAAGCGTAGGTGACGCGGGGCACCGGCCGATCGAAGACGTCCCGCACGGTGGGATCGAGATCCATCATGTTGCCGAGCTGCGGGGCGTCCTCCGCCTGCATGATGAGGCCGATCAGGTGCTGGCCGAGCGCGCCGTCGCGGAGCGCGTTCTTGAGCCCGATGCCGCGCCGGCGTCCGAAGGGTCCGGGCAGGTCGACGGCGTAGACGCCGCCGTCCTCGGTGATCGGCAGTCCCTGCGACGAGCTGAACTCGCAGATGCCGCCGAGGTAGACCCGCGGACCATCGGGCATCGGAACGACCCGCAACGCGTCGCCGCCGGGCTCGACGCCACGGAAGTCGGTGATGCCATGCGTGACGGCGCGTCCGCGCTGACCGTGCACGCGTTCGGGCAGGAACCCGTTCACGTTGCTCTGCAGGTGGAACATCAGATTGCGTCCCACCTGCCCGCTGCCGTTGCCGAGGCCTTCGGACAGCAGGCAGAGCCGCGCCGACTCGATCGGGCTCGCGGCGAGCATGAAGGCGTCGGCGGTGGCCGTCTGCAGCGCGCCGTCGGCGTCGATGTACTCGACCGCACCGACGTGGCTACCGGTGTGGACGAGACGCACGACCTGCGCGTCGTGCCGCAGCTGGCAGCGACCGGAGAGCAGCGCACGACGGAGCGACGTGACCGCGGGCGAGCCCTTCGCATTGCTCGGGCAGCCGAAGCCGCTGCACAGTCCGCAGTCGACGCACGCGGGGCGGCCGTCGTCGGTGGGACGCGACGCGATGGCGGCGGGATACGTGTGCGGATGCAGCGGCGAACCCAGGAACGACGTCGCGAGCGCGCCGCGGGTCAGCACGACGCCGAGGTACATGGCGACGCCGGGCGGCATCGGGTAGGGCGCGCTGCGCGGCGATGCGAACGGGTTGTCGTCGGTGCCCTGCACGCCGTAGAGACGCTCGGCCTCGACGTAGAAGGGCTCGAGGTCGTCGTAGGAGAACGGCCAGTCGGCGAAGTTGGCGCTGCCGGCGTCGCCGCCGAAGCCCGGCACCGCGAGGCCGGGCGTGGCGGCGATCAGCTCCTCGACGGCGCTCTTCAGGCGGAAGTCGACGGCGTTGAAGCGCGGCGTCTTGCAGTCGGCGTGCGTGAACGCGCCGCCGACGGTCTTCGGCAGCGTGTTGACGCTGGCACGGACCTGGGCCGCGTCGGTGGCGCGCTGCCGCCAGGTGCGCGGCTCGAGCGCCCCGATCTGGTCGATGTAGCCGCGCACGGAATACTTGAGCTCGTCGTTCGAGTGCAGCGGCATCGGCACGACGTCGGGGTCGTCCAGGCCGGGGAACGGGTTCGGCCCGGCCTCGATGACGAGCACGTTCTTGCCGGCCTGCGTGAGGACGTGCGCGGCGGTGCCACCGCCCGCGCCGCTGCCGATGATGCAGACGTCGAAGGTGGCGAGAGTGGTATTGCCGAGGACGGCGGGCACGGCGCGTTTCCTCATGGCTCAGACGGTGTCGACGGGGATGATGCTCGCCAGCGTCGCGATGCTGGTCTGCACGGCCAGCCCGTCGGCGGTGAGCGGCCGGGGGACGATGGTGCCGCCGGGCCCGAGCTCGTCGGGATTGGGCGTGGACATCGGATGGTCGGCGCGCTCGACGTAGGCGCCGGTGGTGGTGTCGAAGATGGAATAGCCGAGCGGCTGACTGTCGCCCTCGAGGCCGAGCATCGTCCAGCCGCGGGTGCGGAAGTTGCCGCCGTACTCCGGTGCGGCGAAGCAACCCTCGAGCGTGTGACGGATGACGATGTCGATGAACGTGGCGCCGTTGCGCCGTGGATCGGGCGCGAACGCGCCGGCGTCGAGCAGGCCGAAGACGGTGTCCTGGTCGGTGGTCGAGAGCTTGGCGTACGGCGCGCCGGCCGTCGCCTGCGCGACGTCGTCCACCTTCTGCAGGCCGGCGCGATAGATGTCGCGCAGGCCGACCTTGGGCGGGCCGAACTGCGCCTCGAACGCCGCCAGCTCGGGCACCTCGGCCGTGCCGTACAGCTCGAGACGCCAGGCGAGCTCCTGGCGCGGCGTCAGCGCGGGGAAGCGCTTGAAGGCGTTGCGCGGGTGCTTGCGGCCCGGTACGCCGCGCGCGGCGTCGGCGAACGGGGTGCGCCCGCTGAAGGGGCCACCCGTGAAGATCGGCGGGTGACGGACGCCGAGTGCCGTCAGCAGGCCCTCGACGTATTTGACGACGCCGAGCGCCGTCGCCCCCGGATCGTGGTCGGCGGGAAAGACGCGGTCGCACAGGGCGCCGAGCGTGATGCGCTCGCGCGCCGTGAAGTAGCGGCCGCGGGCGCGCGCCCAGGCCTGCTCGGTGCGCACCAGCGGAAGAGACATCGCGGCGGCGACGACCGAGGCCGCCTTCAGCACCTCGCGTCGGGTCAACAGGAGCGCCACCGATGTCGGCGGTGCGTCCCAACGCAGCTCCGCGGGCAAGGCGGAAGGCGGGGACGTTGGCGCACGCGGGATCCGCAGCCGGATCATCGGCGCGCCTTATCCCTCCCCGGCGTTCATGGAGTCAAGGAGAATCCGGTGGCGGCTGCGAACCCCACAGCTCGCGACGTCCGCCCGTCTGCCACGGTGCCGTCACGCCAGCCTCGGCGATGGTGGCGCGGTGCTTCAGGCTCGTGACCACGAGCACGAGCGGATGCCCGGCGACGAGCTTTCGCAGCGGTCGCCAGCGCGCGAGATGGATGATCGGTCGTCGCAGATAGAACAGCAGCGACGGTGCACGGATGGCATAGGCGACGACGGGGACGTCGTCGGGCGCGCGCTCGCGGATCACCGCCGCGAGCGGCGCGGTGCTGGCCAGGAGGCTCACCGGAGGCGCCGCGAAGCGGTAGAACCCGACGAGCACGAGCACGGCGCTCGCCGCGAGCATGGCGACGGCCTGCGGAATGCGGTCACGCCACAGCAGGCGGCCGAGCAGGCCTCCGATCGGCAGGAGCCCCAGCGCCATGAGACTCGTGCCGGTGAGCGCGCCGTCCCACGACCATCGCGCGAGCACGACCAGCACGATCGGCAGCACCAGCAGGACGACGACGACGAGCCACAGCCCCCATCCGGCGAGACGGTGCGCGCGGCCGGGAAGGGCGTCGGGAGAGAGCAGGGAGTCGAGCGCACGTCCCGTCAGCAGTGCCAGCGGCGGGAAGCATGGCAGGATGTAGGTGCCGAGCTTCGACACACTGGCGCTGAAGAACAGGAAGACGATACCGGCCCAGACCAGGCACAGGCGCGCGTCGTCGTCGTCGGTGCGCGTCGCCGCGATCGTCGCGGGCAGCAGCGCGCTCCAGGGAAAGAACCCGGCGAGCAGGATGGGGACGTAGAACCAGAACGGCTCGTGGTGGAACGCGCGCGCCGTGCCGACGAAGCGACCGAGGTGACCCTCGAGGTAGAGCTCGCGGAGGTAGGCGGGGTCTATCGCGGCGGCCAACAGATGCCACGGTGCGGCCAGGGCTACGAAGACGGCGAGTGCGAGCACGAGCGCACGCGATCGCAGCAGGTCGAGCCGGTGCTGCACCGCCAGGTGCACCAGGCCGACACCGCCGATCAGCAGCGGTGCCACCAGCCCTTTCGTGAGCATGCCGAAGGCCGCCGCCGTCGCGGCCGCAACGATCCATGTGGTCCGCTTGGTCGTGCCCCAGCGCTCGACGGCGAGCACGCCGGCGGTGAGGAACAGCGTCAGCAGCATGTCGAGATTCGCGAAGCGTCCCAGGCCGGCGAACTCGATTCCGGTCAGCAGGACCAGTGCGGCGAGCGCGGCGGGCCGTGGACCCCACCGCGGAAGGCTCCACGCGAACACCGCGGTGACCGTCGCGAACGCCGCGAGCGCCGACACCAGCCGCGCGCCGAGCTCGTTCACGCCGACCGCGGCGTAGGCGACGGCCACGGCCCAGTAGAAGAAAATCGGTTTCTCTCGATAGGGCTCGTCGTTGAGCCGCGGCGTGACCCATCCGTGCCAGTCGGTTGCACCCAGCACCTCGCGCGCGATCTCGGCGTGGCGTCCTTCGTCGGGGTCCCACAGCGGATACGATCCCAGCCCGACGAAGAGCACGACGGCGCAGGCGGCGAGCACGAGTGCCGTGGCGATGAGGCGGGAGGAGAGGAGCGACATGCTGGTGCGGCGCGCCGCACCAAGCCAGGTTCCGATCGGCCGGGCAAGCCGAGCGTTTGCCGCCGCGCCCGAGCTGCTCTACTTGGGGCCGATGCCCGTCGTGCTCGCGTCCGCCTCGCCACGCCGTCGCGAGCTGCTGAACGCGCTCGGCCTCGTGCTCGAGCTCGCTCCCGCAGACATCGACGAAGCCGCCGTCGCCGTCGGTCGCGAGCCGGCGGATGGCACGCTCGCGGTGGCGATGGCCAAGGCGGCGGCCATCGACCGTCCGCGCGACGTCGTGCTCGCGGCCGACACCGTGGTCGTCCTCGACGGCGCCGTCCTCGGCAAGCCGGCCGACGACGAGGACGCGCGTCGCATGCTGCGCGCGCTGCGTGGCCGCACCCACGAGGTGATCACGGCGGTGGTGGTGCGCGCGCCGGCGTGCGAGCAGACCGCGGTGTGCCACAGCAACGTCACGACGCGCGCGTATGGGGATGCGGACATCGACGCCTACGTCGCCAGCGGTGGCGGTCGCGACAAGGCGGGCTCCTACGGCATCCAGGACGAGCCGTTTCGTCCCGTGGACTCGATCGCCGGCTGCTGGTGCAACGTCATGGGACTGCCCCTGTGGACGGCGTCGGCGATGCTGGCGGCGGCGGGCGTGCACGTCCCGCGCGATCCGGCGCGGACCTATGCGCGCTGCGCGGCCTGTCCGCTGCGCGTCGAGTCGACGGAGCGATGATCGGGATCGACGGCTGCGCCGCGCGCGTGCGGCTTGCCCTTGAGGCCGGGAATCAGCCAGCGGGCCTGGTGCTTCAGGCTGCGGATGGCTGCCGTGATCTCCGGATGCGGGCCGGTCATCCGGTACAGCTGATGCGCGACGACGAGCAGGGCGAGCGTGCCGACGAAGATCCCGGCCCAGGCCAGGAGCCATCGACGGTCGTCGCGGGCCACTTCGATACGGTGCTTCCCCGGACCGATCGGCCCCATGCGTTGCGCCACCCGATTTGCCATGTCGGCCCGATAGATACCGCGCGCTGCCCGAAGGTACCAGACCAATATCCATGGCGTCTGCGATAGATCGCCTGGTTCCACGCTCTGTAGTCGTCGATGCGGGCGGTCTCGCGCTGCGCGTCCTGATCTGGGGACGCGACGACGACCCGACGGTCCTGCTCCTCCACGGCAACGGCGGGCACGCGCACTGGTGGACGCCCCTGATCCACTTCCTGGTCCCGGGCTGGCGCGTCCTGGCGCCCGATCTGCGGGGTCACGGCGAGAGCGCGTGGGCCGAGCCGCCGGCGTATCACCTGGACGACTTCGCCGGTGACCTGACGGCCGTGCTCGATGCCCTGGCGCCCGGTCCAGTGCCCGTCGTCGGGCACTCCATGGGGGACGGGTCGCGCTGTGGCTCACCGCGCGACATCCCCACCGCGTGCGCGGGCTCGGCATCCTCGACAGCCGGCTCGACACCATCGATGCGGCGTTCGCGGCGCGGCATCGCGGCCGCGTCGGCGGCACGCGGGAGGGACGCGGCCATCCGACGCGCGAGGCTGCGGTGGCGGCGTTCCGGTTCATTCCGGACGAGCCCGACGTCGCGCCGGACGTGATCGCGCACCTCGCCGCGCATGCGATACGCGAGCGTGGCCCCGGCGACTGGACGGTCCGGTTCGACCGCGGCGTCCTCTCGCTCGACGGCGACGGCGCCGGCGATCTGCTCCGCGTGCTGCCGGACGTGCGCTGCCCGACCTGGCTCGCGGCGGGCGCGTCGAGCGTGGTGATCGATCGGCGGCAGCGCGCGCGCCTCGCCGCCGTCATGCCCGGCACCGTGCTGGAGACGTTCCCGGGCGGCCATCACTTCCTGCTCGTGTGCCCGGAGCGGGTGGGGCCGGCGCTACGCGGATTTCTCGACGCGCTCGACTGAACGCGCTACAGAGCCCGCATGCGACTCGAGGGCAAGGTGGCGATCATCACCGGCGCTGGTCAGGGCATCGGTGAAGCGTATGCACGACGGTTCGTGGCCGAGGGGGCCAGCGTCGTGGTGGCGGACATCAATGCGGAGAAGGGCGAGGCCGTCGCGGCGTCGCTCGGCGCCAAGGCGGTGTTCGAGCGCCTCGACGTCTCGAGCGAGGACGACACGCAGCGCGTAGCTGCGGCGGTGTTCGACCGCTTCGGTCGCATCGACGTCCTGATCAACAACGCCGCCATCTTCTACGGCATCGACAACTTCGACACGACGCTGGCGTACCTGCGCAAGATCTTCGACGTGAACTATTTCGGCACCTGGCTCATGAGCCGCGCCGTGTTCCCATACATGGCGAAGGGTGGCGGCGGGTCGGTCATCAACCAGTCGTCGTCCGCGGCCTGGCTGCATCCCGAGTACCCCGTCATCGACGACCAGCTGCCGTCGTTCCACTACAGCGTGACGAAGGCCGCCATCAACGGCATGACGCACTTCATGGCCGGCACGGTCGGGCGTCAGAACATCCGCGTCAACGCCATCGCGCCCGGACCGACGATGACGGACGCCACCAAGACGGGCGTGCCGGAGCAGTATCTGCAGTACATCATCGACATGCAGATGGCGATTCACCGTGCGCTCGAGCCCGAGGATCTCACCGGCACCGCAGTGTGGCTCGCGTCCGACGATTCGAAGATGGTGACGGGGCAGTGCATCCCGGTCGACGGTGGCATGGTGATGCTCGGGTGACGACGCCACTGGTCGGCATCGTGATGGGCTCCCGCTCCGACTGGGAGACCATGCGTCACGCGGCGGAGACGCTCGACGAGCTGGCGGTGGCGCACGAGGTGCGCATCGTCTCGGCGCACCGCACGCCCGACCTGCTCTTCGAGTACGCGGACGGTGCCGAGGGTCGCGGGCTCGAGGTGCTGATCGCCGGCGCCGGCGGTGCGGCGCACCTGCCGGGTATGCTCGCCGCCAAGACCGTCCTGCCGGTGCTGGGCGTGCCGGTGGAGTCGAAGGCGCTCAACGGCATCGACTCGCTGCTGTCGATCGCGCAGATGCCCGGCGGCGTGCCGGTGGGCACGCTCGCCATCGGCAAGGCCGGCGCCATCAACGCGGCGCTGCTCGCCGCCGCCATCCTGGGTGCGAAGCATCCCACCGTGCGCGAGGCGCTGCGCCGCTTCCGCGCCGCGCAGACGTCGGCCGTGCTGGCGTCGCCCGATCCGAGGAAGCCGACGTGAACATCGGCGTGCTCGGCGGGGGCCAGCTCGGACGCATGCTGGCGCTGGCCGGGTACCCGCTTGGGCACGAGTTCGTGTTCGTCGACGCGGCGCCCGAGGCGCTGAGCGGCCTCGGGAGTCACATCATCGCGGCGCCCGACGACGACGCGGCGCTGACCGAGCTCGCGGGCCGCGTCGATCTCGTCACCTACGAGTTCGAGAACGTGCCGGTTGCGTCCGCACGCGCGGTCGCGGCACGGGTGCCGGTCTATCCATCACCGGCGGCGCTCGAGGCGTCGCAGGATCGGCTCGCCGAGAAGCGCTTCTTCCAGTCGCTCGGCATCCCGACGGCGCCGTTCGCCGCCATCGGGGATCGGCCCGCGCTGGAGCAGGCGTCGCGCACGTTGGGCATGCCCTTCATCCTGAAGACGCGCCGCTTCGGCTACGACGGCAAGGGTCAGGCGGTGATCCGGACGGTCGGCGACATCACCCCGGCCTGGGATCGGCTCGGCGACGTCGCCTGCATCGCAGAGGGGTTCGTGCGCTTCGCACGCGAGCTGTCCGTGCTCGCGGTGCGTGGCCGCGACCGTGCGCTCGCCTTCTACCCACTGGTCGAGAACCTGCACGCCGACGGCGTGCTGCGCCGCTCGCTTGCGCCTGCGCCCGCGATGTCGCCGGAGCTGCAGCAGGCCGCCGAGACGATCGCGACGCGGGTGCTCGAGGCGCTCGACTACGTCGGCGTGCTGGCGATCGAGCTCTTCCAGGTCGACGGTACGCTGGTGGCGAACGAGATGGCGCCGCGCGTGCACAACTCCGGCCACTGGACGATCGAGGGTGCCGAGACGAGCCAGTTCGAGAACCACGTGCGCGCGATCACCGGCGCGCCGCTGGGATCGACGGCTCCGGTGGGCGTGTCGGCGATGCTGAACCTGATCGGCGATCTGCCCGACATCGCCGCCGTGCTCGCCGTCAAGGGTGCCCACCTCCACCTGTATGGCAAGCAGTCGCGTCCGGGTCGCAAGGTGGGGCACGTCACGATCCGGAGCGACGATCCGGCGGCGCTGGCGCGCCGGACGAAGCGCATCGAAGCGCTGCTCGGTTAGGAGTCTGGGTCGGCGTTCTAGATCACTTCCTCCTCGCGGAGCCGGCCGACCTCGTCCCACGAGTAGCCGAGGACCTCGGTGAGGATCTCTTCCGTGTGCTGGCCGAACTCCGGTGCCGGCAGGCGAATCTGTCCCGGCGTCTCGCTGAGGCGTACCGGGATGCCGACGACCTGGGTGTCGCCGAAGCTCGGGTGGTCGAACGTGGTGACGTAGCCGTTCGCCTGCACCTGGGGATCGTCGGGGAGCTGGTCGACGGAGTTGACGATCGAGACGATGAAGTCGCCTCCGCGCGCGAGCCGCTCGAGCCACTCGGCACGCGGACGTGTCGCGAAGCGCGCATCGAGCAACGCGACGCACGCCGAGCTGTTCCCCATGCGGTCCAGCATCGTCGCGAAGCGCGCGTCGGTGGCGGCCTCCGGAATCTCGAGCACGTCGCAGAATGACGGCCAGTAGCGATCGGCCTGCAGCATCGACAGCGCGATCCATTCGCCGTCGGCGCACTGGTAGTGGTTCCAGAGCGGGTTGGTGGCGTAGCGGCGATGGACGCGGGGCAGGGCGCGTCCCAGCATGAGTCGGGCCGACAGACCGAGGCCCTGCAGCCACGACATCGAGCCCAGGTGCGAGGCGTCGACCTCCTGACCGAGCCCGGTCTTCTCGCGGGCGAGAAGCGCGGCCAGCACGCCGTAGGCGAGCATGATCGCCCCCATCTGATCGGCGATGCCGCCGGCGATGGCGAGCGGCGGATGGTCGGGCTCGCCGGCGGACATCATGATCCCCGAGCGCGCGAGCCCCAGGTAATCGAACGACGGCGCGCCGCTCTCGGGTCCCTCGGGGCCGTAGCCGCTGGCGCTGGCGTAGATCAGGCGTGGATTGCGCGCGCGCAGCGTCGCCGCATCGAGCCCGAGGCGTCCCGCCACGCCCTGGCGGAAGTTCTGCACGAAGACGTCGGCGCGGTCGGCGAGACGCGCGACGATCTCGACCGCCTCGGGCTTCTTCAGGTCGACGGTGAGGCTCTTCTTGTTGCGGTTGTTGGCCTCGAAGTAGAAGTTCGGCCGGTCGCTCAGGTCGAGACCCTGAGCGCGCAGCACGCCGCGGCCGGGATCGCCGCCGATGCGCTCCTCCACCTTGATGACCTCGGCGCCGAGATCGCCGAGCATCACCGACGCCACCGGGCCCTGCTGCCAGATCGTCCAGTCGACGACGCGGATTCCCTCGAGCGGCATGGTCATGGCGGGGAAGTCGCACGGTCCACGGCCGCGTCGCAACCCGTGCGAAGCGTTTGGGTCCCTGCGTCTCGCATGTTAGGTGGCGCCCCCATGCGAGTGCTCGTGACGGGAGCCACCGGGCTCGTGGGAAAGCGGCTGTGCGACGCGCTGCGCGCCGCGAGTCACGCGGTGACGGTGGTGAGCCGCGAGCCGGGCCGCGTCCCGGGACGCGCCGTCGGTTGGGACGCGATCGCACCCGCCGTCGCCGACAGCGACGCCATCGTGAACCTCGCCGGCGAGTCGATCGCGAGCAGTCGCTGGACCGCGGCGCGCAAGGTGGCCATCCGCGCCAGCCGCATCGAGGCGACGCGTTCGCTGGTACGGGCGATCGAGCTCGCCTCGGAGCGGCCGAAGGTGCTGATCAACGCGTCCGCCGTGGGGTGGTACGGTCCGCACGGCGACGAGCCGCTGGAGGAGACGTCACGCGGTCCCGGCGACGACTTCCTGGCCCGCGTGTGCCGCGATTGGGAGGCGGAGGCGGTTCGTGCCGAGGCACTCGGCCTGCGCGTCGCGCGGCTGCGCTTCGGCGTCGTCCTGGCGCCCGACGGCGGCGCGCTCGCGAAGATGCTGATCCCGTTCCGTGCCTGTCTCGGTGGCCCGATCGGCGGCGGACGGCAGTGGATGTCGTGGGTGCATCGCGACGACGTCGTCGGGCTGGTGCGCGAGGCGCTCGGCAACGAGGCCTACGCGGGCGCGGTGAACGTGACGTCGCCGAATCCGGTCACGAACCGTGACTTCGTGCAGGCGCTGGGGCACGCGCTCGGACGCCCCGCCGTGCTGCCCGTGCCCGGGCTGGCACTGCGCCTCGTGCTCGGCGAGATGGCCGACATGCTGCTCACGGGCCAGCGCGTGCTGCCGGCCGTTGCCGAGCGCAACGGCTACGCCTGGCGGCAGCCCGAGCTGGGCGCGGCGCTCGCCTCCTGTATCGGCTAGCGTCCCGAGCTAGCGCTTCCGCACCAGGAACAGGCCGTCGGCGACCGGGAGCATGACCGCGTCGACGCGCGTGTCCGTCACGAGGAAATCGTTCAGCGCGCGCAGCGCCGTCGTCGACTCGTCGTTGTTCGACGGATCGGCGACCGCCCCGCCCCAGAGCACGTTGTCGAACACGATGAGGCCGTTCGGCCGCATGCGTGGCAGCAGCTCTTCGTAGTAGTGCCGGTAGTTCGGCTTGTCGGCGTCGACGAAGGCGAGGTCGACGTCGGGC
This sequence comes from Binatia bacterium, assembly GCA_036009625.1. Taxonomy (GTDB): domain Bacteria; phylum Desulfobacterota; class Binatia; order DP-6; family DP-6; genus DASYLJ01. Next base: position 13,187 of record DASYLJ010000122.1, read on the forward strand.
GTGCGGGGCAGTGCACGGAGCGTCTCGAGCGCCGGGCCGATCCGCAGCTCGATGCGATCATCGAGCTTGGCCCGCGTCCATGCGCGCTTCGCCATCGCCGTCCACTCTTCGCTGACGTCGCAGCAGAGCAGGCGTCCACCGTCGGCCAGCCCGCGCGCGATGGAGATGGCGCTGTAGCCGGTGAAGGTGCCGACCTCGACGGCGTTGCGCACGTTCAGGAGCCGCGCCAGCTGGGTCAGGAACGCGCCCTGCTCGATGGCGATCTGCATCATGCTGATGCCGCCGAGCGCGGCGGTCTCCTCCGCGAGCTCGTGCAGGACCGCATCCTGCGGCGGGTTGTGCGCCACGAGGTACGCGTAGCGCTCGGGGGTGAGGGCAGTGAATTTCTCGTGCATGACCGCGGACCCTAGCACCGTCGCGGTCGTGCGACGACCCGTTCAGGGGGTTCTCGCGGTCGCATCGCCGGCGGGTGTCTTCAGCAGGAGCGTGGATGGCCTGCCGGGAACCACGGTATCGAACGAGCCGTCGGCGGCGAGCGGGATGGGCGTGCCGTCGGCGGTGAGCGTCAGCGGCGCGGTGCCGGCGTTCTGGCGTGCCTGCCACCCGGCGTAGCTGGCGGCGACGATCGTCAGCAGCCGGCGGTGGACGTTGCGGTCGGTGATGATCTGGATATCGGTCAGGCTCTTCGGGATGATGCAGAGGCCCTTGCCGTGCACGTTGAGACCGTACTCCGGACACAGGCGGATGTCGGGACCGACGATGTTGCCGAGGCAGCGCAGATAGCCGCCGATGTCGGGTGCCGAGGGCGGCGATCCGAACGTCGGCGCGAGCGTCGCGACAGTGGCGGTATCGGGCGGAAGGGCGCGTCCGACCACCCGGACGGCGCCGCCGGTCGGCGTGACGGTCAGGCGCTCGAACGATGGCTTCATCGCGCGCAGCAGCTGCGCCGCCTGGGCGGCCTGCGCTGCGTGTGTCCCGAGCTCGGTCACCCAGGGGGTGATCTCAATACCGAGCGGCGTGCCGCCGAGCGTCGCCGCGATGGCATCCGGCGCGCCCGCCTGTCGAGCGCTCTCGGCATCGAGGTCGTCGACGGCACTCGTCCACGCCGGCGAGCTCCACGTGATCTCGACGCGATCGACGATGGCGCGCAGCGCTGCCGCGTCGTCGAGGTCGAGCACCGAGCTGCGCGTCTGCTCGGCGAGGATGGCGAGACCCGGGCCGGAATCCAACGTCGTCAGGGCCGTTCGCCACGAGGCCTCGGCGTCGTAGGCGCGCGGGTCGCGTAGATAGTCGGCGGCGGTGCCGAGGGCGATCAGGCTCGCGTACGGCTGCGTCATCGGGTTCAGCAGGTGGCCAGCGAGCACGCCGGGTAGATCGGGGTCGCGTCCGGTCAGCGGACCGAGGTGCAGGTTGTTCGACAGCACGACGTCGTTGACCGGGTAGTTGTCCCAGAGGACGACAGGGTGGCCGCCGACGCAGGCACGGCGCGCCACGGCCTGTGCACGCGTCACCAGCGGCGTGAGCACGGCGTCGCCCGTCCAGCCGACGGGCAGGCCGCGGCGGAGCCGGCGGCCGAGCTCGGTGTGGTACGGGTTGCACGCGGTGCCGGAGTAGTCGGTCGGCACCATGAAGGTGAGGCGTGCGAGCCCGTTCGTGCGCAGCCACTGGTCGATGCGATTGGTGAGATCGGCGTGCGCGCGTGCCACCGCCTCGGACGAGTTGTCGCCGTACGCGGCGAGGTCCTCGGGATGCGTCAGGCCTTCGGGCACGTCGTCGAAGAAGAGGGCGAAGCGGCGCACGCGGGCGCTGGCGACCTGCGCCAGCTTGCCGGTGAGGATACGGAAGTCGGCGTCGCAGGCGTAGCAGATGTCGAGCGCAGGGCTCAGCGCATAGATGAATTGGACGCGAGCCTTCCGCGCGGCGACGGCGGTGGCGCGCAGGTCGGCGAGCTCGTCGTCGGGATAGAGCTCGCGCCAGCGATCGCGATGGTAGGGATCGTTCTTCGGCCCGTAGACGAAGGCGTTCATGCCACGCTCGCCGAGGAAGCGGATGACGTCGCGCCGCGCCGCGCCGCTCCAGGGCCTGCCGTAGTAGCCCTCGACCATGCCCCGCAGAGAAGGTGTCTTCGCCATCGCCGTGCCGGCGACCAGCGCGAGGCAGAGGGCCACGAGCAGCGAGCCGGATCGCATCGTGGCTGGGCTATACGTCGCCGCCGCCGCCGCCGGCAACTGCTTTACAGCGACGGCGACGCTCGGGCAGAGTGCCGCGCATGTCGGACCTGGCCTACCGTCCCGCCCATGAGATCGCCGCCGCGGTGCGGCGTCGCGAGCTGTCCCCGGTGGAGGTCATGGAGGCGACGCTGGCGCGCATCGCAGCGGTCAATCCCACCCTGAACGCGTTCGTCGCGCTGCGCGCCGAGGCGGCGATGGCCGACGCGCGGGCCCTCGGCGAGCGGATCGCGCGTGGCGAGGACCCGGGGCCGCTCGCGGGCGTGCCGTTCGGCGTGAAGGACGAGGAGTCGCTCCAGGGTCTCGCCACGACGTACGGTTCGGTGCCGTTCCGCGAGAACGTCGCAACGCGCGACTCGACGCAGGTGGCGCGGCTCCGCCGCGCCGGCGCCATTCCCGTCGGCAAGACCAACATGCCGGAGTTCGGCTCGACGGCGTTCACGAAGAACCATCTCTTCGGTGTCACCCGCAATCCGTGGAATCTGTCGCGGACACCGGGAGGGTCGAGCGGCGGATCGTCGGCCGCGGTGGCGGCGGGCATGGTGCCGATCGCGACCGGCGGCGACGGCGGCGGCTCGATCCGTATCCCGGCGTCGTACACGGGGCTCGTCGGCATCAAGGCGACGTTCGGTCGCATCTCGCGCGGGCCGCTGTCGGTGCGCGACTGGGTCGACACGATCTCGCGTGGCCCGCTCACCCGCTGCGTCACCGACACCGCGCTCTGCCTCGATGCGGTGGCCGGCTACGATCCACACGATCCCGATTCGCTGGCGCACGCCGGTCCGTCGTACATCGATGGCCTCGAGCGCGTGCCGTCCGGCCTGCGACTCGCCTACAGCCCGACGCTCGGCTACGCCCGCGTCGATCCCGAGGTGCGGACGCTCGTCGAGCGTGCCATCGAGGTCGTCGGACGCACGCTCGGACGACCCGTCGAGCGCGTCGCCGATCGCTTCACCGACGTCGGCTTCGCGTGGGCGACGCTCAACAGCTTCCAGACCTTCGGCCGTCTCGCGCCGCTGGTCGAGCAGCATCGCGGCGAATGGGGACGCGGTTTCCTGAAGGGTATCTCGTTCGGCTCGGCGATCGGTGCCGCCGACGTCGCGCGCTGCCAGGACGAGCGCCGCCAGCTCATCGACGAGATGGCGGCGCTGTTCGCGCGCTGCGACGTCCTGCTGACGCCGACCGTGCCGAGCGTGGCCTTCCCCGCCGGCGGGCCGATGCCGTCCGAGATCGACGGCGAGAGACTGACGTCGCCGATCCACGCCGTCGCGTTCTCGTACCCGTTCAACATGACGGGCCACCCGGCGATCACGCTGCGCTGTGGATTGACCGCGGCGCAGATGCCCGTCGGCCTGCAGATCGTCACCGAGCGCGGCCGCGAGGACCTGCTCCTCCAGGTGGCACGGGCCTACGAGCGCGAGTGTCCGGCGGACGAGTGGCCGCGGGAGCCGCGGCCCGGCGCGTGAATCCGTCGCCGGTGACGCTGCCGGCGCTGCTCGACGATCTGGCAGCGCGGTTCCCGACCCGGGAGGCGCTGGTGTCGGTGCGTGGTCGGCTCGACTTCGCGACGCTGCGCACGCGCGCGGACGCGGTGGCGACCATGCTCGCGGCCCACGGCGTCGGGCGTGGCACCCGCGTCGGGCTGCTGCTGCCGAACTGGCCGGAGTGGATCGTGATCGCCTTCGGGGTCTGGCGCTGTGGCGGCGTGCTGGTGCCGCTCAACACGCTCTACCGTGCCCGCGAGCTCGGCCATGCGCTCGCACTGGCGGAGGTGGAGGTGCTGATCGCGGTACGTCGCTTCCTGCGCAACGACTTCGCGACGTCACTGTCGACGCTGCCCGCGCCGCGCGTCACTGTCCTGCTCGAGCCGCCGGACGACAGTGCCGCCGTCGATCTGTCGCCGCTACTCGTGTCGTCGGGCTCGCTGCCGTCGCCATCCGCGCCCGACGACGATGCCACCATCGTGTTCACGTCGGGATCGACCGCCGAGCCGAAGGGCGTCGTGCACAGCCAGCGCGCGTTGTGCCTCGCCGCCGCCGGCGATGCGGCCGTGCTCGGCATCACGCCCGACGATCGCACATGGGGCTACCTGCCGTTCTTCTTCGCGGGAGGCCTGGTCGCCGTGGCGCTGGCAACGTTGTCTCGCGGCGCCGCCGTCGTCCTGCAGGATGTCTTCGAGGCGGGGGAGACGCTGCGCCTGCTCGAGGCCGAGCGAGTCACGGTGTTCTTCGCGTGGCCACACCAGGCCGAGGCGCTGCTCGCACATCCGCGCTTTACGGAGACGCGACTGCACCTCGCGAAGGGCGTCGGCGCCAACACCAAGTGGGCAGCGCAGATATACCCGCCCGATCATCATGCCGTCGGCTCGTATGGGATGACGGAGACGCCGCCGCTCTGCTGCGCCTGGCCGTGGGACGCGTCGCGTGAGCGGCGCACGACCAGCCACGGGCCGCCCGTCGGACGGCGCGAGCTGCGCATCGTCGATCCGTCGACGGGCGTCGCCGTGACGACGGGAGCGGACGGCGAGATATGCGTGCGTGGGCCGGAGCTTCTGTCGCGCTACCTCGGACAGTCGCCGGCCGAATGCGTCGACGCCGATGGGTTCTTCCACACCGGCGACCTCGGGCACGTCGACGCCGATGGGGCGCTGCATTTCGTCGGTCGGGCGAAGGACGTCATCAAGACGGCGGGCGCGAACGTCGCGGCGGCCGAGGTGGAGGCGGTGCTACTCGAGCATGCGGACGTGGCCGCGGCGCACGCCGTCGGCGTACCCGATGCGTCGCGAGGAGAAAACGTGGCGGCATTCGTCGTCGTGAAGCGCGCCGTCGACGTCGACGTGCTGCTGACCCACTGTCGCGAGCGGCTCGCGAGCTACAAGGTGCCGCGGCACCTGTGGCTGCGGGCCGAGGACGCGTTGCCGCAGAAGGGCAGCGGCAAGGTCGACAAGGCGGCGCTGCGGGTCGAGGCCGTGCGCCTCACAGGCGCAGCCGACCCGCCCTGAGCGACGCGAGACGGTCGGCGTCGAACGGCACGTACGTGCGGAGCTCGTCGTCGCGCACCAGCACCGGGTCGTCGCCGACCTGCGCGAGATCCCAGCCCTCGGCCGCGAGGCCCTGCTTGCGCTGCTTCTGCGTGCCGGTCACCTCCATGGTCGGCACCAGGCGGACGAAGGCGGGCATGGCGTAGCGGGGCAGGTGGGCGTCGGCGTGACGCCAGAGCGCGGCGCCATCGAAAGTGGCGTTCGGCAGGAGCACAACGGCGGCCATGCCGGCACGTCCGTCGCTGCCCGGGACGGCGACGCCGTAGACGCTCGACTCGCCGATGCCCGGTGCGCCGTTCAGCACGTCGGCCACTTCCTGCGTTGCAACGTTCTCGCCCTTCCAACGGAAGGTGTCGCCGATGCGGTCCACGAAGTAGTACCAGCCGTCGGCCGAGCGGCGCAGCAGGTCGCCGGTGCGGAACCAGGCGTCGCCGGGTGCGAAGACGTCCCGCGCCAGCTTGCGCTCGGTGGCCTCGCGATCGGTGTAGCCGTCGTACTCCATGGCTCCGGCTGTCCCGACCTTGCCAAGTAGCTCGCCGGGCTCGTCGGCGTCACAGGCGAGCGCGTGACCGTCGGCCGCGCGCACGATCGTGCCGGCAGCGAGGTCGTAGCGGACCAGGGCCACCTGCTCCTCCATCATGGCATGCGGACGGCCGACGGAGCCCACCGGTCCGTCGAAGTTCTGCAGCGCGACGTTGCCCTCGGTGGCGCCGTACATCTCGACGATGCGGCCGACCCCGAAGCGCTCCTGGAACGCCACCCACACGTCGGGTCGGAGACCCGCGCCGGCGGCGACGCGGAGCTTGTGGTCGCGGTCGTGCGGGGTGCGTGGCTGACGCAGGATGTAGCGGCACAGCTCGCCGACGTAGACGAAGGCGACGGCGTCGTGACGGCGGACGTCGTCGAGGAATGCGCTGGCGCTGAACTGGCGTCGCGAGGCGAATGTGCCCCCGGCACGGAACGCCGGCGAGAAGCCGACGAAGAGGCTCTCGCCGTGGTAGAGCGGCAGCGGCGCGTACACCGTCTCGCCCGCTTCGATGCCGAGCCACTGCGACAGGCTGACGCCACCCATCGTGAACTTGAGGTGGCGCACGACGGCGGGCTTCGGATAGCCGGTCGTGCCCGACGTGTAGATGTAGAGGAAGACGTCACCACCGCGGATTTCTGGGATGTCGGGCTCGGACGCGGTCGCGGGCAAGACGTCGCCGAGGGCGACGACGTCGCGTGGAAGTGGCGTACCGGGCGGCGCGTCGGCGAGGAAGCGGACGGGGTGCGAGCCGGCGATGGTATCGAGCGCCGGTAGCGAGTGGGCGTCGCACACGCCGAGCGTGGCGCCCGATGCCTGCAGGACGTGCGTCAGGCCGGCACCGGTGACGTGCGTGTTGACGAGCGCGCCGATGGCGCCGAGCTTGCCGACCGCGCCGAGCGCCACCAGGAAGAGCGGGCTGTTCTGGCACAAGATGGCGATCGGTTGGCCGGGCGCCGCGCCGGCGCGGTGCAGCGCCGCCGTCAGGCGGTTCACCTCGACGTCGTAGGCGCCGTACGTGACGACGTCGGTCTCGAATCGCAGCGCGACGCGATCGGGAATCTGCTCCGCCTGCTGGCGCACGAAGGGTCCGAAGGTGTCGGTCGAGCGTCGCAGCTCGGCCATGACGTCGGCCAGGTCCATCGGGCCCGGGTAGCAGGCGGGTTGCGTCGGCTGCAAGCGTGACGGCGCATCGCGGGGTGTGTATGACCGCGACGCGTGGACAAGATCGTCGCGAGCGCCGCCGCAGCCGTCGCCGATGTGGAGGATGGCGCGGTGATCCTGTTCGGTGGGTTCGGCGTCATGCAGGGATGGCCGAATAGCCTGCTGCTCGCCCTGCGCGATCGCGGCGTGCGTGATCTGACGCTGGTCTTCAACACACCAGGCGCGGGTCCCTGGTCTGCGCAGATCCTTGCCGAGGCGGGGCTGGTGCGGCGCATCGTCGCCAGCTTCGTCGCCTACCCGACACGCGTGACGCCGATCGAGACGCAGGTGCGCGCGGGACGCATCGAGGTCGAGCTGGTGCCGCAGGGTACGCTGGCGGAGCGCCTTCGCGCCGGTGGTGCAGGGCTCGCCGCATTCTGGACGCCGACGGGCGCTGGTACGTACGTCGCCGAGGGCAAGGAGCGCCGGTGGTTCGACGGCCGCGAGCATCTCCTCGAGACCGCCATCCACGCCGATCTGGCACTGCTCCGTGCGCATCGTGCGGATCGGCACGGCAATCTCGTGTATCGACGCGCGGCCCGGAACTTCCACCCGGTGTGCGCCTCGGCTGCGCGCGTCACCATCGCCGAAGTCGACGCGGTGGTCGCGTCCGGTGCGCTCGATCCGGAGACGGTGGTCACCCCGGGCATCTGGGTCGATAGCGTGGTGGTGACGGCCCATCCACTCGACGTTCCCGCCGTGCGGACGTTGACGCGGGCCCATGGACGCGTCGTCGAGCAGGAAGCACGGCCGGAGCTCGGTGGCCTGCCGCCAGATCTAATGGCGCGCTATGTCGCACGCCGATTGCGGCCGGGGGAGTACGTCAATCTGGGGCTGGGGCTGCCAACCCTCGTGTCGAGCTACCTCGAGCCGGAACAGGACGTCGTGCTGCACGCCGAGAACGGCATGCTCGGCTATGGTCCACTCGCGGAGGAGGGCGTCGAGGACGTCGACCTCTACAATGCCAGCGGCCAGCTGGTGCAACTGCTCCCGGGCGCGGCGTTCTTCGACAGTGCCGCTGCGCATGCGATGGCCCGGGGCGGTCGGGTCTCGACCGTCGTCCTCGGGGCGTTCGAGGTTTCCCAACGGGGTGATCTGGCCAATTGGAACGTGCCGGCAACCGGCAAAGGGGGCATCGGCGGCGCCATGGATCTGGCCACCGGTGGGGGGCGCGTGATCGCTCTCACGTTCCACACCACGCGCGCCGGCGCGCCGAAGCTCGTCGAAGCCTGCCAATACCCGCTGACGGCCCCCGGCTGCGTTCGCGAGGTGGTGACCGACCTGGGGTTCTTCACGGTCGAGCCGGAAGGCTTCATCCTTCGCGAAATAGCCCCCGGCATCCATCTGGACGCGATTCGCGAACGGACGGGTGGAATGCTGGTTGTCGCGCCCGACCTTCGTGCTATGAGCTTCGGGTAGTCAGCTTGACGTCCTGCTCCCCTGGTACGGGAGGGGAAGTTCACGTCTTGCCGTGTTGCGGACTAACACGCATGCCTGGCATCTAGCGGAGCTACCATGCCCACACCGTCGGCGAGAAGCAGTCGGGGCGCGCGTCGGGGAACCGTCTACGGGACCCTGCGCTCGATCGGGGTCGGACCACTGGCCCGAAGCCATGATGTCCTGCGGGCGTCACCCGGCGCCGCGGGGCGGCTCGGCGAGGAGGGGGCCGAAGGTGAGCGGCGGCTGTTACTGGCCGTCCTCGAGGACGGCATTCGGACGCTGCTGAAACACGCCGGGGCCACCCGAGGGCGGGGGCGCAATCTGCATCGGGAGGCCATGGCCTGGTTCTCCAGCGATGCCCACGCCGACGTTTTTGCGTTCGCGAGTATCTGCGAAGCCTTGGAGATCGACCCGGGGCGCCTGCGAGGCCGGGTGTTGGCGTGGATGCGCCGCGACGCCCCTTCGGGTCGGTTGCACTGAGGCGTGCTCTAGCGGGCGGCGGACTTGCGGCTGGTGCGGGCAGTGCTCTTGCGGAGCTTGTCCTCCAGCGCGGCGGCTACGAACTCCATTACCGAGATGCCGCTCTGTACGCAGAACAGCTTGATCTCGCGGTGGAGTCCCTTGGGGATGCGGGTAGCGAGCTGAATCAGGACGTCGTCTTCCTTGGCCATGATGTGTTCCTCCATTGGCGCCGACCGGGCGCCAGGGAGACAAGTAACTTATTAAGGCACTTGTCGCAATGCCACACGGGGGTCGAGCCGGATTTAGGGTTTTACTATCTACCTGATTGCCGTGAGTCCGGCGACGGCGTGGCTTTCAAATTGCGCTCGACGGTTTCGAGCTGACGGGTCAATTCAACGATATGCAGTTGGGCTCGCACCCTGGCATACAGCTCGTGTTTGTTGATGGGCTTGGTCAGGAACTCGCTGACACCGTGATGCATACCTTCGTGGCGGGTGTCGATGTCGTCGCGTCCGGTCAGCAAAATGACCGGCAGGCGCTTCCCTGTCTCGGTGACGCGCAGAGCGGCGCACACCTGAAAGCCGCTCATTCCCGGCATCATCACGTCGAGCAGCAGCAGGGTGACGGGCTCCCTGGCGACGATGTCCAGACACTCCTGGCCGCTGGCTGCGCGCCGGGTCTGGTAGCCCTCGCGTTCGAGGAGGGTGGCGGTGAGGGCGCAGGTATCGGAGTCGTCGTCGACGACCAGGATGACCGGGGTCGGAGTACGGGACGTCATTCGGAGGCCTCGTCTTGGTCGTCGATCTCGTCGGGGCCGCGCCGGCGGCGCAGCTTCGCGACCAGGGTGGTGCGCTTCAGGCCGAGGAGACGGGCCGCCGCCTGCTTGTTGCCCTTGGTGCGGCGCAGCGCCTCTTCGATCAGGCGGTTCTCGAACTCCTCGACCGCGGTGTTGAGGTCGAGGCCGGTCTCGCCCAGCGTCGGGCGGGGAATCTTCTTTTCGGAGATCAGCGAACGGATCGCCGGCGGTAGGTGCTGGACGGCGATCATGCCGTCCTCCGACAGGATCACGAGGCGCTCGAGCAGGTTCTCGAGCTCGCGCACGTTGCCGGGCCAGTCATACTCCCACAGGTGCACCATCGCTTCTTCGGAGATGGTGACCGGTCGGCCGGCGCGCTTGCGGTTGTGCTTCTCGAGGAAGTGTCGCACCAGGAGCGGGATGTCGGAGCGGCGCTCGCGCAGCGGCGGCATCACGATCGGGATGACCTGCAGGCGGTAGAAGAGGTCCTCGCGGAAGCGACCCGCCTCGACCTCGGTGGCGAGGTCTTTGTTGGACGCCGCCAGCACCCGGACGTCGACCTTGAACGCGCGATCGCCACCCACGGGGCGGAGCTCGCGGTCCTGGAGGACGCGGAGCAGCTTCACCTGCAGCGTGGGACTCATCTCCCCGACCTCGTCGAGGAAGATGGTGCCGCCGTTGGCGAGCTGGAACATGCCGGCGCGTTGGCCGATGGCGCCGGTGAAGGCGCCACGCTCGTGCCCGAACATCTCGGACTCGAGGAGCTCGGCGGGAATGGCGCCACAGTTCACCGGGATGAACGGACGCTCCGCGCGTGTGCTGTACCCGTGCACTGCGCGCGCCACCAGCTCCTTGCCGGTACCACTCTCGCCCATGATGAGGATGGTCGCGTCGGTGGAGGCGACCTTGCGGATCAGCGCTCCGATCTTCTGGATGAGCGCATGCTCACCGATCAGCGCGGGAAAGGCTTCTGTCGCGTTGGTCGTCACGGTACCTCGTTGGAGTCTTCGTTTGACATCACCT
>DASYLJ010000123.1:0-26768 GCA_036009625.1 Binatia bacterium
GGGTAGACGTAGAGCTTGAGGTCGTTCTTGAAGAGCCGACCGAACGACTCCAGGATGCCGCCCTCGAGCTCGACGTAGTGCTGCTCGTCGAAGAGGTCGAGCAGACTGCCCGCGCCGAGCGTGATGCCGATCATCTCGCGCGTGTAGCGCTGCAGGTACGCCGCCAGCCGGTAGTACTGGAAGTAGTCGGAGACCAGCACGGTCATGCCGCAGGCCGCGACCACGTCGGCGCGCGCGAGGAAGTCGTGCAGATCGATCTCGCCCTCGGCGAGCAGGTTGCGCATGGTGAGCTCCATCAGGGAGACCACGTCCTTGCCGGCGACGTTCGGCTCCAGCTCGAACTTCGCGCGGGCGCACTCGATCATGTCCATGTTGACGTGCGTGACGGGGCGGAAGCTGCCGCGCTCCACCAGCACCGGGCGCTTGCGCAGGACTTCCGAGGGCTGCAGCACGTGGCCGTCGGCGGAGAACATGGCCGCGCCCGTCAGTCCGAGCTGCACCAGGCGCAGGCTCATGACGCGATTGTCGACGTGACGGAACTCGATGCCCGAGAACTCGATCATGTCGATCTCGATCCGCTGCGTGGTGAGCGCGTCGAGCAGCGACTCGATGAGCGCATCGGGGTCGTGGTGCAGGAAGCACGCGCCGTAGACCAGGTTGACGCCGACGATGCCGAGCGCCTCCTGCTGGAGGGCGTTCTCGGGATCGAGCATGCGGACGTGCAGGATGACCTGGCTATCGTCGTCGCGGGGATGGGCCTGGAAGCGCACCCCCATCCAGCCGTGGCACTCCTGGTTGCCCTTGAAGCCACGCGCCGACACCGTGTCGGCGAAGGTGAAGAAGCTGGTGCGGTTGCCGCGGCTCTCCTTCAGGCGGCTCAGGTTGAGCTCGTGCTCGTAGGTGAGCATGTCCTCGAGCCGCTGCCGGCAGACATAGCGCTCGCAGCGCCCGTAGATGGCGTCGCTCACCTTCATGTCGTACGCGGAGATGCTCTTCGAGATGGTCCCCGCCGCGGCGCCCACCTGGAAGAACCAGCGCACGACCTCCTGGCCGGCGCCGATCTCGGCGAAGGTGCCGTAGCGACGCGGGTCGAGGTTGACCGCCAGTGCTTTCTGATCAGGCGTGGTCTTGCGGTCCATGGGAAGAGTAGGGCCAGCAACTTCCGTTCCCGAGCGCGACCTCACCATGCGGCCTGAGAACGTGGCATCGGCCGCGACCGCCGCAAAAACAGGCACGGGCACGCCACAATGCGCGGCAGGTGGTCAGGAAATTGGCCGCGCTGCGGACAGGGCCCGCGCGAACGTGCTACCTACCCGGCGCCGGCGGCATCCCATGAGTGAAGAGCCCGCGTCCTACTCCTACGATCGCGAAGGCGAGCGCTACGCCGGCATCCGGCGCCCCGACCCCCGCATCGCGCGACACGTGCACGACGCCCTCGGCGCCGCGCGCACCGTCATCAACGTCGGTGCCGGCGCCGGCTCGTACGAGCCCGAGGACCGCTACGTCGTCGCGGTCGAGCCGTCGGCGGTCATGCGCGCGCAGCGGCCCAAGCACCTGGCTCCGGCGCTGGCGGGGACGGCCGACGCCCTGCCCTTCGACGACGGTGCGTTCGACGCGGCCATGGCGATGCTCACCGTGCACCACTGGCCCGATCCGGCGGCGGGGCTGCGCGAGCTTCGCCGCGTGACCAGCGGACCGGTGGTGATCCTGACCTTCGATCCGGAAGCGAGCACGGAATTCTGGATGTTCGACTACGCCCCCGAGATGGCCGACGTCGAGCGGCGGCGTTACGTCAGCCCACGGATCATCACCGCCGCGCTCGGGGGGACGTCGGAGCTCCGGCCCATCCCGGTCCCACACGACTGCGTCGATCGCTTTCAGGTGGCGCTCTATGCCCGCCCCGAGGCCTTCCTCGACTCGGAGGTACGTCGCGCGCAATCGGCGTGGACGTTCCTGCCGCCGGGCGTCGAGGACCGCGTCATGCAGTCGCTGGCCGATGACCTCGAGTCCGGTGCGTGGGATCGACGCTACGGCGCGCTGCGCGCGAAGCCGTTCATCGACTGCCAGCTGCGATTGATCGTCGCGCGACGCTGAGGCGGCCGGCCGATCAGTCGGCGACGCGCGACCATCCCTTGCCCGGATCGTACGCCGTCATGCGCTCGGCGATCGCACCAGTGATGCTGCCGAGATCGAGGGAGAAGACCTCACCGTCCTTCGACACGACGAACGTCATGATCCCCGACGTCCCGTAGTCGACGGGATACGCCACCAGCGCGAAGCCGCCGACCATGCGACCGCCGACGAGATAGCTCCGTGCGCCACCGGGCGCGGCGGCGCCTTGGGCGGTGAGGATGCGGAAGTTGTAGCCCCACCACGATCGCGGCGGGTCTTCCGCCGACGCGACGAGCCCGGCGAGCGGGCTCTCGTCGCCCGGCTTCGTCGACGGCCAGTAGAGCCCGTCGCGCGTGCCCGGCGTGCTGACGAGGCGTTCTGCGTAGGAACCACGACCGACGCGACGCGCGTATTCCTCCTGCGCCCGGACGTACGCACGACACACCCGGATGGCCTCGAGCTCGTCGGCGCCGATCCGTCGACGCACGACCTCCTCGAGCCCGCGCTGCGTGTCGAAGTGCCAGCTGCTCCCGTCCCGCACCAACGGGATGGGGAACGGCCAGTCGTCGGTCCCGACAACGAGCTGCAGCGTGTCCGAGCCGCGCGGATCGAGTCGGGTCGACTGCGCCGCAGCGGCCACCAGCCGCCGGCACCGTTCACGATTCGCATCGTCGCCGTTCATGCTGACGAGCGGCTTCGCCTCGGAGCCGAAGATCGCGATCAGCGCGGTCTCGTCGTCGGTGCGACAGGCGCCGAGCAGCGCCTCGACCGCGGCCTTGGGGTTGGCGAAGTGTCTCTCCGGCGCGGGAGGCGCAGCACCGTTCGGGTCTGCCTGGCGTGTCCAGCACCCCGGGAGCACGACGGCCAGGGCGACGATCAGTACGAGCGAGCGCACGTCAGCGCCTCCCGCCGCCATGGAAGCCACCGTGGACGCCGCCGGAGAAGGTGCGTGCTCCGGTGCTCGCGAAGCCGCGATCGCTCGCCATCTGCGAGCGCCAGCCGCCGCCGTCCATGCCGCGATACGTGTCCGCAGCGAAGCCACGTTCACCAGGAACGCCGGCGTGGAAATCGCCCCCACCGCCGCCGGCGCGGACATCACGCGCGGCGCCGTCCTCCCATCCGTGCGCGGTGTGCTCCCAGCCCGCGAATCCCCGATCACCGCCCGAGCTCCATCCGCCACCCCATCCCCTGCCGAGCGTGCCCCCCGTCGTCGTGCGCGCCGCCTCGGCAGGAGCGCCCACGCCGGCAGCTGGATCACCACCCAGGCCGCGGCCACCCGCTGGATCGACGGCGCCGAACTGGCCACCGGCCGCCGGATCGCCACCGCCGCCACGATACTGGCTGGCGGCGACTTCGTTCACCGATTGCCGCACCGCCGTCGCCGCCGGCGGCGCCCAGCTGCCCAGCTGCCCGTAGCCGGCAGTCGACGGCTTGTACGCGCCATACCGACCGGTGGTGGCATCGTACCCCGTGTAGGTGCCGGACCACGGATGGTAAGCGACGTACGATCCGTTCGGGAAGTAGCTGAAGCTGGGGTTCACGAGCACGCCACCGCCCGCCCCCCAACGACACGCGTACGCCGTGGCCGCCCCGGCGACGTAGCCCGTGCCGAAGGTCATGAGGGGATAGCCGTAGTCGTGGGCAGCGGTGAGGATGGCAACGGGGTCGTACTGCGGCACGTAGATGTAGAGCGGATTCGTCGGCTCGATGAGGATCGTGTTGCCGTCGACCGTCACGAGCTGCTGTATGTTCGACGGCAGGTTGCCGGCCTGCAGCGCCTGGAACCGTATCCGCTGGATCGCGGCGAGCACGTCGGACTGATTCGTGGCCACCGCCTGCCCCAGCGACGTCGTCCATTCGATCTTGCTGCTCATCATGGCGAGGACGGTGGGGTAGGACAGCAGCGCCTGGATGCTCGTGTCCCACTCCCACGCCGTCATCTGGTCGGGACGACCGCTCGCGAGCGCCTGGGCCGCCTGAACGATCTGCGACGGGAACGTCGACGCGGGGAGGACCTGCGCGACGAGCGGATCCGGGAAGAGTGCTACCGGCGCGACCAGCGTGTCGAGCGACCCGGACTGCGCACCCGCCCCGCGCGGCAGCATGGCGCACACGAACGCGACGGCGACGATGAGCCTCCACCACCGAATCATGGAGCCGCCCCTATCTCCGACACCCGGCCCCCCGCAACCGCGGGGCACCGCCGATCACGCCGTCAGTCCCGCCACCACCACACGCACCAGCGCCGCGAGCTTCTTTCGCAGCACCACGCCATCGGGCACCTCGGGCACCGCGATGCCGTGTGCGCCCCCCATCAGCAGCTCCGCGACCTCGGCCGCCGGCAGCCCGAGCCGCTTCGGTGCGATCTCACCGCGGCGCGTGGCGTCGGCGATGACCTTCGTGACGATGCGTGCGTATGCCGCGTCGGCCTCGGTGAACAGGTCGGCGCAGATGCGGCCTTTCGAATCGAGCAGCTCGCTCACGTGCGGCGAGCCGAGCAACAGGTCGTAGAAGAAGGCGTACTTCGCGTCGAGCACCGCCAGCAGCCGTTCCGCGAGCGTCCCCTCGCCGGCCGCCGCCTGGCGCGCCGCCGCCAGCATCTGCTCGACGAGCGACTGCGAGAGCGCGCGAAACAGGGCCTCCTTGGTCTCGACGTAGAGGTAGACCGTGCCCTTGGCGATGCCGGCCTCGCGCGCGATGTCGTCGATCGACGTGCGACGGAACCCGTACTGTCCGAAGAGTCGGAGCGCCGACGCCAGGATCACCGCCCGTTTGTCGTCCGCCGTCCGTTTGACCGCCGTCGCTCGCACCGTAGCCTCCGTTACCTCACTGACCCGTTGCATTCAAACGGTCAGTATGCGCATTTCGCCGCCACGGAGGACCCGTCCATGGCTGAGACCCGTTCCAAGGCCGTGCTCATCACCGGCTGCTCGACCGGCATCGGTCGCTCCACCGCGATCCGGCTCGCCGCCGCCGGTTGGCCCGTGTGGGCCACCGCCCGCCGGCTCGACGCCATCCAGGACCTGACGCAACGCGGATGCCGCGTGCTGGCACTCGACGTCTGTGACGAGGCGTCGATGGAAGCCGCGGTCCGCACGATCGAAGCCGAGCACGGCGCCGTCGGCGTCCTGGTGAACAACGCCGGCTATGGCCAGGAGGGCGCGTTCGAGGAAACCCCCATGGCGGAGGTCCGCCGGCAGTTCGAGACCAACGTCTTCGGTCTCGTCCGGCTCTGCCAGCTCGTGCTGCCCGGCATGCGCCGTCAGGGCTGGGGCAAGATCGTCAACCTGAGCTCGGTAGGCGGCAAGCTCACCCTGCCCGGCGGCAGCTACTACCACGCCACCAAGTACGCCGTGGAGGCGCTCTCCGACGGCCTGCGGTTCGAGGTACGGGGCTTCGGCATCGACGTCGTCGTCATCGAGCCCGGACCGATCAAGACGCGCTTCGGCGACACCGCCATCGCCGCCGTCGAACGCGTGCAGCAGAGCGATTCGCCGTATGCGAAGTTCAACGCCGACGTCGCCGGCAAGATCCATGAGGCCTTCGAGGGCTGGATGGCGGTCGCCGCGGGCGTGCCGGAGACGGTCGCGAAGGCGATCGAGCACGCCATCACCGCCGACCGGCCACGCACCCGCTACCCCATCACTGCTGCGGCGCGCGTCATGATGTTCCTGCGCCGCTGGCTGCCCGACCGCGCCTTCGACGCGGTCCTGCGCACGCAGTACACGCCGCCTCGCCCCGCCTGAGCGATCACGGATGGAAGCCGCCCTCGGCGCAGAGGCTCTCGCGCCCGTCGTCACGGTGCAGGGCCGTGAAATCGAGGATGGCCTGCTGGTCGACCGCGTCGCACAGCATGCGGAAGCCCCACGACACCACCGCGAAGGGCTGCGGCATCAGTGGATCGGGCGTGAGCACCGCACGCCGGTGCGTGCACTTCGGGTCGAGCGGGATCGCGTCGTAGGCCGCCCGTAGCGCGTCGATGACCTCGCTGCCGGCGTCCGGCCGATGCAGCAGCACGACGGCGCCGTGCTCGAGGTCGTGCACCCAGAAGCCGCGCGGCACGGTCTCGGTGTACGACTTGAACTCCGCCCACACCGGATAGTGGTTTCCCGACGAGGGCGGGTTGCTGGCGAAGAACAGGTCGCTGCCGATCTCGACGTGGTTGAAGCCCTCGATCGGCACCGCCGTGGTGACGCAGTTGGCCGGGCCCGGCTCCGAGCCGATGCAGCGGCACGAGCCGCATTCCTCGCCGCCGGCGCACGTGGCGCCGTCACACTCCTCCCCCGCCCCGGCGTCGACGATGCCGTCCCCACACAGTGACGGGACGGCGGCGAATTGGACCGCGCCGGCCCGCCGGGCGCGCACCTTGCCGAGCATCGTCTGGCAGCTCTCGTCGAGCGCGCCCCGGAGGCGCATGCCGGCGAGGTCGCCGCACGACGGCCAGCGCAGCGACAGCTTGGTACCGTGCCGCTTCGTGCGGAGCCGCTGCTTCGCCGGCGAGCACCCACCGACGACGGCGATGCTGTTCTCGGCGAGGGCCAGCACCACCGGCTCGCCCGATCCGCCCGCGAGCCGATCGGCACCCGCCGTCACCACGTAGCGACGCGCGGGACACGGCGCCGGTGCGCTCCGAACGATCCCGGGAATGGAGACGAGGGCCAGCAGGACGGGAACCGCCACGCGGCTCCGGATCGACGTCATCCCCATGGCATACCGAGCGCGGCCCGCCGGCGTCCAGCGAGAATCTACTTCGTGTCGTGCTCGGCGCGCGCCAGCGCCGACGCCGGATCGTGCGTCAGGTCGGCATGCAGGAACGCGTCGTGCTCGGGCAGTGCCACCCGGAAATCGTGCAGGGTCTGCACCTGCACACGGAGATCGCGTCCCGAGAGGCCGAGCACGTGCCCACCGGCGGAGGCGTCGCGGGTCAGGAAGTGCAGATGGTGGCCCGGCACCTCGAACGTGCGCGCATAGTCCGGCGACCAGAAGCCGACGCACGTGCCCTCCACGTCGCGCAGCTGGAACTCGGGCTGGTGCGCCGCCGCCTCCGCGAGCGGCACACCGTCGGCCGTGCGGCACATGGCACGCGTGTGCACGTGCGGAAACGTGCCCTCGACCCGCACGGCGTAGAAGACGTTGTCGGACGTGCGCATCGCATCGACGTGGGCGAGCAGCCCCGCCAGATCGTCGACCGACGGCACGCTGGCGGTGTGCTCGGCGCGGAAGCGCGTCACGACCGCGAAGGGCGTCGGGGCGGTGTCGGCTGCCGCGCGCACCGTGCCGTCGTCGCGCACCTGGAAGCACCGTCCGTCGAGGACGACCATCTCTCCGTCGATGCCCTCGAAGGTGCCGAGGCCGAAGTCGCCGTGCTCGAGCAGCGCCCCCACCGTCATGGCGCCGCGGTACACGCCCTCGACCAGCGCCGTCGACGTCGACACCTGGAAGAGCGTGTCGTGGCCGAGGTGCTGCGCCAGCGCCGCGCGGATGATGTGCCCGAGCGGCTCGCCGGTGGCGCGATGGCGCTCGTGGAGGGCGTCCCAGAGCGAGGGTGACAGGCGCACCTGCAGGGCATGCATGGCGTCGTCATGACGCAGGAGAGACTCGACGCCAAGCGCGACCCGCCGTGCGCATGGCGCAGCTGGGGGTATCGGCGTAAGGATCGACGCAGCCAAGGAGGCACCGAATGGCCACGACGAAGACGAAGCGCCCCGGCCCGAAGCTCCCCGCCGAAGTGCGGGCGGCCTACAAGGAGATCGAGGGCGGTGTGCGCAACCTCGGCAAGTCGATCACCGAGATCCAGCAGGGCCTGCGCCGCGCCGAGAAGAAGATCGAGGGCGACGCGCGCGCCCGCATCAGCGCGTTGCGCAAGGAGGCGAAGACCCAGGTCGCGAGCCTCAAGGCGCACGAGCGCGAAGCCGCCAAGACGCTGAAGAGCCTGCGCGCCGCCGCCGGCGGTTCCTGGGCCGACATCAAGGCGTCGGCGGACACGCTGCTCGGCGAGGCGAAGACGACCGCCGCCTCGGTGATCGAGCGCTTCCGCGCCGCCCTCACGAGCTAGCGTCCGGGACGCACCGTGTAGCGGATCGGCATCCGCTTCGGCCCGCCGACGAACGTCGTCGCCATCGACTCGGATGGTCCCGCGAGCTCCACTGCGTCGAGGCGCGGCAGGAGCTCGCGGAAGAAGGCTTCCAGCTCCATCCGGGCGAGGTGCGCACCGAGACAGAAGTGCACGCCGATGCCGAAGGCGAGGTGGTCGTCTGCATTCTTGCGCCCGATGTCGAAGCGCATCGGGTCGGCGAAGACCGCCTCGTCCCGGTTCGCCGACAGATACGACATCAGGAGCCAGTCGCCGGCGTGGAGCTGGACGTCGCCGAGCCGGTAGTCGCCCTGCGCCTGTCGCATGAAATGGCGCACCGGCGTCACCCAGCGGATCATCTCGCAGACGGCATTGGGTATCTTCGACGGGTCGTCCTTCAGCGCCTGCAGCTGCTCGGGGCTGCGGATCAGCGCCTCGAGGCCTCCCGCCAGCGTGCTCGACGTCGTGTCGTGCCCCGCGGTGGCGACGATCGAGTAGTAGCCCGCGGTCTCGAGGTCGCCGAGCGGGGCACCCGCGATGGTACCGTTCGCGATCGTCGACGCGAGGTCGGACGTCGGATGGGCACGCCGCTCGTCGGTGATGCGCTGGAAGTACATCGCCATGTCGGCGAGCGCCGCCATGAAGATCGCGACCGAGTCCTTCCCTTCCTCGCCGCCGACGTCCGGGTCCTCGCCGCCGAATACCTTCTGCGTCAGCTCGAGCATGCGCGGCTCGTCGGTCTCGGGGACGCCGAGAATGCTCAGGATGACGTGCAGCGGATAGTACAGCGCGATGTCGCGCACGAAGTCGCACTCGCCGTCGTGCGCGAGCATGCGGTCGACGAAGCGTCGCGCCAACACGGGCAGGCGGGCGCCGATCTCTTTGCGAAGGCTCGCCGGTTTGAACCAGTCGTTGGTGATCTGGCGGTAGTTGCGGTGCTCGGTGCCGTCCATGTGGATCAGCGTCTTGATGTCCATGCCGAGCGCGCGGCCCTTCTCCACCTGCTCGCGCGGCAGCAGCACCGAGTCGCGCGTGTTCCAGAAGAGCGTGTGGTTGCGCTCCACACAGGCGACGTCGGCGTGGCGCGTGACGGGACGGAACGGCACGTAGCCGTCGACCGTCACCAGCGGTAGCGGATCGTAGCGGCGCAGGCGCTCGGCAGCGGCGTGCCAGGCGGCCTGGTCGGCGTAGGCGTGACGGTCGAGGAAGATGCGCGCATCGCCGACGTGGCTCAGATCGGGATCCATGCCCCTCTTCACTCTCGCACCCCCGTGCCTGTCAAGAACGCGCGCCCACGAGTCCCGCACATCGAATGCGCGATGGACGAACGCGACGAACGATGGCATTCCGTTCCGCGATCGCAGGCTCGCTGCGATCGATGGGGAGGCGTGGAGATGCGGGAGCGACTGCGAGCCCTCGGGACGGCCGTCGTGCTGACGATGGCCCTCACCGGCACGGCCTGGGCGGTCTGTGGTGACGGCGTGCTCGATGCCGGCGAGGCATGCGACGACGGCAACGCCACCGACGGCGATTGCTGCTCCAGCGCCTGCATCCCGGCGGAAGACGCCGATCCCTGCGACGACGGGCGCGCTTGCACTGCCGACGACGCCTGCCTCGGCGGCACATGCACCGGCATTCCGTCGGATGCCCTCTGTCCGCTCTCGCTCGAGCGCCTGGTGTGCTGGAGCGCGCGCGGCCGTGGCTTCGCGGGCCGCAAGGGCGAGCTCGTCCCGGACGAGTTCCGTGCCGACGGCACCGGCCAAGCGCTCGACGTCCTCGCGCCGTCACTCCTCTGCGGCGCGGCCGTCCCCGACGATGCGGGACGGAGCATCGCACCGGCGGACCGCATCCAGCTCGTCGCCCACCGCGCCCGCGCGACGCGCACCAAACCGCGCCAGAAGCCGCTCGGACGCCCACTCACGGTGCAGCATGCGCTCGGCTCGGTGCAGCTCACGATCAAGCGTCCGAGCCAGCTGCTCGTCCCGGCCGGCGTCGCTGCAACCGCCGAGGCCGCCACCGTCCCCGGTCCGACGGCGCACCGTCTCGCGTGCTACGCCGTGAAGGCGGCAAAGCGACGCAAGAACGCCCCGCCGGGAACGTTCGCCTCCGGCGCGACGATCACGCTCTCCGACCTGCGCGGCGGTCCGCTCGACTACGTGCTCGGCGCGCCGATCGCGCTGTGCGCGTCCGAGCGCACCGGCGACGCCGGTCCGACGGCGCGTCCCGGGTATCTCGTCTGTCATCACGCCAAGGCGCGCAGTCGCGTCGCCGCTGCCAGCTTCGGCGTCGCCAGCAGCCTCGGGGTGGGCACGTTGAAGGCCAAGAAGGCCGTGATGGTGTGCCTGCCCGCGGTGATCCCGCCGCCCGACGTCACCGCCGGTGAGCCCGCGTTCCCGTTCCTCACCGGCACGGGCGCCACGAACGACGCCATGCGGACGATCTGGAAGGGTGGCTTCGACGCCCCCCACACCAGCGCCGCCGCCAGCGCACACGATCAGGCCATGGACGCCGCCAAGCTCGTCATCGCCGCCGACCTGCCGGCGGCGCAGGGCGAGCTCCTGAAGGCCCTGCAGATGCTGCCGACGGACGACATCGGCGGCTACGCGTCGCTCGGCTCGCTGCTCGACGCCGCGGGTGACGGCGACGCCATCCACGATCACTTCGAGACGGTGCTGATGTCGCCGCCGCACGGCCCCGAGCAGCATCCACACCAGACGCCGCCCGACGAGCTCACCCGGCTCCTGCTGCTCGAGAAGCTCGGCGCGCAGGCCAACGCAGGCAGCCCCGGCGCCATCGAGGTCCTCTTCAAGGCCGCCGGCAGCCCCGACCTGTCGACGGTGCAGCATGCCATCCGCAGTCTCTACCGTACGGGGCGCAGTCGCCGGCTGCTGCAGCGCGAGCTGCGCAAGCACGTCGCCGCCGAGAACCGGTATCTCCTCTATCTCGAGTGAGCGGAGACCCGACATGACGATCACACGCATCCTCCGTCTCGCCACGCTCCTTCTCACCGTCACCGCGCCGGCGTTCGCCTGCACCGATGCACGTGAGTGCAGCACGCCGCCGTCGAACGCCAACCCGAGCGGCGCCGTCGAAGACGGCACCTACGACGACGTGTACGTCGGCAACTGGGCGTCGTCGCAGAGCGCGGTCAGCACGCTCTGGAACGGCCTCGACGCCGAGCAGTGCGACTGGGACGAGGGCTGGGGCTTCTCCCAGGTCGGCAACACCGACTTCATGCTCACCCGCATCCTGAACGCCGCCTGGGCGGTGAAGCGCGTCGAGGGCTACACCAAGCACACCGGCTTCGGCCTGTGGCGCAACGTCAACGGCATCGTCTACTACAACCTCGGTCGCTGGTGGGAGTTCGTCTCCGACTACGGCGAGGACGAGTGGACGCCGGGCTGCGAGGGCGGCAACGGCGAGCACGTCCAGAACACCGACGAGTACAACGTCCTCCACATGGGCGGCTACAACTCGACGGTCGTGAACCGCGGCAGCACGCTCGTCCACGAGACCGTCCATCAGGACGAGGGCCACGTCGACGAGGAGGACTGCAACCCCGACAACGTCTCCTGCGACCTGCGCTACGGCCTCTACAACTCGAACACGATGCAGATCAATTTCCTGCACGACGCGCTGGTGACCTACGAGACGCAGACGGTGAACGGCACGAAGGTGCGCAAGGTGTCGCGCAGCGGCGACACCTGCCGATGGATCCACACCTTCAGCGACGAGGAGCGCGACCAGATCGCGGCGCGCGCCGACTCGAACATGAATCGCTTCGCGCAGTCGGCGTGGTCGGGATGGAAGCAGTCCCTGCGCGACGAGGTCGCCGTCCGTCAGGCGCAGGGCGAGTGGAATTGTCCGGCGTGCCAGACGTCGCTGTACACGTTCAATCCGAACAGTTGCTCGCAGCCGACGTGGGCGTGCAACGAGGTCATGAATCCGCAGAACGTCGGGATCAACGGGCAGAATCGCAACGCCTGCAACCTCTACAACGACCTGCTCGACAACCCGGGCGCCGGCCCCGACACCATCGCCGACGCAGAGCACGCGCAGCTGCTGGCGTCCGCGGCATGCCTGCCGCCCACCAGCGCCGCCGCGGCGGCGTACTGCGTGCAGCGGCTCGACGTGGCGACGAACGTGAGCCAGCTCGATCCGTGCGGCTGGATGGAGACCGTGCACGGCGCCGAGATCGACAACATCGCGTGCGCGCAGGAGTTCTGCCGTCGAAAGTTCGAGGCGTCGCCGTGGCCGGAGGGCACCGATCCGTACGGCTGCATCGACTACCTCTGCGGCGACGACACCTGCGGCGGCTCCGGCACGATCGACGGCGGCACCTGCGAGACCGGCTTCTACCTCGCCGAGGGCGATCCGGAATGGTACGTGCCCACCTGCTCGCACGACGGCTGTCGCGCGGATCTGCTCGAGTGCCTCATCCCTTACTGGCAGCAGGGCCAGTGGATGCCCGGCGACGAGAATCCCGAGGTGTGCGACGCGCCGTACACGATCTGCGTCATCATGTCGTCGCTGGCGGGCCTGACGTGGGCCGAGTACCAGCCGCTCTGGGATCCGGACATCGTCCAGAAGCTCGGCCGGCCCGACTGGGTCAGCAACCCGGGGCACTACCTCGACCAGTTCGCGGCTCGGGTCTCGCAGCTCGCCAAGGTCTCGACGAGCAATCAGTACCGCGAGGCCGCGATCCGTATGACGGGCAGCCCGGAGCGCATCGCCGCCATGTTCCACGCCGCTCCCGAGGAGTTCGTCGGCATGTTCGGCAATCAGGGCTTCGACGAGATCATCGGCCCCGACATCGCCAAAGTGACGGGGAAGCCGATGGACGCGAGCAAGCTGACGCCGGCAGGGCTCGCCGCCCTCAAGTTGTTCGAGCAGATGCGCGACACGCTGCCGGCGGGCGGCATCCAGGGCGCGATCGGAACGTTCGCGCCACAGACGGCGGGGCGGTAGCGACGTCCAAGCGACCCGTCAGGCGACCCGTCGTTCGGTCGTCCCGCTCGACGTCGCCGACACCGATCGGCCCGCAATGAGCTTGCGACCGATGTGCTCGCCGAGACGACGGTAGCTCTCCCACTGCGCCTCGTCGAAGAACTGGTCGGTGGTGGGTTCCTGCGGAAACGCCGTACGGACGCTGCGGTACTGGACGACGTCGAGTGGCTCGTCCCCGACCAACGACGGCTTCACCACGAGCAGCCACGACACCATCGTGCTCTCGGCGTACGTCACCCGCGCCAGGGCGGCGTGGCCGCCCGATCGACGGTCGGGATCGCCGGCCTTCATGCGCAGCGCCGCGGGCGACACGATGGTGCGCTCGACGTCGGCAGCCAGCAGGTTGCGTATCCAGGACGGCAGCTCGACGACGGGATGCTCGGCCAGGAAGTCGATGTGGGCTCCGAAGTCGATGCGTGCCTTGCGGACCAGATTCCCGAGATCCTCGAGCCGTCCGTCGGGATCCTCGCCGTCGTCGAGCAGGATGATGAACGGCAGGCGGCGGCGGATGAGCTCGTAGCCGGCGGTGTTCTCGAAATGACCGCCGTCGCTGAGATTCCACAGCCGACGGCCCCCACCTCGGAAACGCGCCAGCCACTCGTCGACCAAGAGCGACTGCACGGGCAGCACGCCAGTGAGAGCGCGACCGACGTCGAACGGGCCACCCGTCGGCGTGTACTGCGCGCGCTTCCAGGGACTGATGCGGCTGTCCCACCAGTAGCCGAGGCGGATGTTGAAGAAGCCGGCCAGGATGCTGAGCGCGATGCTCGTCCGATAGCCCAGCCCGGTGCTGAAGGCCGCGCCGGAAATCCCCACCCACGATCCCACGGGCAGCTGCTCGACGTAGGCATCGCCCGACTGCTCGGCGAACAGCCGGAAGCCCGAGGCCGGCGCAATGCACTTCGCCGGGCGCGACACGGCCTCGCCGGCCCACCCGAGCAACCGCCGGAACAGGGCCGACGTCCGTGCCGGACGCGATTCGTCTCCCCAGCGCGCATGATGACGCACCCCCGCGCTGAGCCCCGCGGGTCCGACGGCCATGCCGATGCCCTTGCGATCGCGATATTCGGCCTGGGTCTC
The DNA here is from genome assembly GCA_036009625.1 of Binatia bacterium. Taxonomy (GTDB): domain Bacteria; phylum Desulfobacterota; class Binatia; order DP-6; family DP-6; genus DASYLJ01. Next base: position 14,273 of record DASYLJ010000123.1, read on the forward strand.
GCCGTCGACGGTCTCGTTGATGGTCACGTTGATGAGGTGGAGCGGTCCACCCATGTCGAACGGCCGGTAGTTCGCGAAGGCGATGTCGTCGCCGGGGATGGGGTCCGAGATGCGCCGGGACCCGTTCGTGTTCTTCTCCCGGGTCGGATTGGAGGCACCGAGGTAGGCCCGCGTCAGTCGCCCCGCGTACATCGCCTGGAAGGTCGACAGATTGAGCAGCGACAGCGCCCGCCCGAACAGCAGCGACGTCACGACGCAGCAGATCAGCGCCGCGACGCCATGCCCGGCACCCCGGGACGTCCAGACGTCACAGAGGACGTTCCCCTCCTTCATGGCGGTCCCCGGATCGCACGCGGGGGTGTGGAAGCCCCATCCCAGACCGTGCGCCGCGACCGCGATGATCACGAGATGAGCGCCGACGATCACCACCGCGGCGATCGTCGCGATGACGGTCAGCGGGACACCGGGCTTGTCCTCGGCGCGTTGCCCGAGCCGCGCGAAGAGCCATTTCGCGCCGGCCGGCAGGGCGCCGGCGATGGCGATCGGTACGCCGGTCCAGAGGGACCACGGCGCGTCGGGCCGGCGCCACAGGTACGCATAGAGCGACTGCCCGACGGTATCGATCGCCGCGAACGCGAAGCAGCCGACGGTGATCACCATGGCCCACGCGATCCACGTCGACAGCGTCGCGCGTGCGATCCGCCGTGCCGAGCCGAACTGCTGATCATTCAGCGTCTTCCGCTTCCAGCGTCCGATGCACAGGGCCGAGACGGCGGCGAGACCGGCGAGCACCGCATCCGTCGTGATGGCCGGATCGAGCCCGTCCGGACGATGGCCGGAAATGACCCACGGCAGAACGACACCGAGCAGCACCGATCCCCAGGGGACGACATCGCGCGCACCGACCGACTGGCCCGGGATGAGCCAGTAGGCCCATCCGAATGGCACCACGAAGAACACCAGGATCCCGACGGGGATCGCGAGGTACGGGCTTGGCCAGACTCCGTGCGTCGCCCATCGAACGAGCGCCGCCTCGATCGGCAGCTCGACGCCCATGCGCACCGCGAACGTGGCGAGGAACAGCCCGAGCAGGAGCACACCGAGCGTGATGTGGATCGTCACCAGGTTGCGGAGGTAGGACGCGCCCGCGACTATCACGTCACCGCCGCCGGCAGGTGCCAGATAGCGACCGTTCTCGCGCAACCAGCGCATCGGGAACGACGTGGGATCATCGAGCGTCTTCTCGACGTCCTCGACCGATCGGCTGTCCCCACCGCGTTCGACGAACAGGCCGCCGAAGAAGGCGCCGAAGTAGCTTCCGCCAGACACGGTGGAGAGGTAGTCGACCCGTCGTAGAAACCCCGCGCGCGCGAGCGCCTGGAAGAAGCCCAGCGCGAAGGTGGCGCTACGGATGCCGCCTCCCGAAACCGCGATACCGATCCGGTCGTCGATACTCGCGCCGCCCAGACGGGCCGCGGCGCGGCGGGTGGCGACGAAGCCGTCTTCGATCTTCGCCAGCTCCTCGGGATACGCGTCGTTCCAGCAGGGATCGACGGAACGGCCTGCGCCGGTCAGCGTCCGAATCGCATCACGTCGGGGGTTCGACGTCTCGGGACCGTCGTCGTGCGCCATGTCGCATGACGCAATCGCCGTGCCGCCAGCGCCCCGCGCCGTTGGAGTCCGAATCACCGCACGACGTCCGCTCGGGAGGACGTCGTGTCCACCTATGTAGACTGTCGTTGGCGGCCGTCGCGTCCGCCCCGCCTACTGCCACTCGTCGTCGAGGCTGCTCCATGCGCCGAAGCCGGTGACGTAGGCCAGCTCACCCAGCTTGGGATACTGCGGATCGGCGCTCTGGGTCTGTGCTTCGTCGTGGGGATAGGCCTCGGCCGGTGTCCCGGGGCGCAGGCCGAGATCGACGCTGAAGTACAGGTGATCGCCTTCCTCGACGTCGAGCCTGCCGAGCTTGCCGTCGTCGTCGTCGAGGGCGGGGCTCCACCCCTCGCGCGCCCAGGCGCGACCCTCGTCGCTGAATCCGCCATATCCGAACGGCATGCCGTTGAGCTTGACCAGCTCGGCGAACGACATGCCGATCTGGACGCCCTGCTTGCCGCGCCACAGCGATCCGGCGTCGCGCACCTCGATGCTGGCCAGCTGCTCCAGCGCCTCGGCATCGTGGAAGGTCACGTAGGCGCGGCGCGTCGGGTCGTTCGGGAAGAGGATCACGCCGGGATGGGCATCACCGTCCGCCTCGGTCGTGACCTTCACGTTCGCCTTGCCGAAGCGCGCCTCGAGATCGGCGACGGTGGTGCTCTCCGCGAACGTCCCGGGCAGGACGAGCGGCGTCTCCTCGGGTGCGTGACATGCCCACAGCAGCAACAGGCCGATCATGGTGGCGAGTCGCATCATGGTCGGCGCCTCCTCAGCGCAGGTCGGGGGCGTAGTCGCTCGCATCGTAGGCGGCGCAGAACGCGGCATCGTCGCCATGGAACGTCGGATCCGCTGCCACCACCGCGGGACGCACCGCCTCCCATAGGTCCGGCGCATCGAGGCCAACGGCATTCAGATCCTTCGCCGCGATCACGAGGTCGAGGCCACGATGCCCGGTGATGACCTGTCCGCCCAGGCCGAGGGCGTACCAGACGCCGACGTCATACTGCTGCGTACAGGGTCGGGTGCCGCCGAAGTTGCAGTCCGGCGACTCCGACAGCCCGTGCGGATACGACGCGTGGAGGGCCGGCGGGGCGCACATGGACAGCCCCACATTTTTGCCGTCGTTCGCCAGCCAGGTGAGGTAGCCGTACGCCGTGTTCGAATCCTCGAACGACGGGTGCGTCATCCGGTAGATCCATTCGCTGGCGATCAGGCGCTCGTCGTTCCAGACGCCGTCGTTCAGCATCAGCAGACCGACGCGGAGCATCTCGCGGACCGTCGTCTGCCAGGTGAAGGCGAATATCTTGTCGGGCTTGCCCAACGTCCACAGCGAGTGAGTCATGCCGAGTCGGTCGTAGAGGAAGCGCTGGGTGAACTCCTCGAGATTCGCCCCGAGGCGGACGGGGTCCTGCTGGATCGCCGTGTTGATCACGTCGCTCAAGCGGTTGATCTGCACCTCGCCGATGAGATCGTACTGGTACGTCTTGTGCCCGAATGACAGGTCGGGGTTGTGGGCCACCATCCCGAGCACGTGCGCGATCTGGGCGTCGGGGTTGAAGGTGAAGTCGTCGAGCCAGTGGTCGACGCGGTCGACGTCGGAGATGGGTCCCGTCTTGCGACCCGTGTTCGGTAGATCCCGCGTCTGATACGCGGCCATGCCGGTGACGACGGCACTCAACGTCTTCGTGGTGGAGAACGCCTCGTCCTCCTTCTCCGGGAACGTGCCCTCCGAATAGAACTCGTGGCAGAGCTTGCCGTAGCGGACGACCGCGTAGGGCCGGCCGATGGCGACGTCGGCGGCACGGAGCAACGCCGGGTCGAGCCCACATTCGGCGGCGACGCGCTCCTCGGGCACGGGCTTCCATTCGGCAGTGCCGGGATCGCGTCGCGGTGGGGGGTTGCAGGTGGCGTCGGGACGACAGGCGTCGATGGCGCTGGGATTCGCGCCACACACGGTGGCTTTGCACCGGCCGGCACTCTTCATGATCTTGGCGCTCGCCCCGTTGCGCGTCGCCGTGCAGCACACGACGGCACCCGCCCGTCCGCAGGTCGTCTTGGCCTCGCACTTCCGGACCACCCGGGCGCAGGCCTTCGGCAGGCCTGCGTCGACCGCCTCGTCGGCCACCTGCTTCGCGCAGCGCGCCCACGTCTGACGGCTGTCCGAACCCTCGCAGTCGCAGCGGGCGGCGATGCGGGCGCGCAGGTCGTCGATCTGCACCTGGTCGGGGCACTTGCGACTGGTGCAGGCAGCGGACGCGATGTCGGCCGACGCGATCAGGACGAACGCGGTGGCGAGAACGGGCAGCAGGAGGCGACGCATGCGCGGAGCGGTAACATATCGACGGGCTTGGAAGCCATGACAACGTTTTTCCGTCGAACGACGCAGTACGCAGACGCGCCTTGGGCAAATTGCGAGTCCGACCTGCTCGGTCCTCCCGGGGTCTCTCAGGGCGCGACGACTGGTGAGCCGATGAGGGGGACGTTGGTACCGGCGGGCGTGTTGATCGCGTACGCGTAGACATGACTTCCCGAGGGCACTCCCAAAGAGGCGAAGGTGGACGTGAACCCGTGGTTCGCCGCGTTCCCGCAAAGATGCGCTACCGCAGGCTCCCGAGGGATCGAGGCCACCACGCCCCCGACCAGGCAAACGAAGTCTCCGCCAGCGCCGTCGACCACGAAGCAACACTCCGAGGTGTTGCCGCAGAGGGGTGGCGCATTGGTGGCATAGAGATGGACCTCGAGCGCCTGCGAGAACTCGTTGGCATCACACGTCCAGCCCGACATGGTACCGCCGGAACGCTCGATGAAACCCTTCGGGAGCACGTTCGTCGCCAGATCATCGACGAAGACCGACAGTTCGCGGAGATCCAACGCGATCTTGCCCTTCCCGAACTGCTCGGTGCCCACGTTGGCCCCGGCGTAGCGCCATCCGACGGTCGAGTGATTGTGAATGAGCGGCGTGGGGAGACCAGCATCGTACAGCAGAATCGCCGACAACATCGGGATGGCGTCGAGAGCGATACGACGGCGCTCCCCGTTGCCGAGATCCGTCGTCGCAGGACCAACGTGAGCGGCAATCCGCGAGTCGTTCAGGGCGATGCGGTAGTTGACTGCTCCGTTGGCATCGACACCTGCGCCGCCGACCGTCGACGTGGCCTGGTCTTCGAAGCGACGGATGACGGTTTCGATGAACAACGTCTGGTCGTTGATCTCGTCATGGAAGACGGAAGACAAGATGACGTGGATCCAGGGCACGTTCCCTGTATGGATCGACCTCCCACAGAGATCATTGTGCCCGGCGTAGTACGGCACGTCGGCGTTGGCCAACAACTGGACGTCGGCGACCAGCCCAATCTGGCTCAATTCTTCGACGAAGCGGTCATCCTCGTCGCTGATGTTCGTTTGCAGGAACTGCGCCTGGTAGTCGCAGGGATCAACCGGGGCGTTCGGGAGAAATCGGTTGCTGCCTGTACGGCCGATGATCCGACCATCGGACCACAGGATCGAGTCCTTGGTGTTGATGGTCAGTCGAACGCCGCCGTCAGGCTCGTTCAACGGGCGATAGCTGAATCGAGCCGGAAGGGGGACGGTCTGCTCCTCCATCGGAAAATCCTCCCGTGGAGGATTGACGTTCGTGGGCCACGCGGTCATCGACCACGGCCCCATTCCGGCGAGACACGAGGCGCGGTACTCACCACCGGAAACTGCATCGTACCAGCAGGTATTCACGTACTTGAGCGCCTTGTCGGGCACCTCATTGCAGGCGGCGACCACTACGGCAGCGAGGAGCATCCCCCGAAATATCGTGCGTCGAGACGGCGATACCTTCATGATGGCTAGCTTAACGAAATGCATTCCACTTCGTCAAGCGGACACTCGCCACAGCCGTTGGGGCGGACTGCGGACCGCACGCCGCTCCGACGCGCCCGCGACACCGTGGGTACTCCCGCGAACCACGTCGAACCGGGGACGCCATGATTCGTCGCGTCGAGGATCGCGTTGCCGTCACGAATGCCCCTCCCTGTCCGACAGCAACGACTGCAGCTCGGCGATCGCCTCCGACAGGCCCGCGACGGCCACGTCCGCCGGGGCACCGCTCAGGAGGCCGTCGATCGCGATCTGCAGTCGATCCGCGACCCAGCTGGCCGACGCCGCGACCTCGAGGTCCAGGAGCCGGTCGCACGCGTCCGCGATCGCTTCCAGACCGGTACTCACCTGCAGCAGCAGCGCTCTGACGTCCGCGTTCATCGTTGCTACGTCCTGAGCGCGCGGGCGCGGACGTCGTCCCGTCCATCTACCTACCCGATCGCCCGCCTCACGGCGTTGCACCGACGCGCCAATCTGTTGTCTGATTCCGCCATCGGCGGCGGCACGCGGACATGCAGCGATCATCCACGCATCCCGCGAGCGGCGGCACCTCGGGGGCATCCAGGTGCTGCAGATCGTCGAGGTGCTCCAGCTGCTGGGGACCGACGCGCGCAGCCTGCGGGCGATCGTCGGCCGCAGCCTCGCCGGCCTCAGCGACCCGTGGGTGCGCCTGCCGCGCGCGATGGCGCTCGAGCTCTTCGAGCATGCCGAGCGCCGAACCGGGGATCGGCTGATCGGCCTGCACGCCGGCCAGCAGGGCAAGTTCCATGGACCGCTCGCCCATCTCTTCGCCTCCGCACCCAGGCTACGGCCGGCGCTCGAGCTGTACGGCCACTTCAGTCGTCTCGCGATCGACACCTCCGTAGTTCGGCTCGACGTCCGCGGCGACACCGCCAGTCTGGTCATTTCGCCCGGCGGCGGAACGCCGTCGGCGAACCGACATCTCATGGACTATACGCTGATGGCGTCCGTGCGGACGTGCTGGAGGCTGCTGCCGCCAGGATCCACATTGCGCGAGATCCACGTACGGCACCCGGGCAAGCACTACGGCAGCGAGGCCGAACGGGCCTTCGGATGCCGGGTCCATTTCCAGAAGCCGGACGACCGGATCGTGTTCCCTGCGCGCGATCTCGACCGCCCCCTTCGGAGCGCCAACCCACTCGCCGGCGCGCAGATCGAGAAGGCGCTGGCCGCGTTGCCCCCGACCGGCATGCACCACCCGACGTTCGAAGGACGGGTCGAGCAGGCGGCACGGGGGCTGCTCGTCGCCGGACGGCACCCCGACCAGGCGATGGTCGCGAAGCGGCTGCACGTGAGCGTCCGCAGCCTGCAGCGGCGCCTCGAGGACGAGGGCACCACCTTCCGCACCGTGCGCGACGGCGTGCTGCGCGCCCTCGTCGAGGCACAGCTCTGGAATCCCGCGCTCTCGATCAAGGAGATCGCGCTCGGCCTCGGCTACGCCGACGCCGCCGCGCTCTCGAAGGCCTACCGACGCTGGACCGGCCAGCCCCCGACGGCATTCCGCGACAGCGTCCTGTCCGCGACGGTCGGGCGGCGAGTGCCCGCCGCGCGTCGCCGTGCCACGTAGCCACCGAAAGGGTGGATTTTCGGCCCTCGGCGAGGCTAGAGTCGAGCCATGCTGGACGTGAAACAGAGCATCGTCGACGAGATCGAGAAGGGCGGCGGCCGTCACGACGAACCGGCCTTCTACGACGGCGAGCCGGGCGATCCCGGTATCGGCGGCGGTCCCGGCAGCATCTCGTGGGAGATCAACGGCGATCTGGCGAGCCTGGTCGTCGGCGGCACGGGCGCCATCATCATGGAGGTGCTGCACCCCTCGGTGATGGCCGGCGTGTTCACGCAGTCGAGCTACCGCACCGAGCCGCTGCGACGCGCCCGCAACACCCTCGGCTATGTCCTGCGGACCACGTTCGGCAGCACCCCGGCGGCCACCCGCGTGATCGAGGCGGTGAAGAACGTCCACCGTCGGGTCGGCGGCGCGCGTGCCGACGGCGTCGCCTATCAGGCACTCGATCCCGAGCTCATCGCGTGGGTCCACACGTGCATCCCCTGGGCCGTCATGCGGGCCTACGAGACCTACAACCGTCCTCTCAGCGTCGAGGAGAAGGATCGCTACCTGCGCGAGCAGGCGGTGATCGGTCGCATGGGCGGCGCCGACTGGGTGCCGGAGACGGCGCGAGAGCTCGACGACTACGTCGAGTCGATGCGCCCCCGCATGGCCATGAACGACCAGACCGTCGAGTTCATCGGCTTCCTGGCGGGACGCGTCGGCGATCAGGGCCTCGGCACCAAGGAACGGTTCGATCGCTGGATGGGGCTCCGCGCATCGATGGGGCTGATGCCCGAATGGGCGCGGCGCATGACCGGAACCTGGCAGCCCGACGTCCTGCATCGCTTCGTGTTCGCACCCAGCGATCAGCTGAAAGCCAGCGTCGTGCGCTGGGCCTATCCCGAGCTGCCCTGCAAGGCGATGGCGCTGCGACGCGCCCGCGGGCTGACGGCCGTCGCGGCCTGACGGGCGGAAATGACCGGAGCGACGACGCTACTCGTCGCTCCGGATGCCGAGCTGGCTGCGCACCATCTGCTCGAGCGCCTGCGCCATGGGCCCGGCGTGCTGCTCCTTCAGCTCGCGGAGCCGCGGATGGCCCGCCCGACTCTCCGCGTCCCACTCGTCGGCGAAGCGACCCGACGCGATGTCGTCGACGATCTCGCGCATGCGCGGCAGGACGTCGAACTCGTCGTAGCGACCGCGTCGCGAGAGCTGGCCGTACTGGCTCGTCGGCGAGTGGAACTCGAGCTGGCGCACGAAGCCCACCTCGCGCAGCAGACGGTAGTTCCGCTCGACCTCGCCCGACATGTAGAGCTCGGTCAGGATCGCCTCGATCGGAATGCCGCGCTCGAGCATGGCACCGACGAACGAGGCGTTCACGTGCGTCAGCACCGGTGACAGCACCTGCTCGACCGCGAGGTCGAGGACCGCCTCCTGGTGCGGCGTCAGCTCGATCGCGCCCTGGCGCAGCCCACCGATCCCTTTCGCGACCGCCAGCGTGCGGCGCAGCGCGCGCCCGGTGCGATCGACGTGGACGCCGAGCGCCGTGATGAAGCCGACGCCCTCCTCGTAGCAGCGGCGCACTTCCGGACCGAGCATGCGCGGTGCCACCATGCCGACGTCGCCCGCGGGCGCGAAACGCTCGAAGGCCAGCGTGTAGCCACTGGCGACGATGGTGAGTCCGTCGTCGGGCCGCGTGAGACCGAGCCCGGGGATGACGTCGTCGGGGACGAGGATGCAGGTGATGTCGGCGTCGGCCGCCGCAGCGACGTCCGCGGCCGCGAAGCCGTCGTCGACGGCGCGCTGTCGCGTATCGTCGGCGCGCACGCAGACCCGGACGTCGCAGCCGGAATCGCGCAGGTTGAGCGCCCACGAGCGGCCCTGGTTGCCGTAGCCGACGACGGCGATGCTGGCGCCAGCGATGTCGGCGAGATCGGCGGCGTCGTCACGATAGATGGTGGTCATGTGCCGGGGTATCGCCGGAGGCGCGCCAGATGGTCAATGGGTCTCGCGCCTTACGTCATCGACTCGAGCATCGCCCGCATCTGCGCGTGGAGCAGGTTCACCGCCTTCACGGGCCGAACCATGACCTTGAAATCGACGATCCGGCCGAGGTCGTTCCAGCGGATCAGATCGATCCCGTTCACGCTGATGCCGTCGATCTCGACCTGGAACTCGAGCGCCGCGTCGCGCGGCCCCACGATCTCGCGCACGTAGACGAAGCTGTCGTTCGCGAGGACCTGCAGCGCGGCCGTGAGATACATGGTCGTCAGCGTTTTCCCGACCTGCGGCGTGTGCACGATGGGGGAGTGGAAGACGACCTCGTCGGCCAGGAGCGCATCGAGCCCGTCGGCGCTCCGCCGTTGCAGGAGCTCGTGCCAGGCGGCGATCGTATCGATGCTCGTCATGGCACTCCCTGACACGACGGGGTCGCCGACGTCCATAGATGAAGCGCCGCTCGTCCTTCAGCGCTTGGCTGCGTTGCTCAGCTGTTCCCGCAGCCGCTCCTCCTGTTCCCGCAGGTCGGGCGTCAGCTCGGCGCCGAAGTCCTCCATCTCGAAGACGGGACGGATCTCGACCTCGGACTCCTGGCCCATCGGATTCGGGCAGCGCTTCACCCACTCGATGGCCTCGTCCATCGACTTCACCTGCCAGAGCCAGAAGCCGGCGAGCAGCTCCTTGGTCTCCGCGAATGGTCCGTCGATGACCGTTCGCGAGCTGCCCGAGAAGCGCACGCGTGCCCCCCGACTGCTCGGCTGCAGGCCTTCGCCGGCGAGCATGATGCCCGCCTGCACCAGCGCTTCGTTGTAGGCGCCCATCTCCGTCAGCAGCTGCTCGCTCGGCATGACACCGGCTTCGCTGCTCGCGTCGGCCTTGATCAGGACCATGACTCGCATCGTCGTCGTCTCCTTGCTGTGGGGTTCACCTCCAGGACGAACGAGGCCCGCGGATATCGACACGGCCTCGCGCACGATCCATGTGGTCTCCGCTCCGGCTCGACGGCGACGGAAGCTGTGCGTCGCGAGGTGGTGCGGATTGACCAGCTCCCGAGCCGCGCGTAGGCGGAGCCATGCTGATCCACGCGACACCTGCACAGGCGCTGTTCATTCTGCGCGCGATGCGTGCCGTCGTCGCGGGTCGGCTCACCGACGCCGACAGGGCGGCGCTCCTCGGCGCCCACGCCTATGTCTTTCGCGGCACCGAGCCCTTCGATCCCGACGCGCTGGCGCCGATCGAACCCACCGACCTGGCCGCCGTCCTGCCCGATCCCGATCAGCGCGATCACACCGCGCAGTTCCTCACCGTCATGGCGCTCGTCGATGGAACGGTGGACGACGTCCGCATCGCCCGCGTCCTCGCCTTCGCCGACGCGCTCGACGTCCACGCCGACTACGTCCGCGAGCTCGGCGCCCTCGGGAAGCGCCAGCTCGACTGGGTGCGCGCCGACATCCAGCGCCAGAACCTGCGCAGCGTGACGGGCCGGGACGTCGACCTCGACGAGGACACCTGGCTGCTGCCGTACCAGGGAACGAATGCCGACCCCGCGCTCGTGGCCCGTTACCAGGCGCTGGGCACCCTCCCCGCCGGCAGTTTCGGTCGCGCGTTCTTCGACTTCTACGTCGCCTACGGCTTCTCGTTCCCCGGCGATCCCCGCAGCGTGAACGAGGCCTTCGCCCGACCGCACGACTCGACGCACGTGCTGAGCGGCTACGACACCACGCCGCGCGGCGAGCTGTTGGTGTCGACGTTCACCGCCGGCATGCATCCACAGCAGCCGATGTCGGGGCACATCCTGCCCGTCATCCTGTCGTGGCACTGCGGCATCGAGCTGGTGAAGCTGGCCGGCGCGACGACCGGCAAGCTCGACCCGCGTAAGTTCTGGGTGGCGTGGGAGCGTGGGACGGACGTGACGACCGACGTGTTCGCGGCCGGCTGGGACTTCTGGGACGTCGCCTCCGAGCCGGTAGCGAGATGGCGCACACGGTACGGGGTCCCGCCGCTCGACCCGAACGACGCAGCGCACGACACGGTGCCGGCGTGGTACCGACCCGTACAGTAGCGACGCGCCGGCCCGTCGTGTGAACGGACCGGCGCGCCGGGCGATCTCTTTGCCTCACGGCCGCTCGCCGCCGGCCGGGTGCTGGTCGGCCGCGAGGACCGACCAGCACCAGACGCCGAGGGGGGACGGCGCGCCGGCGGGCGTGTCAGGTGGCCGGAGTCGTCAGATCGGTCGGGACGCAGAGATCTCGGCGCTGGCCGAGACGCTGCGTCTGTTGTCCGAACTGGTTATTCAGGAAGAGCGTCGGCGCCGGGTTCAGCCGGCCTTTGCTCTTCGCCTTGTAGCAGAGCAGGTTCTCGGGACTGCTGGCGACGATCGGCTCACCGTTCTTGCTGGTGGGTACGCAGAGCCGGGTCGGCTTTCGAACCTGGACCTGCACCGTTTCGAACGCGGTCTGCACGGTCACCGTCCCCGGGTCGGGGGCCGACGCCGCGGTCGCGAGGCGAACGTCGTAGCAGGTGAAGTGGTTCAGGAAGGCGCCGTCGGGCGACGCCGGTGGTGCCGTCTGGCTGACGGCGCTCGGCACCATCAGGACTTTGGGCGACCTCACGTTCAGCGCGACCGACCCGAACTGGTTCTCGGCGGTCACGCCCGACACCTGCTGCGGGCCCGAGTTGGAGAGCCGATAGCTGGTGAGGAAGTCGGGGCTGCTCGCCGCCTCGGGGTCTTCGCCGTTCCTGTTCGCCGGCGCGCACAGATCGAGCGGGCTCCGCACCGTGACCGAGCGCGTCCCGAAGCGGTCCGACAACGTGACCGGGAGGTCGTTGAATCCGGTCGTCCGCGCCCGGTAGCACTGGAAGTGATCCACGTCGGCGAGGATGCTGAAGATCTGCACGCCGAGCGCACGCGGGCTCATCATCGGCACGATCAGCTGCGGGCCGAACTCGAAGAGCGACGCGAACAGATCGAAGTCGTTCGGCAGCGGGAGCGCCGGGCCGCTCTCCTCCAACGTTGTCGAGGCCTGCTCGATGGCCGCAAGGAGCAGGTCGAGATTCGGCGCGACGCAGGTGGCGGCCACCGGATAGATGCCTGGATCGAGGTTCGGCACGACGACCGAGCCCACGCCGGTCACCGGATCGAAGCTGCCACGCTGCCCGATGGGCTGCTGGGTGGCCAGGTCGGCGAACGTCATCACGAAGGTCTGCTCCAGCGCCGTCTGGGCCGCGCCACCGAAGTCGAAATTGATGCCGAAGGCCGTCAGTGCCAGGTAGGCGTATGCGAGCTGGTCGTAGTTCGTGAAGATGGAGAAGTCACCTCCCAGGATCGCGCAGCTTCCCTGCTCTTCGTAGAGCCCGGGGAAGAACATGTCACAGAGTTCCTTGTCGCTGCCCATCTTCGTGAACATC
>DASYLJ010000124.1:0-28526 GCA_036009625.1 Binatia bacterium
ACCTTGAATATCTGATCCAGATAGGTTGCCGCGTTGGCCTCGATCTGTGACGCGTCGAGCTGCGGACGCGTCGCAGAACGGCCGCTCGGGTCGCCCACCCGCGCGGTGAAATCTCCGATGATGAGCACCGCTTGGTGCCCGAGATCCTGAAACGTGCGCAGCTTCTCCAACGCGATCGTGTGACCGAGATGGATGTCCGGTGCCGTCGGATCTACACCGAGCTTGACCCGCAGCGCCCGTCCCGTCGCCAGACGACGGCGGAGCTCATCGGCCGTGTAGACCTCGACGCTTCCCCGCCGGAGGACGTCGAACTGCTCGGCTGCGTTCACGACTCGACCCGCTCCCGCACCCGCACGATGGAGCGCGCCAGGCCTGACGTTTCGTCGACGTCGATGATCGCGCCCTGCACGCCGACCGGCCCGTCCGCGACGTCGAAGCGCGCTGGCATCTGATCCAGGAAGCGATTGATCACCCGATCGCTACGGACGCCGAGGATCGAGTTCTCCGGGCCACACATCCCCGCATCGGTGAGATGCGCGGTGCCGCCGGGCAATATCTGTTCGTCGGCCGTCTGCACGTGCGTATGACTCCCGACCACCGCCGACACGCGGCCATCCAGGAACCGGCCCATCCCGATCTTCTCCGACGTCGCTTCGCCGTGCATGTCCACCAGGATCACGTCCGACTGCCCCCGCACCTCAGCGAGCACCGCATCGACGGCGCGAAATGGGCAGTCTGCCGGACCCATGAAGACGCGGCCAATCAGGTTGATCACCGCGACGCGCACCGATGAATGACGCATGGTGCGCACCGTCCAGCCCGCGCCGGGAACCCCCGGTGGGAAGTTCAGCGGACGGATGAGCCGTCCGTTCTCGCGAATGTAGGGAATGATCTCCCGGTTGTTCCACACGTGGTTCCCGGAGGTGAGCACGTCGACGCCGGCATCGCGCAGCTCCTCCGCCCCACGCGGGTTGATACCCTTGCCGCCCGAGGCATTCTCGCAATTCGCGACGACGAAATCGACTTCGCCGGTCGCGTGCAGACGCGCGAGCACCTTGGCGACGGCTCGCCGTCCGGGACGACCGACCACGTCCCCGAGAAAGAGCAGCTTCATCTCAGTGCGCGATCTCGCTCGCCCGGGTTTCGCGAATCACGGTCACGCGAATCTGCCCTGGATACGTCATCTCCTGCTCGATCTTACGGGCGACGTCGCGTGCGAGCATCGCCGCCTGATCGTCGGGAATGCTACCGGGATCGACGATGATGCGAATCTCGCGTCCGGCCTGCACCGCGAACGATCGCTCGACGCCCTTGAACGAGTTGCTGATGCGCTCAAGATCCTCGAGACGCTTGGCGTAGCTCTCGAGGACCTCACGACGAGCCCCCGGACGCGCGCCCGAGAGCGCATCCGCGGCGTCGACCAGAGGCGCCAGGATGGTCTCGGCTTTCACCTCTTCGTGATGTGCCGCAATGGCGTTGACGACCTTCGACGACTCGCCGTACTTGCGCGCGATCTCGCCACCGACGATGGCATGCGACCCCTCGACCTCGTGCGTCAGCGCCTTGCCGATGTCGTGCAACAGGCCCGCGCGACGGGCCTGCTTCACGTTGAGCCCGAGCTCACCCGCCAGTGCGCCCGCGATGAACGCGGTCTCGATCGAATGCATCAAGACGTTCTGTGCGTAGCTGTACCGATACTTGAGCATGCCGACGAGCCGCACCAGCTCCTGGTGGATACCGTGCACGCCCAGCTCGATGACGGCCTTCTGGCCCGCCTCCCGGATGGACTCCTCGAGCTCCTGTTCCGCCTTGCGGACGACCTCCTCGATGCGTCCGGGATGGATGCGTCCGTCGGAGATCAACCGTTCCAGCGCAAGCCGTGCCAGCTCGCGTCGAATCGGATTGTGGCACGAAATCACCACCGCCTCCGGGGTGTCGTCGATGATCAGATCGACGCCAGTGGCGGCCTCGATGGCACGGATGTTCCGGCCCTCCCGTCCGATGATGCGGCCCTTCATGTCGTCGTTCGGCAGCGCGACGACCGACACCGTGCGCTCGGCAACGAACTCGCCCGAGAGACGTTCGATCGCGATCGAGATGATCTTCTTCGCCCGACGATCGGACTCCTCCCGGGCCTCGGACTCGATCTGCCGGATGTGCTTCGCGGCTTCGCCGCGGGCCTCCTCCGTCATCTGATCCACCAAGGACCGCTTGGCCTCGTCACGGGTCAGCCCCGCCGTCTCCTCGAGCTTCTGGCGAACGGTGTCGACGAGCGCCTGCGCCTCGCTCCGCTTCGCCTCGATCGTCCGCTCGACCTGCTTGCTGGCGTCCTCGCGTTTGCCGAGCTCGTTCTCCCGCTGGCTCAGGCCGTCCAGCTTGCGATCGATCGCCTCCTCCTTCTGCGCCACGCGCTTCTCCACGGCCGCCAGGTCGCGCCGCTGCTCCCGGGCCTCGCGCTCGGCGTCGGCCTTCGCTTGGATCAGCAGGTCCTTCGCCGCGAGATCTGCCTCTTTGCGCTGCGTCTCTGTCTCCTTGCGGGCCTCCTCGACGATACGAGATGCAGTTTCCTGCGCCGTTACTTCGAGGCGCGCGCTTCGGCCCCGTCGGGCCCGGTCCAGCAATAGGACGATGAGAGCCCCGAGCGCCGCGCCGACGACGGCGACACTGAGGGCAGTGAGTGTGGTCATGGGTGGGTCTCCTCGAAGAAGTGGGCCAGAGGACCGGCGATGGCGAAGAGCCGCGCCTCGGTCACCACGGCGTGCACCCGCTGATCCCATGGGTCTTCCGGGATGTGCGGCAGCAGCTGCGTCTCGTAGGCGAGTCCGATTCGCAGGGCCTCTGGATAGCGTGTCAGTAGGCGATCGTAGTCTCCGCCACCGCGGCCGAGGCGGCGGCCATCCGGGGTGAACGCCACCCCGGGCACCAGCACGACGGCCGCCACGGCGGACGGGGCGAGCTCCGCCCCATCCCCAGGTTCGGGATAGCCATGCGGCCCGGGCGTCAGGCGCTCGGGGGCAGAGGCGATGAGACGAAGGGACCCGGGTATACCACCCGGGAAATACGTGAGGGCACCGAGGGAGCGAACGAACGCGACCGCCGGGTGCGCATCCACCTCGCTTCCGACAGCCGCGTAGGCGCCGACGTTGCGTGCCCGCACGAATGGGCCGAAACGGATGAGCTGCGTGCACACGCGGGCAGCGAGCCTCGTGCGCTCCGCCGGTAGCAATGCGCATCGTGCCCGCAGGAGTGCGCGTCGCAACGCGCTCTTGTCCGATCGCGGATCTTCCCCCATCGCCGATGCTCGCAGGGGGGAAACAGTGATTTCGGGGTGCTGCTGCTCCTACGGCTGCTGTCCGAAGCGGGATGGATCCGATCCCGCGCGATGACACGGGACATCCCCCGCCAGATCAGGTCGTTGCATCGGTACACGCGCCACGTCGACCGTGGGCGACAGCTGCAGTCGGCACCACCCCGCCTCGTCCGTTTCCCCGTGAGACATGGGCACCCCGCAAAGCCAGGCCGTGGCATGGATCCGGGGTGTCACGAGTCGTAGCTCCTCCAAATCCAGATACTGCTGAACGCTCTCCGCGACGCGAGTTGCAGCGTTGCAATCAAGCGAGAATGCCGCGGACTGTAGTCGAACGGTTCCGGGTCTGCAATGCGAACGACGGCGCGGACCTACCGCGGCCCGACGCCGTCCAGCAACCGCAGGATCGCCTCCAGGCGGCCACGTACCTGTTCCCGCTCCCGCTCGAGCGCACCGACCCGCTGGCGGAGCTCACGACACAGCTGCTCCGCGGCCTCCAGACGTCGCTCGACGGGCAGACCCGCGCTCGATGACCCGACGTCGTCCCGCCCGGGCTCGGCCTCACCGATCTTCATGGCGACACCTCCGCGGCCGCGGCGGACCGTCTCCGACCCGCAGGCTCGCTAGCGAACAGAGTCGACGTGAAGACCCGCGCATCGAACGGCCGCAGGTCCTCGATCCCCTCGCCTACCCCCACGTACCGGACGGGAAGCCCGAGCTCGTGACGCAGTGGGACGACCACCCCACCTCGCGCCGTGCCGTCGAGCTTGGTCAGCACCACTCCGGTCACCTCGACCGCTTCCTGGAAGCTGCGCGCCTGACTGATCGCGTTCTGACCCGTGGTCGCGTCGAGGACGAGGAGGGTCTCGTGCGGCGCGCCGGGGACCTCGGTCCCGATCACCCGACGGACCTTGCGCAGCTCGTCCATGAGATTGCTCCGAGTGTGCAATCGGCCCGCAGTGTCGACGAGGACGAGGTCCGCACCGCGGGCCATGGCGGCCTTCATGCCGTCGAAGACGACGGCCGACGGATCCGCCCCCTGCTTGTGACGCACGATCTCCACCCCCGCCCGTTCGGCCCAGACGGCGAGCTGCTCGATGGCGGCCGCACGGAACGTATCCGCGGCGACGAGCAGCACCTTCCGCCCCTGCGCGACGTGCAGGGCGGCGAGCTTCCCGATGGTCGTCGTCTTGCCGACGCCGTTGACGCCCGTCACCAGGATCACCCAGGGCTTCCCGGTGATGGACGGCGGCTCGTCCGCCGGGACCATGTCCTCGACCGCGGCCTCGAGGGCGTCGCGAATCGCGCCAGCGTCGACCGTGCCGCGGACCTGCTCCCGCACGCGCTCCAACAGAACACCGGTGGTCTTCACCCCGACGTCGGCGCCGATGAGCGCCTCTTCGAGATCGTTCATCACCACGTCGAACGGACGCGGGCCCTGCCCCAGCGCTGCGTCCAGCTGTGCACGCAGGCGATCCCGCGTCGCGGTGAGCCCACGACGCAGTCGATCTGACGGCGACGGTGGCGCCGCACTCGTGTCCCCCGTTGCTCCCCGACGCCGTCGGCGCGCCACGCCCCAGGCGAGCAGGAGCACCGCCACGAGCGCCGCCGCGGCCAGCAGGAGGATCGTCTCGGACGACATCGCCGTCGTGGCTACGCGGCCTCGCTGAGCCGCACCGACACGACCTTCGACACACCCGCCTGCTCCATCGTGATGCCGTAGAGCGTTCCCGCCACCTCCATCGTGCGACGGTTGTGGGTGATGAGCACGAACTGCGACTGCCGGGCCATCTCGGACACCAGGGCATTGAAGCGCCCGATGTTGGCCTCGTCGAGCGGCGCGTCGACCTCGTCGAGCAGGCAGAACGGCGTGGGACGGATCAGGAACAGCGAGAACACCAGCGCGGTCGCGGTGAGGGCCTTCTCGCCACCGGAGAGCAGGCTGAGCTTCTGCAGCTTCTTGCCCGAGAGCTGCACCACGATCTCGATGCCGGGCTCGCCCCCCTCTTCGCCCGCGACCATTTCCAGCTGCGCGCTGCCCGATGGAAAGACCTTCGGGAACACCTCAGCCAGCTTGGCGTTGGCGGCGGTGAAGGTCTCCTCGAACCGTTGCCGCGAGGTACGCGTCAGCTTGCCGATGGTCTGCTTCAGATCGTCGAGCGAGTTCTCGAGATCGGCCCGCTGGGTCACGAGGAACTCGTGGCGGCCGCGGAGCTCCTCGAGCTCGCTCATCGCCGCAGGGTTGACGTCGCCCAGGCGAACCAGGCGCGCGCGCAGCTCTTCGACGCGCAGCGCGTCCTCCTCCTGCGGGCCCTCGACGTCGAGCGTGACCTCGTCGAGCGCATCGAGCCCGAGATCGTAGCGCTCGGCCAAGCGCTCGCCGACCTGCTGCAGGCCGATTCGACGCTCGGTGAGCGCGATCTCGAGCTCGCCGGTCTCACGTCGCACGCCCTCGAGTCGCTCTCGAGCCGCACGCTGTGCCAGGTCGTCGGCGGAGAGCGCCGCATCGGCCTCGGCGACCTCGCGCAGCAACTGGTCCCGCTCCGTCGCCAGCACGGCGACGCGGGCCTCGGCCGACGCTCGCGTCCCCTCGACGGCCGTGCCTTCTTCACCGGCCGCCTCGGCCCCAGCCGAGGCATCGGCCGCCGACCGTTCGGCCACGACGACGCGTTCCTCCAGCTCGGTGATGCTGGTGCGATACCGGGCCAGCTCGGATTCGGCGGCGCGATGACGCTCGACCACCTCCGCCGCAGCGACCGCCGCTCGCGTGCGCACGCCCTCCGCCTCGGCATGGCGCGTGCGCCATGCCGCCAGCGCTTCCTGGCGACGGGCGAGCGCTTCCCGATGCTCGGAAAGCAACGTGGTGACGCGCTGTCGCGAATCGTCGAGCGCGACGAGCTCGCCCGCGACCTGGCCGTCCGCTCCTGCGAGCCCGCTGGCCTCCAGCGCTCCGATCTCGAGCTCGGCTGCGATACGACCGCGCTCGTCCTCGAGCCGCTCGCGGTCCTTCTCGGTCGCGAGGTGCTCGAGCCGCAGCGCCTGCAAGCGCTCAGCGGCAACGGTGATGGCCTGCCGTACCGCCGCCAGCCGCGCGCGGAGATCGGCAAGCGCGCCCGCCTCATCGGCTGCGGTACGCTCGGCGGCGTCGATCGCGACGTCGAGCTCGCGCAGCTCGCGCGCCCGGGCAAGGAGCGTTTCCTCGAGCGGCGGCTCGCTGCCACCGGTCATGGCACCGAGCGGATCGATGGCCTCGCCCGCGAGCGTGACGACGGTCACGGGCTGCGACGTCTCCCGCCACAGCCGCAGCCCGTCCTCGAGATCGTTCGCCAGGAGCACTTGGCCGAGCAACGCCTCGGCCAGCGCCCAGTGCGGCGTGTCGACCTCGATCTCATCGACGAGACGCCGCCCCGGCGGCACGATGACGGTGGCGCGACGCTCGGGATCGTGAGGCACCACGGTGGCGCTGCCGCCGCCGCTCTCCGTGAGCCAGCGGATGGCGTCGAGTGCCGCCGTCGTGTCGGGCAGCAGGACGTGGCTCAACCGTGCGCCCAATGCCGCCGCGACCGCGCGCTCGAGCGTCGCGGGCACGCGGAGGACGCCGGCAAGCAACACGCCGCCGACCTCATCCCGTCCGAGCAGGCTCGCCACGCCACGCGTGCAACCCTCGTAGCGCGCGTGCAGCTCGCGCAACGATTCGGCGCGCGACCGCAGCTGCGTCAGCGTGGCGCGCGTGGCCTCGTAGGTCTCGACGCGCACCGCCTCGTCGTCCGCGAGGGTGCGCCGTTCCGCATCCAGGCGACGATGCGCGTCCTCGACGCCGGTACGTTCCGTCTCGAATGCCGCAGAGCGCTCGCGCGCCTGCTCGCGCTCCCGCGCGTTGCTTTCGAGCCGCTCGCCGAGGACGCGCTGCTCCTCAGCCAGCTGCTGGCGCTGTCCCGCGATCTCGTCGCGACGACGACGGAGGGCGTCCGAGAGGTTACGCAGTCGCGTCTCCTCGGCCGTGGTGCCGACGAGGGTATCCTTGGCCTCCTCGACGGCCTCCTCGATCGGGGCGCCGGCGGCACCCAGCTCGCGCAGCAACGTCTCCGCAGTCGAGCGCTCGGTCTCGGCCGTGGCCTGCTCGCCACGCAGCCGATCGACGGCGACCGCGAGCCCCGCGACCTCCGCCACCATGCCGGCCAGACGCGCTCGCAGGTGCCCCGCTTCGCGCTCGGCTTCCTGCGCTCGCGCATCGAGATCCCGCCGACGTGCCGCGAGCGCCTGCACGCGCGACGCCGCATTCGCCGCCGTGAGGCGTTCCTCGGTGACGTGCGCCTCCACCTCGCGCAGCCGGCTCTCCTTGCTCTGTCGCCGTGAGCGCGACTCGTCGCTCGTCTGCTCGGTGGCGCGCAGCTGCTCCTGCAGTGCGGCCTCCTCCGCCTGCAGCGCCGCGAGCCGGTCACCCAGCTGCTGCATATCGACCGACCACTGCCGCCGGCGAGCCGCCATCACCCGCAGATCCAGCTCGCGCAGCTCGCCCTTGATGCGATGGTATTCCTCGGCGCGACGCGCCTGCCGCTGCAGCGACGCCATCTGGCGCTCGAGCTCGCGCAGCACGTCCTGCACGCGCAGCAGGTTCTCGCGCGTGCGCTCCATCTTGCGCTCGGCCGCCACCTTGCGGGCGCGGAACCGGGTGGTGCCGGCGGCCTCCTCGATGAAGAGCCGCATGTCCTCGGGCTTGGCGTTCACCAGCTGCTCGACGCGCCCCTGCTCGATGATGGCGTAGGCCTTGGTGCCGACGCCGGTGCCGAGGAACAGCTCGGTGATGTCCTTCAGGCGACACGGCACACGGTTGATGAAGTACTCGGACTCACCGGAGCGGAAGTAGCGACGGGTGACGAGCACCTCGGTGACGCGCGCCAGCTCGGGCGGCAGCGACTCGGGGCTCTCGCCACCGTCCTCGACGCTCTCCGTCGCCGCGCGCAGGAGGTCCTCCTCACTACGCTCCATCAACAACGACACCTCGGCCATGCCGAGCGGGCCATTCGAGGTGTTGCCGGCGAAGATGACATCCTCCATCGCCCCGCCACGGAGGTGCTTCGGGCTCTGCTCGCCCAGCACCCACCGGATGGCGTCGACGATGTTCGACTTGCCGCAGCCGTTGGGCCCGACGATGGCCGTCACCCCGAGTGGCAGCTCGAGAACCGTCCGCTCCATAAACGACTTGAAGCCGTTCAGCTCCAGCTGCTTGATCCGCATCCGCGTCCCCTCATCCGCCGCATGCCGGGCGGTCGCTCGCTCGCATCGAAATCGTGGAGGTCTGGGCTACCCCTCCACCAGCTCCGTGTTCCAGTACGCCGCATCGACCGCGCTCAGAAACGGCAACCACTCCTTGTGACGGCGCGGGCTGAACGCCTCCACCATGAACGGCGTCCACTGTGGCCGGAACGGCTGCCGGATGAGCCGCATGCCCGCCTCCGCCGGCGTGCGTCCGCCCTTCACCCGATTGCACCGATGGCACGAGCACACCACGTTCTCCCACACCGACGTCCCGCCCTGCGATCGCGGAATGACGTGATCGAGGTTGAGCTCGACGCGTGGAAGCTGCTTGCCGCAGTACTGGCAGCTGTTGTGATCGCGCGTGTAGATGTTGAAGCGGCTGAAGCGGACGTGGCGTCGCGGCACCCGATCGTAGGCCAGCAGCAGAATGACCCGCGGCACCCGGATGGCCCGGTTGACGAGGCCGATGCTGTCGTCCTCCGTCGCCAGGGCGGCCCAGCTCGGGAAGTCGAAGGTCCGGTACTGCCCATCCACCGCGCGCGCGATGTCCTGATAGAGCAGCGTCAGCGCCCGCCGGACCGAGGTGATGTGGACCGGCAGGAACGATCGGTTGAGGACCAGGACCTTGGTATTCAGGACCGATGACGCCGTCACGGCGCCGGCGACCGTACACGGCGGCCCCCCGAAAGTCAATTTTCACTAAGGCTGTTCGGGGGTTACGGACGGCCGCCAGCGCAGCACCGGACGCCGCGCGGCGCGCGTCTCGTCGAGCCGCGACAGCCGGGTGTCGTGCGGCGCCTCGCGCACACGATTGGGGTCGGTGCGCGCCTCCTCGGCGATCGACAGCATGGCCCCGACGAACTCGTCGAGCGTCGCCTTGCTCTCGGTTTCAGTGGGCTCGATCATCAGCGCGCCCTTCACCACCAACGGGAAGTAGATGGTGGGGGCGTAGAAGCCGTGGTCGAGGAGGCGCTTCGCGACGTCGAGCGTGTGCACGCCGTGCTCCGCCAGGTTGCGGTCGGAGAATACGCACTCGTGCATGGACGGCGAGGTGAACGGCAGGTGGTAGGTGCCCTCGAGCCGCGCGCGCAGGTAGTTCGCGTTCAGGATGGCGAGACGGGTGGCCTCGGCCAGCCCGGGTCCACCGAGCCGCTCGATGTAGCCGAGCGCGCGCACCAGGATGCCGAAGTTGCCGTGGAACGAGCGCACACGGCCGACGCTCTTCGGCATGTCGTCGGACCAGCGCAGCCCGGAGCCGTCGCGCACGAGTCGCGGCGTCGGCAGGTAGGCGCGCAGTATCTCCCGCACGGCAACGGGACCCGCGCCCGGGCCGCCGCCGCCGTGCGGCGTGGAGAACGTCTTGTGCAGGTTGAACTGCATGACGTCGACGCCCATGTCGCCCGGCTTGGCGACGCCCATCAGGGCATTCATGTTCGCCCCGTCCATGTAGACGAGCCCGCCCTTCGCATGGACGGCGCGGGCGACGGCCTCCATCTCCTCCTCGAACAGCCCGAGCGTGTTCGGGTTTGTCACCATCAGCGCGGCGACGCTCTCGTCCATGATGGCCGCGACCGCGTCGGCGTCGAGCAGGCCGCGTGCGTTCACCGGCACTTCGGCGACGTCGTAGCCACAGAGCGCGGAGCTGGCCGGATTCGTGCCGTGCGCGCTCGCCGGGATCAGCACCTTCGTGCGCGGACTGCCGCGATCGACGTGATGGGCGCGCACGACGAGCATGCCGGTGAGCTCGCCCTGCGCCCCTGCCGCCGGCTGCAGGCTCACCGCATCGAGCCCGCACACCGCCGCCAACGCCTGCTCGAGCACCTCGATGAGCTCGAGCGCGCCCTGCGCCAGCGCATCGGGCACGAGCGGATGCAGCGCCGCGAAGCCGGGCAGCCGCGCCAAATCCTCGTTGACGACGGGGTTGTACTTCATGGTGCACGAGCCGAGCGGATAGAGCGTCGTCGCCGCGCTCAGGTTCCACTGCGACATGCGCACGAAGTGCCGCAGCACCTCGAGCTCGCCGACCTCCGGCATACCGGCGAGATCGTCCTCGCGCCGCAGCTCCGGCGGCAGCCCGAACTCGGCACTGCCGGTGTCGCCGGGGACCTCCCAGCCGGGCCGGCCGTCGGAACCACGCTCGAAGATCAGGGGCTCGTCGAGCAACATGTCATCGTCCTCCGGCGGAACGAACCGCCGCGGGCTGGAGCGTGCGGACCAGCTGATCGATCTGCGACGCGGTGTGCGTCTCGGTCACGCAGACGAGCAGCGCATCGCCCAGCTCCGGATACCATCGGCCGAGTGGAAACCCCGCCACGATGCCCTCCTGCATGGCCAGCTGCTCCCAGCGTGACGACGCATCGCTGCGAACGACGAACTCGTTGAAGAAGGGCGCCTTGAATGGCAGCGTCAGCCCCGCGGCGTCGAGCCTCGCCGCGGTGGCGTGCGCCGACTGATAGTTGACGCGCGCCAGGCGCCGCAGGCCGTGGCGCCCGAGCATCGACAGGTAGACCGTCACCGCCAGCGCGCACAGGCCCTGGTTCGTGCAGATGTTCGACGTCGCGCGCTCGCGCCGGATGTGCTGCTCGCGCGTCGCCAGGGTGAGGACGAACCCGCGACGTCCGTCGCCGTCGACCGTCTCGCCGACGATGCGTCCCGGCATCGAACGCAGGAAGCGATCGTGGGTGGCGAAGAGCCCCACCCCGGGTCCACCGTACGACACCGGCAACCCGAGACTCTGTCCTTCGGCGACGGCGATGTCCGCACCCGCGCTGCCGGGCGAGCGCACGAGGGCCAACGCCAACGGCTCGCACGTCGCCGTGATGCACAGCGCACCGGCGTCGTGTATCGCTGCCGCCGCGGTCGGCACGTCCTCGATGACGCCGAACACGTTCGGATAGCCGAGGACGACGCACAGCGTGTCGGTGCCGAGCTGGTTGCGGAGCGCGGCGAGATCGATGCGTCCGTCGTCGCCGAACGGCACCTCGTGCACCTCGACGTCGCCCAACCCGCGCAGATAGGTGGCGACGACCTCCCGATAGTGCGGATGTAGCGCGCGGGAGAGCAGCACCACGCGACGATCGGGCAGCAGGCGTCGGGCCATCAGCACGGCCTCGGCCGTGGCGGACGCACCGTCGTACATGCTCGCGTTCGCCACCTCGAGACCGAGAAGCAGGGCCGCGAACGTCTGGAACTCGAAGATCGCCTGCAGCGTGCCCTGGCTGACCTCGGGCTGGTACGGCGTGTAGGCGGTGGCGAACTCGGAGCGCAGGAGGATCTGGTTCACGACGCCGGGCGAGAAGTGCGGATAGGCGCCCGCGCCGAGGAACACGGCGCGTCCGTCGGCGCCGGTGTTGCGCGCCGCCAGCGCCGCGAAGCGGGCGCGCAGCTCGGGCTCGGTGAGGCCCGCCGGCAGGTCGATGCCGGCCGACGCGCGCAGATGCGCCGGGACGTGCTTCACGAGATCGTCGATCGAACCGACGCCGATCGCCTCGAGCATCGCCGCGACGTCGGTCGGTGTGTGCGGCGAGTAGCCGCTCACTTCGCCTGCTCGCTGTCGACGTGCGCCGTGTACGCCGCCGCGTCGAGGAGATCGGCCGACGTCACGTCACCGGTGATGGCGAGACGGATCATCCAGCCGGCACCGTACGGATCCGCGTTCACGACCTCGGGCTGCGTGGCCAGCCCTTCGTTCACCGCCGTCACTTTCCCATCCACGGGCGCGAACAGATCGGACACCGTCTTGTTCGATTCCACCACGCCGAACGTCTGGCCGGCGCGCAGGACGGTACCGACCGCCGGCAGCTCGACGAAGACGACGTCACCGAGCGCGTCCTGCGCGAAATCGGTGATGCCGATCATGCCGTCCGTGCCCTCGATCCGGAGCCACTCGTGCTCCTTGGTGTAACGGAGCTCGTCAGGAATTCGCATGTGAAGCCTCCCGCGACGTGCGACGATAGAAGGGACGCGCCACCACTCGCGCCGGCAGCCGACGGCCGCGGATGTCGACGGCCACGGGCGTTCCGATGGGGGTCGCGGCCACCTCGAGATGGGCCATGCCGATGAAGCTGCCGAGCGTCGGCGACTTCGTTCCGCTGGTGACGACGCCGATCTGCCGATCGTCTCGCCAGATCGTGTGCCCGTGACGCGGGATACCCGGCTCGTCGAGCTGGATGCCGACGAGCCGGCGCCGCAGCTCGCCCGCCGCCTGCGCCGCCATCACCGCGCGACCGACGAACACCGGCTTCGCGAGCTTCACCACCCATGCGAGACTGGCTTCGAGCGGCGTCGTGTCGGTGTCCATGTCGGTCCCGCAGAGCGGCAACCCGGCCTCGAGCCGGAGCGTGTCGCGCGCACCCAGACCGGCCGGTTGCCCGCCTCGTCGCGTCGCGGCGGCGAGCACCGTGTCCCAGAGCGCCGCCGACTCCCCCGCGTCGACGACGAGCTCGAAGCCGTCCTCGCCCGTGTAGCCCGTGCGCGACACGAGAACGGCGTGGCCGGCGACGGTGGCCTCGCGGATCGTGAACGGGCGCATGGTGCGCAGATCGAGCGACGTCAGCGTGCCGAGCGCCGCGGCGGCCTCGGGCCCTTGCAGCGCCAACAGGCCGAGCGCGGCGCTGCGGTCGACGATGGTGACGTCGGGCGTCGCGTGCGCGGCGATCCAGGCATGATCGACGGCGGCATTCGCCGCATTGACGATGAGGAACCAGTGATCCGCCGCCAGCCGGTAGACGATGAGGTCGTCGATGACGCCACCCCGCTCGTTGCAGAGCAGCGTGTACTGGCCGTCGCCGTCACCAAGCCGGTCGACGTCGTTCACCGTGAGGGACTGGCACAGCGCCGCCGCCCCCGGGCCACGCAGGTCGATCTCGCCCATGTGGCTCACGTCGAACAGCCCGCAGCGGTCGCGCACCGCGCGATGCTCCTCGAGCATGCCGGCGTACGACACTGGCATGTCCCAGCCGGCGAACTCCACCATGCGGGCGCCGAGCGCACGATGCGCATCGTAGAGCGCGGTACGACGAGCCATCGCCGTCAGACCGCCCCGAGCGCGGCTTCCGCCGCCGTCACGGTGTTGGCGAGCAGCATCGCCACGGTCATCGGACCGACGCCACCCGGGACCGGCGTGATGTAACCGGCGCGCTCCGCCGCCGCCGCGAACTCGACGTCACCGTGGAGCTTGCCGTCGGCGCCGCGGTTGGTGCCGACATCGATGACGACCGCGCCGGGCTTGACCCACGCGCCGCGCACGAGTCCTTCCTGTCCCGCCGCAGCGACGACGACGTCCGCGCGCGCCACCTCCGCGCCGAGGTCGCGCGTGCGCGAGTGGCACATCGTCACCGTGGCATGCCGCTCGAGGAGCAGGAACGCCATCGGCTTCCCGACCAGCGTGCTGCGACCGATCACCACCGCGTGGGCGCCACGCAGCTCGACGCCGGTCTCGTCGAGGAGCCGCATCACGCCGACGGGCGTGCACGGACGCAGCCCCGGTCGACCGGCCATGAGATGTCCCTGGCTCACGGGATGCAGGCCGTCGACGTCCTTCGCGGGCACGATCGCCTCGACCACGGCATCGGCGGAGAGCGGCGCCGGAAGCGGCAGCTGCACCAGGATGCCGTGCACGCGCGGATCGACGCCGAGCAGCGCCACCAGCGCGAGCAGCTCGGCCTGCGTCGCCGTCGCCGCCAGACGATGGCCGTAGGAGCGGATGCCGACCTCGGCACACGCCTTCTCCTTCATGCCCACGTAGACCCGCGACGCCGGATCGTCACCGACCAGGACGGTCGCAAGACCGGGCTCGACGCCGCGTTGGGCCAGTCGCGCCGCGCGCTCCCGGACCTCGCTCCGCACCGCCGCCGCCACTACTTTGCCGTCGATCGTCTTTGCCACGCGAGCTTCCGGTGCCCGGTCTTTTACAGACTCGCCGGTGGCCGAAGCAAGGGAGCCCGACGCGATTTCGCGGGCCGGTCAGGCGCGCGGATGGTGACGGCGATGCACGGCGCGGAGCCGTTCGGGCGCGACGTGGGTGTAGACCTGGGTCGTGCCGATGTCGGCGTGTCCGAGCAGCGCCTGCACGACGCGCAGGTCGGCACCGCCCCCGACGAGATGCGTGGCGAACGTGTGGCGGAGCGTGTGCGGTGAGACGCGCGCCTCGACCGCCGCCAGCGCCGCCCGGCGCTTCACGAGCTTCCACACCGCCTGCCGCGTGAGCGGCGTCCCGCGCGGGCCGAGGAAGACGAAGTCGCTCCGCCGTCCGCGCAGGACCCGCGGTCGCTCCTGGGCGAGATAGGCCAACAGGGCCTCGCACGCCGGCTGCCCGAGCGGCACCACGCGCTCCTTGTTTCCCTTGCCGACGACCGTGAGCCACCCCGCGTCCAGGTTGAGCTGGGTGAGACGCAACCCGGTGGCCTCGGAGACGCGCAGACCGCAGGCGTAGAACACCTCGAGCAGCGCGCGATCGCGCAGACCCCGGCAGGCGCCCGGCCGCGCCGCGGTCACGAGCGACACCGCGTCGCCCCGCCCGAGCGCATGTGGCAGCCGACCACCCGGACGCCGAACGGCGAGCTCCGCGGTGGGATCGTCGTCGAGGTGGTGCGTGCGCACCAGGAAGCGTACCCAGCCGCGCACCGCGGCGAGGGCCCGAGCCTGACTGCGGGGCGCCAGGCCACGCTGCGACAGCAGCGCCAGATGCGCGCGCACGTCGACGGCGCGAATGGCGCCCGGCGCGCGCACGCGGCGTGCGACCAGGCTGACCAGGAACGCACTCAGGTCGCGGGCATAGGCTTCGACCGAGCGCTTCGCCAGGCCGCGCTCGACGGTGAGCCAGTCGAGGTACTCGTCGACGCTGGCATCGATCCCCACCGCAGCCCCACTCCGTCCCGCCACCCCGGTACTCCTACGACGCGGTCGCCGCCTGCGTCGCCACCGGCGCCGCAGCTTCACCGCCGGGCGGCGACAGCGCCTGCGTGAGCTCGCGACGGATCACCTCGAGGCGCTCCGGATCGTCGATCTTTCGACCCTCATTGTCGGTCACGTAGAACACGTCGAGGACGTGGTTCACCATGGTGGTGATCTTCGCCAGGTGGATCTCGAGCCAGAGGTGATAGAGGCAGTTCGTGATCGTGAACAGCAGACCGACGCGGTCCCCGGCGTAGACGTCGAGGACGGTGAAGTCGGCGGACACGGCGTTGTCGATCTCCACCCGCGTCGGCACGGGCCGACGCTTCTTGGCGAGGAGGGACGGGCGGCCGCTTCGCCGGACCAGCTCCTCGACGTCCGTCGTCCCGCCGAGCACGGCGCGCAGCGTCTTGTCGACGCGCTCCCAGCGCTCGTGATCGATCGCGACGTCGCCGCCGTCGTGCGAGACGCGGAAGGCATCGAGGGCAACCCCATCCCGGCTCGTCGTGATGCGCGCCGCCAGGATGTTCATGCCATGCGCCGCGATGACGCCCGACAGCATGGCGAAGAGGCCGGGCCGGTCGCGCGTACAGATCGCGAGCTCCGTGAAGCCACGCTCCGGGAAGGGCGACAGGTGCTTCGCCACCGCCGGGATGTCGCCCGCCTCCTCGCGCGCCGCGAAGCGCCGGCGGAGCGCGGCGTGCGCGCCGATCATCTCCTCCGGCGTCTGCAGCGCGTAGCCGTCGGGCATGGCGGCCAGGAACGCCTCGACTGCCGCCCGTTCCTGCTCGGGCGCCGCCGCGATGACCCGCGTCCGCACCCGCGCCGCACGCGCGCCGCGGTCCTCGGCCTCGAACACACCCTTCTCGAAGAACTCGCGCGCCCGCCGATAGAGCTCGGTCACCAGCATGCCGCGCCAGTTGTTCCATACGCCCGGGCCGACCGCCCGCATGTCGGCGTACGTCAGGACGTAGAGGCGTTGCAGGTTGTCGACGGTGCCGACCGTGCGGCAGAAGTCGATCACGAGCTGGTCGTCGTGGACGTCGCGCCGCTGCGCCAGGTGCGACATCAGGAGGTGGTGCTGGACCAGGAACACTGCCGCCGCGGTCTCGTCTTCGTTGAGCCCGAGGCGCGCCCCGATGTCGCGCATCATCACCGCGCCGCGACCGGAGTGATCCTTGCCGTGCCCTTTGCCGACGTCGTGGAACATCATGCCGAGCATCAGCAGCTCGGGGCGCTGCACCTCGCGCATCACCTCGGTGAGGTACGGCACCTCGTCCGCGAACTCGCCCGCGCGCAGCCGCTCGACCTCGCGCACGCCCATGAGCGAGTGGTGATCGACGGTGTAGATGTGGAACGGGTCGTGCGCGATCAGGCACTCGAGATTGCGGAACTCGGGAATCACCGCGGTCAAGACGCCGAGCCGATGCATCTCGAAGAGCGTGTCGGCGACCGCCGTACGCCCGCGCAGGATGCCGAGAAAGGCCTCGCCGACGGCCGCTTCCGCGCACACCGGCTCCAGCAGCGGCAGGCACTCGCGGATCCAGTCCCGCGTCGTCTCGCCGATGGCGACGCCGTGACGCTGCGCCTCGGCGAACACGGTGACCAAGGCGCTCGGGTTGCGCTCGAACACGCTCCGGCCGGTCACCGAGAGCGTGTTGCCCTGGATGCGCATGCCGTCGCGGATGATCCGCAACGGCGTGCGGCGATACGGCTCGGCGTGCACCGAGCAGCGCGCGATGACGGCGTCGCTGACACGGTTCGCCGTGGTGGCGTGGCCGTAGTACGCCCGCATGAACGCTTCGGTGCCGCGGCGGTCCTCGCCGAAGCCCAGCGCCGGGGCCAGCCGCTCCTGGACCTCGAACGTGAGATGATCCTGGTGCGAGCCGGTGAGGAAGTGCATCGCGTTGCGCACGCGCCAGAGGAAGTCGATGGCCTCGTCGAGCGCCGCCACGTCGCGCTCCGCGAGCACGCCGAGCGCCACCAGCTCGCGCATGGTGCGCACCTTGAACTTCACCTTCGCCATCCACAGCGCGGTGTGCAGGTCGCGCAGCCCGCCCTGACCTTCCTTGAGCTGCGGTTGCAGGAGGTAGACGCTGTGACCGGCGCGGCCGTGGCGCTCGACGCTCTCGGCGTGCTTCTCCTTGAAGAAGAGTGCCTGGCCGGGGCTCCACATCTCCTCGAGCATGCTGGCGTCGAACTCCTGATAGAGCTCGGCATCGCCGCAGATGTAGCGCGCGTCGAGCAGCGCGGTCTTCACCTTGAGGTCGTGTGCCGCCAGCCGCGCGCACTCGCGCGGATTGCGCATCGCATGGCCGACGTGGAGGCCCGCGTCCCACAGGGCGTAGAGCACGACCTCGGTGACGGTCTCGACGTACGGATTCACCTTCCACGGATAGAGGATCAGGAGATCGATGTCCGACGACGGGTTGAGCTCACCGCGACCGTAGCCGCCCTGTGCCACCACGCAGCAGCGCTGGTTGATGCGCAGGTTGCGGGCCTGGAAGTGCAGCGTGGCGTCGGCGAAGAGGAGACACAGCAACCGGTCGATCGCCTCGGTATAGGCGGCGACGATCGCGAGACCACCCGCGCCGGCATCGTGCCGGGCACGCAGCTCGGTCTTGACGCGGGTCACATACTCGCGAGCCACCGCCCCTGCGCCGCCGACGTTGCCGCTCGGCTCCGGCAACGTCCGTAGCGCGTCCAGGGGGTCGAAGGGTGGCGTAGTGGCGAGGATCATCGACGACGGTGCCGTCCGGACGGCATCCGCCCCGGCATCGGCGGAGGATAGCGCGAGAATCCGTCCGGCTCCAGCGCGGCGACGGACGTCGGGGCCTCAGAGGGTCTTGGCGCCCAGGCCCGACGCCAGGAACCGCGCGATACCGCCATAGACCCCCTCCGCCACCGCCGCCCGGTACTCCGGATCCGCCATGCGACGGCCCTCGACGGGGTGCGACAGGAAGGAGGTCTCGACGAGGACGCACGGCATATAGGCCCCGACCAGCACGTAGAAGGGCCCGCGCTTCACCCCGAGGTCGACCACGCCCGGCCACTGCAGACGGAGATTGCGCACCAACCCGCTCTGGATGGACTGGGCCAGCGCCGCCGACTCCTCGATTTTCCCACCCTGCACGAGGTCGCTCAGGATGTAGCGCAGATCGGCGCCGCCCTCCGCCGGCTTCAGCATGTCGAGCCCGTTCTCCAGCGAGGCGAGCCGCAGCGTGGCCTGATCGACCGTGTTGTCGAGGTAGTAGGTCTCCACGCCCTGCAGGCGACCGGTGTCGTTCGCGTTGGCGTGGATCGAGACGAACAGGTCCGCCCCCTCGGTGTTCGCGCGTCCCGTGCGGGACGGCAGCGTCAGGGTGGCGTCGTCGCCCCGGGTGAGCACGACGTCCGCATCGAGCCGGTCGCGCAGCAAGCGCTCGATGCGGAGCGCGATGTCGAGCGTGAACTCCTTCTCGACGACGAAGCCCATCGCGCCGGGATCATTGCCGCCATGGCCCGGGTCGAGCACGATCTTCGGCCGCGCGGTCTCGCGCCGTGCCGGCCCGACCGGCACCACTGGCCGCGCCACCGCGATGCGCGGCGTCGGCTCGGAGGCGGGGGGCACGGCGGGCGCCTCCGCCGCTGCCTCCACCACCGCTCGCGTCACGGTGACGGCGACGACGCGGCCCTGGCGCTCGCGTCGCACGCGATAGCTCTGCGCGCCGTCGAGCTCGAGCACGATGCGCAGGTTGCCGTCGTCACCCTGGCCGATGCGTGCGGCCGTGACGGGTCGCTCGCCGGCGACGGTGCGCTTCGTGCCCGCCGCCACGCGACTCCCGGCTGGCAGGTCGATGTAGAGGCGCGCCAGCGACTGCCCCCGCCCCCGCACTACCGAGACGTGCGTCTCCGCGGGCTGGGACAGTTCGAGCAGCATCGTCTGTCCGTCGGGCGCGGGTCGGACGCTGATGCCGCGCAGCTCGCTGGCGCCGGCGCCGGCAGCACAGGCCACCACGGCGATGCCTGCACCAAGGCAGGCCAGCCACCCACTCCTCCACCCCACGACGCGCGGAGGATAGGGAAGGCCCTGGCGGGAATCAAGGTCCGCTGCGGGCGCGTTCCACGAGTCGGGCCAGCGTGGCGAGGGCGTCGATCGGCGTCAGCCGCTCGGGATCGATCGCCGACAGCTCGCGACGGAGCTGCGCATCCGGCGGCGCGAACAGGGAGAGCTGCTCGCTGCGGGGCCCGGGGCGCGGGGCGACGGGTCCCTGCCCGCCTTCGAGCTGCGCCAGAATCTCGCGCGCACGACCGACCACCGGCGTCGGCACGCCCGCCAGTGCCGCCACCTCGACGCCATAACTACGCGGTGCCGGCCCCGGCACGACCTGCCGCAGGAACACGATCGTGCCCTTCCACTCCGCCACCGCCACCGACTGGTTCCGCACCCGCGGCCGTTCCGCCGCCAGCGCGGTCAGCTCGTGGTAGTGGGTCGCGAACAGCGTGCGCGGACGCTCCACCGCCTCGTGCAGGTGCTCGGCGACGGCCCACGCGATCGAGATGCCGTCGAACGTGCTCGTGCCGCGGCCGATCTCGTCGAGGATGACGAGGCTCCGCTCGGTGAGATTGGCGAGGATGTGCGCCGTCTCGCGCATCTCCACCATGAACGTCGACTCGCCCGCCACCAGGTTGTCGCTGGCGCCGACGCGCGTGAAAATCCGATCGGTGAGGCCGATCTCGGCCTCGGTCGCGGGGACGAAGCTCCCCATCTGCGCGAGCAGCGTGATCAGTGCCACCTGGCGGAGATACGTCGACTTGCCGCCCATGTTGGGACCGGTGAGGATGACGAGCTGCTCGCCGTCGGCCTCGAGCGCGGTGTCGTTCGGGACGAACGGCTCCGCCGACACGGCCTCGACGACGGGATGCCGTCCGCCGCGGATGCGCAGGCCCGCCATCCGCGTGATGCGCGGCCGCACCCAGCCGCGACGATGCGCCCCCTCGGCGAGCGCGGTCAGGGCATCGAGGCTCGCGAGCGCATCGGCCGTGCGCGCGAGCGTCGGATGGTGCGATGCCACCGTGTCGAGCAGCCCCGCGAAGAGGTGCTGCTCGAGCGTACGCAGGCGCTCCTCGGCGCCGAGCACGCGCGTCTCGTGCTCCTTCAGCTCCGTGGTCACGAAGCGCTCGGCGTTGACGAGTGTCTGCTTGCGCTCGTAGTCCGCCGGCACCTGCGGCAGGTTCGGCTTGGTGACCTCGACGTAGTAGCCGAAGACCTTGTTGTAGCGCACCTTGAGCGACGCGATGCCGGTGCGCTGGCGCTCGGCGACCTCGAAGCGCGCCAGCCAGCCCTTGCCGTCGTGCGCGCTGCCGCGCAGCGCATCGACCTCGGGATCGCGACCGGGCCGGATGAAGCCGGGGAGTCGCGTGTGCGGCGGCGGCGCGTCGACCAGCGTCGCCGCGATCTCGGCAGCCGTGTCCGCCAGCGGATCGAGCATGGCCGTCAGGGCATGCAGCATCTCGGGACGAACACCGTGCAAGGCGTCACGCACGACGGCGACGCGTCCAAGCGCGGCGGCCAGCTGTCCGAGATCGCGCGGCCCGGCGGAGCGCGCCCCGACGCGGCCGGCGAGGCGCTCGAGATCGCCGATCCCGGCCAGCGCGTCGCGCACCCGTTGCCGTACCTCGACGTGCTCGACCAGCATCTCGACCGCGTCGAGGCGAGCGCCGATGCGTGCAGCGTCGAGCAGCGGATAGAGGATCCATTCGCGCAGCCGGCGCGCGCCCATCGGGGTGCTGGTTTCGTCGAGCACCCACAGCAGCGAGCCGCGTCGCTCGCCACCGAGCGTCTGCAGCAGCTCCAGGTTGCGACGGGTCGACGCATCGAGCCCGAGGAACCCGGCCAGCGCGTAGCCTTCCGGCGCCCGCAGGTGCGCCGGACGGCGGCGGTAGACGGCGTCGATGTAGGCGAGCGCACCACCCGCCGCCTGCGCCGCGAGCGGCGGCAGCGCGACGTCGAGCGTCACCGGCTCGGGCATGGCGGCGCGGGCCCACGGTCGTGGCGGGCCGCACGCGGTCACGATCATCTCTGGAAGGCCGGGGGCGAGCAGCAGCTCGCGTGGCGCCAGCCGTTCGAGCTCCTCGCGCGTCGCGGCCCAGCCGAGGGTCTCGGCGGCGCGGAAGACACCGGTGGCGAAGTCGATGCTGGCGAGCCCAAACCGCTCATCGTCGCCACCCGTCAACGCCACCAGCAGGCTCGGCGCGCCGGGGTCGAGGCTCTCCTCCTCGAGGATCGTGCCGGGCGTCACCACGCGCACCACCTCGCGCGCCATGATGCCCTTGCCGCGCGTCTCCACCTGCTCGCAGATCGCGACCGCGTGGCCTCCCGCCAGGAGGCGCGCCACGTACGGCTGTGATGCGTGCGCCGGGAACCCGCACAGCGGCGTCTCGTCGGGCTCGCCGCGGTTCCGCGCCGTCAGCGTCAGGTCGAGGAGCGACGACGCGACGCGCGCGTCGTCGAAGAACATCTCGTAGAAGTCGCCCAGCCGGAAGAGAAGGATACCCTGCGGGTGCTGCGCCTTCAGGCGCAGATACTGCTGGAGGAGCGCCCCTCTCACACGCGCTTGCGCTTCTTCGTCAGGTAATCGACCAGGAGATACTGCCCGAGGCGATCGGGGCGCGTGTAGAGCGCGCGGCCCTTGTTGATGCGCGTCATGCGCTCGACGAAGGCGCGCAGGCTCGGACTGTCGTCGAGCATGAAGGTGTTGATGGTGATGCCGCGCCGGGTGACGCGCTCCACCTCGCGCAGCGTTTCCTGCGCCGCGCGCATGCTGATGCCCCCGAACGACAGCGGCCACTCGCAGAACAGGCGGCCGCGCTGGAAGTAGGCCGTGGGCTGGCCGTCGGTGATGATGATGATGTGCTGGTTGTTGCTCGGGTGACGCGACAGCAGCTCCGACGCGAGCCGCAGGCCGTCCTGAAGATTCGTGAACGGGTCGCCCATGTTCCAGCTGGCTTCGGGCAGGTCGCGCAGCTTGAGCTCGACGGCGCGCGTGAAGAAGCCGACGATGGCGAAGTAGTCGCGCGGATACTTCGCGCGCACCAGGCTCTCCATCGCCATCGCCACCTTCTTGGCGGCGGCGAAGCGTCCCTCCCACGACATCGACCAGCTCATGTCGAGCAGGAGCACCGTGGAGCTCGTCGTGGTGGTGTCGGCGGCATAGACCTCGAAGTCGCCCGGCTCCATCGCGAGCGGCGTACCCGGGCGCCGCGCCAGCGCCTTCTTCAGCGTGGCGACGAGGTTCAGCTCGAGCGGTTCGCCGTGCTGATACGGGCGGGTCTCCTCGGGGCGGAGCAGCGTGGCACCGCGATGGTCGGTGGCGTGGCCACCCGGCCGATCGCGCAGCAGCCCCTGGTAGATGTCGCGCAGCGCCAGCTGGCCGATCTTGCGCACGCCCTTCGGCGACAACTGCGCCCGTCCCTCCCGCTGCGTGACGTAGCCGGCGTTGGCCAGCACCATCATGATGTTCTTCAGCAGCTGGAAGTTGCGCAGCGCGTCCGGCCCGAGCAGCGCACTCAGTCGCTCGAGGTCGACCCCCTCGAGGTCGCCCGCCAGCAGCTGCTCCTCGAGCTGCTTCCAGCGCTCCATCTCGCGCATGAGCTCGAGCGCCTCGTCGTAGTCGAGCGACTCGGGACCGTGGAAGAGATCGCCGTAGCGACGCTGGAAGTCCTCCAGGTCACGGATGTTGTCGAGCTCCTCGCGCAGCGCCTCGTACGCCGCGCGCGCATCGGCATCCTCGAACTCGTAGTCGTCGAGCTGCGTCAGGGCGTCGGCGAGTCGCGGCGGGAGGGTGTCGAGGCGCTCGCGCTTCTGCGCCGCGCGCTCCTGGTCGTCGAGCCCGTCGAGCGCCTCGCGCTCCAGGTCGAGCAGCTCCTCGAGCTTCGAGCGCGGGCCCGCGAGCGCCTGCCGCATGTTGACGTCGCGGTAGCGGGCACGCATCGCCTCGCGCAGCTGCTCGAGGAACTCGTCGAGCCCGGCGACGCGGATCCCCTCCCACTCGAGCCCCTGGTGCAGCAGCCAGTCGAGGGCCTGCTGCACGTCGTCGGTGAAGGAGAGGTACTCCGAGAGCTTGTCGAAGACCTGTTCCGCCGTCAGACGGACGGTCTGGGTGCCGTCCCAGGCGGTGTAGCGGAGAACCTGCACGACGCTGGCCGCAGACGGACGTCAGACCCGATAGGTCCAGCGGCCGCCGGCGCGCTCCTTGTTGAGCTTCTGGTGCAGGTGCAGGCCCTCGAGCACGAACTCGATGGCCGACGCCATGAGGCCCGGGCTCTCGAACGGCCCGAGCAGCATCACCGCGTCGAGCAGGCCGGGAATCTTCTGCACGCCCTCGCGATACTCCTCGGCCTTCATGACGTCCGACACCTCGACGCCCCAGCCGGCCTCGAAGTGCGCCACCACGGGCGCCACGTTCTCGACCTTCAGGTACTGATCCCACACTTTGAGCACCGCGCGACCGATCAGGCGATCGACGAGGTCCTCTTCCTTCTTGTCCTCGCCGCCGTACTCGAGCTCGATCTTCCCGCTGGTCGACGCGAGCACCGCGTGCAGGTCCGTCAGGCGCGGAACGATCTCGCGCTCGCCGGTGCGCACGGCGCGCTTCTCGGCATTCGAGATGAGGGTCTCGTAGTTGTTGATGCTGACGCGCACGCTCACGCCCGACGCCTGGTTGATCTCGGTCGACGCGCGCGCCTCGAAGGTGATCTGCGCCACCAGCTCCTTCATGAAGGTCGGGATGCGCAGCTCGCGGCCGACGCGGTCGAGCACCGGCGCCTCCTGCTCGACGATCGCGATCTCGTCCTCGATGGCCTTCGGATAGTGCGTGCGGATCTGGACGTCGAAGCGATCCTTCAGCGGCGTGATGATCCGTCCGCGGCTGGTGTAATCCTCCGGATTCGCGCTCGCGACGATGACGACGTCGAGCGGCAGCCGAATCTTGTAGCCTTTGATCTGGACGTCCTTCTCCTCCATCAGGTTGAACAGACCCACCTGCACCTTCTCGGTGAGATCGGGCAGCTCGTTGATGGCGAAGATGCCGCGATGGGTGCGCGGGATCAGCCCGTAGTGGATCGTCTCCTCGTCGGCGAGGTAGCGCCCCTCGGCCACCTTCACCGGGTCGATCTCGCCGACCAGATCGGCCATCGAGACGTCGGGCGTGGCGAGCTTCTCGCCGTAGCGCTGGTCGCGGCCGAGCCACGCGATCGCGAGGGCGTCACCGTCGGAGGCGACGCGTCGACGACACTCGGCACAGATCGGCGCCAACGGATCGTCGTTGATGGCGCAGCCCGCCACCACTGGCACCTGCGCATCGAGCAGCCCGACGAGGCTGCGGATGATGCGACTCTTTCCCTGCCCGCGCTCGCCCAGGAACACGATGTGATGTCCGGCGAGGACGGCGTTCTCGATCTCGGGGATGACGGAGTCGTCGTACCCGATGATCCCGGGAAGGATGCGCTCGCCGTCCGCGAGCCGCGCCAGCAGATTTCGACGCATCTCCTCGCGGACGCTGCGCACCTGATAGCCGGATGCCTTGAGCTCGCCGAGCGTGCCCGGCGGATCGGACTGTCGCACGATGTCCTGCCTCCGTTCGTGACGCGCGCGGATATTACACACGTCGAGAAGCGACAGACAACCAAGCCGCTTTCGTGTCCTGAGCGTGCGTACCCGTCGTGGAGCGCTGGCTTTGCCAGCCGCGACAGACAGGTCGGGCGGACACGTCCGCCCCGCGTTACGGCCCGACCCGAGCCGAAGGCTTGGGGTGGCTAGAGTGTGTCGGCGTCGTCGGGCGTCCACGGCTTGCCGTCGACGCGGAGGCGGAGCTCTTTCCCGACCTTGAAGAACGGGACGCGCTTCGCATGTACCGGCACGATGGCACCCGTCTTCGGGTTGCGGCCCTCGCGGGCCTGCCGATTCTTGACGACGAAGCTGCCGAAGCCGCGTATCTCGATGCGCTCGCCGCGCACCAGCGCCTGGGTCATGGTGTCGAAGACCTCGTTCACCATGACCTCGGCATCGCGGCGCGAGAAGCGGGGGTAGAGCTTCACGACTTCGTCGATCAGATCGCGCTTGGTCATGCCCGCGCCGCCCCCCGGTCTGTGACTACGCCTTGCCCTTATCGCGCTCGAGCTCGTCCGTCATGATGTCGGCGAACGAGAACTTGGCGCCCTCGGCCTCGCGCTTGAGGTACGCGTCGACCTCGTCGCGCTCCTCGCTGCGACGCAGCGCCTTCACCGACAGGGCGATGCGCTTCTCGCGCGCGTCGACCTGCGTGACTTCGGCCTCGAGCTCGTCGCCCACCTTGTAGAGCGACGACGGGCGGTCGACGCGCTCGGTGGAGAGCTGCGACACGTGCACCAAGCCCTCGATGCCTTCCTCGATCTCGACGAAGACGCCGAAGTCGGTGACGCTCGAGACGGCGCCGCGGATACGGGTGCCCGGCGCATAGCGCTTCGGTACCTGGTTCCACGGATCCTCGGTGAGCTGCTTGATACCGAGCGAGATGCGCTCGTTGTCGACGTCGATGCCGAGCACGACCGCCTCGACGTCGTCACCCTTCTTGTAGAACTCGGAGGGGTGCTTGACCTTCTTGGTCCAGTGCAGGTCGGAGACGTGCACCAGGCCGTCGATGCCTTCCTCGAGCTCCACGAAGAGGCCGAAGTCGGTGATGCTCTTCACCTTGCCGGCGATGCGGCTGTTCACCGGGTGGTTGATGCGGACCATCTCCCACGGATTCGGCTCGGTCTGCTTGAGGCCCAGCGAGATGCGACGGTTGGCCGGATCGATGTCGAGGATCTGGACCTCGACCTCCTGGCCGACCTCGAGCACCTTCGACGGGTGCGTGACGCGCTTCGTCCACGACATCTCGGAGACGTGCACGAGACCCTCGAGCCCGGGCTCGAGCTCGACGAAGGCGCCGTAGTCGGTGATGCTCTGCACCTTGCCGCGGATGCGGCTGCTGATCGGGAGCCGCTCGCCGACGGTGGACCACGGGTCGGGCATGATCTGCTTCATGCCGAGCGACACGCGCTCGCGCTCGGGATCGTACTTGAGCACGACCACCTTGACGCGATCGCCGACGTTCACGACTTCGGACGGATGCCCGACGCGCGCCCACGACATGTCGGTGACGTGCAGCAGGCCGTCGATGCCACCGAGGTCGACGAAGGCGCCGTAGTCGGTGATGTTCTTGACGACGCCCTCGAGGATGACGCCCTCTTCGAGCACCTTGAGCGTCTCTTCCTTGAGCTGCGTGCGCTCGCGCTCGAGCACCGCACGGCGGGAGACGACGACGTTGCCCCGCGAGCGGTTGAACTTGAGGATCGCGAAGCGTCCACGCTGGCCGATGTAGCGATCGAGGTTCCGCGCCGGCCGCAGGTCGGCGTGCGACCCGGGAAGGAAGGCGGGGACACCGATGTCCACCTTGAGGCCGCCCTTCACCTTGCCGACGATGGAGCCCTCGACGGCGCCTTCGCGCTCGAAGGCCTTCTCGATGTCGCGCCACACGACGAACTGGAGCGCCTTCTGGCGCGAGAGGTGGATGCCACCCGAGTCGGTGTCGCTGGACTCGAAGTAGACGTCGACGGTATCGCCCTCGTTGACCTGGAGCTCGCCCTCGCGGGTCGTGAACTCCTGGATCGGGACGGTGCCTTCGCACTTGTAGCCGATGTCGACCGTCACGTGGTCCCGCCCGATGTGCACGACGCGTCCGGCGACGACCTCGCCAGCCTTCGGGCTCTTCAGGCTCTGCTCGAAGAGGGCGGCAAAATCCTCTTCGGCTCCGGTCTCGAGACCGGGATTTTCCGACGAAACGGACATCAAGCGGATACCCCCTCTGGGCGCGAATCTCTCAGAAACTCTCGCAGGAACTTATGCAACCGGTAACCCATAGCCTTGTGATTCAAAGTATTCAAGGGGATGCACGCCCACTAAGGGCTTCGGCGGGCAGCGCAGCGCGTGCGATGGCCTCCATGCGCTCCACCACGGCATCGAAAGGGATGGTCGTCGTGTCGAGAAGGACGGCATCCGTGGCCGGTCGGAGGGGCGAGGTGGGCCGCTCGCTGTCGCGACGGTCACGCTCCACGATCTCGCGCGCGAGACGAGCCTCGTCGACCGCTTCGCCCCGTCCCCGCATCTCCGAGGCCCGGCGCCGTGCCCGTTCGACGGGGTCGGCGGTGAGGTAGAGCTTCACCGGCGCGTCCGGGAACACGACCGTCCCGATGTCGCGGCCTTCCATGACCACGCGTCCCCCGATCCCGAGGGCCCGCTGCAGCGCCACCAGGCGCGTGCGCACCCCAGGATTCACGGACACCTTCGAAGCCAGCTCGCCAGCGTCACCCCGGCGAATGGCCTGCGAGACGTCGCGGCCGTCGACGACGAGCCGGGTGCCTCCGTCCTCGAGGCCGAAGTGGAGGCCATCGAGCAGGGTCACCAGCGGCGCCTCGTCGTCGAGGGCGAGCCCGGCCTCGTGCGCCAGTACCCCGACGGCGCGGTACATGGCGCCGGTATCGACGTACCCGAACCCGAGGCGTGCGGCGAGGGCCCGACTGGCCGTGCTTTTCCCTGCCCCGGCCGGCCCATCGACGGCGACGACCGTGATCACGACACCGCCTCCACACGCCCACCCAACGCCGCGAGCCGCTCGAAGAAGCCCGGGAACGAGACGTCGACGCAGGCGGGATCGGCGATCGTGAGGCCCGCCGAGCGCAGTCCGGCGACCGCGAACGCCATTGCGATGCGGTGGTCGCCGTGCGCGTCGATCCGCCCGGCCCCGAGACGTCGATCGACGTCACCGGCGACGACGAGGCCGTCGGCGAACACCTCCATGCTCACTCCCAGCGGGCGCAGCTGCTCGAGGGCGGCGAGGCGATCGCTCTCCTTCACCCGCAGCTCGCCCGCGCCGCTGATGCGCGTCTCACCGGCGGCAAAGGCCGCCAGCACGGCGAGCATGGGCAGCTCATCGATCGCGGCCGGCACCTCATCGGCGGTGATCGAGGTCGCCCGCAGCACGCCGCCGCGGACGACGAGGTCGGCCCG
>DASYLJ010000125.1:0-7930 GCA_036009625.1 Binatia bacterium
GGCTCGCCGTCGGCGCGCAGGTGTCCGTCGTGCACGCGTCGCCGTCGTCGCAGCTCGCATCGACGAGACAGCCGTCCGTGCACGCCACCGGCGTGATCGGCGCGATGCGCACGATGCGGTCCGGCAGCACGGCGATGTAGAGCGCGCCGTCGTTGCCGGTGTGGATGGCCGTGGGCGCTCCGTCGATGGTGGCGAAGTCGTCGCGGCCGCCGGTGATGCCGTCACGCGCGGCGTTGGGCGTGAGGGTCCAGAGCCCGCCCGTGACGCTGTCGCCGAAGACGTAGCGGCCTCGGAACGGCGCCGGCCACGTACACGAGTCGACGATCTGCCCACCGGTGATCGCACCGCAGCCGCCGTCGACGCTCTGGTCTGCCTCCGGGTTGTTGTGCCGGCAGTAGTAGACCGGGTCGACGCAGTCCTGGTCGGCGATCGGATCGCCGCCGGCCGTGGTCCCGACGCGGACGTCGCGACACCGCGTCACCGGATGCCCCTTCGCACCTTCGCGCCACGGCCAGCCGTGGTGACGCCCCGGCTGGACGATCGTCACCTCCTCGTAGGTGATCTCGCCGACGTCGCCCGCCCACAGCCGGCCGGTGTGCTGGTCGACCCAGAATCGGAACGGATTGCGGAAGCCCCAGGCGAAGACGTCGGCGCGCGCCTCACCGAGCAGGCCTGGATCGACGGGCGTACCGCAGCTCCCCCCGCAGGCGCTCACCAGCCCTGCCCCGACGAGCGGGTTCGTCGGCGGGATGCTGCCGTCGAGCGCGACGCGCAGGATCTTGCCGTTGCCGCCACCGTTGTTGGCGGCGTCGTCGGCGAGGCACGTGGCGTAGAAGTTGGTCGGGGTGTAGGGCGGCTCGGCCGACGTGTTCGAGTTGCAGCCGGTGTCGCCGACGGCGACGTACAGCAGGCCGTCGGGCCCGACGTCGAGCCCGCCACCGTCATGGTTGGCCGGCCCGCGCAGCCCGCTCAGGATCAGCGTCTCGGCGTCGGACAGCGTATCGTTGGCACCGAGCGTGCGGATGACGACGCGATGGCGATCGGCGTCCGTTCCGTCGTCGGCCGAATAGTAGAAGAAGAGCTGCCCCGTGGTGGCGAAGTCCGGATGCACGGCGACGCCGAGCAACCCCTTCTCGCTGGAGAAGTCCACGTCGAACGACCCGGCGAACACCAGGGCGCCGCCACCAGCGGGCCGCACGAAGGCGTTGCCCTGCTGATTGATGATGATCATCCGGCCGTCGGGCAGGAAGCGGAAATCGGTGGTGAGGCCGGTGCCGGTGACGAAGGTCTCGTCGAGCGTGAAGATGTCGGCGGGGCTCGGCGAGCCGTCCGTCGACAGCGCGTCGGCGTACGCGGACGCCGCAGCGAGCACGACGATCGGCACCAGCAGCACCCGCCACCACATCCGCAGCATCCTGCGTCAGGATAGCCGCAGCCGACGTGGTTTACGAGCTTGCCGCCCGCACGATCGTCTCCGTCAACGTGCGCAGCGGACCGATGCCGAGGACGAACGCGCCCGGCATCGCGAACGTCGCCTCGACGACCGCGGACACCGGCTCGAGCGCCGGCGCGCAACCACGCAGCGCCGCCTGCAATTGCGCGATCGCCCACGACGGTGCCAGCAGATCACCGCAGACGGCCGCGGCCGCGATGCTGCCGTCGGCCGCGAGCGACAGATCCACCTCGAGCACGCCGAGCATCGTCGCCACGCGCGCGGAACGCTCGCCGGCGATGACCGGCGGCGGCGCCACCGCCGCCGCATCGCCAGCGACCAGCTCGATCGCGTCACCATCGACGCGCACGCCGAGCCGGCTGGAGAAGCCCGCCCGGAGCCACGCCGCCACTTCGGCCACGGACGGCACGCGGCCCGTCAGCTCCTGTACCGACGTGACGTCGCCGGGCAGCAGCATGGTCACGGGGACGACGCCCGCGGGGTCGGCACGATCGAGCAGCTGCGGCAGCAGGGACTGATCGCGCCCGACCGACAGCACGGCCTCGAACAGGGTCGCACCGCGCGCATCGACCTCGAGCCCGAGCCCAGCGATGGGCCGACGCGCCACCGTCACGAGATCGCGGCCGGGATACAGCGCCGGCATCCCGGCGGGCTCGAGCGCGCCGAGGAGCCCGCGCACGCAGCGGTTCATGACCTGCTCCGCCGTGAGCGCACCCGGCGCATCGCCGTCCAGCGCCGAGCGATGCGGCAGCACGAGCGTCATGCCGACGAACCCATCGCCTGCCGCCATCGCGCGGCCACCCGTCAGTCGACGCGCGACGATCACGCCAGGGGCACCCGCGGGCTCGCGATGGAAGCGTCCCAGGGCGACGACGTCGCCCGCGAACGAGAAGACACGCAGCGCGCCACGTCCGGTGTCGGCCGCCCGCGCGAGCAGCGCACGGTCCGTCGCGAGACCGATCGCAGGCGTGACGTCGGGATGGACGACGAGATCGAGCGACGGCATGTCCGCCATCGACTGTAGGGGACGGCGTACCAGCGTGACAACCACGGAATCGCGTGCTTTGTAGCGCGCGTGATCCTGCTCACCGGTGGCACCGGCATCGTCGGCAACTCGATTGCCCACGAGCTGCTGCGACGCGGTCGCGCCGTCCGCGCGCTGGTCCGCTCGATCGAGCGCGGCCAGGCGGCGCTGCCGGGCTGCGAGCTCGTCCTCGGCGACGTCACCGACGCCGCCTCCGTCGACCGCGCCATGGCCGGCTGCGACGTCGTCTACCATGCCGCCGGCCTGCCCGAGCAGTGGACGAACGACCCGACCATCTTCGAGCGCGTCAACGTCGGCGGCACGCGGGTGGTGGTCGAGGCGGCGGCGCGTCACGGCGTCCGGCGGCTCGTCTACACCAGCACCATCGACGTCTTCGCGATGCCACCCGGCGGCGGGGCCTTCGACGAGCGCGAGATCGCGACCGCGCCGAAGTCCACCCACTACCAGCGCTCGAAGCAGGAGGCCGACCGCCTCGTGGTCGCGTCGGGGGTCCCGACCGTCTTCCTGCATCCGTCGGCGGTGTACGGGCCCGCGCCCGCAGCGTCGCCGGGGCTGAACGACTTCATCGCCGACATCGTCGCCGGCAAGGTGCCACTGCTGCTGCCGGGCGGTATGCCGCTGGTGTTCTCGTCCGACGTCGCGATCGGTCACGTCACGGCGGAGGAGCAGGCGGCGCCCGGAAGCCGCTACATCCTGAGCGAATCCTACTGGGAGCTCGCCGATCTTGCCCGCACCGTACGTGACGCCGCGCAGAAGGGCCGCGTTCCACCGGTGATGCCACGATGGGTGGCGCACGTGATCGCCGCCGGCAACGAGGCGATCGCAGGCCTGGTGGGATCGGCGCCGCTCATCCCGCGCGGCCAGCTCCACTTCCTCGAGTCGAACAGCAGGCCGAGCGCGCAGCGCGCACGCACCGAGCTCGGCTGGCGACCGCTCGGCCTGCGCGAGGCGCTGGTGCCGACGCTGGTCTTCCTGGCCGGCCGCTGATCAGCCGGTGGCGGTGAGGGCGGCGCCCGGCGCGGCACGGAGCGCGCCGTAGACCCGTCGCAGCTCCCGCTGCAGGCCGCGCACCGCATCGGCCTGCGTCTCGACGTCCGACGCACGCAGTCGCGCCAGCGCCGTCGTGATCCGACGCGCGCCGATCAGGAGTCCCGCCTCCGCGATCGCGGCCAGTGTCTCCTGATCCGGTACGGTCGCAGCGGGCGGC
This sequence comes from Binatia bacterium, assembly GCA_036009625.1. Taxonomy (GTDB): domain Bacteria; phylum Desulfobacterota; class Binatia; order DP-6; family DP-6; genus DASYLJ01. Next base: position 3,706 of record DASYLJ010000125.1, read on the forward strand.
AGCGTGTCCGTCGTGCGGGCAATCAGCGCAGCGACGTTCGCCGCCAGGCGCCGGTACGAGCGCTCGTCGATCGCGAGGCGGGTCTGCACCTCGACCGGCGGCTCGAGCACGGGCACCTCCTCGGCGAGCAGCGTCGCCACGACGGCAAGGAGCGTCTCGGTGTCGACGGCCCGCGGCAGGACGTGCTGCACGTCGAGCGGGGTGTCATCCGTGCACGCGACGATCGGCATGGTGCCGAGCTCGGGGTGAGCACGGATGCGCGCAATCACCGCCGTCGCGTCCGTGATCACCATCGCCACGTCGTGACGCGCCTCGAGGATCGCCAGCGCGGCCACGTCGTCGGTGGCCCCGAGCACGGAGCATCCGCGGGCCCGGAGCCGATCGACGAGCGTCGGGGGCGAGGCGGTCTCGATGACGAGGATGCTCATGCGCGTGCCCCTCCACGGAGCAAGGCGGAGGCCAGCCCACAACCCCGGTGGCATCGGCCGCGCCGGCCCCAACCGATCCTGAATCTGCTGTGATCGCCAGCGATCTTGACCGCTTGCATGGTCGCTGCCTGGAGACGTGATCGCATGATACTTGCCACTCACGTCTTTCCGGGAGCGCTTCTCGGTGTCGGTGCGTTGGCGCTGCCGTCACTGGCACGTCGCGCACCGCTCGGGCAGAAGACCGCCATGCCGTTCCTGCCCCTGCACGACGACAACCAGCTCCGCGTCATCCCGTTCCAGGTCGTGACGACGGCGCTGATCGTCGCCTGCGTCCTCGTCTTCGCGTGGCAGCTCACCCTCCCCGCAGCGGACGCCGGCGTGACGTTCGTCTCCCTGGGGCTCGTGCCGAGCTCGCTGCTCGGGCTGCATCCGCTCCCGGTGCCCGAAGCGGTGCCGGCGGGCGCGACGCTCGTCACCAGCCTCTTTCTCCACGCCGGATGGGCGCACCTGATCGGCAACATGCTCTACCTGTGGGTCTTCGGCGACAACGTCGAGGACGCCATGGGCCACGTCCGTTTCCTGCTCTTCTTCCTGCTCTGCGGCATCGCGGCGGGCGTCGTGCACGCCATCGTCAACATCGACTCGGTCGTTCCCACCATCGGGGCGAGCGGTGCCGTGGCCGGTGTGCTCGGCGCGTACCTCATGCTCCACCCGCAGGTCCGCGTCCTCTGCGTGGCGCTGAAGCGCATCCCGCTCCGGCTCCCGGCCCACCTGCTGCTGGGCGGATGGATCGCGGTGCAGCTCTACGGCGCCGCCCACACCGACGGCGGCCGACCCGGTGGCGTGGCGTTCTGGTCGCACATCGGCGGGTTCGTCGCCGGTGCGTTGCTGGTGGTGCCATTCCGCCGTCGTGGATTGCCACTGCTCGGAGGCCTCGTCGGCAGTCGGGTCCGGGTCTAGGCCACGCGCTCTGCCGGGCGGAGGAGCGCGGCGGCGGCGGCCTCGACGATCTGGAGGAATGCGGGACGCTGCGCGGCGGGGATCCGCCGGACGATCTGCATGACCGTATCGAGGACGGCGTCCTGCACCACCGCGCCCTCCATCGCGGGCCTGGCCACCGTCAGCGCGTCGGGCTGCTCTTCGATGAAGCGACGCAGGTCGGGGGACAGCAACGTCGGATCGACACCAGCGAGCGCGGTGCGCAACGCCGCCTGCACGCGGACGACCGTCAGCAAGGGCGTCGCGGCAGCGGCCAGGCGCTCGACCCGGCTGATCGACCCCTGGCTGACCCCGGCGAGCTGCGCCAGCTGCTGCTGCGTCAGGCCGAGGAAGCGTCGCACCCGTCGTACGGCCGAGCCGAACGCGGTCAACCACGCTTCCCACTGCTCCACATCCTCGCCCCGCCCGATCGCAGCCACGGTGGACGTTAACCGACGTACACGCCCGGCCTGTCAAACGAATTCCAGCGAAACGGGGCCGTTCCCCCATCGCCAGCCAGCCAGGTACCCGCTCTGCTTGCTAGGTCGGTAGACCTTCTACGGTACCCGACGCATTCAGGATCGACTTTCGCCGTGGGAGGGACGCCACGCCGTCGCGGCGACGTGCGCCGCCTCCGGCAATCCCTCGTGCGCGGCAACCAGCTCGCCGTCGCGGAACACCCACAGCGTCCCCGGCGTGGCCGTCACCCATTCTTCGTCGCGGGTGAGCGGCGTCGTCGCGGTGACGGCGACGGTGCCGCCGTCGCGGAGTATCTGCGCGAAGTCGACGGTCACCTCGCCGTCGATCAGCGTGGCGCGGCCGAGCGGCGCACGCCGTACGATGTGGCAGAGGTTGTCGCCACAGCGAGCGAACAGATGGCGACCGTCGGCGAGCAGGAAGTTGAAAACGCCGTCCCGACCGAGCTCGTTGGCGAGCGCGAATACGGTGGCACCGAGGACCGCGGGATCGTCGGGCCAGGCGTCGGGAAAGGCCTCGCGAAGGCGCTCCAGGAGCACGCAGAAGGCGTGCTCGCTGTCGGTGTCACCGATCGGGCTCTCGGTCCGGAGCGGCGTGCTGCGCACGGACGGCAACGTACCGTTGTGCGCGAAGACCAGGTGGCGTCCGTGCATGACACGGACGAACGGGTGCGTGTTCGCGAGGCGCGCCTCGCCGCGCGTCTTCTTGCGGATGTGCGCCACCGCGAGGCGCGTCACGATCGGATTGGTCTCGAGGAACCGCGTCAGCGGGCTCGAGAATGCGGGCCGCTCCTCCAGGAACGTGCGCGCGAACGGACCGTCGTAGAGCGACACGCCCCAACCGTCGGCGTGGGGGCCAGTCTGGCCGCCGCGCAGCACGAAGCCGCTGAACGAGAAGGCGATGTCGATCGGAACGCTGGCACCGATGCCGAGCAGCTCACACATGCGCGCCGGCCTCGTCCGCGTCGTCGACCACGAGCAGCCCGGTGACGCCACCCCCCGCCGACACGTTCGACAGCGGTCCCTCGGAAACCCGCACCATCCCGCCTTCCACCCGTCCGCGGAAGAGGAACGGGTTCAGGTCGAAGCCGAGGTCCTGCCGTCGCACGCCGCCGTCGTCGAACGTGGGGAAGCGGAGGCGCCGCACGGGGACGCGACGCTGCAGGACGGCACCGTCGGCGACGCCACGGGCGAGTGCCGTCCGCCATTCGTCGTCACCAACCGTCCAGCCGAGGACGACGCCGTGGCCGCCGTAGTCCTCGTCGGGTTTCAACACCAGGTCGTTGCGTCGCGCGGTCGCATCCGCGCACAGCGTCGCATCGTCACCGCCACGTCCGAGCACGCGCGTCCATGGGATGTGGGCCTCGATCACGGCGCGCTCGTCGGGGGTGAAGAGGTGCGCCCAGGCCGGATCGCTCAGGACGGCGAACGCCGACTTCTTGTTGGCGACGGTGCTGCGGAACGGATTGGCGAGGCAGACGGCACCCGCGCGCACGGCTTGGAGCAGCGGGTGAGCGTCGTCGAGCCGCGCGCGCAGCTCGCGCGCGATCAGTCGCCGGTAGACGAGATCGATCGGCGTTCCGTCGACGGACAGCCGTGTCCCGTCCCAGCGCAGCGCCTCCGGCGTCGTCAGGACGGTGGGGGTACCCTGGGCGACGAAGGCGCGCTGCAGGACCTCCTGCTCCGCCATGGTGTCGACATCGCCCCAGTCGACGATGGCGATGCGCGGCAGGCCGCTACCGCCCCAGGCTCGATGGGTCTCGAGCAGCGCGTCGAGCAGCGCACGCACCGGCGCGAGCGGAACGGCACGATACCCGGAGAGCGCCGTCCGTACCGGCGCCAGCGCGTAGAGCGTGGCCTCGACTGCCGCCTGGTCGATGATGCCGGCAGGCGAGTCCGCATTCAGCTCGAGAAAGACGAAGGCGTCCTCGTCGTCACCCGAGGGCTCGAGGAACACCATGTCGAGGCGCGCGATCACCAATGCGCGTGGGTAGCCGGGGTCGATCGCGTGCAGGGCGCGCTCGCTGGCATCGATGCCGAGGACCGCGGCCAGTCGATCGTCGACCGCGACGCGGACGAGGAGCCGTTCCATCGCCGACAGAACCAGCTCGGCGGCCCGACGCACGCGACGGTACACCGCGTGCGTGACGACCAGCGGGCTCAGGACGCGACAGATCGGACGCGAGCCGTGCATCAGACCAGCGGCGCGCTGCGCGGCGAGGAAACCGTCCAGGGTCGTCGCGTCGAGGTGCAGGTCGGCGTCGAGCGCGCTGACCCCCGTCATGCGTCGTCCAGCGGCCACGTGTGCACCGGGGCCTCGGTCGCCGCGTGCGCGAGATAGCG
>DASYLJ010000126.1:0-40178 GCA_036009625.1 Binatia bacterium
TTTCCCCACCCGCTCACTCTCGACGCGCTCCTTCGGAGGCCCTCGCCGTTCGCCGCAACCCGCACCCCGGCTGTAGCGGTGGTGGCACTGCGCGCTCTCTTCGTTGCTAAGAGTCGCTCTGTTTGAGCCAGAGGCGTGGTAGCGGCGGTGGGGTCCACGTCTTCATTGCGTCCAGCAGGGCGTGGGGCGTCGTCTCCACCAACAGCGACCTGGCGTTCTTTTCGTGGACGAAACCGTTGGCGACGGCGTCGCTCAGTAGTTGGCGTAGGCCGGTCCAATAGGTGGCGACGTCGAGTAGGGCTACCGGTTTCTGGTGGATGCCGAGTTGGAGCCACGTCAGCATCTCGAGGAGCTCGTCGAAGGTGCCTAGGCCGCCGGGGAGGGCGATGAAGGCGTCGGAGAGCGACGCCATCAGGGCTTTGCGCTCATGCATGCTGGCGACGACGTGGAGCTTGGTCAGGCCGGCGTGGGCGATCTCTTCGGTCTTGAGCGCCTGCGGGATGACGCCGATGACCTCGCCGCCGGCGTTGAGCACGGCATCGGCGACGACGCCCATCAGACCGAGCGATCCGCCGCCGTAGACGAGGCCGATGCGACGCGCGGCCAGCTCGTCGCCGAGGTCACGCGCGACGGCGGCGAAGCGCGGGTCGCTGCCCATCGACGAGCCGCAGAAGACACACACGCGTCGCATGGACGACTACTTCGCAGGCTCGGTCTGCTCGCGCCAGGCGCGCACGGCGTCGGCAGGCGACTCGTGCTCGGCGTCGACGGCGTAGTTGAGACGACGCATCGTCGCGGCGTCGATCTTGCCGCCGAGCTTCGCGAGCGCCGGACCCAGCGCGGGATACCGATCGAGCGCCGCCTGTCGCACGACGGGCACCGCCTCGTACGGCGGGAAGGCGTGACGATCGTCGGCGAGCATGACGAGGTGCTTCGCCTCGATGAGGCCGTCGGTGGCGCTGCCCACCACCAGATCGACCTGCTGGTCGATGAGGGCGCGATAGAGCAGCCCGAGGTCGAGCGTCTTCACCTCGGCGAACTCGAGGCCGTAGATGCGCTGGAGCATCGGGTAGCCGTCGGTGCGCTGCTGGAACTCGTAGCCGAAGCCGGCGCGCCACTTCCGTGCGGGCACGACGGCCTCGGAGATCGTCGTGATGCCGGCGTCGCCGCGCACCACCAGCGCGAAGGTGTTGTCGAAGCCGAGCGGCGCCGTCCACACCAGACCCGCGGGCGCATAGCCTTCGCGCACGCGCGCAAGCACCGTCGCCGGGTCGGGGTCGGGGGGCTGCTTCAACACGGCGGTCAGCGCGGTGCCGGTGTACTCGACGTAGACGTCGATCTGTCCGGCGCGCAGCGCCGCATCGCAGACGAACGTGCCGCCGAGGTCGAGCCGTCGGTCGACCGGCACCCCGTCCTGCTCGAGCGTCTGCGCCACCAGCTCACCGAGGATGCGCTGCTCGGTGAAGTTCTTCGAGCCCACCACCACGCCGTCGCCGCCGCTGCAGCCGACCACGAGCACCAGACCGACGAGCCAGAGCGCTCTCATGCGTGCGGCCGCATCCGGCGCTCGACGGCGCCGAGCAGTGTGTCGGTGGCGATGGCCAGGCCTGCGGCGGGCAATGCGCCGGCCAGGATCGTCGTGTTGTCGACCATTGCGACCCCCCGGAAGATGAAGACGCCGAGCCCGCCGGCGCCGATGGCCGCGGCGATGGTGGTGACGCCGATGCCGACCACCGCCGCAAGGCGGATGCCGGCCAGGATGACGCTGGCCGCCAGCGGCAGCTCGACGCGCCAGAGCAGCTGGCCGTCGGTCATGCCGAGGCCGCGTCCCGCCTCACGCACGGCGGCGTCGACGCCGCTGATGCCAACGACGGTATTGCGGAGAACCGGGAGGAGCGCGTACAGCGTTAGGGCGACCAGCGCGGTCCGGACGCCGATGCCGCCGATGAACGGCACCGGAATGAGGAAGCCGAACAGCGCCAGGCTCGGAATCGTCTGCACGATGCTCACCGCCCCAAGGACCACGCGCTGCCAGGCGGGACGCCGCGTGAGCAGGATGCCGAGCGGCACCCCGACGGCCGTTGCGAGCCCCACCGAAATGGCCACCAGCAGGACGTGGCGGAGCGTCTCGCGGCCGATCTCGTCGATCACCGGGAGCACCGCATGGTGAAGCGCATGCTGCTCGTCGTCCTGGCCGTGCTGTGGGCCGGGCAGGCGGTGGCGGCGAAGAAACCGGCGGCGTGTCCTGGGGGCGCGTTCCGCGCCACGGCCGAGAGCCTGCCGCTCCTGCCCGACGTCACGTCGGACGGTCTCGTCATCGCCAACGGCGAGGCGTCGATCGTCGGTACGTGTGGACGCACCACCGCCAAGTTGAAGCGCACGCGAAAGGGCACGCGGGTCACGGCGACGTGGCTAGCCTGCGACGGCGTCAACGGCAAGGTCCGCCTCAAAGCGATGATCGACGCCGCCACCTGCCGCGAGCTGCGCGGCCGGCTGCGCAGCAAGAAGCCGAGGTCGCGTCGCAAGATCGTGGCGCATCTGGCGCAAGGCGCGGTGCACGGTGGCGTGGCCGTGTCCGCGAGTGCGATCGCCGACGTCGACACCGCCGATTCCGGCACTACCGGCGAGAACGACCGCAGCAGCACCGCGCAGCCGGTCTCGCTGCTCAGCACCGTCGGCGGCGCGGCGTACATCGTCAGCAACACCGACTTCGACGACGACTACTATCGCATCGAGCTCACCGGGCAGCCGGTGAACATCACGCTCTTCATCGCCGAGCCCGACCGCTCCGACCTCGACCTGCTCCTGCTCGACGAGAACGGCGACCAGATCGTGCCGTCGTCGGAAGGCAGCGACAACGTCGAGCAGGTGTTCACCACGACCCAGACCGGGACGGCGTACATCGTCGTCTTCACCGCCATCGCGCCGGACTTCGAAGCGCCCGCCAATCCGTGGACGGGCTACGTGCTCTCCATCGGCCAGGGGCCGAGCGTGGCGCCGGCGGAGTTCGTGCCGGGAGAGGTGGTGGCGCGCATGCGTCCCGCCGCGACCCGTTCGAAGGCGAGCCCGAAGGCGATGGCGCTGTCGATGGGCACGCTCGCGCTCGTGAAGGGCGACCCGACGACCGATCGCGGCGTGCTGTTCCGTCTGCCCGAGGCGCTGGCGGCACGCGCGCCGGTCCCCGCCGTTGCCGGGCGCTCGAAGATCAAGGACCCGACGACGTGGAGCGCCGAGCGCTACGACCGCTGGCGCACGCTGCACGCCGTCGCCGAGATGAAGAAGCGACCCGACGTCGCGTGGGCCGAGCCCAACTTCATTCTGCGGCCGCAGCTCACGCCGTCGGACGAGTTCTATCCGCTGCAGTGGCACTACCCGCTGATCTCGCTGCCTGAGGCGTGGGACGTCACGCAGGGCTCGTCGCAGGTCACCGTCGCGGTGGTGGATACCGGCATCCTCTACGATCGGCCGACCGGACTCGTACACCCCGACCTCGATCCCGGCCGCATCCTGCCGGGCTTCGACTTCATCTCGAGCCCGTCGAATGCGAAAGACGGCGACGGCATCGACGCCAATCCGTTCGACAACGGCGACGGCCGGCGCGGCGTGGGGTCGTCGTTCCACGGCTCGCACGTCGCGGGCACGATCGGTGCGGCGTCGAACGACGGCAAGGGCGTGTCGGGCGTCGACTGGAACGCGAAGCTGCTGCCGGTGCGTGTCCTCGGCGTCGACGGCGGGTCGAGCTACGACATCGGGCAGGGCATCCGCTACGCCGCCGGTCTGCCGAACGACTCGGGGACCATCCCGTCGCCGCACGCCGACGTCATCAACCTGAGCCTCGGGGGCACCGGATTCTCTGCCGAGATGCAGAGCGCGGTGCGTGCCGCGCGCGACGCCGGCGTGATCGTCGTCGCCGCCGCCGGCAACGACAACGTCGACGCCGCGAACTTCTCGCCGGCGATGTTCCCCGAGGTCGTGACGGTGAGCGCCAGCGATCTCGCGCGCCAGAAGGCGCCGTACTCGAACTTCGGCAGCATCGTCGATCTGGCGGCACCCGGCGGCGACACGTCGGTCGACCGCAACGGTGACGGCTTCGCCGACGGCGTGCTGTCGGTGGGCGCCGACGACTCGACCGGCTCGCTCGTGTTCCGCTACCCGTTCTACCAGGGCACCTCGATGGCGGCGCCGCACGTCTCCGGTGTGGTGGCGTTGATGCAGGCAGCCCACCTCGCCACCAACGGACGCCGCTTCACGCCCGACGAGCTCGACCAGTGGATCGCCAACGGCGAGATCACCGATCAGCTCGGCATCGACAACTGGTCGGGCGCCGGCCTCATCAACGCGCGTCGCGCCGTGCTGCGGGCGGGCGGCGTCGCCGGCATGCTGCCGCCGAACCTGGGCGTGTCGCCCACGTCGCTCAGCTTCGGCGCCGACCTGGGCGAGCTGACGATGACGGTCACCAACACCGGCAGCGGTGCGGTGACGATCCAGTCGGTGACGCCGAGCGCCGCGGCGACGTGGCTGACGGCGACCACGTCGGCCGAGCTGCCGTTCGCGGCGCCGGGCACCATCACCCTGCACGCGGAGCGTGCCGGCCTTCCCGAGGGCATCGTGCAGAGCGCGGCGCTCACGATCGTCAGCGATGCCGGCACGCGCATCGTGCAGGTGGCGGTGCAGGTGCCGTCCACCACCAGCGGCGGCGACGTCGGCACCGTGTACGCGCTGCTCATCGACCCCGTCACGCGCACGTCGCGCTACCAGCTCGCGACCACCCGCGACGGCGGCTACCGCCTCGAGTTCACGCAGCCCATCCTGAGCGGCAGCTATCTCCTGGCGGCCGGCACCGATCGCGACGGCGACGGCTTCATCGGCGACGCCGGCGAGGCCTTCGGCATCTACCCGGGCAGCACCAGCGATCCCGAGCCGCTCGTCATCGGCGACGATCAGACCGTCGACGTGACGCTGCCCGTGCTCGAGGCCGTGTCGGTGGGCGCGAGCGGGTTCCGCGTCGGGCCGCCGCCGCCGCGGATCGAGTTCGCGCGCTGAGACTCAAGTCGACGGCGGCCCGTGCCGATATCGGCACTGGTGAGCATCCTCCGCGCCGTCCTCGTCGTCTCGCTGCTGCTGGCTCCGCTGGCCCACGCCGGCTTCGCGCCGGGGATCGTGGTCGACGTGCCGGTGCGCCTGAAGCGCGCCCGCGTCGTCTTCAACATGGACCGGATCGACGTGTCGGGGGATCGGCCGACGGTGTTCGTCTGGCTCGACGAGATGCTGCTGCACTTCGAGCAGTGGCACACGCGCCGCAAGCTCATCGGCATCATGCACGGGCCCGCGGGCACGTGGGCGCTCAACGACGCGGCCTACGATCGCATCGTGGGCACGACCGGCGGCAATCCGTACGCGGCCGACCTGGCGTCGCTGCAGACGCGCAACGTCCGCTTCGAGATCTGCGCCTACACCATGGAGCTGAACGGCTGGACCAATGCCGACCTGCTGCCGGGTGTCGCCGTCACGACGGGCGCCATCGCGCGTCTCATCCAGCTGAACCAGCAGGGCTGGACGCACCTGCAGCCCTGATCAGGCGTCGGCGGTTCTGAGGAACGCCGCCACCTCGGGGTGGTCGAGGCCGTCGAGCTCGGCGCGCGTGCCGACCGCGACCAGCGAGCCGCCCGACAGCAGCGCCATGCGATCGGCCACGCGTGCCGCCTCGCGCAGGTCGTGCGTGACGAAGATGGCGGTCTTGCCGAGACGCTGCTGCAGCGCGCGGAAGCTCTCCTGCAGCTCGAGGCGCGTGATCGGGTCGAGCGCGCCGAACGGCTCGTCGAGCAGCATCAGCGGCGGATCGACGGCGAGGGCGCGCGCCACGCCGACGCGCTGGCGCTGTCCGCCCGAGAGCTGGTGCGGCAGCCGCGCGCCGTACTCCGCGACCGGCAGCCCCACCATGTCGAGCAGCTCGGCGACCCGCGCCTCGCGGCGGGCCGTGTCCCATCCTTCGAGCTCCGGCACGATGCCGGCATTGGCGGCGACGGTGAGATGCGGCAGCAGCCCGACCTCCTGGATGACGTAGCCGGTCTGGCGGCGCAGCCGGATGGGATCCCAGTCGGTGGTGGCGCGGCCACCGACGCGCACCGCACCCGACGTCGGACGGTGCAGCGCGTTCACGAGCTTCAGCGCCGTCGTCTTGCCCGAGCCGCTACGGCCGATGAGCGCCAGCGTCTCGCCCTCGGCGACGTCGAGCGTGAAGCGGTCGAGGATCGTGCGGCCGTCGGGGAGACGCACCGAGACCGTGTCGAATTCGACCAGGTTCACGCCGGGTCCGGCGGGCGCATGGCGTAGACGCGCGTCAACGCCACCTCGATCGTGACCACGTTGCGGGGCGCACCGCTGCGTCCGGGCCGCGTCTCGCGCAGGCTGCCGTCGACCTCGCGCGCGCGGCCGTAGACGATCGCCGCAGCGCCGTCCTTCCACGTCGTGAAGCTGACGCGCGGGTTGGTGCGCAGGTCGCGGCGGCGGACGGTGTTGTCGTAGACGACGAGGCGCAGCGTCGTGCCCTGGATGTTGGTGTGGACGGGTGCGGTGTGCGGCTGTCCGTCGGGGCCGACGGTGGTCATCGCCATGAGACGCGCGCCACGCCAGAAGGCGAGGAAGTCGGCGGCGCTGAGCTGGCGATCGGGAAACGCCACCGAGTCGCCGACGGACGCGCCGGCGGTGCGCACGCTGCGGTCCATGAGCGCCTGCAGCGCGGCGAGCTCTTCGGGGGTGTCGGGCGTCTCGTTCATTCGTCGTCGTCTCCGAAGCCCGGCGTGTCGGCCGGGGCGGGCAGGCGTTGCGGCCGTGGGGCCGGGCGGGACGCGGTGGCGATGGGCGCGATGTCGTTCGGGCCGTCGGGCGAGAGCAGGGCGGCGAGCGTGCGCAGCTGCGCGCGTCCCGGTCCGAGCTCGAACATGCCGCCCAGGTAGACGGCGATGCCGCGTTCCGCGCAGGCCGTGGCAGCGGCGAGCGCCGCGAGCACGCCGCCCATGCGCGCCGGCTTCAGGTTGACGGCCGTTGGACGCGGGTCGAGCGCGGCGACGTCGGCGATGGTGAGCACGCCAGCGTCGACGGCGAGCTTGCGGGTGAGCATCGCCGACCACGGCGCGGCGTCGGGCGCAGGATCCTCGACCAGCGCGTCGGGCAGCATGCGGTGCGCGCGCTCGTGGTCGGCGCGGGTGCCGGTGCATTTCCAGTCGAGCACGGCGACACGCGACACCATGCCGAGCGTCGCGAAGGTGGCATCGTCCCAGGCGGGGTCGGCGTCCACCTTGAGCTCGACGTCGCCCTGACGCTGCGCCACCGCATCGGGCGCGCTCGTGCGTCCGAACGACACCACGTAGCGCACCGACACCGGCGTCACGCCGGCGAGACGAAAGAGGTTGGTGCCCGCCTGACGGAGCGCCAGGTCGAGCCCGGCGGCCTCGAGCGCCGCGCGATCGTACGGCGGCAGCTCGCGCAGCAGGTCGCTCCACGTGCCGACGGTGAACGTGCCCGTCGACATCCCGCCGACGGCGTGCCCGAAGGCGATGTGCGCCGCGTCGGTCCAGCCGATGTGCTCGCCGCGTCCGCGCTGACCGCCGCCGGTGAGTGTCACGACCGACGACGGCCGCGGCTCGTCGGGATACGACGGCACCGCCACGCGCGACGTCAGGCAGCCGGCGGCGTCGACCCGCAGCGGCAGCGCGCGCAACGCCTCAGGCGTCAGCCGCACACCGGAAGCCGGCGAATATCTGTCGGCGCTGCGGAAGGTCCCAGTTGCGGAACGTGTTGCGGATGGCGATCGGTTGCGTCGCCCAGGAGCCGCCGCGCAGCACCTTGTAGCCCTTGGCGAAGTGCGTCTCGGAGTAGTCGGCGTAGGGGAACGCGGTGAAGCCGGGGTAGGGCGCGAAGTCGCTCGACGTCCACTCCCAGACGTCGCCCAACATCTGATGGCATCCGAAGTAGCTCACACCGTGAGGATACGCGCCGATGGCGGCGGGTGAGAAGCAGCGCTGGTCGAGGTTGGCGTGCTCCCAGGTGGGTGGCGTGTCGCCCCATGGGTAGCGTCGCACGGTGCCGCGCTCGAGATCCCACGCCGCGGCCTTCTCCCACTCGGCTTCCGTCGGCAGACGCTTGCCGGCCCAGCGTGCGTACGCCGACGCCTCGTACCACGACACGTGGATCACCGGCTGGTCGAGGGCCAGCGGCACGAGCCGACCGAAGGCGCGCTCGTTCCAGAGCCCGCCGCCGTTGAGGCGCCACTGTGCGGGGTGCGTGACGTCGGCCTCGCCGAGCCAGCGCCAGCCGGCGTCGCACCACAGCTCGCGACGGCGATAGCCGCCGTCCTGCATGAAGGCGAGGTATTGGCCGTTCGTCACCGGGCACACGTCGATGCGGAAGCGCGCGACGTCGACGTCGTGCGCGGGGCGCTCGTTGTCGTACGCCCAGGCGCGGTCGTCGGTACCCATCGGGAACGCGCCGGCGGGGATGACGGCTTCGACGGCGTCGAGCGGCGCCAGCGTGCCGCGCGGCTCGCAGCGGCGTGGCGGCTCGTAGTGCAGATCCTCGATCAGCTGGATGGTCTGGAGGATGGTCTCGGTGTGCTGCCCCTCGTGCTGCGCCAGCATGGCGTAGACGAATCCGTCGCCGAGCAGCGGGTCGTTGGGCGGGAACGGCGCCGCGCGCAGGATGTCGAGCGTGTTGCGGCGGACGTCGTCGAGATACGCCAGTCCGGTGTGACGGGTGAGCAGCGGCAGCTGCGCGCGGTCGGCGCGCGGATGGGCGACGGCGTCGTAGAGGCGGTCGCGGGCGCGGGCGGCGTCGTCGCGCCGGCTGTGCGGGGCGTTCGCCTGTCGCACCCACTGCTCCTCGAAGTTCGCGATGTGACCCAGATCCCACACGATGGGGCTCATGAGCTGGCTGTGCTGCGTCGTCAGCTGCTGCTCCGTCAACGGCACCACCAGCTCGAGGGTGCGACCGCGCGCCGCCACCATGTGCCGTTCGGCGACGAGGCGTCGCGGTCCCGGGCGCGGCTGCTGGCGTCGGCGCAGCAGGAAGAGGCCGAAGGCCTGCGCCGGATCGGTGAAGACGTGCAGGGTGTCGAAGCCGTGGCGCGCGACCGCCGCCGCGGTCTCGTCGAGACGGAACTTGCGGCTCACCTCGGTGAGGATCATCTCGCCGGGGGCGATGCGGAACGAGCGTCCCAGCGACGGCAGCTCGACGCGGGCCTCGCGCGTGAAGCGCGCGAAGATGTCGATGCGCTCGCGGGTCTCGTTCCAGTAGGCGACGTGCTCGATGTGGTCGAGGTCGAGCGTCGTGCCGAGCTCGCGGTTCATGCGGTGGAAGAGGTTGCGCGTGAACGCGGCGCTGACGCCGGCGGCGTCGTTGTAGGCGGCCTCGAGCGCGGCGACGTCCTTCACCAGGTCGACGCCGAGCAGCAGGTGGTCGCCGGTGTTGAGGTTGGCGGCGACGCGCTCCAGGAATCCGAACATCTCGGCGCGATCGAAGTTGCCGATGCTGCTGCCGAGGAACAGGAGCACGAGCGGCGACAGCTCGCGCAGGCGGCCCATCGCCTGCTCGTAGGTGCCGGCGAGCCCCTGCACGTCGAGACCGGGAAAGGCGTCGCGGAGCGCGGCGCACGATTCGGCGAGCATGGTGCGGCTGATGTCGACGGGGACGTAGCGGGCGCCGGCTCCGGCCTCGGTCCAGGCGCGCAGCAGGTGACGCGTTTTCGTCGAGCTGCCGGAGCCGAGCTCGACCAACGTCGTCGCGCCGGCGAGGCGGCGGATGTCGGCGGCGTGCGCGGCGAGGAGCGCGTCCTCGGTGCGGGTGAGGTAGTACTCGGGCTGTACGGTGATGGCTTCGAAGAGCTCGCTGCCCTCGGTGTCGTAGAGATAGCGACACGAGAGCCAGCGCGGAGTGTCGCTGAGACCGCGGACGACCGACTGCGCGAAGGCGGCGCGCGCCAGGTCGGCGTCGCCGAGGTCGGTGCCGGTCATCCGCCGACCACCTTGCGGATGGCCGCGCCGACGTCCGCAATGGGACGGCGGTCGCCGTGCTGGAAGATGGTGTGCACGCTGCCGCCGCCGTCGCCCTCCCAGCGCGGCACGATGTGGACGTGCACGTGTGGGACGGTCTGGCCGGTGGCTTCGCCGTTGTTGACGCCGATGGTGCTGCCCTCGGCGCCGACGGCCTGTCGCACCGCGCCAGCCAGCTGATGGACCATGCGGAACAGGCCTGCGGCGGTGGTCGCGTCGAGGTCTTCGATGGTGGCGGCGTGGGTGCGGGGGATCACCATGGTGTGGCCGTCGGCGAGCGGATGCATGTCGAGGAACGCCACGGCGGCGTCGTCGCGCGCGACGATCTCGGCAGGAATCTCGCCTGCGACGATGCGGCAGAAGATGCAGCTCATGCGAGCGGTCCTCCTCGCGCCGCCCTATACCCGGGCGGGCGCGACGGTCAACGACGGTCGGCCGGCATCCTGACAGGCCGACTCGTTCAGGGAAGCCCCTCGATGAAGTCCCGGGTGGCGCGCCCGGGGTCGGGGGCGGACAGGATGGCCCGGATCACGGCGACCCCGTGGATGCCGGTGCCCCCGAGGTCGGGCAGGGCGGCGGGCTCGATACCCCCGATGGCGAGAACGGGGCAGGGGGCGCCGTAGACGGCGTCGCGCAGCTTGGTCGTCCCCTGGGGGCGGCCGAAGACGACTTTCGACGGGGTGGCGAAGACGGGGCCGAAGACCGCGTAGTCGGCGGTCGTGCGGCGTACCTCCGGCGCGGCGTGGGTCGATACGCCGACGAGGGACCCTGCGGGCAGGAGGCGGCGGGCGACGTCGACGGACATCGAGCCGCCACCGAGGTGGACGCCGTCGGCACCGGCGGCGATGGCGACGTCGATGCGGTCGTTCACGAGCAGGAGCGCGCCGGTGCGGGTGGTGGCGGTGCGGAGCCGTTCCGCGAGTGCCATCAGCAGGCGGGCCGGCATGTCCTTCTCGCGCAGCTGGACGGCGGGGAGGCCGGCATCGAGAGCGGCGCTCACCACGTCGAGGAGATCACGGCCATTGGTGGCTCGGCGATCGGTGACGAGGAGGAGGCGGGGGACGGCGGGCACGGGCGCGGAGTCTAGCGAGCCGACTCCGGCGATGACAGCGGGTCGTGCGTCGGTTGCTGATTTCTGGATAGAAACCCGACCGGCTCGTGTGGGAGGGCTTCCCTCATGATCCAGGCCGCGAAACCCCTGCACCGTCCCGCGCCGCGACGATCGTACCGGCGCTTCCTGATCGCCTGCGCCGCCATGGCGATGGCCCTGCCGCTGCTCCCGGCCGTCGCCGAGGCGCAGGTGTGCCTCACCTAGGCGGATTGCGCCTGCACCCCCTTGAGCGACTCCAGTGTCTATCCGATGGCGGGCGATGACGGATTGGGCTTCGCAACGCCCCAGGCGGAGTGCGGATACGTCCGTAACCTTCCCTTTTTCGTCGACCCTGACGAGGAAATACGGGCCGTCGGGTATGTGGACGTCGACTACCAGGACAGCGGATGTGTGCGCAGCCGGCGATCTCGCAGTCAGCGGAGTCTCGGGACGGGCTGGCGCGCGTGGGGACCTCCGGACGACGTGTCCGTCAGCGGACCGGGAGCCCACGTGCTCATGGCGTGGACGAAAAAAGACGCCGACGGGAAGACGTTCGCTCTGATCGACTTGTACGCCAGCGGCATCTATCGAAGCCGCGGACTACGGGTGGGCGAATTGAGCGGTGTCGGCGAGATCGACCACATCACGATCTGCCGAATCGAAGGCCGATCGATCACCGTTCCGACGCAGTTCCCTGGTGGGCCTGCTTGCTGCAGGACACCATTTCCGAGGATTCCAGGTGAACGGTGCACGGAGAAGCCGCGACGCCTGCCCGTACGCGAATGTCCGGGTCCGATGTGAGGCACTGAGGCGCGACCCGCGCGTCGGGATTCACCAGGTCGTCGATCCGGTGTAGGGACAGGCCGATCGACGCGACCTCACGACCTGGCGCTCCGCCGCGCCGCAACCACGTCGGCACCGCGTCGCTCGCCGTCGCCGTGGGGGGCGCGGTCGCGTGTCAGGCGGCGCGGCTCTTGGGCGCCGTGCCCGACGGCCCGACGCTCCACGTCGTTGGGGCAGGGTTCGAGGCGGCGGTGGTGGGCGGGCTCGCCGACTGGTTCGCGGTCACGGCACTCTTCCGCCACCCGCTCGGCCTGCCGATCCCGCACACCGCGATCATTCCCGCCCGTCGCGACAAGATCATCGAGAGCATCGTCAAGATGATCGAGCAGGACTGGCTCTCGCCCGACGTCATCGGCGCGCGCCTCGACAGCATCAGCGCCGGTCGCGTCCTGCTCGAATGGATGGAAGCGCCGGAGCATGCCGCGCGCGTCGCGGCGCCGGTGCGTGACCTGCTGCGCAGCGTGGCGCGTCTGCTGACGGAGGAGGAGGTCGTCGACCTGCTCACCCGCACGCTGGAGCGGCAGGTGGGTGCGGTGCGGATCGATGCGTCGGCTGGGGCGTGGCTGGCGCGCGTCGCGGAGCCGGGTGTCGCCGACGGGGTGTTCGCGACGCTGGCGTTGTCGCTCGCGAAGCTGGCGGAGCGTCCGCGCACGGCGGAGGAGCTGCGTTGGTGGCTCGATCGCTCTGCGGAGACGCTGCGCGACTCGGGCCGGCGCTTGGTGCCGTTCCTGCTGCGGCGGAACGCGGTGCAGGAGCGGTTGGTCGACGCGGCGTGCAGCTACGCGTCCACCGAGCTGCGTCTTGCGGCCGACGACCCGCAGCACCCCCTGCGCACGCTGCTCCTCGGCGCCATCCGTCGCTTCGCCGAGCGCCTGCAGCAGGGTGAGCCCGAGGCGATGGCGCAGGCGCAGCGCGTGTGGACGGCGCTGGCGGAGAGCCTGCAGGCGCGACCGTTGGTCCGCGACATGCTCGGCAAGTTGCGCGATCAGCTCGACACCGACCTCGCCGCACCGGACAGCGCGCTCTCGGCGCTCGTCGAGCGTCGTCTTCGCGAGACGGCGCGTGACCTGCTGCACGACGACGCCCAACGCGCGACGTTCGATCGCTGGGTCCGCGACACGTTGAAGGACCTCGTGAACCGGCATCACGAGGAGATCGGCAAGACGGTGCGCGAGAACCTCGAGCAGCTCGAGACGGGGAAACTCGTCGAACAGATCGAGGACCGGGTAGGCAACGATCTGCAGTACATCAGGTTGAACGGGGCGGTCGTCGGTGGACTGATCGGAGTGCTGCTCGCGCTGGTGCGGTGGGCCACCGGTTCATGAGCGTGGGATCACCCGTGTGTCGACCTGTTGATCCTCGGAGGCGTGGCGATCGGTGCTTGGCTCGGAATTCCGCGACGAAGCGCAAAACGCTCTGGTTCCGTCCCAGGCCCATTCCTCGCGCAGGTACCCTGGTGTCGCCTGGGCAATCCGGGTGCATTCACTCTCTGCACTCGCAGGATTGGACGAGAAGACGGAGCTCCATCACTCAGGACGGGGTTCGTCGGCCTTTCGCTCCCGGATACTCGGCTTGGTGAGAGCCCAACGAGCCTCGATGCGCGTGAGCGCCCAGGTGCCGTGGAACGTCTTTGTGAGCTCGGCGCCTGACGCGAGCTCGTCCGTGCTTTGCAGGCTGAACTCGACCGTAGCAGCATCCGATGTAGCGGTGGTGGTGGATGCCGACGTCACCGCAACGCTGCGGGTCGTCTGGTAGCCAGCCACCCAGCCCGAGAAGTCATTCCGGAGCGCAGCCCGATAGTCCGCACCAAGCATGGTCCACGCGTTCCAGTACTGCTTGGCGCCGATCAGCGCATAAAAGCGACGAATGGTGTCTTCGGGATCGAGTGGATCGGGCGAGGCCTGGAGGGGGACATCGGGGGCTGTGTCGGGCGCGAGTCGCGCGGCGGACTCGCTCGGGGCCGTGGCTGATGCGCCAGGTCGTTGCGGCTGAGTTCCGCCATCGTCGGCGAACGCGAGGACGCCGCGGCGAGTATCCATACTCCACGGGCCCAAACGTTCGAGAACGCTTTGGCCAAGAAGCAGGTGGCTCGTCAGCTCGCCAACGGACGCGGAGACGTTGCGGAGCACGTGATCGCCGATTTGGACCGAGCGAAGAATGAAACGAGGACTCTGCACTTCCGTGCCGTCCGCGAGCACGTACGTTGCTCCTGGTAGGAAGTCGGTATCGGCAATCGTGCCGGCTCGTATCAGTGTGAGCGCCACGTCCGCGGGGACGTTGACCTCTGCAGCCCCTGAGTCGACGACGAACCCTAGCGTGATGGCCCCATTGATCCGGACCGGGACCGTATACACGCCTCCCTTCTTCGTGAGCGGCGCCTCTCCTGCCTGCGTGTCGAGGCACGACAGTGCCAGGAGCGCGGTGGCGGTGACGAGAGCCCAGCCGCCGATCACGACATGACGGGATGCTCCGATGGGACGGCCCACGATCTTGTCGTCACCGCGTCGCATGGTCGTGCCCACGAAACTGCGTTGCGCCTGAACGCGCGAGGACATGTCGATGCGAGGCAGCATTCTGCGTCTCAACAATGGCTGCTTCTTGCATGCACCCGAGGCGAACTGCAATGAGAAGCCGCTCGTCGCTTTAGCTGCCGCATGTTGCGGACGCGGGAGTGAAGGAAGAGCCACACATGCATCGTTCGCTGACTCGTTCCCGGTGGATTTACGTTGGTGTCCTGTTCGCGTGTCTGGGCGGCTGTCGCCGCAATGTCGGGCCGCCGCAGCCACCGCCACCATTGCTGGAGCCAGGCGCAATCTTCCTGGTGCCGCCGCGCGACGTCGTCCAGAAGGGGCAACCGCACGAAGCTGGCGTCGGCAGCGGGGCGTACCTGCTTCAGCGCCTTCGCACGACCTTTGCCGCCAAGGGGTTCAGCACGGTTACGACGAGCAACCCAGAGTTCAGCGCCGTCCTGATCGCTCCGGAACAGGCCGTGCTCGAAGAAGCGAGGCGGCTGGGGGCGGTCTACGCTCTCCAAGTCGTCCTAGGGGAATTTCGGAACGCGGCGCCCATGACGTTTCGAACCGACTTCGTGATCCTGCAGGAGGCTCACTTTTGGGCAGCAGCCACAGGCAAGCTCCTCTGGTCGACGAACCTGCCAACCATTTACCAGGCCAACAACCTCGGGAGTCACGAGCGCATGTTGGACGTCATCGGGGACGTCCTCGTGACCAACATCGCTGGAATCGTGGCTCCCGGACCAGCGCCAGCAACGCCGATCACCGACACCGCACCCCCCGTGCCCGCGAAGGCAACGGAACCCATCCATGCGGTTCCTGCGTCCCGGCCGGACAACGCCGCGGAACAGAGGCTTCGGGAACTGCTGAAACTGAAGGAACAAGGGCTCATCAACGGGCAGGACTTCGAGCGAAAGAAGGCGGAGATACTAGAGGACCTCTAGCCGATCACGATCGACAGCGAGCTCTCCCACTCGCATCAGCGACGCCCCGACGTCAGCGGATGACGCCTTCCAGAGGACTCGACGCGCTCGCGTGCAGTTTCGCCGGGATCCGCCCCGCAAGGAACGCCTTCCGCCCTGCCTCGACCCCGAGCTTCATCGCCTCCGCCATCAGCACTGGATCCCTCGCCCCCGCGATCGCCGTGTTCATCAGCACCGCGTCGCACCCCAGCTCCAGCGCCTCCGCCGCATGCGACGCCGTCCCCACCCCCGCGTCGACGATCACCGGCACGCGACTCTGCTCGATGATGATGCGCAGGTTGTACGGATTCCGGATTCCGAGCCCCGAGCCGATCGGCGCCGCCAGCGGCATCACCGCCGAGCAGCCGATGTCCTCGAGCCGCTTGCAGGCGACGGGATCGTCGGTGACGTACGGCAGCACCTGGAACCCTTCCTTGACGAGCTGCTTCGCGGCCTCGATCGTCGCCGTGACGTCGGGGAAGAGCGTCTTCTCGTCGCCGATGACCTCGAGCTTCACCAGCGTGCCGACGCCTGCCTCGCGCGCGAGCCGGCAGGTGCGGACGGCCTCCTCCGCGGTGTAGCAGCCAGCGGTGTTCGGCAGGATCGTGAAGCGGTCGAGCGGCAGGTAGTCGAGCAGGTTCTCCTTGCCGGCGTCGGTGATGTTCACGCGCCGCACGGCGACGGTGATGATCTCGGCACCGGCGGCGTCCGTCGCGCGACGCGTCTCCTCGAACGAGCGGTACTTGCCGGAGCCGACGATGAGCCGCGAGCGGTACTCCTTGCCGGCGAGAACGAAGGGATCGAGGTTGGTCATGGGTCAGCCGCCTCCGACGAAGTGGATCACCTCGACGACGTCGCCGTCGTGGAGCGTGGTGTGCGCATACTCGGCGCGCGGAACGACGGCCCGATTCACCTCGACCGCGATGCGCCGCGGGCCCAGCCCGAGCGCGGTGACCAGGTCGGCGACCGTGGCGCCCTCGGACAGCGCGTGCGGCTCGTCGTTCACCGTCACCTGCACCGTAGGCGGTAGATATCGCCTGGTCCGCGAGGTGACAACACCATCCCGCCTTGGTAAACCCGACCCTTCGTCCCCCATGGTCCACGTCGAAGGAAGACCCACGGTCGCCGAGGTGAGCCTCGGTGCCCTGCGGGAGAATTGTCGCCAGGCGCGGACCCTCGTCGGCGATCGCGTGGGCGTGCTCGCGGTCGTGAAGGCCGATGGCTACGGCCACGGCGCCGTCGCCTCGGCGAAGGCCTTCCTCGAAGCGGGTGCGGTCGGCCTCGGCGTCTCGCTGGCGGCCGAAGGCCTCGAGCTGCGACGCGCCGGCATCACGGCGCCCATCGTCGTGCTCGGCGGCGTCTTCGACGGCGAGGAGCCGATGGTGGTCGCCAACGACATGGCGGCGGCGGTGTGGACGCTCGAGCGCGCGCGCGCGCTCGGCAAGGCCGCGGCGGCGGCCGGCAAGGTGGCGGCGCTCCACGTCAAGGTGAACACCGGCATGACGCGCCTCGGCCTCGACGTCGAGGAGGTGCGCGCCTTCGGCACCGCCGTCCGCGACGTGCCGCACGTGCGCACAGCTGGCGTGTTCTCCCACTTCGCGTCCGCCGACGCCGTCGACACCGCGACGGCGCACGCGCAGCGTGAGCGGTTCCGTCGCGCTGTCGACGAGCTGCACGCGGCCGGCGTCGAGCCCGAGTACGTGCACCTCGCCAACAGCGCCGCCGTCCTGTGCGAGCCCGAGGCGCACTTCAACCTCGTGCGGCCCGGCCTGATGCTCTACGGCTATGCGCCCGCGCCGCACCTCGCGCAGGTGGCGGCGTTGCAGCCCGCGATGCGGCTCCGCACCCGCATCGCGCAGACGCGGCGCATCCCGTTCGACACGCCCGTCGGTTACGGCGGCACGTGGGTGGCGTCACGGCCGTCCACCATCGCGACGCTGCCGCTCGGCTACGCCGACGGCCTGCATCGCCTGGCGTCGAATAGGGCGCAGATGCTGGTGGGTGGACGTCGCGTCGACATCGCCGGGCGCGTCTGCATGGATCACGTCATGCTCGACGTCACCGCGGTGACGAGCGCCGCGGCGGGCGATCACGTCGTCGTCTTCGGCAGCCAGGGCCGCGAGGTCATCGGCGCGCAGGAGCTGGCGGCGTGGACCGATACCATCACCTATGAAGTGCTGACGTCCGTCGGCAAGCGCGTCCCGCGCGTCTACGTGGAGGAGTTCGATGGCTAAGGTGACGCGAGCGCTGCTCAGCGTGAGTGACAAGCGCGGGCTCGTCGAGCTGGCGCGCGGCCTGCACGCCCTCGGCGTGCAGATGCTGTCGACGGGCGGCACCGCCAAGGCGCTGTCCGACGGCGGGCTGCCGGTGACGCAGGTGAGCGACTTCACCGGCTTCCCGGAGATGCTCGACGGGCGCGTGAAGACGCTGCACCCGAAGATCCACGGCGGGCTCCTCGGCCGGCGGGATCTCCCCGAGCATCAGGCCGCGATGCGCGCGCACGGCATCGAGAACATCGACCTCGTGGTCGTGAACCTCTACCCGTTCCAGCAGACGGTGGCGAAGCCGGGGACGACGCTCGAGGAGGCGATCGAGCAGATCGACATCGGCGGTCCGTCGATGCTGCGCTCGGCGGCGAAGAACCATGCGTCGGTCACGGTGCTCGTCGATCCCGACGACTACGCCGGCGTGCTGGCCGAGCTGCAGGGCTCGGGCGGCGAGGTGTCGGCGGCGACGAACCGTCGGCTGGCGCAGAAGGTGTTCCACACCACCGCGGTGTACGACGGCGCCATCGCCGACTACCTCGGCGCCGAGGCCGAGCGCCACTTCGGGCAGACGTTCCACTGGGGCGGCCGCAAGGCCATCGACATGCGCTACGGCGAGAACCCGCACCAGCAGGCGGCGCTCTACGGCGACTTCCTGAAGGTCGCCGAGCCGCTCCACGGCAAGGAGCTGTCGTACAACAACGTCGTCGACTGCGACGCCGCCATCGCCCTGGCGACGGAGTTCCTGGGCGACACGCAGCCCGCCATCGCCATCCTGAAGCACAACACGCCGTGCGGCGTCGGCGTCGGCGTCGATGCGCTGGCGGCGTGGAAGGCGGCGTATGCCACCGACCCGGAGTCGCCGTTCGGCGGCATCATCATCTGTACGAAGCCGTGGACGCTGGCGTTGGCCGAAGCGGTGGACGAGCTCTTCACCGAGGTGCTGATCGCGCCCGAGTTCGAGCCCGATGCGCTCGAGCGGCTGCGGAAGAAGAAGAATCGCCGCCTGGTCCGTTGGCATCCGACGGCCGTCGCCGCGAACGCGCCGGTGGTGCGCGGTGTGCGGGGTGGCCTGCTGGTGCAGGACGCTGATGCCCCGGGCCCCGAGTTCGACACCGCCAAGGTCGTCACGGCGCGCCAGCCCACCGACGCCGAGCGCACGGCGATGCGCTTCGCGTGGCGCGTCGTGAAGCACGTGAAGTCGAACGCCATCGTGTTCGCCGGCCCCGATCGTACGCTGGCGGTGGGTGGTGGGCAGACGTCGCGCGTCGAGGCCATCCGCAACGCGGTGGCGCGTGCGGCGCGGCTCGACATCCCGCTTGCGGGTTCGGTGCTGGCGAGCGATGCCTTCTTCCCGTTCCCCGACGGGTTGGAGGAGGCCGCGTCGGCCGGGGCCGTGGCGTTCGTGCAGCCGGGCGGCAGCACGCGCGACGACGAGGTCATCCGCGCCGCCGACGCGCGCGGCGTGGCGATGCTGCTGACGGGTGTCCGGCATTTCCGTCACTGAGATGCAGACGGCAGGCGCCGTGGCCGCGCTCGCGGCCGGCCGGCTCGTGGTATTCCCCACGGAGTCGGTCTACGGGCTCGGTGCCGACGCACGCTCGGCCGACGCCGTCGATCGCCTGGTGTCGGTGCGCGGGCGCGAGGCGGGGAAGCCCATCCTGGTGCTGATCCGCGATCTTGCGATGGCCGCGACCATCACGACGGACGTCTCCGAGGCAGCGCGCCGGCTCGCGACGCGTTTCTGGCCCGGGCCGCTCACGCTGGTCCTGCCGGCGCGCGACGACCTGCCGCCGCCGCTCACGGCCGGCACCGGCACGATCGGCGTGCGCGTGTCGAGCCATCCACTCGCCGCCGCGCTGGTGAATGGACTCGGCGGTCCCGTCACCGCACCGAGTGCCAATCCGCCGGGCGCGGCGCCGTCGTCGGACATCGCAACGGCACGGGCGTATTTCGGCGACGCGGTCGACACCTACGTCGACGGCGGCATGTTGTTCGGCGACGCGTCCACCGTCGCGGTCGTCGAGGGCGATCGCGTGCGCGTGCTCCGCGCCGGCCCCGTCACCGAAGCGGCGCTGCAGCAGGCGCTGATCGACGCATGAACATGAGGATCGTTCGATGGCAGTGGTGAATCCTTTTCGCGGCGTGCGCTACGACGGCACCCACGTCGCCGACCTGGCCGACGTGCTGGCGCCGCCGTACGACGTCATCTCGCCGGCGCAGCAGGAGGCGCTCTACGCGCGCAGCCCGTACAACGTCGTGCGCCTGATCCTGCCGCGCGACGCCGACCGCGGCGCGGCGGCCTCGGAGACACTGCGGCGTTGGATGGCGGAACGCGTGCTGGCGCAGGACGTCGAGCCGGCGCTCTACTTCTACTCGCAGCGCTTCACGCTGCCGGACGGCTCGGCGCACACGCGCGACGGCATCCTCTGCCGGCTCGGGTTGGAGCCGTTCTCGACCGGCGTCGTGCGCCCGCACGAGCGCACCTTCCCGGGGCCGAAGGCCGATCGTCTGGCGCTGCTGCGCGCGACGGGTGCCTACCTGAGCCCGATCTTCGGCATGTACGCGCGGCCGGGCGAACGGTTGCGCGACGTCGCCGGCGTCACCGGCACGCCGACCATCAGCGTCACCATGCCGCACGGCGAGACGCACCGGATGTGGCGGGTGACGGCCCCTGAGGCCATCGCGCGCGTGCAGGCGGCACTGGCAGCGGAGACGATCTTCATCGCCGACGGCCACCATCGCTACGAGACGGCGCTCAACTACCACGCCGAGGGCGGCGGCTCGGGATCGATCCTGGCCTTCCTCTCGAACATGGCGGAGGAGGGGCTCGTCATCCTGCCGACGCACCGTCTCGTGAAGACGCCGCTGAAGCTCGCGCCCGCGGCGCTCGAGGCGCGGCTCGCGGAGTCGTTCGCGATCGAGCCGCTCGCGGCCGGCGCACCGCGGCCGCCGGGCGTCATCGACTGCGTGCTGCCCGATCGACGGCTGCGGCTCCGCCCGCGCGACGGCGTAGCCGAAGGCCTCACCGACATTCCGACGTCGGTGCGGGCGCTCGACGTCGCCATCCTGCACGAGGCCATCCTGCGACCGATCCTCGGCGTCACGCCGCAGGATCTCGCGTTCACCCACGACGACGCCGAAGCGTTCGAGGCCGTGTCGTCCGGCGCGGCGACGGCGGCGTTCCTGCTCAACCCGCCGACGATGGCCGAGGTGCGGGCCGTCTGCCTGGCGGGAGAGCTCATGCCCGAGAAGTCGACGTACTTCTATCCGAAGCTGGCCGACGGCATGGTGTTCGACCTGGTCGGACCGCCCTGGATCTGAGGAACACGGACGTGGAAACGAAGCGACCCACCAATCCCGACGCCGAGGCGCTGCTCGGCCTCTACTTCCCCGTCCTCGATCACGGCTTCGTGTCGCTGGTCGACTACATGGGTTCGGACGAGGACGTCGAGCGCGCGGCGCGGGTGTCGTACGGCTACGGCACGCGACGCACCAGCCAGACGCGCGGCCTGGTGCGCTATCTCCGTCGTCATCACCACACCACGCCGAGCGAGATGGTGGAGATGAAGTTCCACTGCGCCATGCCGGTGTTCGTGGCGCGGCAGTGGATCCGCCATCGCACCGCGAGCGTGAACGAGTACAGCGGTCGCTACAGCCTGCTGCCGCTGCTGTTCTACCGGCCCGAGCCCGCCGAGCTGGCGGTGCAGAGCGCGTCGAACCGCCAGGGTCGCGCCGCGCAGCCCGTCGACGACCCGCTCTACGCGGAGGCCGTCCAGCGCTGGGAGAAGCTGCGGGGCCTCAGCGCCGAGCACTACGAGTGGCTGGTGCAGCACGACGTCGCGCGCGAGCTGGCGCGCATCGATCTGCCGCTGTCGATCTACACGCAGTGGTACTGGAAGGTCGATCTGCACAACCTGCTGCACTTCCTTACCCTGCGCATCGATCCGCACGCGCAGTACGAGATCCGCGCCTTCGCCCGCGTCATGGCCGGCATGGTGCAGCGCGTGGCGCCGCTCAGCTTCGAGGCCTGGCTCGACTACGACGTCCACGGTGCGCAGCTGTCGCGTGCCGAGCTGGCGGCACTGCGTCGGCTGGTGCAGGTGACGGGGAAGGGGCTCGAGGCGCAGCCAGGCATGGTCACCGCCGCCGAGATGGACGCGCTCGGGCTGTCGTCGCGCGAGATCGAGGAGCTGTGCGCCAAGCTCGCGCCGGCCGGCGCGCGTGACGATCTGTCGCTCGATCTCACCGTCGCGCATCCCCCGGAGTACTTCGCGCGGCGCATGGAGGCGGCCGTCCCCACGGTCGATCGGTCGTCGTGAGCGAGGCGCCGCCGACGGACGTCCCGCGCGTCGTCCGGCAGGGGGTGCGCCTCTTCAACATCGCCCGCTACTTCTCCGCGCAGGAGGCGTGGGAGGCGGCGTGGCGGGAGTCCGAGGGCAACGACCGGCCGTTCCTCGAAGCGCTGGTGCAGCTGGCCGGCGGCATGCACCTGCGCACCCGCCGCGGCGGGACGCGCGGCGCCGAGCATCTGCTGTCGCAGGCGCTGGCCACGCTCGAGGATTTCCGTCCGACCACCCACGGCATCGACGTCGACGCTGCGCTCACCGACTTCGGCGCCTACGTGACGTGGATGAAGGAAGTGCGTCGGCCGCACCGCTTCCTCGATCGACTGCGCATTCCGCGACTGCGCTGATGGAGCCGACGCTCGAAGAAGTGCGCGCCGGGTTGCGGGCCGCGCGCTACGTCACCACGCCGCGCGTCGAGACGGCGCTCTTCCTGACGCTCACGCTCGGCAAGCCGCTGCTCGCAGAGGGCCCGGCGGGTGCCGGCAAGACCGAGCTCGGCAAGGTGCTGGCCTCGATGCTCGGCACCGACCTGCTGCGGCTGCAGTGCTACGAAGGGCTCGACGAGGCGCGCGCGCTCTTCGAGTGGAACTACCAGAAGCAGCTGCTGCGGATCCAGGCCGACCGCGACGCCAGTCGCACCTGGGACGACGTGGCGCACGATGTCTTCGGACGCGATTTCCTGCTCGAGCGGCCGCTGCTGCGCGCCATCACGGCGCCGCGCCGCGTGGTGCTCCTCATCGACGAGATCGACAAGGCCGACCCGGAGTTCGAGGCGTTCCTGCTCGAGGTGCTGAGCGACTTCCAGGTGAGCGTGCCCGAGCTCGGCACGCTGACGGCGCGGCATCGGCCCGTCGTCGTGCTGACGTCGAACCGCTCGCGCGAGCTCTCCGAGGCGTTGCTGCGCCGCTGCCTCCACCTCTTCGTCGACTTCCCCGGTGCCGAGAAGGAAGCCGAGATCATCGCGCTCAAGGTGCCCGACCTCGACGAGCGCCTACGCGCGCAGGTGGCGCGCTTCATGGCCGGGCTGCGCAAGCTCGACCTCAAGAAGGCGCCGAGCATCGCGGAGACGCTCGACTGGGCACGCGGGCTCTGTGCGCTCGGCGTGCGCGAGCTCGACGCCGCGACGGTCCGTCAGACGCTGTCGCTGGTGCTGAAGCACGAGGACGACGTGCGCAAGGCGGACGCCAAGGTGGGTGCCCTCGTGGCGTCCACCGCTGCACGCTGACGTGCCGCTGGTGACACACCCCTGACACGTTCGTGCGGGGGACCCCACGCCGGGCCTCGCGCCGCCCATGGCATCGGGCTTGCTGCCTGAGACCGCAGGTGTCGCCTGCACCCGCCATCCCCATTCCGACCGATCGGCTGCATCAGCTCTTCGTGCTGAACCTGGCGCTGCAGCTCTTCGACGGCGTCGCGACGTATCAGGGATTCCACCTCTGGGGGGAGGGCAACCCGCTCGTGCTGCAGGCGATGCCATACTGGGGCACCCTCGGCACGCTGATGCTGTTCAAGGCGAAGGCGTGCGGCTTCCTGGTCCTGCTGCGACGGGCCGGCGAGCTGCCGCTCGCCTACGAGTCGCTGGTGGTGCTGGCGACGACGTACACGTTCTTCTCGTTCATCCCCTGGATGAGCCGCCTGCTGTCGCTCCTCCACGCCTGAGCCGCTAGAGTCGCGCGCGTGCGCGCCCGCGTGCTCGACTTCGTCCAGGACCTCCGCCGGCACGGGCTCGCCATCTCCGTCGCCGAGAGCATGGACGCGCTGTCGGCGGTCGGTGCCGCGGGCGTCGAGCGCGAGGTGCTGCGCGAGGCGCTGGCCGCGACGCTGGTGAAGGACGAGCGCGATCGGCCGGCGTTCGATCCGCTGTTCGACGTGGCGTTCCCGTTGGTCGGTGAGCCGGCCGTCGTCGGGCGGCGTCCGCAGCGCCGTCGGGCGGAGTCGACGGAGCCCGGTGCCGGTCGCGGTGATGGCGACGGCCGAGGCAAGGCCCGCGAGCCGTCGCCGGACGCCCGCGGTCTTCGTGAGCAGCCCGACGATGCGCGGGGATCGCAGGCTCGCCGTGTGCGGCAGGCGGCGCTGCTGACACTGCCGTTCGCGGCGTTCACCGCGCGCGACGTCGGCGAGGCGCGCGATCTCGTCCGCGACCTGGGCGCGAGACTGCGCGGGCGTCTCGCGCGACGCGAGCGGCGCACACGACACGGCCGCGTCGATCTGCGTCGCACGCTGCGCGCCGCCACGGCCAGCGGCGGCGTTCCGCTCGTGCTGCGCCGTCGCACCCGTCGGCCGGGACGGCCGGACCTGGTGGCGCTGTGTGATCTGTCGGGCTCGGTGGCCGCCGCGAGCGAGCTACTGCTCGGCCTGCTGGCGCCCGCCGACGTCTTCTTCCGCCGCGTGCACCTGTTCGCCTACGTCGATCGGCCGTGCCCGGTGTCGATCGAGCGCGGCCACGTCGCGCCGGGGGCGCCGCTCGACCTGCACGCGCGCTCCGATTTCGGGCGTGTGCTCCAGGAGCTGTGGCGTGAGCACGCCGGGCTCTTCGGACGCACGACGCTGCTGTTGATCCTCGGCGACGCGCGCAACAACAGACTGCCCCCACGTGCCGATGTCCTGCGAGTGCTGCGCGAGCGCGTGCAACGCGTGGTGTGGCTGGTGCCCGAGCCGCGCCAGCGATGGGACACCGGTGACAGCGTGCTGCGGCTCTACGCGCCGTCGTGCGACGCGGTGGTCGAATGCACCGACCTGGCGACGATGCTCGCCGCCGTGCGTGACGCGCTCTGATCGCGTAGATCGGAGACGCCATGTCCATCGCCATCGCCCGCACCGACGAGATCGCGCCCGGCACGAGCCGGAAGTTCCTCCTCACCTGCGACGGCCGCGAGCTCGAGTGCTTCGTCGTCAACGTCGGCGGCGCGTTCCACGCTTGGGTGAACCGCTGCCGCCACGTGCCCATGGGCCTCGACTGGGTGGAGAATCAGTTCTTCACCGAGGACGCCCAGTTCCTGCAGTGCGCCACCCACGGCGCCTACTACGTGCCCGATACGGGCGAGTGCATCGCCGGTCCGCCGTGCGGCAAGTCGCTTCATCGCGTCCCCATCACGATCGACGCGACGCGGACGATCCATGCGGAGTGCCCTACCGGGCTGCCCGACGACTGACCTATTCGGGTTCGTCCCCGAAGTGGGCGCGGGTGATGCGCTCCTTCAGGTACTCGAGCGTGCCGAGGTCTTCGATGATGTCGCCGCCGGTGTCGTAGAAGAAGATCTCGCCGTTCTTGTTCCGTCCCACCGCGACGAGCCACTCGAGATCGTCCCGATCCTCCAACAGGTAGTTGATGGTCTGCGCCACCCCCTTGCCTGGAATGATCGTGACCTTGGGGCGGGCGGGACGTTCGGTTTGCTTCGGCATCCGGGCGGTGACCTCCGCGGCGATGAGGGGACGCCGGTCGGGACGGCGCTCGCGCGGCACGATAGGCGCCGACCCCCATCAAGTCAATAGGAATTCCGCAACGGATTCGATGTGATACGTCTGCGGAAAGAGATCCACGGGCTGGACCCGCGCGAGCCGGTAGCCGAGGCCGGCGAGGGCGCGGGCGTCGCGCGCGAGGGTGGCCGGGTCGCACGAGACGTAGACGATCCGCGGCGCCCGACAGGCGGCGATATGGGGCAGGGGGCCTGCTGCACCGGCGCGCGGTGGATCGAGGACGACGAGATCGAGCGACCGATCGCGCCATGTGGCGAGTGCGGACGTCACGTCGCCGGCGTCGAATGTGGCGCCGTCGAGTCCCAGGCGGCTCGCGTTGCTGCGGGCCGCATCCGCCGCCACGCCGCTCTGCTCGATGCCGTGGACGCGCACGCCACGACGCGCCAGGGGCAGGGCGAAGTTGCCGGCGCCGCAGTACAGGTCGAGCGCGGTCGTGCCGGCGACCGGTGCGGCGAAGTCGAGCACCGTCGCCACCAGGGCGAGGTTCGCCGCCGGATGCACCTGCGCGAACACGTCGGCCGGCACCTCGAGCACGAGGTCGGGCTCGGGCAGGACGTGCACGATCGGATCGCCGAGCGTGAGGCGCGCACCGCCGCCGGCGAGCACGACACCGCGCACGCCGGGCTCCGCCGCGAGCAGGGCGTCGCTCGTGGCGCGATCGGCGTCGCTCGGACGGCTGCGCACCGACGCGACCAGCACCACGCCCTCGGGCGCCGCCGCGATCGTGACGCGCTCCGGGGTGGAGCGCAGCGCGGCCACCCAGCGACGGACGACGGGGATGTGCGCCGACAGAGCCGGAGCTGCGATGGGACAGTCGTCGATCGCGATCAGCTGGTGCGAGCGCGCGCGCCGGTAGCCGATGCGATCGCCGTCGATGGCGAGCGCGATGCGCGCGCGATAGCGCCACGTGTCGCCGGCGAGCGTGGGCAGCACCGGGACATCGCGCAGCCCGCCCAGGCGTGCGAGCTGTTCGGCCACGATGGCCGTCTTCGCGACCCGCTGCGCGGTCGCATCCACGTGCTGCCACTGGCAGCCGCCGCAGACGCCGAAGACGTCGCACGCGGGGGGGACGCGATCGGGGCCCGGTGACAGTACCGTGGTCAGGGTGGCGCGCAGGAAGTGCGGCCGGCGTTCGTACGGCACCGCCACCACGCGGTCACCCGCCGCCGCATACGGGATGAACACCACCTGGCCGTCGTGCCGCGCGAGCGCGTCGCCGCCGTAGGTGAGGCGCTCGACGTCGAGCGTGAGAGGCGCGTCGGACACGGTTGCTCGTTAGCGCACTGGTCGCCTTCGGGCGCAAGCGGGGTGCCTTTGCGGGCGCGCATGGGAAATGTGCTAGACGGATCGCCCACCCATGTCGGCACGACGTCTCCCCGGCACGGCCGTCCGCGTTCGACGCGGGCAACGCCGCGATCTCGCGTGTGTGCGTGTCATGCTCGGCATGGACGATGCGCCCGACCGCGAGCGCCAGCTGCGCCGCCAGCTCGACGACCTCGGCAGCGACGTCTACGTGGCCGAGGCCGAGGGCGGCGAGATCGTCGGGGTGGTCGCCATCGCCTATCTGCGATCGTTGCGGCAGGGACGTTGGTCGGCGGTGCTCGACGCCGCCCGGTCCCCGGGCGAGGCCGGCGCGCCGCTCCTCGACCAGCTGATCGCGTTCGCGGAGGAGCGGGCCCGTAAGCGTGGCTGTCGTCGGCTGAGCGCGTGGATCGAGCCCGACGACGGTGCCCTACGGGCAGCGCTGACGTCGCGCGGCTATCACGCCGGTGAGGTGATGACGGCTGAGCTGGGGCTGGTAGAGGGTCTCTGATGCGGCCCGAGTCCCAGGTCGGCGACGGTGGGCGGCTGCCGGCGTCGGAGCGTCTGCGCAGTCTCCTCGAGCGCAAGGTCGGCGGCGCCGATGCCGCGCGTCTGGCCACCTTCGCACGTCTCCTGCTCGCGCGGCCCGGCGGCTACGTCATCGAGCTCGCGGAGGAGGAGGTGGCGGCACTGGTGGTGTCGGCGTACCGCTTCTTCGCCGGACCCGGGCCGGCGCTGCGCGTGCGGGCGATCACGCCCGACTATGCCACCGAGGGCTGGGATGCGCCGGTCAGCATCGTCGAGACCGTGCTCGGCGACCGACCCTTCATCGTCGATACCGTGCGCGAGGAGCTGCGCGGGCAGGGCTTCGAGGCGCTGACGCTGCTGCATCCCATCGTGGCCATCCACCGCGACGCCATGGGGGCCCTCGAGAGTGTCGGCGCACCCGTGCGTGCCGACGGGCGCGAGTCGTTCCTGCACGTCGCCATCGCGCGCACCACCGATCGCGATCGGCTCACCCAGCTCGCGACCGGCGTGCAGGCGCGGCTCGAGGACGTCCAGCTCGTCACCGACGACTTCGCCGCCATGCGCGCGCGCGCGGAGGCGACCGCCGCCGAGCTCGATCGGCTCGCCGGCGGCGAGCGCGCCACGGAGGCCGTCGCCGCTGCCGAGTTCGTACGCTGGCTCCTCGACGGCAGCTTCGTGTTCCTGGGATCGGGCGAGTACGTGCTCGACGGCGCGGGCGACGCCACCACCGTGCAGCGGCGCGCCGGCAGCGGCCTCGGCCTGCTGCGACGCGAGGAGCGCTCCGCCTTCGTCACGCCGCGACGCCTGACCGAGCTGGCGCCCGTCGTGCGGCTGCGGCTCGACGGCCGCCGCCTCGTCACGGTGACGAAGACGCTGGCGCGCTCGCCGGTGCACCGTCGCGTGCCGATGGACGACATCGGCATCGTGCAGCTCGATGCCGCCGGCCGCGTCGTCGGCGAGCAGCGCTTCCTCGGTCTGCTGACGTCGAAGGCACGCGCCGAGGAAGCGGCGGACGTGCCGCTGCTGCGTCGCACGTTGCGCCAGGTGCTCACCGCCGAGCAGGCGGTCGAGGGCAGCCACGACTGGAAGGAGATCGTCTCGGTCTTCAACACCATGCCGAAGGGGGCGCTGTTCAGCGGCACCCCGGCGGAGATCCGCGCCGAGGTGCAGACCATCGTCGCCGCCAGCCGCAGCGACCAGGTGATGGTGTCGGTCCAGCCGCGGCAGGACGGCGCGCGTCTCAGCGTGCTCGTCGTCATGCGCGAGTCGCGGCTGTCTGGCGCGGCGCAGCCGCGCGTCGAGGCCGCGGTGATCGGCCGGCTCGGCGGCATCCTCCTCGAAGAGCATCTGCACACCGGCGACGACGATCACGTCCGCCTCCATCTGCTGTTCGCGCCGGCGCGTCCGCCGTCGGGTGCGGGGGAATTGGCGGTCCTGCGCGAGGCGATCGAGAACGCCGTGCAATCGTGGGAGGATCGCCTGCGCGAGCATCTCGGCGAGCACCTCGGGCAGGCCGAGGCGCTGCGGCTCGTCGGACGCTGGGGGCGTGCCTTCCCGCTCGACTATCGGGTGGACGTCGAGCCGGAGCGCGCGCTCGCCGACATCGAGCTGCTCGAAGCCGTCGTGCAGGGTGACGGCATGCAGGTGGCCCTGGCCGACGGCGACGGCGTCACCTCGGTGCGCGCCTACGTCGCCGGCGCGCCGCTGGTGCTGGCCGACGTCCTCCCCGTCCTCGATCATCTCGGCCTGCGCGTCCTGAACGAGGATCGCGTCACCGTCACGCCGGCGGGACAGCCGTCGCTGCACATTCACCGCTTCCTCGTCCACGACCGGGAGGGTCGTCCGCTCGACCTGCCGGCGGTGGCGACCCGGCTGCGCGAGGCGCTGCTCGCGATCTGGCGCGGCCGCGCCGCCGACGACGTGCTCAACCGTCTCGTGGTGGAGGCCGATCTCGACTGGCGCGCGGTCGAGTGTCTGCGCACGTATGCCGGGTGGGCGGTCCAGGCCGGGCTCGGCCGGCGTCCGGAGGTGCTGGCCAGCCTGATCGAGCACGCGCGCGCTGCGGCGGCGTTGTTCGCCTGCTTCGCGGCGCGTTTCCGTCCCGATGGCGACGGCGCCGACCCACGCGCGAGCTTCCTGGCGAGCCTCGAGACCGTGCCGAGCCTGCGGCAGGACGCCATCCTGCGTGGCCTGCTCGCGGCCGTCGAAGCGACGGTGCGCAGCAACTTCTTCGCGCGCGCCGACGACTGCGACTGGGTCGCCATCAAGCTCCGCGCCGCCGAGCTGACGCTGCTACCGGCGCCGCGGCCGCTGTATGAGATCTACGTCTGCGGCCAGCGCGTCGAGGGCATCCACCTGCGCGCCGGTCGCATCGCCCGCGGCGGCATCCGGCTCAGCGACCGCCCCGACGACTTCCGCACCGAAGTGCTGGGCCTGATGAAGACGCAGACGGTGAAGAACGCCGTCATCGTGCCGACGGGAGCCAAGGGCGGCTTCGTGCCGCGGCGAGGGACGCCGGCGGCCGACGCCTACCGCGTGTTCATCCGCGCGCTGCTCGACATCACCGACAACCTGGTCGATGGACGCGTCGTCCATCCGCGAGGGCTGGTGATGCACGACGAGCCGGATCCGTACTTCGTCGTCGCTGCCGACAAGGGCACGGCCACGTTCTCCGACGTCGCCAACGCGATCGCCATCGAGCAGGGCTTCTGGCTCGGCGATGCCTTCGCCTCCGGCGGGTCGCAGGGCTACGACCACAAGGTGCTCGGCATCACGGCGCGGGGTGCGTGGGAATGCGCCCGCACCCACTTCCGCGAGATGGGCATCGACGTCGACCGCGCGCCGATCAGCGTCGTCGGCATCGGCGACATGGGTGGAGACGTCTTCGGCAACGGGCTGCTGTGCTCGGACGCGTTGCGGCTGCGCGCCGCCTTCAACCATCGCCACGTCTTCCTCGATCCCGATCCCGACCCGGCGCAGAGCGCCGCCGAGCGCGCGCGCCTCTTCCGCGCCGTGACGGGGTGGGAGGCGTACGATCGCGCCCTGCTGTCGCGCGGCGGCATGATCGTCGAGCGCGCGGCGAAGCACGTCGTGCTGACGCCGGAGGTGCGCAGCCTGCTCGGCGTCGCCGAGGAGGCGCTCAGCGGCGAGGCGCTGATCCGCGCGGTGCTGCGGCTCGACGCCGACTTGCTCTGGAACGGCGGCATCGGCACCTACGTGCGCGACGTCGCCGAGACCGACGCCGCGGTGGGCGATCCGACCAACGACAGCGTGCGCATCACCGCCGCCGATCTGCGCGCGCGCGTCGTCGCCGAGGGCGGCAACCTGGGCTTCACGCAGCGCGGCCGCATCGCCTATGCGCTCGCCGGCGGTCGCATCAACACCGACGCCGTCGACAACTCGGCCGGTGTCGACTGCTCCGACCACGAGGTCAATCTCAAGATCTGCCTGCAGCCGGTGGTGGAATCGGGGCGGCTCGACACGCCGGCGCGCAATGCCCTGCTCGAGGCGATGCGCGACGACGTCGTGCGCCACGTGCTGGCGCACAATCGTCGCCAGAGCCGGCTGCTCGGCATCGACCAGCTGCGCAGCCGCACGCGCCTCGCCGATTTCCGCGATCACACCGCCGATCTCGAGCGGGTCGCCGGGCTCGATCGGGTGCTCGAGTCGCTGCCCGATCGTGCCGCGTTGCGTGCCCGTCGCGGCGAGCTCCTCGGCCTGACGCGGCCGGAGCTGGCGGTCCTGATGGCGTACACGAAGCTACGGCAGCAGAGCGAGCTGCTGGGGTCGCCGGTGCTCGACGATCCGCTCTTCGAGCCGTACCTGCTGTCGTACTTCCCCGAGCGTCTCGTGGCCGAGCATCCCGAAGCGGTACGCGGGCACCGGCTGCGGCGCGAGATCATCGCGACGCAGGTGGCGGGCATGCTGGTCGACGGCGTCGGCATGACGTTCGTGCACCGCGTGCGGCGCGCCGTGGGTGTCACGGTACCGGAGGCGGTGCGGGCGTGGGCCATCGCCTGGGCGCTGATCGACGGCTCGGGGTTGCTGCGCGATCTCGAAGTCGCCGGCATGGCGGCCGACGACGAGCTCGGCAGCCTGCTCGCGCTGGAAGCCGCGATCGAGCAGGTGACGCGCTGGGTGCTCCGCCACACCGACGCGACGCAGTCGGCGGTGGTGGTGGCGCGCACGCTGATCGATGCCGTGGCGCCGGCGCGCGAGGGGCTGACGGGATGGGTCGTCGGGGGCGAGGCCGAGGCGCTCCAGAAGCGCGTCGCGGCGCTCGAGATCGCGGGACTCACGTCGCCGCTCGCACGCCGCCTGGCGCTCGCCGAATGGCTGCCGGCCGTGCTCGATGTGGTGACTGTCTCGCAGGGGCTCGGGCTCGACGTCGCCGAGGCGGGTCGTCGATGGGGCGCGCTCGCCGGCGTGCTCGATTTCGGCTGGCTGCTGGCGCGACTCGGCGAGGCCATGGTCGACGACGACCGCTGGCAGCAGCGTGCCACCGAGGCGCTGGTGGAGGACCTGCAGGCGGCGCGCCGGCATCTGGTGGCACTGCCCGATACCGCGGAGGCGGTGCGGCTGCTCGCGCCGGTGCAGGAGCTCGTTCGTGATCTACGCGCCGCCCCCCGGGTGACGCTGGCGGCTCTGCTCGTGGTGGCGCGCGAGATCCGTCGTGTGAGTGATCCGCTCACCTTTCCCGCGCGCCCCCGACAGGATACTCGATGAACGTCATCCGCTTTCTCTTCGCACTGCTGCTGGGCTTCGTCGTCGGCGCCGGCGTCACGATCTGGTTCGTGCAGTCGGGTGGCGGCGATCTGCTGATCCGTCGCACCGAGGTGGTGCAGGATCTCGAGCGGCGGCTGCGTGAGAACGAGGACCAGCGGACCGCGCTCGGGCGGCAGCTCGAGGACGTCCTCGGCCGCGCCTCGCGCATGGAGGCGTCGTTCGGCGAGCTCGAGAAGCGCTTTCGCCAGATCGTCGAGGCGAAGACGGCGGAAGAGCACGCCGCGCCGGAGAAGCCGGCGGTCGTCCCCCCGCCGTCGATGCCGTGACGCTAACGCCTGGGGCCGGCGGCGCCCAGGCTGACGAGCTTCAGGAAGGCGCAGATGGCGAGTGCGCCGGCGAATGCGCCGGCGAGCGGGTGTCCGCCGATCGACGGGCCGCCGTACCAGCCCGTCATGTCGAGTAGGTAGGGCCCGAGATACAGGCCGAACAGCCCGGCCAACAGGGGCAATCCACGGGTCTGGACCCCCGTGTCGAGCAGCCGCTCCGCGGTCCAACCCGCGGCGGCCGCGATGGCGGTCACCTGTGCCAGGCTCCACACCTGGCTCATCAGTTCCGGGTCATATCCGACGTGCATGGTCCACCTCTGGAGATTGGCTGCCTTCTGCCGTAAACAGCAAAGGGCATGCCGTCGATTCCCTCGCGCCGGCGCCGGGTTCTTCCGAAACACTCTGGTATGGAGATGACGCCGACGTTCATGGGTGTGCATGCAAGGGGGCACCTCGCATGGTGCGCGTGACGGTCCTCGGCTCTGGTGACGCCTTCGGTGCGGGCGGGCGCCTGCACAGCGCGTATCTCGTGGAGGCGCCGGGCGTGACGTTCCTGCTGGATTGCGGGCCGACGATCCTGCAGTCGCTCAAGCGCATGCGCTTCGATACCAACCGTCTGGATTTCGTCGCCATCACGCATCTGCATGGCGATCATTTCGGCGGCATCCCGTTCCTGTTCATGGAGTACCGCTACGAGAACCCGCGCACGCGACCGCTCGGCCTGCACGGTCCGGCGGGTCTCGAACAGCGCGTGACGAAGCTGTTCTCGGCGCTCTACGAGAAATCCTCCGAGGAGCCGCAACCGCATCCGGTGCACTACGGCGAGCTGCAGGCGGGTCGCGTCACCGAGGTGGAGGGCGTGCGCATCACGCCGCTGCGTGTGCCGCACGTGCCCGAGCTGGTGGCCTTCGCCTACCGCATCGACGTCGCGGGACGGTCGATCCTCTACTCGGGCGACTCGGGCTGGACGGACGACTTCGTGCAGCACACGCGCGGCGTCGATCTGTTCCTCTGCGAGTGCTCGACGTTCGAGACGCATCTCGACATCCACATCGCGTATCCAGAGGTGGCGGCGCGGGCGCGTGATCTCGGCTGCAAGCGTCTGCTGCTCTCGCATCTCGGCAGCGAGGTGCTCGAGCGCCAGAGCGAGGTCAGCCTGGAGTGCGCCCGGGACGGGATGACCCTGGAGCTGTGAGCGCCTCGCCCGGCGTGAGCACGAGCGAGTCGCGTCGCTCGTCCTGCCGGTGCGCCTCCTCGGTGGCGAAGAACGCCCCGATGCTCTGCTGCACCAACGCCGCCAGCAGTGGCACCTCGTCCGCGGCATCGGGACGCGCGCGCAGCGCGGCGGCCGCGGCGAGCGCCCGTCGTGCCGCGGGGACGCGGCCGGTCTCGGCCAGGACGTAGGCGGTGCCCTCGAGGCGACGGATCGTGGTCGCGGCGGGGAAGAGGGTGGCCGTGGCGCGCGCCAGGACCGCGCGCAGCCGTTCCTCCGTCTGCGCGTGCCCGAGCACCAACGGGCTGTCGCGCACCGTGCGCATCTCGTCGAGGATCGGATCGGCAGCCTCGCGACTGGGCCACCACGTGCGGAGCTCGGGCTCGCTGAGCAGCTCGGTGCCGCTCGCCAGCAACGCGGCCTGCTCGTCGTCGTCGGGTGACGTCACGCGCGACGACCGCAGCTCGGCCGGCGCATGCGGCGGCTCGCTCGTGAGGCGGGGGCGCAGTCGGAGATAGTCGCGCTGACGGTCGGGGGCGCCGGCGCGGTGGTGTGCCTCGACGACGAGCGCGTCGAGCGCCCGCCAGTCGGCCGGAACCAGCCGTAGCCCCGTGCCTTCCTGCAGGCGCTCGCGCGTGCGACGCACGTCCCTGCGGCTCATCTCGACGAGTCGCACCTCGCTCAGCCCGTCGGGCTCGTGGACGATGGCGTCGAGCACGAGCGTGCCGCCCCCGGGCTGCGAACGCGTGAGCCAGATCAATCGGTCGCCGCGGCCGTCGAACGCCGACACGAAGCCTTCGACGTCGAGATCGAGCGGACGGACGGGGGGCGGCGCGGGCGCGCGCTCCGGGACGGGGATGCCGCGCTGCTCGAGCCGGAACAGCGCGCGTCGCAGCGCTTTGCGCAGCGCGCCCGTCGTCGTGATCTCGACCGGTACGAGCGCCTGCGCGACGGCGGCGCCGCCGATCTCGCCGAGTGCCTCGGCTGCGGCCGCGGCGTCGGGGCCGTCCAGGAGAGCGCGGAGGGCGTCGTCGGTGAGACTGCCGGCTTCGACTGTGGCCGGATCGAGGCCGAGGCGCTGCAGCAGCGCCAGCGCAGCATCGCGACGCGTGCTCACGAGGCCGGTCCGGGCACCGCGGCGGCAGCGGCCGCAGCAGGTGTTGCCGCGGCACGCGGCTGTGAGCCCAGGCGGAGTGCCACGTGATCCTGGATCCAGTGGTCGTCCCACCACTCGACGGGATCGACGTGGATGCCGCGCACCATGGTGCTGAAGTGCAGGTGGTCGCCGCCGGCGAGGCCGGTCTCGCCGGTCTTCCCGATGGGATCGCCGCGCTTCACCGTGGCGCCCTGCGTGACGGCGATCTCGCTCAGGTGGCCGTAGAGCGTGAAGAGCCCGAGGCCGTGATCGATGATGACCGTGTCGCCGTAGATGCCGAGCGGACCGGCGAACACGACCTGGCCGCCGTTGGCGGCGGGGACGACGGCGCGCTTCAGCGACGCGAGATCGAAGCCGAGGTGCGTCGCGTGGTCGATGATGGTGCCGTTGTGCTCGTACGACCGACGATCGGCGAAGCCGGAGAGCGGGGCGCCGTTCGGCAGGCGCACGAAGCTACCCTGCCACTGCGGCGTCGGTGCGCTGTCGCGGCAGATCTCGCGCACCTTCACCTCGGTGGCGGCGCGCAGCTCGCGGTTGATGCGCAGGTAGCCGTCGACGAGGCTGCCGCTCTGGTCGAGACCGTTCGCCTGCAGCAGCTCGGGAACCTTCTTCGCGAGGAAGTCGTCGCTCAGCTGGAGCGTCTTGTCGGCGAAGCGTCGCGGCCGGATCTCGATGTCGATCGGTGCCTCACGCCAGTTGCCCGCCCGGTCGGAGACGACGACGACGGGCCGGGCGTCGCCGGCGTCGTATGGGATGGCGAAGAGTGCGACGCGCAGCTGCGGATCGGCGAAATAGCCGCTGGTGGCCGGAAACACGACGTCGCCCACCTTGACGCCGCTGTCGACCGCGTCGTCACTGACCCGGAAGACGACGGTCTCGCTGCCGCCGAGGCGGGCGACGTTCTGCGCCGTGAGCACGGACACCGTCGGCGGCGTCAGGTCGACCGTGACCGGATGCGAGAGCCGTGGGCCGCTGCGCAGCGCCGACAGCCAGGAGTGATCCTCGGCCCAGACCTCGAGCGTCGCCGGCCCCTCGGGCAGCTTGGCGTCGGGCCCGAGCGTGGGGCTCAGCGTGGCGTCGTAGACAGAGCTGCCGCTCCACGAGAGGCGCGGGAACTCCTCGGTGGCGAGCACCACGGGTGCGCCACCGTCGCTAGAAACGAGGCGAACCTCGACGCGGGCGAGGCCGCTGCCGCGATCGTGGGCGAGGACGCGCAGCGGGGTGCCACGGCCGATGACGTCGAGAGGCCCGTCGAGCGTGACCGACGGGCCGAGCGGCTCGGCGCGGGTGACGAGCACCACGACGAGCACGACGAGGACCAACGTGACGAGAAGCGCGCGCATCAGCTGAGTGTGGCGATGACCTCGAGGAGGTTGCGGGTGATGCGGTGGGTGGCACCCCAGATCGTCTGGTCGCCCACCGGAAAGAGACGGATGGGCACGGAGCGCCCCTCGAGCTCCCAGAGCTCGGAGCGCTCGGCGTCGGGCGCGGCGAGCGTGGCGATCGGCACGGTGAAGATGGCCTCGACCTCGTCGGGCGCCGGCCGCCAGTCATAGGGGTAGGGCGCCAGTCCCACGAACGGGGTGATGACGAAGCGCGAGCTCATGGTCTCGATGTCGTCCAGCGTCCCGAGGAGGTGGACGTCGTCGGGGGCGAGGCCGATCTCTTCGTGGCTCTCGCGCAGCGCGGTGACGGCGAGGTCGCGGTCGCCGGGGTCGCGTGTTCCGCCGGGGAACGCCACCTGGCCCTGGTGATGCGACAACGTCGTCGCGCGACGCGTGTAGAGTACGTGGAGCGCACCGTCGACCTCGAGCAACGGCACGAGCACGGCGGCGACCCGACGGTTCGGGGGCGCCAGCGTGATGCGCGTGCGAGCGGCGAGCGTGCTCGCGAGCCTTTCGAGGAGCAGCGATGGCATGCGATCGATGACGGGACATAGCACCGCACGTCGCAGGCCGAAAGTTGGTCGTCAGCCGGTGACCAGCACCAGGAAGATGTCGCGGATCACCGCGCGTCCGAGCCGCGTGTTGAGACGCTCGCGCAGATCGCGCTTCAAGAAATGCAGCTCGTGCATCCACTCGGGCCCGTCGACCTCGACGAGCAGCACGCCACGCCGCAGGCGCCGGGGGCGCGCGTGGCGGGCGATGGTCGGCCCGACGGTCTCGTTCCACTCGCTCCAGATGGGGTAGTTGACGAGCTCGGTGCCGGCGGGAAGTCTGGCCAGGGCGGCGCGGAGCGCTTCCCCGAGCCGCATGGGATCGCGAGGCACGCGCGATCTGTGGCGAAAAATGGGCTTCATTGCAATGCCGAGACGGGACCGTGACGAACTTGTTGACAGCACAAGATATGGTGCTACAACCCCCTCCTCTGTCGCGCCAAGGCGCAACATGTAGGAAACGGGGAGGGTGGTGAATATGGCCATGGAACGGCCGCAGCAGCCCGGTCTACCGGGCGAGCAGTGGGCAGAGCCCGCACCAGGATACGGCATGACGACGCAGAGCATGGGACGTCGAACGGGGATGCACATTCCGCGTCGCTTCGTTCCGCTCGGGGTCAATCCCTACGACGAGGTGGAGTGGGATCAGCGCTCCGCGATGATCCAGGGCGAGGGCGGCGAGACCGTCTTCGAGCAGCGCGACGTCGAGGTGCCGCGTGGTTGGTCGCAGCTCGCGACCAACGTCGTCGTCTCGAAGTACTTCCGCGGCCCGCTCGGCACGCCACAGCGCGAGCGCAGCGTCCGCCAGCTCATCGGCCGCGTCGTCACGACGATCGGCACGTGGGGCGACGAGCAGGGCTACTTCGCGACGCCCGACGATCGGCGCACGTTCGAGGACGAGCTGACGCACCTGCTGCTCCAGCAGAAGGTCGCGTTCAACAGCCCAGTCTGGTTCAACGTCGGCGTCGAGGCCAAGCCGCAGTGCTCCGCCTGCTTCATCCTGTCCGTCGACGACACGATGGAGTCGATCCTCGACTGGTACCGGCGGGAAGGCATCATCTTCAAGGGTGGCTCCGGCTCGGGTGTGAACCTGTCGAAGCTGCGCTCGTCACGCGAGCGCCTCGGTGGTGGCGGGACGGCCTCGGGTCCGGTGTCGTTCATGCGCGCCGCCGACGCCTCGGCCGGGGTGATCAAGTCGGGCGGCAAGACGCGCCGCGCCGCCAAGATGGTGGTGCTGAACGTCGACCACCCCGACATCAACGATTTCGTCAAGTGCAAGGTCGAGGAGGAGCGCAAGGCGTGGGCGCTCATCGCCGCTGGCTACGATGGCTCCCTCGACGGCCCCGCCTACGGTTCCATCTTCTTCCAGAACGCGAACAACTCCGTGCGCGTCACCGACGACTTCATGCGGGCGGCGATCGAGGGGCGGCCGTGGTCGACGCGGTTCGTCACCACCGGCGAGGTCGCCGAGACGATGCCGGCGCGCGACATCCTGCGGGGCATCGCCGAGGCGACGCACCAGTGCGGCGACCCGGGCATGCAGTACGACACCACGATCAACGCGTGGCACACCTGTCCGAATACGGGGCGCATCAACGCGTCCAACCCGTGCTCCGAGTACATGCACCTCGACGACAGCGCCTGTAACCTCGCCAGCCTGAACCTCATGCGGTTCATCGACGAAGCGGGCGCCTTCGACGTCGCGGGCTTCCGGCATGCGGTCGACATCACCATCACGGCGCAGGACATCATCGTCGACAAGTCGAGCTACCCCACGCCCCAGATCACGGACAACGCGCATGCATTCCGCGAGCTCGGTCTCGGGTACGCCAACCTGGGTGCGCTCCTGATGTCGCTCGGTCTGCCGTACGATTCCGATGGTGGCCGAGAATATGCCGCCGCGGTCACGTCGCTCATGTGCGGTGAGGCCTACCTGCAGTCGGCCCGCGTCGCCGGTGCGCTCGGTGCCTACGAAGGGTACGCCGTCAATCGCGAACCGCAGCTGCGCGTCATCGACAAGCACCGCGGTCACGCCCACAAGCTCAATCCCACGCTCGTCCCGCTCGATCTGCTGGCGGCGGCCCGCGACGCCTGGGACTCCGCACTCGCCATCGGTCGCGATGCCGGTGTACGCAACTCGCAGGTGACGGTGCTGGCGCCCACGGGAACCATCGCCTTCATGATGGATTGCGACACCACGGGCGTCGAGCCCGACATCGCGCTCGTGAAGTACAAGAAGCTCGTTGGTGGCGGCATCCTGAAGATCGTCAACAACACCGTGCCGCGGGCGCTGCGTCGCCTCGGCTATGATTCGCGCGAGGTGCAGAACATCGTCGAGTACATCGACGAGCAGGAGACCATCGAGGGCGCGCCGGATCTACGGTCGGAAGATCTCCCGGTGTTCGACTGTGCGTTCAAGCCGGCGCGCGGCGTGCGCAGCATCGCGCCGCTCGGCCACGTCCGCATGATGGCCGCGGTACAGCCGTTCATCTCGGGAGCCATCTCGAAGACGATCAACATGCCCGAGAACGCCACTGTCGAGGAGATCGAGCAGGCGTACATCGAGTCGTGGCAGCTCGGCCTCAAGGCGGTGGCGATCTACCGCGACGGCTGCAAGAAGACGCAGCCACTCAACACCGCCAAGCCGACGCGCGACGTCGCCACCGTCGAGCCGACACCGGCGAAGCCGGTGCGACGCCGCCTGCCCGCCGACCGCGATGCCCTCTGCCACAAGTTCGATATCGCGGGACACGAAGGCTACATCCACGTCGGCTTCTACGAGGATCACACGCCCGGCGAGATCTTCATCAAGATGGCCAAGGAGGGCAGCACCATCTCCGGCCTGATGGATACCGTCGGTGTCCTCACCTCGATGGCGCTGCAGTTCGGGGTGCCGCTCGAGGTGCTGGTGTCGAAGTTCAGCCACGTGCGCTTCGAGCCGTCGGGCTTCACGAAGAATCCCGACGTGCCGATGGCGAAGTCGCTCATCGACTATCTGTTCCGGTTCCTCGGATCGCGGTTCCTATCGGGCGAGCAGCGCGCGGCGGTCGGGCTGGTCGAACGGGAAGAGCCGGCGCGAAGCGGTACGGTGGCCATCGCTGGCAGCGGGCCGCGGGCGCTCGGCAGTGTCGGCGAGCCGGCGACGCATCCGATCGGTTTCACGCCGGGGACGATCTCGACCCAGGCGCCCATCACCTTCAGCAACCAGGCCGATGCGCCGAGCTGCCCCGACTGTGGATCGCTCATGGTGCGCAACGGTGCCTGCTACAAGTGTTTCAACTGCGGAGCGACGAGCGGCTGCTCCTGAGCCGTGTTTGCGCGTCGTCGAGGGTGCGGGGCGGGAGGCGACGGGGTTCGGGTGGTGACGTGGTCGGCCTCCCCGGAGTGGGAGGATGTCCGCGACGCGGACGCGGGGCGCCCGAAAGGGCGCCCCCCGGCGGTTTCACAC